>NZ_OCTU01000005.1 GCF_900232945.1 Urinicoccus timonensis
CTGGGCCATGAAGTTCTTCTAATCTAAACCATTTTCTAATGGAAGCATGAAGGTTTTCTTCTTTGGTCCCATCAGGTGTATCAGGCCATTTCCCTTGCCTATACAACTGTATGCACTCTTTTTTGAATTCATAGCTATATTTCACAAAAATACCCTCCTTACTGGTTTGTCCAGTAAAGAGGGTACATATCAAGAATTTTCGTCTTCTAGGATTTTTTTTAATTTTCTAAAAACTTTTCACCAATAAGATAGACATCTCCAGCTCCCATGGTTAGAAGGGTGTCTCCGGGTTGGAGGTTCTTTTTACAAAAATCGACAATTTCATCAAAGTCGGCAATGTATTGGGCGTGGTCTCCAATCTTATTAATGGCATCTACCAGGGTCTTGGAGTGGATGTCTCCATAGTCTTTTTCTCGGGCAGCATAGATATCTGTAATAATAACCGAATCAGCCTCATGAAAGCTATGGGCAAAGCCATCTAAAAGTAATTTGGTCCGAGTAAAGGTGTGGGGTTGGAAGACACAATAAATCTTGCCCTGGGCTGCCTGTCTCAAGGCATGGAGGGTGGACTGGATTTCTGTAGGGTGGTGGGCATAGTCGTCAATAACGCTAATGCGGTCTTTACTTCCCTTGTATTCCAAACGACGGTGGACCCCTCCATAGGATTCCAGGCCTTGGATGGCAAGATCAAAGTCTAAACCATTTTCATGGACACTGGCAATAGAGGCTAGAGCATTATAAATATTGTGTAGACCCATGACCTTTAAATGGATGGGGCGAATAAAGTCCCCATGGTAGTAGAGGTCAAAACTTGCTAGGCCAGACTCGGAAAAACGGATATTTTTTGCCTGGTAGTCTGCTTCTTGTTGGACGGAAAAGGTCACGACATGGGCCTTTACTTCCGGAATCAATTTTTTAACATAGTCATTATCAATGTTTAAAATAAGATGACCTTCTGGAGGAATATTTTGAGCATACTCAAGAAAGGTACGGTAAATGTGGTCCATATTGTCAAAATAGTCTAGATGGTCCTCATCCATATTTAAGATAATAGCTGTAGTAGGGAAGTATTTGACAATATTTGCCTTGTATTCACAAGCTTCAGTAAGGAAGAGGTCTCTTTCACCGAAACGGACATTTCCTTTAATTTCATCCAATTCTCCACCAAGTAAAATGGTGGGGTCTTCTTTTAAATTACAAATCATACAAGAAATCATGGAGGTAGTGGTCGTTTTTCCATGGGTACCAGAAACGGCAATGGACTTCTTGTAGTTTTTCATGAGCATACCTAAAAAGCTGGCGCGATCAATTAGGTCGACCTTGGCTTCAATGGCCCCTCGAAGTTCTTCATTGTCCAGGTTAATGGCATCAGTAAAGATAACTACATCAGCCCCTTGAATATTTTCCTTGCTATGGCCAATTTTTACTGGGATTCCGATTTCTCTTAAATGTTGGGTAATTTTAGATTCTTTCATATCGGAACCTGAGACGGTGAAGTGGTTGTGGTGGAGTATTTCTGCTAGGCCACTCATAGAAATACCTCCAATACCAATAAAATGGACATGGCGTTTATTATTTTTAAAATCAAATGCAATCAATAGACGGTCCTCCTCATATAGGATAATTATAGCACAAATTTTCAGGGAAAAGAAATTCCTATTTATAAGTAGGAAAGTTTATAAGTATTTACTTTTACTCATGTAATATAGTATAATGATAAAAAGGAAAGGATGGTGACACCATGAACATTACGGATATTCGTATTCGGCAAATTAAAGATGGGGGCAGGATGAAGGCAATTGCTTCTGTAACATTTGACGGAGATTTTGTCGTTCATGATATGAAAGTAATCGAAGGAACAGATGGACTTTTTCTAGCAATGCCAAGTCGTCGCATTCCATCAGGATCCTTTAGAGACATCGCACACCCAATTAATTCAAAAACAAGAAATGAACTTGAGGAAGCCGTTATCAATGAATTTCATAAGGTAGTGGCAGAAGAAGATGCCGTGGAAGAAGTTAGCTCGGCAGAAGACGGGACAGATACTCAAGAAATGGATTGAGCTTTTAAGAGGAACCATTCAAAAAATTAATAAGAAGACAAAAAGAGGACAGGTTAACCTGTCCTCTTTTGATATCAACTTAAAGTTATTTAATTATAAAGTACGGCTTTTATTTTAAAATTCGAATTTAAAAAAGAAGAGGCTAGGAAGAGTAATCTATCAAATGGAAAAGTTTAACAAAAGTTGTAAAAGTACTTAGTAAGGACTATACTATAGTTTATAGAAGAAATTTCTTTATTGAGGCAGCAAGGGTGACAAAAAAAGTAAAGAGATGAGGAAAAGGTTTTATAAAAGGAGGAAAAATGAAAAAGTTTGTGGCTCTTGCCTTAACTTTTGTTATGTTATTCACCTTCCTGCCCTGGCAAGTCTTGGCAGAGGATGAAAGCGCAATGACAGAAGACGGCTTTATAACGGAAGCATTGGATCCAGAAAAGAAAGAAGAAGCCCATCCAATATTGGAGGATGAAGAGAAGGACCTCACAGTTTTAGAAAATCAACCCCTTGATCAGGAAGATTCATCGGGCCTAGACATAGGCCAGGCTGTAATTCCTCCAGCTCTTAAAGAGCCTGCTTCTAATATCAATGAAGTAGACACGGTAGAGGTTTTTAAACAAGCAGTTAAAAATGCTAAAGATGGGGATGTAATCCTTATAAAGGATTTAAAAAATCCAAAAGATTTTCAAGGTGAGGAAATTGTTATTGATAAGAATCTGACCATTAAGGCAGAATTGGAATACGAGACCGAACAGACTATGTATAAACCTATCAAAACAAACATCCAGGTGCGGGAGATAGCGATATTAAAAAACCTTAGCTTTGATATTGCCAAGGGCAAAACATTAACTCTGTCTACCGTAAAGATATACGGAAATGAAGGGATGGTGCCCATTCATGGAGATGGGAATCTGATCGTTAGCAATCTATCCGGAATCTTTGCCGCAAAGGGTATGGCTGCCGTCAACCTTCCCGCTGGCATCGTAGAGGTGAAGGGAATTGAAAGCATAAAGAACGAACGTACAGATTACAATGATATCATAGAAAAGGTAAAAGCAAGCGGCGTGACGGACTTTGGCCGTCTTTATGTCAACAGAAAAAATATAGAGGATGTCAATAGAATCGTCGGCGGCGAAGGCGACACCAAAGCCGGCGAGGCCATTATCGCCAAGAATTTTGTGATGACCGACACGAACAACCAAGGCTTTCAGATCATAGGCGGAAATAGTAAGGAGGGCCAAGGAGCCTTCGCCATCCTCGCCGATAATGTCAAAATAGACATACGCCAAGCACAATCGACCCTTCCGAATCTTCTTATCAAGGGGGGCGACGGTCGCTATCCAGGAGGAGCTATTCGAGGGATGAATTTGGACATCGTCGCCGGAGGAAGCCCAAATTCCATGAACGGCATTCGTCCCGGTGCAGGCACTAGGCCAAATCCCGGCATTGAACCGGGAAGTGACCATTACGTCGGCGTCGTTGAAGTGAAGGACGGCGGCAAGTTGGACTTCGGCAAGGGAATCGAAGAGAGCAAGCAAAGCCATCTGGCAGGCTTCGATCAAAGCTATTTTTACGGTCCCACTATTCTCGCCAAGGGAGATGCCCAGGTAAATATCCACGGAGGTACCGTGACAGGAGCCTTGGTGAATCCAAAGCAAGACCAATATCACCTCGCCCCTCGTGCCGTCATAGAAATGGGTACGGGGAAATTAAATGTGACATCGACAAATGTTGAAGCTGTCGTCGAAGGCGGATATGCGACGCACGGAAACTTAGAGGCTATGATTCTTTCTCAAGGCGATGTTCTTCTTTCTGGCGACAAGGTCTCCGTGAGAGGGCCGGGCTTTCCTAGCATACCCAAATCGGCTGGCTACGCCACGGCCAATGGGTCCAAGCGTGGTGCTGCTGGTGTAAAGACCACAGGCGATGTAACCATCACTAAAGGTGCCAACGTCAAGGGCGGTACCATTAATAATCTTTTGATTGAAGACGACGCGCTTAAAAACCAGTACCGCACGGGCTCAGGCATCGTCGGTGCCAACAAGGTCACCGTTAGTAATGGTGCCATCGTTCAAGGAGACGGTCTCTTTAATTATAAGAAGGGCGCATTAGAAGAAGACTATAAATATCGAGCGTTGAATCTGTCTTCCGGCTACGGCGTGGAAGATGTCAAGGAACTGGTCATCGATGACGGCTTTGTTCATGGCGGCGATCTCAATTATACAAGTGGTCAATGTAACCCGAAAAATGTTTGCTCGGGACACGGCACGGCGGGCAGCGGAATTAAAAACGTGCCCAAGGTCGAAATCAAAGGCGACAGCCTCGTCATCGGTGGCTCACCTGTAGGAAATTACACTAGGAATTATCTCTTTTTCGGCAAGCTGGAGGCGGGTCACGGCATAGATAACAGCGAAATTCAAAATGATGTCGTTAATATTTCCGGCTCCGCCAAGATTTACGGCGGCAATAGCGGCTTGAAAGGCGGCCACGGCATTGTCGGCTCGGAAAAGATTGCAGTCGCAGACGATGCCCATATTTCTGGCGGAGCCTGCCGAGAACTGGTTGACGGTGCACCAGCTGGAAGCGGCATTTACAATGCTACCGACGTTACCGTCACCGGCGGCACCGTAGAAGCAGGGAACCACGCCTTCCAAAACGACTACGACTATATGAAAAACATGATGCATCCGAGAACTAAGGACAAAAATTACCCCGGCGACTCTTCCAACGCCGTGGCCATTCACGCCAAAGGTTTGGTCCTTGTTGACGGAAAGGACAAACAGCCGGTATTGAAATCCCATTTCTCTGATTATATTGCGTTATCAGCCCCAGCAGTAAAGCTTGAGGGAGACAACGGAACGTTTATTTTAGGAAAAGGAAAGGTAGAAGCGGCAACGCCTCTTTCAAACTTAGTTGAAGGCGGTCGCTACCATGTGGACATCTTTAAGGATAACGAAGTGAATACAGTCAAACTCGTCGATGAAGCGAACGACAGTCAAGGCCTTCGCTACAAGGATGCCTCCACGCCTCTCTACCGCGTTTTCTATAAAGACGGAGATAAATATATGGACGCTTCCATCGATGGAACCAAGCCCATAGAAGTAGCAGGCTATAAACTCTATGCCAAAGATAGTCCCATGAAGCTGTCCTTCCTTTCTTACGGAAGAAAGATGGAAGGACAAAAAACGGCTTATGATTTTATCGAAGAAAAAGACCCAAGTAAAAGATCCATTAAACACATGTTAGCTGACAATCTTTTAATTAAAAAGCCAGCTAAACCAAACCCAGGAGAAAAACCAGTCAAACCAAATCCAGGAGAAAAATCAACAAAGCCAATTGGAATTTACTTTACTCTAGGACCTAGTAAGCTCAACACAGAAGATCACTTTGCCTATCTCTTTGGCTATCCAGATCAAACTTTTGGTCCAGATAAGTTGATGACAAGGGGAGAAGTAGCAGCCATGTTTGTTCGCTTAATGGAAAGAGCTCCAGAGGCAGGGAATCCATCTTTTACTGATGTAAATAAGGACACTTGGTGCTACACTTATGTTGCTAAGGCAGAAGCGGCTGGTATTTTAAAGGGCTATGAAGATCATACCTTCCGACCCAACAATCCCATTAGTCGGGCAGAATTTGCGGCTATTGCCATGAGATTTGACCAATTGAAACCAGCAACCATGCCCTTTACAGATGTAGGAGAAAATCATTGGGCACATGATGCGATTGCTAGTGCCTATGCCAAGGGATGGATTTCAGGCTATCCAGACAAAACATTCCGGCCAGAGGAAAATATAAAACGATCTGAAGTTGCAACAATGACGAACCAAGTATTAAACCGTTATGCTGATAAGGCTTGGGTTCAAGAGCACAAAAACTTAATTGTCCATTTTATAGATATAGGACAAGACCATTGGGCTTATTATCCTATTGTAGAGGCAACCAATGGCCATGACTACACTCGGAAATCAGATGGTAAGAATGAAAATTGGATTCAATTAAATAATTATCAACGTCGGTAAGAAGAAATAAAAAATGCCTACTCAAGTAGGCATTTTTTATTTACTTAGGCCCTCTAATTAAATTAGGTGGCGATTTATATACTATTGTAATGGTTACTTGGCTTGGGTAATTTTCTGATATTCTTTAGGAGTGCAGCCGGCATATTTTTTAAAGGTTGTAGAAAAGTGACTTTGACTTGAAAAGCCACAGGTATAAGAAATAGATGTAAAGGAATCCTTTCCCTCTTCGATTAGCTTTTTGGCATGTTGGACTCGAAGAAGAGAAACATATTCGCAAAACTTATGGCCGGTTTCTTCTTGGAAGAGGTGGCAGAGGTAGTTTTTGGAGAGGTGGAGTTTTTTAGCGACAGTATCCAGGGTGATTTTTTCATGAAAGTGTTGTTGGATATAGGTTAGGGCTTGCTTAATCAGTTGGTGGTCCACAGAAATGAGGACGGTTCCAAAGCGGTTTTTGTATTCATTTAAGATGGTCTCACCAAGAGCAACAGCCTGTTCAAAAGTTTCTATCTCTTGAATCTGTTGGTCAAAATTTTCTGCCATCTTTTCTAAATGTAATTTATATTTGAGTAAAAAATATGTACATAAATAAACATTTAAATGGTCTAGGTATTTTTGAAGAGAGGGAAGGTCCTCACTATAGGGACTTAACTCTCGATAGAGAGTATCGTTTGCGTTTTTTAAAGTAGAATTTTTTAATTTTTTTACTAAATTAAGGTAATCGTACATAAGAACTCCTTTTTTATATGATAAATAGGCGATAAATGAAAAGCAAAGAGCAACAGAAGCTACTATAATAATAGTATAAATGATATCAAATATCAATAATTTTAGGAGGAATTATGAAAAATATTAAAGTAATTTATTGGACTGGAACAGGAAATACAGAAAAAATGGCCCATGCCATTGTTGAAGGAGCCAAGGAAGAGGGGGCAAATGTAGACTTACTTTTTGTAACGGATGCCACAGCAGAAGATGTAAAGTCTGCTGACGCCATAGCTCTCGGTTGTCCAGCTATGGGAGCTGAAGAATTGGAAGAAACTTGCTTCCGGCCCTTTATTGATGAAATTAAACCACTTTTATCTGGCAAGGCCACAGCCTTATTTGGCTCTTATGAGTGGGCAGACGGTCAATGGATGAAGGAATGGGTGGAAGAAATGGACGATTGTGGAGCAAGACTGGTTGCAGATGGTTTAATTGCCTACGATGATCCCGATGAAGATGCCCTTTATGACTGCAAACTATTGGGACGAGACTTGGCTCGGTCTTAAGATGCCCAAGGAAAGTCTCCTATCTTTTTTTGAAAGGCTGGGTCAGCTGGATGAATTTTCCTATCTCTATGGATATTTAAGGGTTCAGCTGGCCCCGACTCTTTATTGTAACAAGGTTGGGACCCTCTTAAACTTATCCATGACCCATTTGCCCCTACATAAAATTTTTTTAGACAAGCAAAAATATTTTGAAGAGGCCCTTGGGGTCCAATCTTTTATCTTAAAAGAGTCCCTACAAGGAGTTTTGGTTTACTTTTTCAAAAAAGATTCATTAGAAGCCCATCTAAGGCAGGAAGAAATTCAACTCTTTTTAAAAAGCTACAAATATAAAGATCCCGCAAACCTATACGAGGCCCTAAAGACGCTCAAAAAGCACTTTCAAAGCTCCTGTCCCCATGAAGTGGGGATTTTCCTAGGCTATCCAACTTGTGATGTAGTAGGATTTTCCACCCTGGGAGGGAAAAGGTGTAAGTTCAAAGGCTATTGGTGTGTTTATCAAAATGTTGATTTTTCTAAAAAAATTTTTGCCCAATATGATGCGATTAAATTAAAAACCATGGACCAAGTCATGGATGAATACCAATTAAAGCAGTCTGTTTAAGGGAAAATAAAAGTATATCTTTAAAACCGCCGATGGCTTGAGCTATCTTGGCGGTTTTTTATAGGCTAAAAGAAAATTTAAGTGAAATTAGATAGTTCGATCTTTAGAAAATGAAAGACTTGAAAATGTCCCCTTAGAAGATGCTTTTTTTTTCTATTTATTGTAAAATAAACATATAAAGAAAGGTCGTGTATGATGGAAATTTTACAAAGTTTAAGAAATAAAATGCAAGAAAATAAAATAGATATCTACCTGGTTCCAACAGGAGACCCTCATGGTAGCGAATATCCTCCAGATGCCTATAAGTACCGGACCTTCCTAACAGGATTTACCGGGTCTGCCGGGGTGGCAGTGGTCTTTAAGGATAAAGCCTACTGCTGGGCAGATGGTCGCTACTATATCCAAGCGGGAAAGCAATTAGAAGGCTCTGGTTTTAGCCTACAAAAGGACGGCCAACCAGGAGTCCTATCTCCCTATGATTATGTGATAAAAATGGCCCAAGAAGGGGATACGGTAGGCTTCCATGGGGAACTTTTAATGATGAAGGACTTAAAAAAACTGGAAAGTCAAAGACCAGATTTAAGCTTTAAGGCAGTGGATTTAATGACCGACTTGTGGGAAGGACGACCCAGCCTACCTCAAGAGCCAATGTTTATTCTAAAAAATGCCTACACTAAATTCACCACCCTGGAAAAAAGAGACCAGGTTATGGAAGAATTAAAAAAATATAAGGCAGATAGCTTGGTTTTGTCATCGCTGGATGATATAGCTTGGTTTACCAACCTTCGGGGAAGAGATATTGAGAACAATCCTGTTTTCTTGAGTTTTTTAACCCTGGATAATAAGCACCTGGTCCTATATATTGACTTAAGGAAAATTGACCAAGAAATTGTAGAGTATTTTGAACAACAAAAGATTGTGGTCAAGGAATACAATGATTTTTACCAAGACATTAAGAAGTTGAAGGACAAGAAGATTTTACTAGACCCCAGCAAGACAAATGCCTTGGTCTATAATCATCTAAGGGAGAAAAATCAACTAATTGAAGCCATTAACCCTACAACTATGCTAAAGGCTGTAAAAAATAAGGTGGAGTTGAATAATTTAAAAGCAGCCTATGTTGACGATGGTGTGGCCTTGGTTAAATATTTTTCTTGGCTAAATCAAGAAATTTCGGCAGGAAAAGCCATTACTGAATATGAGGCACAAAACAAGTTAATTGACTTTAGAAAAAATATTGTGGACTATATTGAAGACTCCTTTACACCGATTTCTGCCTATGGAGCGAATGGGGCCATGATGCACTATTCAGCTCAAAAGGAAAGTACAGTTATTGAAAAAGACTCTTTTTATTTAATCGATAGTGGTGGTCAATATTTACGGGGAACCACAGATATTACTCGGACCCTCCACTTTGGGCAACCAACAGAAGAAGAAAAAAGAGATTACACCCTAGTTTTAAAGAGTCAAATCAGCCTGGCCAACACCATCTTCTTGGAAGGAACCAAGGGAAGTCAATTAGATGCTATTGCCAGAAGACCTATTTGGCAATACCACATGGACTATAAGTGTGGAACAGGTCATGGAGTTGGCTACCTTTTAAACGTCCATGAAGGACCTCATAGGATTAGTCGCTGGACAGAGGATTGTCCTTTGGAAGAAGGCTATATCGTTACCATTGAACCTGGTATCTACAAGGAAGACATGTACGGAATCCGCCTTGAAAATGACGTAGCTGTGAAATTAGATGGAACAGCTCCTGATGGGACTTTCTACTCTTTTGACATGCTAAGCTATATTCCCTTTGATCGAAAATGCATCAACCCAGAACTCTTAACCCAGGAAGAAAGACAATGGTTAAATCGTTATAATGAACAAGTTTATGACCTCTTAGCTCCTAATTTGAACAAAGAGGAAGAAGAGTATCTTTCCATTCAAACAGAAGCTTTTTCGGAAAAATAATGGTTACAAAAGAGCAATTAGACCTACTTCCCAACAACCCTGGCGTCTATTTAATGAAGGATGCTTCGGACACGGTAATTTATGTTGGCAAGGCTAAAAATTTAAGAAAGAGAGTCCGTCAATACTTTGGATCCTATGGTCAAAGCTCCTCAAAGGTGAGGGCCATGGTGTCCCACATTGAAGATTATGAATACATCATTGTTGAAAATGAAATTGAATCCTTGGTTTTAGAACAAAACCTCATCAAGGAAAAGCGACCCAAGTATAATGTCCTCCTTAGGGATGACAAGCAATATCCATATATAAAAATAACTCGCGGGGAAGAATTTCCTCGCGTTTTAAAAACAAGACGGCTAGGCAAGGATGGGGCTAAATACTATGGTCCTTTTCCAAATACTACAGCAGTCAATGAAGCCATTGATCGATTCCATGAATTTTATCCTATAAGGGACTGTCATTTAAACATTGAGAAGTCCATAGGCAAGGTTAGGCCCTGTTTAAACTATTTTATTCATCGCTGTATGGGCCCCTGTACCGGAGAGGTTTGTCCTCAAGACTACAATCAACATATAGAGGCCATTCAAAATTTTTTGGACGGAAAGAAAACAGACCTCTATGAAAAAATCCAAACTGCCATGGAAAAGGCTTCTGAAAACTTAGACTTTGAACAGGCTGCCAAGTATCGAGACTCCCTAAGATCTTTAGAGATTTTAAATGAAAGACAAAAAATTACAGATGCCAATTCAGACAAGGAGCAGGATGTTATCGCCATTGCTCGAGATGTCAATGATGTATTGGTACAAATATTTTTTATTCGAAATGGAAAAATTATTGGCCGGGAACATTTTTTATTGGACCACTTTAACCAAGAGTCTACAGAGGAAATTACTGAGACCTTTATCAAACAATTTTATAGTGGGACAGCCCATATTCCCAAGGAAATTCTCGTTGAGAAAGATTTAAGTGACTCCACTATTGAAGATTGGTTGAGTCAAAAAAGAAAGAGCCGGGTCCATATCCAATCTCCTAAAATAGGGGAAAAAAGAGACCTGGTCCGACTGGCCAAGCAAAATGCCATAGATATGTTGAGTAAAAACTCAGACAAGTATAAGAGAAAGAAGAACGAACGAAGGATGGCCTTAGAGGACCTTCAAGATGTCTTGAATTTAAAAGACTTTCCTCATCGTTTGGAATGCTATGATATTTCCAATATTTCTGGAGTGGAATCAGTAGGGTCTATGGTGGTTTATGAAGATGGGCTGGCCAAAAAAAGCGACTATCGGAAATTTAAAATTAAAACAGTTCAAGGACCAGATGACTATAAGAGCATGGAAGAAGTTTTAACTCGACGTTTTTTACGGGGACAAGCAGACAAGAAAGAAGGCAAGATGAACTCTTTTTACATCTATCCGGACGTACTTTTAATTGATGGAGGCTTGGGACAAGTCAATGTAGTAACAAGGGCTTTAGATAAGTTGGGCATTGAAATTCCCATTGTGGGTCTGGTAAAAGATGACTTCCATAAAACAAGGGGACTTGTTTACCAGGGAAAGGAAATCCAACTCAAGGTCTCATCAAGGCTTTATAGACTTTTGTTTTCCATCCAAGAAGAAGCTCACCGTTTTGCCTTAAACTACCATAAAAGTTTGCACGCAAAGTCCATGTTCAAGTCCCAGTTAGATGATATTCCTGGGATTGGTCCCAAAAGAAAGCAGGCCCTGATGAAGCACTTTAAGAGTATTCAAAAGATCAAGGAAGCGTCTATTGAAGAGTTAAAAGAGGTAGATGGAATGAATATAAGGGCGGCAGAAAGTTTAAAGAATTATTGGAAGGAGAATAGGTAATGAATGGATCTTTTTCTCTAAAACAACTGATTGATGATATGGGATTTGAAGTTGTTTATCTGGCAAAAGGTTATGAAGAAGTAGAGATTGAATCAAATGAATTAAATCGGCCAGGTCTACAATTGTTTGGCTACTTTCGAAAATACGTGTCAGAGCGAATCCAAATCATTGGAGGGGCAGAATGGCAGTTTTGCAATGACTTAACCCATGAAAAGCGCTACCAGGTTCTGGAGCCTATTTTTGCAAGCCATATTCCTGTCATGATTTTTTCCAGGGGAAATACGGTCTTTGACGAGGCAATCGACCTTGCAAAAAAATATAATCGAACCATTTTAACGACTAAGGCTACCACCAGCCGCCTGGTTAACCAGCTTATTAACTATACGGATGTTTTATTGGCTCCCAGTATGCGAGTTCATGGGATATTGATGGACATTTACGGCGTCGGTGTTTTACTTACAGGACCTTCCGGGGTAGGAAAGAGTGAAACAGCTCTAGACCTATTGGTCAATGGCCACAAGTTGATTAGTGATGATTCTGTAATCATCCGGCGTTTAGATGAACAATTACATGGGACAAGTCCCAAGGTTACCCAGCACTTTATGGAAATTCGAGGTGTGGGGATTATTGATGTTCAAAGGATTTTTGGTGTGGGCTGTGTAATGGAGGAAAAAGAAATTGACCTGATTGTCCATTTGGAACCCTGGAATGAAAACATATCCTACGATAGACTGGGAGAAAAAAGCCAATATGGTCAATATTTAGGCATTGAAGTTCCTTTAATGACTATTCCGGTAAAAAGTGGTCGAAATACCTCCATGGTAATCGAAGTAGCCACTAAAAACTTTAAATTAAAAGACTTGGGTTATAATGCAGCCCTAGCTTTAAATGACCGGCTAACCAAAGAAATCAATCGAAGAAAAAAGAACCATTAAAAATTAGTCCAGGCTAAGGAAGCCGGGACTGGCAAGGGACTGAAAGAGAGCTTTTAACCCTTGGGAAAAGCGAAAAATTTTCAAAATATTAAGGACGATATTTAAAATCTTTAGGGGAAACTTATTGCTTTATAAAAATCCATTTGATATCATAAATTAAAAGGTATTCAGACCTACGTTAAATCATAGACATAGAGAATAAGGAGGTATTCTTATGGCAAAACTCATGAAAACCATGGATGGAAATGAAGCGGCTGCCCATGTAGCCTATGCATTTTCTGATGTGGCATGTATCTACCCTATTACTCCGTCCTCCCCAATGGCTGAACACGTTGATGCCTGGGCTGCAAAGGAACGGAAAAATATATTTGGGCAAGAAGTTCTTGTAAAAGAAATGCAAGCAGAAGGTGGAGCATCTGGAGCGGTCCATGGATCTTTACAAGGTGGGGCACTAACATCAACCTTTACAGCTTCCCAAGGTTTGCTTTTAATGATTCCAAACATGTATAAAATTTCTGGTGAACTATTGCCAGGAGTATTTCATGTTGCTGCCCGGTCCTTGGCGACCCAAGCCTTAAGTATTTTTGGAGACCACCAAGATGTTATGGCTACTCGTGCCACAGGTTTTGCTCTTTTGGCTTCAGGATCAGTACAAGAAGTTATGGATTTAGCTGGAATTGCTCATTTATCATCCATTAAGGGAAGAGTTCCCTTCTTGCACTTCTTTGATGGCTTCCGTACAAGTCATGAAATTCAAAAAATTGAAGTTTTAGACTACAAAGACCTAGATGACTTAGTAGACCATGAAGCGATTCTCGCCTTTAAACAAAGAGCCCTAAGTCCTTCCAACCCCAAGATTCGTGGGACAGCACAAAACCCCGATATCTACTTCCAATCCATGGAAGCCTCAAACCACTTCTACACAGATATTGTAGGTATTACTAGAGACTACATGAAGAAGATGAGTGATTTAACAGGCCGCCATTATGACCTCTTTAACTACTATGGGGCAGAAGATGCCAAAAAGGTCATTGTTGCCATGGGATCTGTTACTGAAACCATTGAAGAAGTTGTTGATTACTTAAATAAAAAGGGAGAAAAAGTTGGTCTTCTTAAAGTCCATCTCTACCGGCCCTTTAGCAAGGAAGTTTTCCTAGAAAATATGCCAAAGACAGTTGAAAAGATTGCTGTCTTAGACCGGACAAAAGAAAAGGGAGCCATTGGAGAACCTCTTTACTTAGATGTAAGAGATATCTATTATGACCTGGAAGATAGACCTCTTATTATTGGTGGTCGCTACGGCCTAGGATCAAAAGATACAACTCCATCACAAATCCTAGCCGTTTATAAGCACCTAGACCAAGACCAACCAAGCCATAACTTTACCATTGGTATTGAAGACGATGTAACCCACCTGTCTCTACCCTTGGATGAAATAGTCCAAACAGAACCTGAAGGAACCATTGCTTGTAAATTCTGGGGCTTCGGTTCAGACGGAACCGTTGGTGCCAACAAGAGTGCCATTAAAATTATCGGTGATGGGACTGATATGTATGCCCAAGGTTACTTTGACTACGATTCAAAAAAATCTGGTGGCGTTACCATGAGTCACTTGAGATTTGGTCAAAAGAAGATAACTTCAACTTATTTAATTACTGAAGCTAACTTCATTTCCTGTTCTAAACAATCTTATGTTTACCAATACGACCTTCTTAGAGGAATTAAAAAGGGTGGTAAGTTCTTATTAAACACCATCTGGACTGAAGAGGAATTAGAAAGCCACCTGCCATCATCCCTAAAAAGAGCCATTGCTCAAAATGAAATTGAATTCTATACGATCAATGCAACTAAAATTGCGGCAGAAGTGGGCCTAGGTGGTCGGACCAATATGGTTATGCAGGCAGCTTTCTTTAAACTTTCCGAAGTTCTTCCCATTGAAGAAGCTCGGGAAAAATTGAAAGAAGCCATCGTTAAGGATTATGGTCACAAGGGCGATGATATTGTTGCAATGAACAACAAGGCTGTAGATCGTGGTATGGATGCCATCGTTAAAATTCAAGTACCAGAAAGCTGGAAGACAGCAGATGAACCCGAAGACTATACAATTCCAGGAGCTCCAGACTTTATCAACGATATTGTTATTCCAATGACACGGCAAGCAGGAAATGACCTTCCTGTATCTGCTTTTGTAGGTCGTGAAGATGGAAGCTTCCCCAATGGAACCAGTCGATTTGAAAAACGTGGTATTGCCGTTAATGTACCCCAATGGCAAAAGGACAAGTGTATCCAATGTAACCAATGTTCTTATGTCTGCCCTCATGCAGTTATTCGTCCCTTCTTGTTGAATGAAGAAGAAGCCAAAAAGGCGCCAGAAAACTTTGAAACAATTCCAGCTAGAGGTAAGGGCACTGAAGGCCTAGAATTTAGAATTCAAATTTCACCCCTAGACTGTACAGGATGTGGAAACTGTGCTCAAGTTTGTCCTGCCAAGGAAAAAGCCTTGGTTATGGTTCCCTTTGAATCTGAATTTGAAGAACAAAGCGTCAACTGGGACTATGCTGCTGATGAGGTAGTTTCTAAACAAGACCAATTTGAAGCCAATAACGTTAAAAACTCCCAATTCTTTGCACCCTATCTGGAATTCTCAGGAGCATGCGCTGGATGTGGGGAAACTCCCTATATTAAACTAATTACCCAACTCTTTGGAGACCACATGATGATTGCCAATGCAACAGGATGTACCTCTATTTGGGGTGGATCTGCTCCAAGTATGCCCTATTGTACAGATGCATGTGGAAATGGACCATCCTGGGCCAACTCCTTGTTTGAAGACAATGCAGAATATGGCTATGGGATGAAGGTTGGATCTAACCAAGTTAGAGACCGGATCAAACTTTTAGCAGAAGAAGTGATTGAAGCCAACATCGACCAAGAACTTTCAGATGCTCTAGGCCAATGGATCCAAGGTAAGGATGACTACAAAGAATCCAAGGCTGCTACAGCTAAAATTCTTCCTCTTATAGACAAATCCTATGGGGACCACTGTCAAAAAGAACTAGAAGAACTAAAGGGCCTCAAAGACTACTTTATCAAGAGAAGCCAATGGATTATTGGTGGTGACGGCTGGGCTTATGATATTGGCTTTGGCGGGGTAGACCATGTCCTAGCTTCTGGAGAAGATATCAACATCTTTGTTGTAGATACAGAAGTTTATTCCAACACAGGAGGTCAATCTTCCAAGGCAACACCAACAGGAGCTGTGGCTCAATTTGCAGCTGCCGGAAAGACTACCAAGAAAAAGGATTTAGGTTTAATGATGACCAGCTATGGATACATCTATGTAGCTTCCATTGCCATGGGTGCAGATAAAAACCAAGCTCTCAAGGCCATTAAGGAAGCAGAAGCCTACCCAGGACCATCCTTAATTATTGCCTACGCCCCCTGTATCAACCATGGAATCCGTACAGGAATGGGAACTTCTATCGAAGAAGAAAAGAAGGCAGTTGAAACAGGATATTGGAACCTCTATCGCTACAACCCAAGTCTGAAAAAAGAAGGCAAGAATCCATTTATCCTAGATTCTAAAGAACCTTCCAGACCCTATCGGGAATTCCTGGATGGAGAAGTTCGCTATACCTCCTTGAAAAAACTCTTCCCAGAAAGAGCAGAAAACCTCTTTGACCTGGCAGAAGAACAAGCCAAAGACCGCTATGAACACTACAAAAAGTTGTCTGAAGTAGAAGGTTTTGAGCAAGAATAAATAAAGAAAAAGGAAAGGTGCCAGAATGGCATCTTTTCTTTTATAATCAATAAGAGTCCTGAAGATAAAAAAGTATTTTTAGGACTCTTATTTTTTAGAATAAAATTTTCCAGAAAAAGTTCTTGCACTTTTTTATAAACTAGTGTAATATGTACGTATAGCTAAATACTTCGATAGAGAGAAAGATACTGGATGTTCTTTACAGAGACCTGGGGCCGGTGAAAGCCAGGAAGAAATAAGGTATGTAATATTCACTCTGGAGTAGAATTGTTGAAAATGTAGACAATTTCGGAAGCCACCGTTATCTTAGGCTATGGATTAATTTGATCCTGATAAGAGATAGTAATTTATGCTATAATTTAGGTGGTACCGCGAATCTTTCGTCCTATGGATGAAAGATTTTTTTTATTTTGAAAGGAGAAAAGATGAAAAGAACTATTTTAACCCTGTGCTTGATCCTGGCTTTGGTAGCCTGTCAAAAAGCACCGGCAAATGACAAGAAGGAAGAAGCTGTTCAAGAAAATACGAAAACAAGTCAAGAGGGAACTTCTCCTAAAATTGGTATCATCCAATTTATTGATCAAATTAGTTTAGATGCAGTAAGGGAAGGTTTTGAAAAGGAAATTAAAAGCAAGTATCCAGAGGCAGAAATCCTTGTGCAAAATGCCCAAGGAGAAGCTGGCAATGTCCCACAAATTACGCAAAAAATGGTCCAAGAAAAGGTAGATGTTATCTTTGCCATTGCCACACCTGCCACCCAAGGGGCTTTGACCACTAAGGGAGATACCCCCCTAGTTTTCGCGGCAGTAACAGATCCGAAAGGAGCTGGATTGGAGGGAAAATGTACAGGAGTTACCGATGAGGTAGACCCTGGCCAACAAATTGACCAGTACCTTAAATTGTTCCCAGACATAAAAACAATAGGAACCCTCTATAATACTGGAGAACAAAATTCCAGGGTCCAAGTAGAACGATTAGAAAAAGCTTGTACTGAGAAAGACTTAAAACTAGAAGCCATGGGGATTAATAATATCAATGATATTCCACAAGCCATGACGATTTTATCCAAGAAAATTGATGGCTACTTTGCCTTATCAGACAACTATGTAGCTTCTGGTGCGCCTCTTTTAGTGAAGTCATTAAACGAAAGCCAATTACCCAGCTTTTCTTCAGAAGAAGGTCAGGCAAAAAAGGGTCTCTTAATGGCCTCCGGAGTCGACTATTTGGAAAGTGGAAAGCAAGCAGCAGGTTTGGTGGACAAGCTATTGCAAGGATCTAAAATCGAAGACTTGCCCATTGAAAAACCAGCAACCATGCACACTGTCTTTAACCAAAAAACAGCAAGCATGTTAAAACTATCTAAAGACCAATATCCCCAAGGGGACAATGTGGTTTTCATTAACGAATAAGAATTAGCAGATTAAAAAGGAGTAAAAAATGGGAGCAATGATTTTAATCTCTATAGAGCAAGGGTTTATCTTTTCCCTTTTGGCTATAGGAGTTATGTTGACGTTTAGAATATTGGATATCGCAGACTTGTCTGTTGAAGGGACCTTTCCTCTAGGAGCCTTTGTCTTTGCAAAGTTTGCCCATATCTTTTTGCCTCCGGTATCCATGGTGCTTTCATTTTTTGCAGGATGCCTGGCCGGTTATTTTACCTACTTTCTCTATAAAAAAGTAAAAATAGCACCAATCCTGGCGGGAATTTTAACCATGACTATCCTCTATACCGTAAACTTAAGACTAACAGGACAAAGCAATGTCCCCCTTATGGATGCCCCTTCTATGTTTGATTTTTTTAGTGGGACTTGGGGGAAACTAATTTCTCTGGCCTTCATTGCCTTAATCATTAAACTGGCTCTGGATTGGTTTTTTAAAACAGAAAAAGGCTATTTGCTCTTAGCAACAGGAGATAACGAGGACTTGGTGAAGTCCTTGGGACAAAAGCCAGATAAGTTCTATTGCTTAGGTTTGGTTTTATCCAATGGCCTGGCAGCCTTGGCTGGTTGCCTAGCTGCCCAATATCAAGGATATGTAGATATTTCTATGGGGCAATCCATGATTGTTACAGCTTTAGCCAGTTTGATTATTGGAGAAACTAGCTTTCAAAAACTTCCCATTCGTGGGACAAGCCGGTGTATTTTAGGGGCCATTGTTTACCGGATTATTTATGGATTAGCCCTTTATATGGGTCTAGCCCCAGATGATTTAAAGGCCATTACGGGCCTCTTGGTCATTATCTTTATTGCCTATAACAACCTTAGTAAGCAGGTCTTAAAAAAGGAGTCAAAGCATGTTAAAAATCAACCGCCTATCTAAAACTTTCTATCCTGGAACAGAAGAAGAAAATAGAGTGTTCAATGAATTTTCCCTGGATATTAGGGGAGAAGAGTGCACAGCAATCCTGGGACCCAATGGATGTGGAAAGTCCACCTTGTTTAACCTGATCTCTGGAAAGATTCAAGAAGACCAAGGAAACATTCAATTGGAAAATGTAAATTTAAGCGACTTAAAAGAAGAAAATAGGGCTCGCTATATTGGTAAGGTGATGCAAGATCCTAGCAAGGGGGTCAGCCCTAACTTAACAGTTTTAGAAAATATGAGTATTGCTAGGAAGAAGGGGGAAAAATTTACCTTAAAATCCCTCTTAAAGAGTCGGGATAAGGAAGTTATTATCGAAGAACTAAAAACCCTAAACCTGGGCCTGGAAAATAAGTTAAATACCAAGGTGAAATACCTGTCTGGGGGTCAAAGACAAAGCCTATCCCTTCTTATGGCAACCCTTGTAAAACCTAATCTCCTACTTCTTGATGAACATACTGCAGCCCTAGACCCTAAAACGAGTCAAATTATTATGGAAAAGACAGTGGAGCTCATAGAAAGAGAAAAGATGATGACCCTAATGATTACCCATAGTTTAAGAAATGCAGTCCAGTTTGCAGATCGGGTTATTATGCTGAACCATGGCCAGATCATGTTTGACCTAAAGACCCAGGGCTTGACAGAAATAGAGTTGGAAGAACTCTATTATGAAACAATCAACCAATCCTTAAAAACAGCCTAAAAATGCTAAAAGACCTTATTCCTAACAAGTCAAGAATAGGGTCTTTTACTCTTTATAAGGAGTAAAAAAGAATAAGAGTTTTGCCTAAAAACTATTTTTATTTAATTTGAATATATATATATATATATATGGGTATCTATAAATAAATAGAAATTTAAAGAGATGAATATTTGG
This sequence comes from Urinicoccus timonensis, assembly GCF_900232945.1. Lineage (GTDB taxonomy): Bacteria > Bacillota > Clostridia > Tissierellales > Peptoniphilaceae > Urinicoccus > Urinicoccus timonensis. Next base: position 19,684 of record NZ_OCTU01000005.1, read on the forward strand.
AGGCGAATATGAAGAGGACAATATTTTATCCTGCCAGGTATAAAAATGGTGACAAAAATAATTTTTTAAAAGAATATTGACTTGGAAACTTTACACAAGGCTCCTAGAAGGAGAATATAAAATGAAAAAAATTTTAGTAAGTGTACTTATTTTGTGTTTTTGTCTTATTCTAGCGAGGACAAGCTTAGCTAAAGATTCCTCATTGGAAGATCAAAATAAATCTCTCGACTACGTGACAAAATCAAGCCCTCAAGAAAAAATTCCTAGTAAAATAGGGCAAGTATCCTTCAGGATTACAACAGAAGCTAGGGTTCTTCGCAGCAAGGATACAGGAAAGATTTTAAGGGTTGAAGATTTTGGGTCCCCCTATGCCAGTATTTCTGGTTTCCAATCAGAATTTCAACATGGGGGTTTTAGTATTGATCGGACATCTCCAAAATCTGCGCGATTTTCTGCTAGAGGTCAATTCATTATTAGCAAGCCGAGTTTCTTAGTGGGAGGAGATATTATTTCCTATCCCATGGATTTTAAAGTCAAGACGGAGCCCTTGACGATTGTAAGTTATATTTCTTGGTAGTTGCTAAGGTATGGAGGGGATAAAATGAACGTTTTATCGAAAACCTTAAAAATTTTTGCTTATTTATCGATTCCTATGACGATTTTAGTTTTAATAGGAAAATTTTGCCAACCAGAGTATCAAATGGTCTTTTCGGGGCAAGGAGATATGCTGGGAAAAAATGTTGTAGTTGGAGTCATTATTAATTTAATTTTTAATGTTTTCCTTTTATTAGGGGCGGGCCTTGTTTTTTATGGCCTGGCCAGGCTTTTGGAAAGAGAAGAAATAAAATAAGACGAAAAAGGAACTCATCTAAGAGTTCCTTTTTTAAAATCTACAAAAGAAATAAAATTCTGTTTATGTTAGGAAATTTTATTCATCATCTTCCTTAGCTTTAGAAAATCTTTTGGCTAGGTGGTAAAGAGTTTTTACATGGGATCCGGTAGCTCCCTTGGGAAGGGCTCCAACAGGCCGGTCTAACCAAGCAGTTCCTGCAATGTCCAAGTGGACCCAGGGAGTTTGGTCAACGAATTTTTCTAAGAAGAGACCAGCGGTAATGGTTCCGGCACCTTTGATTTTACCAGTGTTGTAAACATCTGCTACATCAGATTTAATATATTCTTGGTAACCGGGAAGGTTGGGAAGTTCCCAAACTTGTTCATCAGCAATTTCACTGGCTCTTTTGACCAAGGCCATGGTATCTGGACAGTTTGTGACTGCACCAGCTGCAAGGTCTCCTAAGGCTACGATACAAGCGCCGGTTAAAGTAGCTAAGTCTACAACAAATTCTGGATGGTAGGTGTCTACAGCATAGGCCAAGGCATCAGCTAGAGTAATACGACCTTCTGCATCGGTGTTGCCAACTTCAATGGATAGGCCCCGAAGAGATCCAATAATATCTCCTGTCTTATAGGCATCTCCGGAAATCATATTTTCACAAAGAGCACAAACTCCTACGACATTGACCTTTAATTTTCTTTTTGCAATGGCAGAAATAGCCCCAATAACTGTGGCAGATCCACCCATATCGGATTGCATGGTTTTCATGCCACCTGGGGTTTTAATGCAGTATCCACCGGAGTCATAGGCAAGGCCTTTACCAACATAGGCAATGGTCTTTTTAGAAGAGGGATCTCCTTGGTAGTTCATGATCAGAAGCTGGGGTTCCTTGGCAGAACCACGAGCTACAGATAAAAAGGCAGTCATTCCCAAGTCTTCAATTTCTTTTTTTCCTAAAATACTGACTTGAACCCCATCTTTTTCTAAAAGGTCCTTGGCTGTTTGGGCAATGATTTTTGGATACATATCCATAGCTGGAGTGTTTACTAGATCTCTAGTAACAAAGATTTTATCAACCAGGGTATTGGCTTCGTCAATGGCATCTTCCACTACAGTCATTTTTTTATTTTCAGGGACTTTAAGGTAGATTTCTTTTAGGCTGGTGGTGTGCTTTTCACTTAGGTAGCGGTCGAATTTATATTCTCCGGCTCTTAGACCTTCCACATAGGCATGAACTGTTCTTCGGCTACATAGTCCGTCTACATTCAAAAGATCCAAAGATAGAGATTCGATCTTGTGTTGGTTGGCGAAGTGGCTTAATTTGGCAAAAGAATCTCTCAATTGATTATAGCTTGCCCTATTTAGGTCTCCAAGACCTAAATAAATTTTGGGATTTTCCAGGTCTAGACAGGGATAAATTTCTCCTATATCTCCTTTAAAAACCTGGTTTGAATAGTATTTTTCAATAAAAGAATCACAAGGGTGATCCTTGCTGGTTAAATAAACTTGAATGGCGGCTTGGCCATCGAATAAAAATTTCATATTTCCTCCTTAAGTTAACGTTAAGTGTATTATAGCAAATGACAAAACGATTGACAAATTGGAGACTCCTATATAAGAAGAGTCAATTATGTGGTATTATTGAGTAAAAGAGGTGAGAGATGAAAGGTTTAGTCTTATATTCAAGTCGAACAGGGAGAACGAGAAAACTAGCCCAGGGTCTTTATAAACATTTAAAGGACTGGGATGTAGATATCCAAGATATTAAAGACAAGCCCAGTTTAGAGGCTTATGATACGATTTTCTTAGGCTTTTGGGCCTATAGGGCGACCATTGACCCTGTTGTCGAAAAAATTTTGGACCAAGTAAAAGGCAAAGATGTTTATGTATTTGGAACCTTGGCCTATTACGACGACTCTGACCATGCGTATAGGGTTCGGACCAATGCCATCCAGGCTGTAGAAGACCATGGAGCCCGATGTATTGGTAGCTTCATTACCATGGGAGGCCTTGATCAAGCTAGAGTTGAGGCGAAAAAACAGGCGAAAAAGCCCCTTAAGCGGCCCTTGACTAAGGCCAGTCTCATGCGCTATGAATTGACTAAGGATTATCCTACAGATGTCGATATTGCCTATCTAGCAGAGAAGGTAGACTTAAAATTGAGGATTATGAAAGAAAGTGGAGGAGACTTATGATACCTACAAGACAAGATGCTGAAAAATTATTGTATGAATACACTGAATCAGAAGCTTTAAGACAGCATGCCCACCAGGTAGAAGTGGTAATGGAATATTTTGCCGAAATAAATGATGAGGATGTAGATCTCTGGGGGACTGTAGGACTTTTACATGACTTGGACTATGAAAAATATCCCGATCAACATTGTATTAAGGTGAGGGAAATACTAGAGGCCCATGATTATCCTGAAGAAATCATTCGAGCTGTCCAATCCCATGGTTATGGCATGTGTTGTGATGTCAAACCGGAAAGTAAAATGGAAAAAATTCTATATACTATTGATGAACTTACAGGCATTATCAATGCAGCCTGTCTCTTACGACCAAGCCGGTCGGTTCTAGACCTCAAGTTAAAGTCTTTAAAGAAAAAATACAAGGACAAAAAATTTGCTGCTGGTTGTGACCGGTCCATTATTGAAAAGGGGATTGAGAATCTGGACTACAGTGCCGATGAAGTTATGGAACTCACCATAAAAGGACTTCAAAACCAGGCTGAAAGAGCAGGATTAAAGGGGAATATAGATCAAGATGTTTAAACTTTTGATTGTAGATGACGAGCAGAGAATTCGGGAGGTTATTAAGACTTATGCCGAATTTGAGGGTCACGAGGTCATGGAGGCCAAGGATGGTTTGGAAGCCATTCAGCTCTGCAAAGAGAATGACTTTGATGTCATTGTTATGGACATTATGATGCCCCACCTAGATGGATTTTCTGCTTATAAGGAAATAAAAAAGACCAAAGATATCCCTGTTTTAATGCTATCAGCAAGGGATGAAGAGTATGACAAGCTCTTTGGTTTTGAAATTGGCATTGACGACTATGTGGTAAAGCCCTTTTCTCCCAAGGAGTTGCTGGCTCGCTTAAATGTTATAGTTTCTAGGCATCAAAAACTTAGGCCAAGCCATGAGCTCAAGTTTGAAGGTTTGGAAATTGACCAAGATGGTCGGGAGGTCTATGTAGACCATAACCGGATTGAGCTGACACCGAAAGAATATGAAATTCTTTTATTTCTAGCTAAAAATGATGGAATTGCCCTATCTAGGGAAAAGCTCTTAAATCAAATTTGGGGCTATGATTTTTATGGAGATGACCGAACGGTAGATACTCATATCAAGATGTTGAGGAATAGTCTTGGGGAGTATAGAAAATTTATCGTAACGGTAAGGGGGGTAGGATACAAGTTTGACACAAGAGTACAAGACCAGGAAGAAAGAGCATAGTAAGTTTTTTATTGACTTTAAAAGCATTCGCTTTAAATATTGGTTGAGTTTTATTGGATTTGCTACAGTTCTCTTGCTAATTTTATGGCTCTTACAGATTGTTTTTTTAAATCAATTTTACGAATCCATGAAGGTTAGAGAAATTGAAAAAATTGGTTACAACCTAACCAAACAATATAACAGTAAACATTTTAAACAAACAGTCCTACTAACAGCCTTTACCAAGGGAATTGACATTAGCATCGTCAATGAAGACCGCTATATTACCTTTCCAAAATCAGACAACAATGTATTTTCTCAGCCTAAGTCTTTGCCCAGGGAATATTTTAACCAGTATTTTGCCAAGTTAGATAAAAAGACCAAACCATCAAAAATCTTTACCCAGAGTTTTTTAGGGTCAGATGAAATTCAGTTAAGCTACAGCAGTATTTTAGGTAAAAAAAATGGAAAGATGGAATACTTACTGATGACAACCCCCTTGGAGCCTGTGGAATCCACCATCGATATCTTGAAAAATCAGTTGATCATTATCTCGGGCCTATCTCTGGCTTTGGCCCTAGTTCTTTCTTTTTTCATGTCCAACCACCTTGCCAAGCCCCTGGTTAGGATGGCAAAATCTGCTAAAAAATTAGGAGATGGCCACTTTGATGTGGAATTTACAAAGGGAGACTATACAGAAGCGGATGAATTGGCCGACACCCTAAACCATGCAACGGATGAATTAAGTAAGACTCTAGAAATGAGAAAAGACCTAATCGCCAATGTTAGCCACGATTTAAAAACCCCTCTAACAGTGATTAAGTCCTATGGTGAAATGATTCGAGACATTTCTGGAGATAATCCTAAACTAAGGAATGAACATGTAAATACAATTATCCAAGAAGCAGACAACTTGACCATGCTTGTAAATGACTTATTAGACCTATCCAAGGTAGAATCAGAACTAAGCCACTTACAAAAATATCCTCTGGATTTGGAAAAACTTGCCCGGTCTGTTTTAGACCGTTTTAAAATGATGGAGCAGTATAATGGATATCACTTTGACATGGAGGTGAAGGGGGCTGGGGTGATTTTAGCTGATGAAAGTAAAATGAGGCAGGTCCTATACAATTTCATAGCAAATGCTGTAAACTATGCCGGCTTGGATAAGCAAGTTATTATTAAAATTACTGAACTTGATGACCAAGTTCTTTGCCAGGTTATTGACCATGGCAAGGGAATTCCTGAGGACCAGCAAAAATATATATGGGACCGCTATTATCGGGTCCAAAAAAACCACTCTAGGTTTATCGTAGGCACAGGATTGGGCTTATTTATTGTAAAAAGCATCCTAGACCTCCATGGCTTTAGCTATGGAGTAGAGTCTAAAGTAAATGAAGGGAGCTGTTTTTATTTTAAGGCTCCAGTTTTTAAGGATATAAAAAAATAGACCAGATTTTTATGTGGTGACCCCATAAAGTTGGACCAAATACCAGAGAGAATTTATATTTTCTCTGGTATTTTTTTATGCTGCATTCTTTTCTCTGTATTCTATTGGACTTAAATATCCTAATTTTTCTTTTATCCTATCTTTATTGTAATATTCGATATAGTCTTCTATTGTTCCTTTTAATTCTTCATATGAATAGAATTTTTTGCCATAGTAGATTTCTTGTTTTAGTATTCCAAAGAAGTTTTTCATTGGTGAGTTATCTAAGCAATTACCTTTTCTTGACATGGATTGGGTTATTCCTTCGGCTTCAAGTTTTGATGTGTATTGTTTTACCTGATAGGCCCATCCTTGGTCTGAATGAAAGGTCCTACCTTCTTTATTTATACTAGTTATTTCTATTGCTTTTTCTAAGGCTTTTAGTATTGGGGCTAGTGTTGGTTGTTTTGATATCTCATAGGATATGATTTCACTGTTATACATGTCTAGATATGGGTTTAGGTAGAGTTTTTTTATTTGATAATTTCCATTTTTATCTTTTTCTAGGTACTTAAATTCTGTTGTGTCTGTTGTTATACATGTGTAGGCTTTTTCTACTTTAAAGTTTCTATTTATTTTGTTATCTGTTACTTTGCCTATTGTTCCTTTGTATGATGAGTACTTTCTTGTTTTTCTTGAGAAGTTTGTTACTTGAAGTTTTAGTTTTTGTACGAGTTTTTGAACTTTCTTTTTGTTTATGAATAGTCCTTGTTTTCTTAGCACTGCTGTTATTCTTCTATATCCATAGTTTGGATTGTCTTTTCTAGTTTCTAGTATTTTCTTCTCTACTTGCTCATCTTTGTTTGGTCTGTCTAAGCGTTGTTGCCAATACATGTAACTTGATTTTGGCAGTTTGAAATATTCCAACAAGTCTTTTAGTTTATATTTATCTCTTAGTGATCTAATGATCTTAGATATTCGTCTATTTCTGATTCTGTCATCTGTGAGAATTGAATCTTTTTTTTTAGTATATCTACTTCCATTTGAAGATAGTAGTTTTCTTTTCTTAGTTTTTCTAATTCACTTAGTTCTTCTTTTGCTTTATTATTTTCGTTCTTTATTTTTTCATTTTTATCTGTATTTGGCATGTTTGAAGGTCTTCCTCTCTTTTTTGGTTTTAGCCCTTCAATTCCTTCTTCTCTAAATTCTTTTACCCATCGAACGATCATGGATGGATTATTGATTTTAAGTTCATTTGCTAGGCTTTGATAGGACATTTCTCCTGTTAGATACAAGTTTACAGTATTTAGCTTAAATTCAAAAGAATATTTACTATTTTTTCTTTTTATTTCGAGTCCTTCATAGCCTTGATTCTTGAAAATTTCTACCCATCTTTGTATTATGCTTTTATTTGATATGTTATATTTTTTTGCAAGTGATGCGTATCCTATATTTCCTTCTAAATATTCTTTTACTACTTTTAATTTGAATTCTAAATTGTATTTTGCCATTAAAAAACTGACCTCCCTTAGTTGGTTTTTAAGTCCAACTTTTGGGGGTCAGTTCATTATCTGGTCCATTTTTTTGCTTTTAGGACTCTTTTAAAGTTAAAAGTAATTGAGAACTTTCTACAAATTCTTTTTCTTCTACATAAATGCTTTCTACAATTCCGTCGGCAGTGGATAGGATGTTTGTTTCCATCTTCATGGCCTCAGCAATAAAGAGGATATCTCCGGTTTTTACTGGATCTCCAACCTTTACGTTGATTTTTACAATTTGACCGGGAATGGAAGATCCAATTTCCATTGGATTATCTGGGTCAGCTAGTACTAGGGCTTTCTTATGGGAAGAAGCTTGTGGGATGGTGGAGTCTTCGATATTAATGGTTCTACGAGAGCCGTTGATATCAAAAGTGAGGTTGCGGGTTCCATCTTCCAAAAGTTTACCAACTTCAACCAAGCTAACAATTAAGTTTTTCCCTTCATCAATGGAAACTTCAGCAGTTTCACCTTCCATGAGACCGTGGAAGAAAACATCAGAGCCAATCCGCCAAACCTCACCATGTTTCTTCAAGTTTTTCAGGTAGTTTTCAAAAACTTTGGGGTAGAGGGCATAGGCCAGGGCATCTTTTTCTGTGGGTTCGATGCCCAGAGATTTCAAGTGGTCATAAATGGCATCAAAATCTTCATCTTCAAGCAATTCACCCGGGCGGCAGGTAATCGCTTCTTCGTCCTTTAAGATAACTTTTTGCAGGTCTTTTGGGAAACCTCCATAGGGTTGACCCATCATCCCCTTAAAGTAGCTAATGGAAGAATCTGGGAAGTCGTAGTTCAGGCCTTCTGTTAGAATGTTATCTGGAGTTAGATTGTTTTGAACCATAAAGATGGATAGGTCTCCAACCATTTTGGAAGAAGGGGTTACCTTGATGATGTCGCCAACCATCTCATTGACCTTTTTGTACATTTCCTTAACTTCCTTAAACTTATGGCCTAAACCAAAACTTTCGACTTGAGGTTTTAAGTTTGAGTATTGACCTCCGGGAATTTCATAGCGGTAGATTTCTGTAGTTCCAGATTTTAAATCAGATTCAAAGTTTTGGTAAACTGGCCGTACGGCATCCCAATACCTGGAAATTTCATCGGCTTTTTCAAGGTCAATACCTGTTTCCCTTTCCGTATTTTCTAAGGCGGCAACAACAGAATTCAGCGCGGGCTGAGAGGTGAGTCCACTCATAGAGTTCACAGCGGTATCCACAATATCTACACCTGCTTGAGTTGCCATTAAGATAGTAGCCACACCATTTCCTGTTGTATCATGAGTATGGAGATGGATGGGGATAGTAATTTCATCTTTAAGAGCAGAAATCAACTTCCGGGCAGCATAGGGTTTTAACAAGCCAGACATATCTTTAATTCCCAGGATTTGAATACCGGTTTTTTCCAATTTTTTGGCCAAGTCAACATAATATTTCAGAGAGTACTTATCTCGTTTTTCATCTAAAATATCTCCAGTGTAGCACATGGTTCCTTCGGCAATTTTTCCGTTGGATAAAACTTCATCAATTGATAATTCCATACCAGGAAGCCAGTTCAGAGCGTCAAAAATTCGGAAGACATCAATACCACTTTCTGCAGATTGACGGATGAAGCGCTTAACGACATTGTCAGGATAGTTTTTATAACCTACAGTATTGTTTCCCCTGATAAGCATTTGGGTTAAAAGGTTGGGCATTAGAGCTCTTAAACGCTCCAATCTATCCCAGGGATCTTCTTGTAAGAAACGGTAGCATACATCAAAAGTTGCGCCACCCCACATTTCTACTGAAAATAGCTTTTGCATATTATAGTTTAGAGCCTCAGCAATCTTAACCAGGTCTACTGTTCGAACCCGGGTAGCCATTAAGGATTGGTGGGCATCTCGCATGGTAGTGTCTGTTAAGAGGAGGCTTTTTTGGTCAAGAATCCAATTTTTTAAGCCTTCAGGACCCTTTTCATCTAAGATTTGCTTACTTCCTTTAAAGGATGTTTTATCAAAAGCTGGGATTTGAGGTACATCAAAATGTTTTTGTAAGGCATTGGGGTCATTAACAACTTTGTCTCCAATAAAGCGCATTAGGCGCATTTCTTGGTCAGGTTTGCTTACAATTTCAAATAATTCGGGGTGTTCTTCGATAAAGCTAGTATCGCAAGAGCCTTCAGCAAATTCTTTGGTATTTAAAACGTTCAATAGGAAGCCAATATTAGTTTTTACGCCACCAATTTGCAACTCCCTAAGAGAACGAACAGACTTGGCAATAGTATCTTTCCAGGTACGACCATGAGTAATGACCTTAACCAAAAGAGAGTCATAGTAGGGGGAGATAACAGCCCCTGCAAAGCCGTTTCCACCATCTAGGCGAACACCAAATCCGGAACTGGAACGGTAGAGGTTAATGTGGCCAGTGTCGGGAGCAAAATTATTCAAGGGGTCTTCTGTTGTTACCCGACATTGAATGGCAAAGCCCTTGTGTTCAATGCTGTCTTGTCCCTTGATGCCAATTTCAGGACTATCTAGGGGATAACCCATGGCAATTAAAATTTGGGCTTGAACGATATCAATATCAGTGCACATTTCCGTAACGGTATGTTCTACTTGAATTCTGGGGTTCACTTCAATAAAGTAGTGGTTTAAGTCCTTGTCTACTAAAAACTCAACAGTACCGGCATTGGAATATCCAATGGAATTTGCAATCTTTAGGGCATCTGCACAAATATCTGCACGAACTTTTTCAGGAAGAGAGAAGGCTGGTGTAAATTCCACAACCTTTTGGTGGCGCCGTTGGATAGAGCAATCTCTTTCATAGAGGTGGACTACATTTCCATGTTCATCTCCCAGGATTTGCACTTCAATGTGCTTGGGCTTTTCTAAGTATTTTTCAATAAACATGGAGTCATTACCAAAAGCTTTTTTTGCTTCACTTCTTGCAGAGTGGAATTCATTTAGCAGGTCCTTTTCAGAACGTACAATACGCATACCCCGACCGCCTCCACCAGCAGCAGCCTTTACCATGACAGGATAGCCTGCCTTATCGGCAAATTCTTTGGCTTCAAGGTCAGAGTGGATTGGTTTTTCAATACCAGGAATGGTAGGAACCTTTGCTTCTTGGGCAACAATTTTTGATGAAATTTTGTCTCCTAGTTTTTCCATAACCCTAGCATGGGGGCCGATAAAGGTGATACCAGCTTCTTGACATTTTCGAGCAAATTCAGGGTTTTCAGATAAAAAACCATAGCCGGGATGAATGGCATCTACCCCCTTATTTTTTGCCAGGGCGATAATTTCGTCAATATCCAAATAGGCATCCAAGGGTGTTTTGTCTTTACCAATTAAATAAGACTCGTCTGCCTTGGTTCTAAAAAGGGACAATTGGTCTTCTTCAGAATAAATTGCCACAGACCGAATGCCGAGTTCTCGGCAAGCTCTAAAAACGCGAATAGCTATTTCGCCACGGTTAGCTACTAAAATACGTTTAAACTTTTTCATGCAAACCTCCTAAGTAAGACTTCATTATCTACAAATCTACTTCTCCAATTAGAAATTTTAAAATCTTTTTGCTATTATATCCTAAAATTAAGATTTTGTATATCTTGCCATGGATTTGGAATTGATTTTTATTCATATATGATTGAAATGTGAGGTATCTTTTGATAAACTTAAAAGGTATAGTAAGGCAGGTGGAAAGAATGGTCTTAAGCTATTTAATTATTGCAATTTTATTAGATTGGATGCTTGGAGATCCTTATTTTTTTCCCCATCCTGTCGTCTTAATGGGGAAGCTTATAAGTTTGGAAGAAAGGCTTGCCTTTAAATATTGTAAAAACAGCCGGGCAGAATATATAGCTGGCACATTGATGGTTTTTATCAATTGCTTTTTAGCGGTTGCTGTCCCTGGTTTTATTTTATATTTGTTAAAGGGCCGGGCCTACCAGGTCTTTTTTATCTATAGTATTTATCAAGCCATTAGTGCTAGAATGTTGCACTATGAAGCAAGTCAAGTAAAAAAAGCAACGGAAAGAAGCCTTGATGAAGGGCGAAAAAGACTATCCTATATTGTAGGAAGACAAACAAGCCAACTGGATGAAAGCGAAATCTACAAGGCGACCATTGAAACGGTTGCAGAAAATACATCTGACGGCATTATAGCTCCCTTATTCTATATCTTCATTCTGGGGCCTTTAGGTGGTTATTTATATAAGGCCATCAATACCATGGATTCCATGATTGGTTACAGGACGGAAAAATATGAATATTTAGGAAAAGTTGCAGCCCAAGTAGACGATGTAATGAACTATATACCTGCCAGAATTACAGGATTATTAATGGGAATTATGGCCATTTTTTATGGCCGCTATCATGAAACAATGGCATCAATTAAGAAATATAAGTATGCCCACCTGAGTCCCAATGCAGGCTATCCAGAAGCTGCTATTGCAGGTATTTTAAATGTTTCTTTAGGAGGTGGCCATTATTATTTTGGCCAATATATCTACAAACCAATGATAGGTGATTCCAAAAAAGAAATCTCTCCTAGCGATATTGATCGAACAATTCGCGTTATGTATGGAACGGAAGTTTTATTTATCTTATTTTATAGCATCCTAACCATACTCTTAATCAAGATGTAGGGAAATTGGTGAAAATCTAATACAGCCCCCGCTACTGTAAACATATCGGCCATAAATACCACTGAGAAATTGGGAAGGTTTGGCTTTAAAGGTGTGAGTCAGGAAACCTGTCTTGAAATAACTTCGGAGGGAAGGGTCTTAGGACTTAAAAAGAGGAGGTTTTATGAAAAAGGGATTAATTTTAGCAAGCTTTGGCACAACCCATATAGATACCAGGGAAAAGGCCATTGAAAATATTGAAAAGGCTATTGCAAACCGCTTCCCGGATGTAAAATGCCTAAGATGCTTTACTTCTCGAATTGTAGTAAAGCGGATTAAAGAAAATGAAGGAATTTCAATTTTTAATGAAAAAGAAGCTATAGATGCTCTTTTAGAAGATGGAATTCAAGAAGAAGATATTTATATTCAGCCTTTGCATATGATTCCAGGCGTTGAATACGAAAAACTTGCAGCTTTGAAAGTAGGGCATTTAGGAAAACCCTTATTGTATGATGAGGAAAGTATAAGAAAAGCCCTAAGCAGATTAAATTTTCCAGATAAAGAAGAGGCAAATCTAGTCTTGTTTGGTCACGGTTCTTACCATAAGAGTGATGACTTTTACCAAAAGGCACAAGAGATCCTAGATTCTACAGGACACGACAATGTCTATGTAGTAACTGTTGAAGGATCTGTCACCATTGAAGATGTTATGGATAAGTTACTTGCCAGCAAGAAAAAGGTCATTTTAAAACCCTTTATGATTGTGGCCGGAGACCATGCAAAGAATGATATGGCTTCGGATGATCCGGATTCCTTAAAGTCCATTTTAGAAGGGGCAGGTCTTGAAACAGAAGTTGAAATGAAGGGCCTTGGGGAAGAGCCAGGAATTGTAGAAGAGTTTATAGAACGAGTCGAAGGACTCTTGGAGACTGAAATTTGAAGAACTTATATGGAATTGGAACTGGACCAGGGGACCCAGAACTATTAACAGTAAAGGCGGTCCGACTTATTGAATCAGCAGATGTGATTTTTGCCCCCAACAACAAGGGCCGGAATATGGCCTTAGATAGTGCTCAGCCCTATATCAAGGACCAAAAAATTGTTTTGTTAGATTTCCCTATGGGAAAGACTACCCGACAAACCTATATAGAGGCTATGGACAAGATTGAAGAAAATTTAAAAGATGGTCAAACAGGGGTCTTTTTAACAATCGGAGATTCGATGATTTATTCCACTTTTATGAACATGATTAATGCAGAAGAGCATGCACACTTACAAGTTGAATGTGTTCCTGGCATTCCAGCCTTTTTAGCGGGAGCCAATGCTATTTTGAAAAATGTTGTGGAAAAAGGGGAACGGTTTTTACTGGTTGACGATGCAGAAAAGATGAACTTAGAAGATGTGGATTCTGTGGCTATTTTAAAGACGTCTAAAAACTTAGAGGCAACTTTGGATAAGTTAGAAGAGCATCATTTTGACTATTATTATATTAAGCATGTAAGTTTCGACCAGGAAGTAGTTTTGACTCAACGCCAAGACATATTGAAGGAAAAAACCTATATGAGTTTACTATTAGCGAGGAAATCTAAAATATGACCATGAAGCATGGTGGAGATACCTACACCTATTCAAAACTATATCAAGAAAATTTAATTGATTTTTCCAGCAACATCAATCCTTTAGGATATCCCAAAGGATTGGAATTTGAATGGATTAAAGATTTTAAAAATGCTAGGGTTTATCCAGATATCAAATATAAGGCCCTAAGAGAATCCATAGGGGATTACTTGGCTTGTAGTAGCGATGAAGTGGTTGTGGGAAATGGATCTATGGAAATCATTGATGCAGTGATTTGCAATTACTCAACGGTGCAATTTTTTATCCCTTCCTTTGGAGAATATGAAGAAAGAGCCAAGGTTCGAAACAAAAATATTATTTCCATTGCCATGGACGAATCCATGACTATTGATTTTGATATTTTGGAAGAAAGCTTAAAAGAAGAGAGTCTCCTTATTGTAGGGAACCCAAATAACCCCACAGGTCTACGCTTGGCCAAGGATAAGCTGCTTAAGCTCTATCAAATAATCCGAGATAAAAAGGGGCTTTTGGTCCTAGATGAAGCTTTTTATGAATTTTGTAGCCAAGATTATGACTCCATTGAACTCTTTAAGCCCTATGAATATGAAAATATCTTAATTGTTCGGGCTGCTACAAAGTTTTTTGGCCTACCAGGAATTCGATTGGGTTATGCCTGTGGAAATAAAAAACTGGCAGAAACCATTAGGAACCAATTAAATCCTTGGTCCATCAACTGCTTTGCTGAAATTGCTGGAAAGTATATTTTTAAAGATTTGGAATATATTGAAAAGTCAAAAGAATATATAGCAAATGAGCGAGACTATCTACTCAAGGAATTAGAAAATATCCAAGGACTTTTTGTCTATCCAAGCCATGCGAATTTCATATTGATTAAATTGTTAAATAAAACAGAAGACCAGGCCTTACAATATTTTTTGGCCCATGGGATTTTACTCAGAACATGCGATAGTTTTTCTGGCCTAGAGAGGGCTCATGTCCGAGTCGCTATAAGGAGTCATGAAGAAAACAGCCAGCTAATTCAAGTCTTTAAAGACTTTTTAAAGGAGGAAGAAGATGTACATTAAAGAACCTATGAAGATTGAAGATAAAAGTATGGATATTATAGATTCAGTAATGGGAGATGTAAATTTTTCTGATGAAGAAATGCTAGTGGCAAAGCGGATGATCCATACAACAGGAGACTTTGAGTATCGAAAGATCATTGTTTTCAAGGACAACTTTTTAGAAGAGGCTAAGGCTTCCATTGAAAAAGGAATAAAAATATTTACAGATACAAAGATGGCCTATCAAGGAATCAATAAGCCGGCCTTGGAAAAAAGCTCCTGTGAGTTAGTTTATTATATTGATGACGATGATGTAAGGGAAGCGGCCAAGGCCAAGGGAACAACCCGGTCAGCTTGCGCCCTAGAGAAGGCCGTAGAAAACGGAGTCAAGGGCTTTGTTATTGGGAATGCCCCCACAGCTCTTTTCCGCTTAATAGAACTTATTAAAGAGGGCAAGGTAGACCCTGATTTTGTTGTAGGGGTTCCTGTTGGCTTTGTAGGTGCTGCCGAGTCTAAAGAGGCTTTAAGAGAGGTAGCAGTAGCAAGTGTTTCTACTGTTGGAACTAAGGGTGGATCTAATGTTGCAGCATCCATTATTAATGCACTCTTGTATATGGTTTACCCACGATGAAACTAGATGAATACATTATTCAGGATGGACAAAAGCTACGTCTTGGATATACAACAGGCAGCTGTGCAGTTGGTGCAACAACAGCTGCTTGTCTTATGTTAAAATCTGGTCAAGAAATTGACCAGGTCAACATTTTAACTCCTGCCGGGATAGAGCTCCAACTGGATGTGTGTGATATTACTAGGGGAGAGGACTGGGTTAAGTGTTGCATCGTCAAGGATGCTGGAGATGATCCGGATGCAACCGATGGCTTATCCATTTATGCAGAAGTTCATAAAAGACAAGACGACCGCATCGTCTTAGATGCAAAAGAAGGTGTGGGACGAATCCAACGTAAGGGCCTCTTTGGGGAAATCGGAGATCCAGCTATTAATCCTGTACCAAAAAAACTCTTACTTGAGACTTTGGAAAAATATTCTGAAACAGGCTTAAGTTGTTATATTTCCATTCCTGGAGGTCAGGAAGTTGCCAAAAGAACCTTTAATCGCTATATAGGAATTGAAGGAGGTCTTTCAGTCCTAGGAACCAAAGGCATTGTCTATCCCATGAGTGCTGAGGCTCTTTTAAAGAGTATCTACATGGAGTTGGAGATGATTGCAGAAAAATCTACCCAGGAGATCCTTTTAACTCCAGGAAATTATGGGAAGGAAGCCGTGAAAAAATCAGGTCTTGATTTACCTGTTGTGGAAGTGTCTAACTATGTAGGTCAAGCTTTAAAATATGCCTATTCCTTAGGTTTTAGAAAATTTCACCTAATTGGCCATATTGGGAAGTTTTGCAAATTGGCAGTGGGGATTTTTCAAACCCATTCATCTACGGCAGACACCCGGATGGAGGCTTTTGTATATTATTTGGCTCTAATGGGTGCAGAAAAAGCTTTCTTAGAAAAGATAAATAGTTTATTAACGGCAGAAAAGGCCTTGGACCTTTGTCTGGAAGAAGGCTATGGAGAAATTATAAGAAGGATGGAGGAAGGTTGTAACCAGAGAATTATCAAGTATCTTCGAGATGATTCTGTGGAAGTTTCAACCCATATCTATTCCATGAATCATGGGGTGAGATTATGATTGTTGTTGCTGGTGTAGGACCAGGAAATCCAAAGCTTTTGACTGTTCAAGTTAAAGAAGCTATTGAATCTTTTGACCACGTTATTGCTTTTGGACGAGTGAGCCAATCCTTGGTCTCTATTCGACCTGATATTACTGAAGTAACCCGGGTCAGTGATTTAGAGGATAAAATTAAAGGTAAGGACCAGGTTTTGGTATTGGCTAGCGGAGACCCCTTGTTTTATGGGGTGACTAAATATTTGATGAGCCTAGGAATCCAGGTCGAGGAAGTTTATCCAGGTATTTCCAGTCTTCAATACTTTGCCTCTCGTTTAAAAAAGCCTTGGAATGACTATAGATTAATTTCACTCCATGGCCGGGATTTTAATTTTAAGGAGTTTGAGAAAAACCCCTTGGCTATAAGCCTTTTGGACAAAGACCATAGTCCTAGTTGGCTTTCTAATGAATTAAAGATTCATGGATTTTCAGGAAAACTTATTGTTGGCTATCGGTTGAGTTATGATGATGAACTGATTGAAGAAATAGAAATAGGACAAGAGGCATCAGATATTGATGCCCTAGCAGTGGCGGTGATAGAAATTGAAATGGCTAAATGATGAAGATTTTATCCGGGCAAAAGTCCCAATGACGAAAAAGGCCATCCGGGTCTTGTCAGTATCCTATCTAGACTTAGAGGAAGGCTTGTCCTTATTGGATATTGGTAGTGGAACTGGAAGTATTTCAGTTCAAGCAGCTCTATTGGGTGCCCATGTAACGGCTATCGAGCGTAAAGAGGAAGGGGTTCATCTGCTAAAGGAAAATGCCAAGCGGCACGGAGTTGAAGTAAAAGCAATCCATGGTTTGGCTCCGGAAGACCTTCCAGACCAAGACTTTGACCGAGCCTTTATCGGAGGAAGCGCTGGAAACTTAGAAGAGATTTTTTCATATCTAGATAAACACTTAAAAAAGAGTGGAATTTTAGTAGGAAATTACATCACCTTAAAAAATACTTGGAAGATGTATGAGTTACTAAAAAAGCATAACTATCAAGATATTGATGTTGAGTTAGTACAAACTGCAAAACTAGACCATTTAGGATTAATGAAGGGTGAAAATCCTATTTATATCATGAAGGGAGTTAAAGAATGATAACTTTTGTCGGAGCTGGTCCCGGAGATCCGGATTTAATAACTATTAAGGGTCGTAAGGCCTTGGAGAAGGCTGATATTATTATTTATGCGGGATCCTTGGTTAGCCCGGAACATTTAACTTGTGCAAAAGAAACTTGTGAAATCTATAATTCTGCAAAAATGCACTTAGATGAAGTTTTAGATGTCATGGTTGAAGGAGATCGAGCTGGTAAGGAAATTGTCCGACTCCATACAGGAGATCCGTCGATTTATGGGGCCATTCAAGAGCAGATGGATCCCTTGGAAAAATTGGGAATTGAATTTGAAGTGATCCCTGGAGTAAGCTCTTTTGTAGCAGCAGCTGCAGCTATAAAAAAAGAATTTACCCTACCCAATGTATCTCAAACCGTTATCCTTACAAGGGTTAAGGGGCGGACAGATGTTCCAGAATCTGAAAATCTTGAATCTTTGGCGGCCCACGGTGCCAGTATGGCCTTGTTTTTAAGTGTAGGGCATATTGAAAAAGTCATTGAATCTCTAATCAAGGGTTATGGAAGAGACGATGTCCCAGTAGCTGTTGTCTACCGGGCGACTTGGAAAGATGAAAAGAAAATTTTCGGCACCTTAAAGGATATTTGTCAAAAAGTCCAGGATGAAAATATTATTAAGCAAGCCCAGATTTTAGTGGGAGACTTTATAGATACAGACTATGAATTGTCTAAACTATATGACAAGCATTTTACAACAGAATATCGTCAAGGAATAAAACGTTGAAGGTCCTGTGTTATTCAAAAAAAGCCTATGATTTGGCTTTAAAATTGGAAACAAGTCTTCCAATTAGTATTTTTTCAAAATATAAAGAGCCCTTCAAAACCCAAGAAGTAGTAGAGGACTCTTTTAGAAAAAATGAAGACTTAATCTTTATTTCAGCTACAGGTATTGCCGTTCGGTCCATTGCTCCTTTTTTGAAAAACAAGGAGCAAGATCCAGCAGTACTCGTTATTGACGACCAAGGACGGTTTGTTATCAGCCTATGTTCAGGCCACTTGGGAGGAGCTAATGATCTAGCACGAACCATTGCTAGGAAAATAGGAGCTATCCCAGTAATTACTACGGCTACAGATGGAAGAGGCTATGAAGGCCTGGACCTATATGCTAAAAAAATGAATTTTAGCTATGATTCAATCCATGACCTAACTCCTTTAACAGGAGCCATGGTTGATGATAAGAAAATTTTTCTTTACAACCCCTATAAATACCAGGAGCCAAACTATCCAAATTTTACTAAGAAAATGGATTCTAAAATAGACTATAGCTTGGCTATTACGGATGAAGACAAGTTAAATTTACCTGGATACAGTGTCTATCTTAGACCTAAAACCCTACACTTAGGTTTGGGGTGTAAAAAAGGAGCGGACTATCAAGCTTTAAAATTCTTAATAGAAGATGTTTTTAAAAAACTCAATTTAAGCCTAGCCAGTATTAAAGATATGGCTAGCATCGATATAAAAAAAGATGAAGAAGCTTTCAAGAAGTTGTCGGAAGATTTAAATATTGACTTTTTCTGTTTCAGACCAGAAGAATTAAGCCTTCTGGAAGACCGAGTTCAAGGCTCCAGTTTTGTTAAGAAGACAGTGGGAGTATCTTCAGTATCGGCAACAGCCGCCCTAAAATTAGGCGGAGAATTAATTATTGAAAAAGAAGTCTATGAAGGTTTTACACTATCATTATCAAGGGAGGTATAGATGGCAAAATTATATGTAATTGGAATTGGCCCTGGCGAAGAGGCCTTGTTTACCAAAAAAATGGTTGATGCAATTCAAGAATCAGAGGTTATTGTTGGCTACGGTCCTTATTTGGATTACTTGGGATCTCTAATAGAGGGAAAAACTCTCTATTCGACAGGGATGAAGAGCGAGATAGACCGATGTAAAGAAGCCCTTCGTCAAGTAGAAGAAGGCAAGACAACATCCATTATTTCCACAGGAGATGCAGGTCTTTATGGCATGGCTGGCCCTATCTTTGAACTAAAGGCGGACCAAGAGGTAGAGGTTATTCCAGGAGTTTCAGCTAATTTTGCAGCAGCTGCTGAATTAGGAGCTCCTATTATGCATGACTATGCTTGTATTAGTCTCTCAGACCTTTTAACTCCCTGGGAAACCATTTTAAAGAGGGCTAGAAAAGCTGCTGAAGGAGACTTTGTAATTACTATTTATAATCCCCGGTCTAAAGGGCGTCCAGACCATCTTGAAAAAATAGTAAATATTCTTTTAGAAGTAAAGGACCCCAAAACTCCTGTAGGAATTGTAAAAAATGCAGGACGACTTGGAACAGAAAAAACTGTCACACAATTGGATTCAATAGACTATGAACAAGTGGATATGTTGACCTGCCTTATTATTGGGAATTCAAATACCTATGTTAAGGACGGATTCATGGTGACTCCTAGAGGTTATGAAAATAAATGATTTGGATTTTAGGAGGAACCACCGAGGTCAATAAGCTTTTAGACTTACTAGGCGATGATGACCATATCATTACTGTGGCCACAGAAAGTGGAGCAGAAAGTACCCATTCAAAACACGTCCATGTAGGACGATTAACGAAAGCACAAATGTTGGATTTTGCCAAAGAAAATAGGGTGGATAAGATTGTAGACTTAACCCATCCCTATGCTACTATTGTTACAGACCAGGCAAGAGATGTAGCAAGAGAGTTGGAGATTCCCTATTATAGATATATTCGCCCTGAGATCCACATGGAAAATGGATATACTGTAGGGTCTGTAGACGAGTGTTGCAAACTTTTAAAGAAACTCAACCAAGGACCCATTCTTTTTACTACAGGGAGTAAAAATATTAAGGATTTTGAGCCTATAAGAGGAGAAAACCAATTTATCTATCGAATTTTACCAACCTTGGAAAGTCTCCAACTTGCTTTTGATGCAGGCGTATCCTATAAGGACCTTGTTGCTATGTTGGGCCCTTTTTCCTTGGATTTGAATATAGCCCTGTTTAAGCAATATGGAGTTAGGTATTGCGTTATGAAAGAAAGTGGAAAAGAAGGTGGTCAAGAAGAAAAAATTTTTGCTTGTAAGCAAGCCAATGTATGTCCAATCGTCATAAAAAGACAAGTTGAAGAAGATGGATATAAAGATTTAAATGCCCTTATTTCAGATCTTTTAAAAAATTGAAAGGAGAAAATTTTGAATCAATTTAAAGATTTTCCACTGCATCCATTAGACGAAGAAGCTGCTAAAAAGGCCAGAGAAATTTGGGACTCAAGAACCCACCCCATAGGTAGTCTAGGCACCCTAGAAGAAATGACCATTCAACTGGCTAAAATAACCGGAAATCCTACCAATGATTTGGACAAAAAAGTGGTTATCGTCATGGCTTCAGATAATGGAATTTATGAAGAAGATGTGAGTTCTTCCCCCCAAGCTTTTACCTATATGCTGACTAATGCTATGGCCAGGGGTGAAACTGGTGTAGCAGCCTTGTGTAATTATCAAGAAAGTGATGTAGCTGTTGTCAATATTGGAATTATTGATCAAGGCCCCTATGAAGACAATGTTATTCAAAAACAAGTAAGTCAAGGAACAAAAAACTTTATAAAAGAGCCAGCAATTCCTATGGAAGATGTTTACAGGGCCATCCAAGCTGGCATGGATGTTGCAGAAGATTACATTCAAAGAGGCTATAAGATATTGGGGACTGGAGAGCTTGGTATCGCCAATACCACCACATCCTCAGCTGTTTTAGCAGCCTTGTCCCAATACAAGGTGGAAGATTGCGTGGGCCTTGGAGGAGGAATCACCAACCAACAACTGGTCAATAAAGTGAATGTCATAAAAAAGGCTATTGAAAAATATGACCTATACAATCAAGATGTTTTTACGGTTCTTTCTTGCGTTGGAGGCTTGGATATTTGTGGCTTGGTAGGGGTTTTTCTAGCTGGAGCCAAGTATGGTGTACCAGTAGTTATTGATGGCATCATTAGTGTTGTGGCAGCCCTTTGTGCTGACCGTATTGCTCCAGGTGCCAGAGAATTTTTCTTTGCATCCCACTTATCTATGGAAAAGGCCATGACAGGTTCTTTGGACCTATTAGGAAAAGAAGCTCTTGTCTACCTTCACATGCGGTTGGGAGAAGGATCTGGATGTCCCTTCACTTTTACAATTTTTGACCACGCTCTTTACGCTATGAAGAACATGGGGACCTTTGATTCAAATGCTATTCAAAACACCTTACTTGTCAATATAAGGGATATGGATGGAGATCAAAAATGATTACTTTGATTACTGGAGGAGCTAGAAGTGGAAAATCCTCCTTTGCTGAAAATTTATTGGCTGGCAAAAAGGATGTCACCTATATTGCAACTTCCCAGGTTTATGATGATGAAATGAAAGAACGAGTCAGACAGCATAAGCTCAGAAGGCCACAGGAGTGGAATACTTGGGAGAGTCCCTTGAAACTAGAGGGCTGTCCCTATCAGACTTCCTATTACCTACTGGACTGCCTAACCTTACTTACAACAAACCATACCTTTGATGTTTTAAAAGATGGAGACCACATTAGTCCTGAAATGCAAAAAGAAATTGAAGAAAATATTAAGGCGGAAATTTTTTCACTTTGTCAAGAAATAAGAAGTACTTCGGGACATTTGATCATGGTAACCAATGAAGTTGGCTCCAGTATTGTTCCAGAAAACCACTTGTCTAGAGTTTTTAGGGATATCCAAGGGCGAATCAACCAATATGCAGCCAATCTGGCAGATAAAGCCTATATTGTAATCTGTGGACAAGGAGTTTTGATTAAAGGATGAAGGCATTTATACTCGCTTTACAATTTTTAACCCGATTTTATATTCCAATCCAGGTAGATTTTTCTGACAAAAACTTAAGGCATAGTTTGTTTTTCTTTCCTTGGGTAGGCTTATTAATGGGTTATTTACTAACCATTCCCTTTAGAATCATTAGTAAGCAAGAAATTGCAGCCTTGCTTGTTTTAATTCTTTGGATTGCCTTTACTGGAGGGATGCATTTAGATGGCTTAAGTGATATGGCAGATGGCTTCTTCTCCAATAAAGAAAAGGATAAGATTCTGGAAATTATGAAGGATTCTCGAGTAGGAGCCTTTGGAGTTATTTCCTTAATATTAATTTTATTGTCAAAATACGTCCTACTGAGTCAGGCTTCATTAACATTTTATTCCTTGCCAGGGGTTCTAGCAGGGGCTCGGTTTGCTAATTCTCTAATTATTGGGACCTTTCCACCAGCGCGACCGGATGGTATGGGAAGAATGTTACAAAAAACAAAACCTCTTCCTTACATTCTCGTTTCTGGAATCTTGCTCTTAGTCTACTTATTTTTTATGGATAGAAAACTGCTTTTGGTCCTATTAGTTCAGGTTCTGGTTGTAGGAATTACTTCGTTTATTTCTTTGAAAAAAATCGATGGTGTTACTGGAGATAATTATGGAGCAAATGTGGAACTAGCAGAAGCCTTTGGACTTCTAGTTTTAGGGTTGGTTTGATATGAAGATATATTTAATAAGACATGGACAAAGCCAGGCAAATGTCCAAGGAATATATGCAAGTATAGATACTCCATTAACTGACTTGGGTCAAGAAAGCTTAAAGTTTTTGGAACAAAATCCGCCTCAAGGAGACTTGTATGTTAGCCCGGCCAAAAGAGCAATCCAAACTGCGGAGGGAATTTTTGCTAGGCCAGGAAAAATTGAGGACAGACTCTTAGAAATTTCCTATGGAGTCTTAGAGGGATTGACTTTTTCTCAAGGACAAGAAAGTTATCCAGAGGAGATAAAAAATTGGATGAAAAATCCATTTGATTTTGGGCCACCTCAAGGGGAAAGTATTAAAGAATTAATGGACCGTGTAAAAAGTCTTTTAGATGATTGGATTCAATTGGATCGAGATGTGGTTGCTGTAACTCACGAAGGAGTTATCCGGGCCTTTTTAGCCCTTATATTGGGGCAAAAGGAAAGCTATTTTAAATTTTTTGTTGAAAATGCCAGTCTAAGCATTTTGAGGATAGAAAATGGCTTTTCTCAAATCTTACAAATTAATTACAAATAAGTAACAAAATGACACTTTTTCAAAATATCTGCTACAATAGGCAAGGAGGTTGATATTTTGAAAAGATTAAACAAAATACTTATTTTATTTTTGTGTATTATAACTTGTATACCCATGACTACTTATGCTAAAGGAGTTTATGAAAAACCAACGCATTTAAATATATCCATTCAGAAGAATGAGATGGAAGAATACAGTCACTTTACTCTATCTTGGTCTAATCCTAAGTCAATTCAAGATAAGATCAATAAAGGAATTCCTATTATGGCGGAAATTGACTTAAAGAATAATGGAGATCCTTGGCATTCAGAAGCAAAAAAACCCTTAGTCCAAATCCCCTTAGAAAAGGGAGCTAAGAGTCAAATCATCTTGGATGAAAACAGCTTTGCTACGGTTAAGGAGTTCAATGTATTTTTATCCAATTATTCCTTTAGGGTTCGTTATCGTTTGGGAAATACCCAATCAGATTTTTCATCTTATGTCAGTGTAGGATTGAGACCCAGCTTAAAAAATGTAAGCTCTTGGGCTGTGGAAAATTTAAATCAGGCCAACAAATTAGGCCTGGTGCCCAATAGCGTTAAAAGTGATCTGAAGTCACCTATTATCCGAGAAGAATTTGCCCATGCCTTGGTCTTAGCTTATGAAAAGAAAGCGGGTAAAGTTGCTAGCTTAAGCAGTAGTGGATTTTCGGATGCCAAACAATCTTATATCTTAAAGGCCAAAGAATTAGGCTTTATCCAAGGTGTCGGTGGCAATCGCTTTAACCCCAAAGGCAAGATTACTCGGGAAGAAATGGCTACAATGGTGGCCAAATTATGCCAAACTTTAGGAAAAGAAGGTCACGAGTCCCAAGGGAAATTCAAGGATGATGGGTCCATTTCATTTTGGGCCAAGGAAAGTGTCTACAAGATGGAATCCTTAGGCCTGATTAAGGGATATAATGGAAGGTTTTCACCTAAGAAGACATCTTCTCGGGAAGAAGCTTTAATTGTTGCTTATGGGATTGTAAATCTTAAATAAACAAAAAAATGTCTCGGAATGATGAAATTCCGAGACATTTTTTTGTTTATTTTTATTCTACCGTAACAGATTTTGCTAAATTTCTAGGTTTGTCAACGTCATTTCCCAGGGCTAGACTAGTTTCATAGGCCAAAAGTTGTTGTGGAAGGACTGACAGGACAGGGGTAAAGATGTCATAAGTTTCAGGGATAAAGATGGTATCATCACTAACTTCTTTAACATTTTTAAAGGTCTTTTGAGTAATGGTCAGGGCATAAGCTCCACGAGCTTTTACTTCTTTGACATTAGAAATAGACTTATCCACCAGGTCTTCCTGGCTAATAATACAAACCACTGGTAAGTCATCTTCCAAAAGGGCAATAGATCCATGTTTCAATTCACCAGATTGAAAGGCAACGGCATTAATGTAAGAAATTTCCTTTAACTTCAAAGCACCTTCCTTGGCACTCAAATAGTCAATTCCTCTTCCTAAATAAAAAATACTTTTTGCTGTCTTTATTTTTTCAGCAAGATCTTTATATTTTTCTCTATGGTTTAGGACCTCTTGGACCTTGGAGGGAAGGGTGTAGAGCTCTTCAATATATTTTTTCACATCCTGGTCTGAAATACAGTTAAGTTTTTGCGCAAAATCAATAGCTAGGGCATAAAGGGAGATTAATTGAGTTGTGTAGGCCTTAGTAGAGGCAACACTAATTTCAGGCCCAGCATTGCAGTAGATGACTTTGTCGGCTTCTCGTGCAATGGATGATCCCACCACATTTGTAACCGCTAAGATTTTGGCTCCTTTTTCCTTGGCTTCTCGCATGGCAGCCAGGGTATCACCTGTTTCGCCAGATTGAGAAACAACAATTAGCAAGGTTTTTTCATTAATAAAGGGTTGGTAGTATTTCAATTCAGATGCAATTTCATTTTGACATTTTTTGTGAATTAATTTTTCCATGGCCCGCATACCCACTTCAGCTGCGTGGTAGGCTGTACCACAAGCGGTAAAATAGATGTTTTCTATAGATGACAGCTCTTCCTTACTGAGGCTTTGGTCCTTGAGATTTAATTTACCTTGGAGGAATTTATTATCCAAAGATTTCTTAATTACATCAGGTTGTTCATAAATTTCCTTAAGCATAAAATGGTCGTAACCATCCTTGCTTGCAGCTTCAATACCTATATCTATATGTTCTTTATTTTTTTCAAGAGAGTGACCTTCAAAGTCGTAGAAGTGGATGGAATCTTTATCCACTAAGGCGAGCTCCCCATTTTTTAGGCTAATAACATCTCGAGTATAATTTAAAAGGGCAGGGATATCAGAAGCAATGATATACCCTTTCTCCTCAACCCCAATAACCAAGGGACTTTCATGGCGAATAGCAATGAGTTGGTCGGGGTGGTCTTGGCAGATAACTCCAATAGCATAGGCCCCTTCAAGGACTCTTGATACCTTTAAGGCCGTTGCAAGGAAGTCATCTTCTTGATAAAATTCAAACAAGTTGGAAATAACCTCCGTATCTGTATCGGACTTAAATTGGTATCCCTGATCTTGCAATTCTTTTTTCAGGTCTAAAAAATTTTCAATAATTCCATTATGGACAACAGCGAACTTGCCGCTTTGACTTAATTGAGGGTGACTATTGACATCGCTGGGGACACCATGGGTTGCCCAACGAGTATGCCCTACACCAACTCTCCCGTCTAGGGGAGTATCCTTTAAAGCTTCTTTTAAAGCTTTTAATTTTCCAACTCGCTTAACAGTTGTAATCTCTTTATCTGAATTAATGATAGAAATTCCTGCAGAATCGTATCCACGATATTCTAGTTTTTCAAGGCCTTGGATGATTCTTTCTTCTGCATTTTCAAGGCCACAGTATCCTACTATACCGCACATAGGCTACCTCCAAAAATATTTATTTAGAGACTCACTGCACCATTTTTGTCTGTAAAAGTTTTGTTAAGTGCTGGGGCTGTGATACCCTTGGAGCATCCGCCGAAATTTCGATCACTCCATCCCTCGTCAACCACCTGGTTCTGGCGCTTTATAATAATTTTTATCTCTAGGCTTGAAATTATATCATATTTAAGAATGATTGTAAATTTAAGGCTAAATTTAGACATTGTTATCCTTGATAGGGTCTTGATAAAATCTTAAAATCAACTTGTGAAAATGTTTTATCCATGTTATGATATGAATAGCCTAAATCATTGAAATTTGACAGTTATACTACTAGCACTTCAAATTTTAACATTTAGGAAATAAAATTTGGAGGAATCAAATGAACGGAACTGTTAAATGGTTTAACGCTGAAAAGGGTTTTGGCTTTATTACAACAGAAGAGGGAACAGATGTGTTTGCTCATTTTAGTCAAATTCAAAAAGAAGGATTCAAAACCTTAGAAGAAGGACAAAGTGTTCGCTTTGACGTTGTTGATAGCGAAAAAGGCCTTCAAGCTGAAAATATCGAAATTTTGTAATACTTGCCTCTTAGACTCTTCTAAGAGGTTTTTATTTAAGGAGGTTCTATGACTGAAGAGAGAAAATTATTAGCTAAGGTAGAAGATGCTTGTATCTACGAAGACCAAGTAGTGGAATTCATAAAACGGATGGATCCAAACCTAGTTCAACAGTTTAAAAATACAGATGGAATTGCAAATGTTATTGGGGAACTAGTTCACCAAGAACTCTTACTGCTTGATGCTAAAAAACGAAATTATGAAGAAGAGGAAGAATTCAAAGAGGCTCTGGAACTTACAAAAGACAATTTGTTGAAGTCTTATTCTTTTTCTAAAGTACTAGAAGGAATTAATGTTACCGAAGAAGAAGCAAAAGATTATTATGAGAAGAACAAACAATTATTTAATCAAGATGCTTCTGCAACAGCTAGCCATATACTAGTGAAAACAGAGGAAGAGGCTAAGGAAATTAAAGAATCCTTAGATAAGGGTGAAAGCTTTGAAAAATTAGCCAAAGAATATTCAACCTGTCCATCCAAGGAAAATGGTGGTAATTTAGGCACATTTAAACCAGGACAAATGGTAAAACCCTTTGATGAAGCTGTCTTTTCTATGGAAGTTGGGACTATTTCTGAGCCAATCAAAACTGAATTTGGTTACCATATTATTCAACTACATGATCGTAAGGATGGTCGTCAAAAAGAATTCGACGAAGTTAAAGATCTTTGCCTGCAAGAAGCTTTGAGGTTGAAACAACAAAGAGTGTATTTAGACAAGATTGAAGACCTAAAAAAAGAGTACACTGTAACTTATTATTAATCTGTTGAATATTTTACTGAAATAGCTATATAATTTTTTCTATTTTTAGTATAATAAAAGCAATAGATAGTTATAAGGACTATCTAATTTCAAATAATTATAGTGTATTTAAAGGAGAATTTTATGGCAAATCACGAAAATTGTCACCATAACCATGACCATGATCATGAATGCTGTGGTAACCACACACACCATGAAGAAGAATATCCTGTTATTCATTTAGAACTAGAAGATGGTGAAAGTCTAGATTGTATCGTTTATGCAACTTTTGATTTTAAGGGAAAAAGCTACATTGCCTTGGCTCCTGAAGATGATATGGAAGAAGAGGAAGGCCTTCTTTTATATGAATATGAGGAACTGAACGATGAAGAAATTGACTTAAAATTAATTGCCGAAGAGGACTTTGATGCAGTAGCAGATGAGTTTGAAAGACAATTCCCAATTGAAGAAGAATAAGGTACCCTATAGACAATATAGTGAGTACTTAAAAGATAAGTACGGTCAGAAGGTTTATAAGTTGCCGGTTAAATTAAATTTAACTTGTCCTAACAGGGATGGAACTTGTGCCTATGGAGGCTGTATCTTTTGTGGGGAAGAAGGTGGATCCTTTGAAAACTTAGAGCAATTAAGTGTTCGGGACCAGCTTCTTGCAAATATGGATTATATCGGCAAGAGGTATCACGCCAATAAGTTTATTGCCTATTTTCAAAACTTTACAAACACCTACCAACCCTTGGAGTCCTATCAAAGAGCTTTGGAAGATTGCCGCTTGGCAAATATTGTTGGTGTGAATATATCCACCCGTCCTGACTTTTTAGGAGAGGAATATTTATTAGCAACTGAAAGAATCTGTCAAGGTTTAGATGTTTGTTTTGAATTGGGCTTACAAAGTGTAAACAACCACACTCTCCAAGTCCTCAATCGAGGACACTACCTATCTGATTTTATTGAAGGGGTTCTAAGATTGAAAAAGTATCCCTTTCGCATAGGGGTTCATTTAATTATGGACTTACCCTGGGACGATGAATTGGACATTATTGAGGCGGCTAAAATCTTAAATGCCTTAAAAGTAGATGAGATAAAGTTGCATTCACTTTATGTACTAAAAAATACAGTTCTTGAGAGAATGCTTTTAAACAAGGAAGTAACCCTCTTAAACAAGGAGGCTTTTCAAAAAAGAGTAATCTTATTTTTATCTCACTTAGACCCGGACATTGTTGTTCAAAGAATTATTGGTCGGGCTCCAAAAGAAGCAAGTCGTTTTTGTAATTTTGGGGAATCTTGGTGGAAGATTCGAGATGAAATTATTGATCAAATGAATATGCAATCTATAGAACAGGGAAGTTCTATTAGATAGAATGGATTGAAAGGAAGGATAATCATGATAAAATTTATTGTAGGGGCAAAAGGATCAGGAAAAACAAAATGGCTTATTGATAATGCAAATGATGACTTGAAATCCGGAAATGGAAACATCGCCTTTGTAGATGTTGATGATGACCACATTTTCAGCCTTGATTATCAAATTCGCCTGATTAACGCTCAAGACTATAAGCTAACCAACATTGACGCATTATATGGCTTTATATGTGGCCTAATGGCAATGGACTTTGACTTGGAAAAGATTTATATTGACAGTATCTATAAGGTTATTGATCTAAACAAAGACAACCTTGAGATGCTTTATGACAGACTTTCTTCCATTGAAGATATTAAAGAAAGACAAATATTCATTAATGTAGATTGCTTAACAAAAGACCTGCCTGAAAAATTACAAGCATGTTCTGAAGAAGTAACTTTAGAAGATTAATTAAGACCGGGTTAACCCGGTCTTTCGGTTTTATATGCAGGAGGTGGATAATGGGCAATCATAAGCTAATTGTTCGTATTTTGGCAGTACTCATTGCCTTAAGTATGATTGTGCCGATACTTTTAACAATCTATTGATTGGGGAAACTATGGATGCAGAGAAAAGACAGGCCTTAAAATTTTACAAGAGAAGATCGAAGTTAATTGAAGACTACACAAGGGGCGAGATGTCAAAGCGAGAATTTATTATTAATAATTTTCAACTGGCCTATCAAATGAGTGGTCCTTATGTCAAAGTTGATAGTTTTGAAAAGGCACTTTTTAATTACCAATATTATAACTGTATGGCTAAACATTACTCTATGATGGCTAGCCAGTGTAAAAAAAGCAAGAAAAACAAAAGAACTTATAATCGTTATTTCTCTTTAGGGAATTCTTTTTATGAAAAAAAGGATGATGTGGTCTGTCAAATATTAGAGATTTTAAATTATGAATTCATTCAAGCCTATCCAATACAAACAGACTCTAAGAGACTAGATGACAAACTCTTTGAAATTGTGGCTCTTAAGAGGAAAGAAGCTATTTTTCATTCAATTTCTCCGAAAATACGCAAAATCTTATGTGACAAGGGATTATTTGACATCAATAAACGACCTTCACTGATTGCTGAATACATCAACGATACATATTAATGGAAGAGAGGACCATCATGAATAAACAAAATTTACAAGTAGTTGATAAGGAAATATACGAAATTATTCAAAAAGAAGTTGACCGACAAGAAGGGCATATCGAACTAATTGCATCTGAAAATTTTGTATCTAAAGCAGTTTTAGAGGCGATGGGAAGTGCCCTAACCAATAAATACGCAGAAGGATACCCAGGAAAAAGATATTATGGTGGATGTGAAGTTGTGGATTTGGCAGAAGACTTGGCACGAGACCGCTTAAAGAAACTTTACCAAGCGGACCACGTCAATGTTCAACCCCACTCTGGCGCAAATGCAAATTTAGCAGTTTATGTAGCCCTTTTAAATCCTGGAGACACTGTTTTAGGTATGAACCTATCTCATGGGGGGCACTTAACCCATGGAAGTCCTGTAAATATTTCTGGAAAATATTTCAACTTCGTTGCTTATGGTGTAGACGAAAAAACAGAAAGAATTGATTATGACCAAGTTTATGCTGCTGCTAAAAAACATAAGCCAAAATTAATCGTAGCAGGGGCTTCAGCTTACCCGCGAAAAATTGATTTTGAAAAATTTGGAGAAATTGCCCATGAAACAGGTGCGCTTCTCATGGTTGATATGGCTCACATTGCAGGCCTTGTAGCTACTGGTCACCATATGAGTCCCGTTCCTTACGCAGATGTGGTAACAACAACGACTCACAAGACCTTGAGGGGGCCAAGGGGTGGGGCTATTCTATGCAAGGAAGAATTTGCCAAGGCCATTGACAAGGCTGTCTTTCCAGGTCTACAAGGGGGACCCTTGATGCATATTATTGCAGCCAAGGCTGTTAGTTTTAAAGAAGCCCTAGATCCTTCCTTTAAGGAGTATCAAGAACAAGTCATTAAAAATGCTAAAGCTCTAGCTAAGAGCCTAATGGATGATGGAATTGATCTTTGCACTAAGGGGACAGATAACCACTTAATTTTAATGAATTTAACGTCTTTAGGAATTACGGGTAAAGATGCAGAAGCCCTTTTGGGCAAGGGTGGCCTGGCTGTTAACAAGAATACTATTCCAAACGAAACCCAATCTCCCTTTGTAACCAGTGGTATTCGCATTGGAACAGCAGCCATGACAAGTCGCGGATTTAATGAAGAGGACTTTACAGTGGTAGGTCAAATTATTTCAGGCCTTTTAAAGGAACGTTTGTCTTGTCAAGAATCCTTGAATATGGTCAGAGACTTATGTCAAAAACATCCTCTCTATAAATAAAGAAGCTTAGGAGACAATGAATGGAAATAAAAAATAGCTATAATTTTCAAAATACAATTCAAACAGTTTTTCCAGATACCATTGCCTCTGAAATCGGCCTAGAAGAAGGGGACCAACTTCTGTCCATAAATGGTCAAAAAATAAAGGACGTCATTGACTATCGATTTTTAATTCATGATGAACAGATTGAGCTAGAGATTGAGAAGAAATCTGGAGAGATTATTATTTTTGACATTGAGAAGGACTATGATGAAGATTTGGGCCTAGACTTTTCCAACCCCTTAATTGACCATGCCAAATCTTGCTCTAATCATTGTGTATTTTGCTTTATTGATCAACTTCCTAAAAACTTAAGATCAACTCTTTATTTTAAGGATGACGATTCCCGCTTATCCTTTTTACAAGGAAACTTCATTACCCTGACAAATATGTCTCAGGATGAAATAAATCGGATGATTCAATATCGCATTAGCCCGGTAAATGTATCCATCCACACAACCAATCCTAGCTTAAGAAAGAAAATGCTAAGGCATCCAGACGCAGGGAATGTTTTAGAGACCTTAAAAAGATTTCATGAAGCTAATCTTGAAATTAATGGACAAATTGTTTTGATTCCGGAGATGAATGATGGAGAAGAATTAGAAAGGACTATGGAGGACCTCTATAATCTTTATCCAACTCTTCAGTCTGTTGCTATTGTTCCCGTAGGCCTTACAAGACACCGAAAAAACTTATTTCCTTTGAGGGATTTTACAGAGGATGAACTTTTAAGGACCATCAATCAAGTTGAAAAAATGCAAAAAAAATGCTTAGAAAGCATAGGGACGCGACTTTTTTTCCTATCAGATGAGTTTTATTTAAAGGCAAAAAAATCCCTGCCCCAAGAAGAAGACTATGAGGGCTATCCCCAAATAGAAAATGGTGTTGGCATGACCAGGTCTTTTCTAGAAGAAATTGACCAGGCTCTTGAAAAGAGCAAGGACTATTTAAATAAAAAAATTACAGGTAAGTCTTTGAAGATTGCCTTCGCAACTTCTACCCTGTCTAAAGAAACCATGTTGAAGATTAAAGAGAAGTTAGAAAGGGACATTCCAAACCTATCTATAGATGTCTATCCAGTAGAGAACAATTTTTTTGGTAGATCTGTTAATGTTTCAGGCTTGTTAACAGGCCATGACCTCTTAGATCAATTGAAAGGGATAGAAGCAGATGCTATAATGTTACCCAGGAATATGTTTCGTGAAGATATGCTCATTACTTTGGATGACCAAACAGATGAATCTTTATCAAAACAATTAGAACAGGAAATTTATCTCGGATCATGGGATGGTTTTAAATTTATAAATGAATTAGAAAAGGTGATCGATAATGAGTGATCAAATTGTATGCATTGTAGGCAAGCCCAATGTAGGCAAGTCTTCTTTATTTAATAAAATTGTAGGTCAAAGGATATCCATTACAGAGGATACTCCAGGCGTAACCAGAGACCGCATTTATGGACGCGCCTCTTGGCTGGGTCGAGAATTTATCTTAATTGATACTGGTGGGTTGGACGTTAAATCTGATGATACCTTTATGAAAAATATCCGGCTTCAAGCCGATATCGCTTTAGAAACTTCAAATGTGATTATCTTTTTAGTGGATGGTGTAGAATCGGTTACTGCCATGGATCGAGATTTAGCCAATCGCTTGAGACAAACCAATAAAAAAGTCATCTTAGCTGTCAATAAATTAGATTCTAAAAAAACAAAAGAAAACATGTATGATTTCTATGAATTAGGCTTTGGAGAGCCCATATTTGTCAGTGCAGAGCAGGGTCAAGGGATTGGTGACTTGTTAGATAAGGTGATTGAAGATTTTCCTGTAGTAGATCCAGATGAAGATGACCCTAAAATTCGCGTCAGCTTCATAGGTAAGCCCAATGTAGGCAAGTCCTCCTTAATTAACTATATTCTTGGAGAAAATAGAAATATTGTAACCAATATCCCTGGAACTACAAGAGACTCCATTGATTCCTACTTTACTTATAAGGATACAGACTACATCTTTGTAGATACAGCTGGTTTGCGCAAAAGAAAGAAGATTGAAGAGAAGATCGAAAGGTACTCTGCTGTTCGAACTTTATCTTCTATTGATCGGTCGCATATTTGTGTCTTAATGGTGGATGCAACAGAAGGTATTTCAGAACAGGATACAAAAATTATGGGCTACGCTCATGATCAAAATAAGGGTTTAATTATTGCTGTAAACAAATGGGATGCTGTTGAAAAAGAAACAAATACCATGAGGGCCTATGAAAAGGAAATTAGAGAGAAACTATCCTTTGCTAGTTATGCCCCCCTTGTTTTTATTTCTGCCAAAACAGGCCAAAGAGTTACTCAACTCCTAGACCTCATTAATATTGTCAACAATAACTATAGCTTAAGAATTCCTACAGGAGTTTTAAACGATCTCTTGAATCAAGCGGTATTGATGAATCAACCACCATCAGACAAGGGGAGAAGGGGAAAATTATTTTATGGGTCTCAAGTTTCTACAAGGCCTCCAAAGTTTAATTTTTATGTGAATGATCCCGAATTGTTTCACTTTACCTACCGTAGGTTTTTAGAAAATCAAATACGAAAGTCTTTTTCTTTCGATGGAGTCCCCTTAACCTTTAATTACAAATCTAGAGGAAAGGAAACAGACTAAAATGTCCAGTCTATTTGTTGCAATATTTTCCTATTTAATGGGAACTATTTCGGGTTCGTTTTTAATTGGAAAGTATCATTTTAATATGGATATCCGCCAGGAGGGAAGTGGCAATGCGGGCACAACAAATGCCATTCGGGTTATGGGCCTTAAGTTTGGTTTTTTAACTTTTCTTATTGATTTTTTAAAGGGTTCCTTAACAGTGTATTTAGTGAAATATACTCTTGGGCCTTCTTATGTCTATTTATCCATGTTTTTTTGTGTACTAGGCCATGTTTTTCCTTTCTATATGCATTTTAAAGGAGGAAAAGGTGTTGCAACAACCATGGGAGCTAGCCTGCTTATTGGGTTTTATCCCAGCTTGCTAGGTATTATAATATGGTCAATTGGAGCTTTAACGACTCGTTTGATTAGTTTATGGTCAATCCTTTTGTACTGTTTTCTGCCTTTCTTTTATTATTTTTTAGAAAAGGGCACCTTTAGTAAGGGGCAATTTAGCTTATTACTTTTAACCTGTTTATTGGGATTATACCGTCATAAAGATAATATCAAGAGATTGCTTCGTGGCGAAGAAAAGAAACTTGGAGGATGATTATGAAAATAGCAGTTCTAGGTGCTGGAAGTTGGGGTACGGCCATTGCAAGACTCCTAGCAAATAAGGGCTATGACCTGGTTATGTACACCAATTCTAAAGACCAATATAAAGTTTTACAAGAATCTAAGGAAAACCCTGCCTATTTACCAGGGGTTTCTTTACCAGAAAACTTATCCTATACACTGAGTCTTAAGTGTGTCGAAGAAGCAGAGATAATTGTCTTGGCAGTTCCCACTTCAGCATGTCGTGAAGTTTTAGACAAGATCAAAGAATATTCTTTAAAAGAAGATGTTATCCTAGTTAATCTAGCTAAGGGAATTGAAAATAAGAGCCTAAAGAGGGTATCTGAAATTTCAAAAGAAATTTTGGGAGACCTTCCTTTTGTTTGTTTATCAGGGCCATCTCATGCAGAAGAAGTAGCCAAAGATATTCCTACCTGTGTAACCGTAGCTTGTCAGGATATGGCTCATGCTTACAAGATACAAAACATATTTTCAACTAAAAACTTTCGAGTTTATACCAACCACGACTTGGTAGGAGTTGAATTAGGAGGAGCTTTAAAAAATATTATTGCCTTGGCAGCAGGTATCAGCGACGGCCTTAAATTTGGTGATAATACTAAGGCCGCTCTTATGACTCGAGGAATGTATGAGATCAGCAAGCTTGCTATTGAAATGGGAGGGAATCCTCAAACTTTTCATGGCTTAGCCGGTATGGGGGATTTAATTGTAACCTGCACCAGTATGCACTCGAGGAATCGCAGGTGTGGAATTTTAATTGGACAAGGCCTAAGTGTTGAAGAGGCCAGTCGTCAAGTTGGTATGGTTGTTGAAGGGGTTAAAACCACCAAGTCGGCTTACGATTTGGCTAAAAAACTATCTGTAGACATGCCCATTACTAATAAATTATATGGAGTTTTGTATGAAGACAAAAATCCCTTGGAAGCTGTTAAAATTTTAATGACGAGAGATTCAAAAGATGAAATTGAAGAAGTCTTTTTCTTATAGGTGTTATTGTGGTTAGAAAAAATAAAAGGTCAAAAAGGAAACCTCTAAAGGGACTTTTGGCTTTCCTACTTTTTATACTAGTCGTATTTCTCTTAGTTCGTCCTATTTTTAGAATTGGATATAAAAAATTAGCTACTACCCGTCCGAAGATGACAACCTATAAAAATGTTATCCGGGGACAGGGTTATACGATTTTAAACCAAAGTCAATTTTATGCAAAAAATGATGGAATTGTGGTTTATGGAGCCCAAGAAGGGGAGAGAGTTCCTGTTGACTATGAAATTGCTACAGTTAACTTTCAGGATGATTTTTCCTCACAAAAGGATGATTTAATTCGCATCCAAGCAGCAATTGACTATAAAAGTAACAAAAGATCATCTGAAAAGGACAACTATCAAGAAACGCCAGAAATAAGAAAAACAATTGAAAAAATCCAAAGTTCAATCAAAGACAACGACTTTCAAGCTATGATTTCTGATATTAACAATTTGGACCTGATTACACCTCACAATGTCAACATTTCAGAATTAAGTGAATTGTTAAACGAGCCCCTGGAGTCGTTAGAAGAAAAAAAGGAAGACCTATCAAGGGCCTTGTCCCAAACCAGGTCAAGGTATGTGTCCACTTTCCCCGGAGTGATTTCCTATATTTTCCCAGCAGGTAAAAGCTTAAATTATGATGGATCTTTCGATAAGTTTACCTTAAGCTATTTGGATCAATTGCATTTTAGCCCCATCCAACAATCAGGAGTTAAGGTTAAAAAAGACAAGCCTATTTTTCGAATTATTGACAACCTTCAGTGGTATATAGCTGTAAGTGTCCACAATAATTCAAAATTAAAAGACCTAGAGATTGGTCAAGAAGTTAGCTTGGTCCTTAATAAGAAAGAAGCAATTAAGGGAGTTATAAGAGAAATTAAAGAGGGACAGGCAAAAGAAGGCGTCATTATTATTGCTATGGAAGAGGGTTTTGAGCAAAACTATACCAAGGCCAAGCAAAATGCAGAAATTATTTTAAAGCAAGAAGACGCTTATACAGTACCAGCCAAGGCTATTGTGGAGCAGAAGAAAAAAACTGGGGTCTACGTTCAAGATATCCATAATCTAGTTCGTTTTGTCCCTGTAAAAATCATTGCCCAAAATGAAGATTGGGCTTATGTAAAAAA
The DNA here is from genome assembly GCF_900232945.1 of Urinicoccus timonensis. Classification (GTDB taxonomy): domain Bacteria; phylum Bacillota; class Clostridia; order Tissierellales; family Peptoniphilaceae; genus Urinicoccus; species Urinicoccus timonensis. Next base: position 56,565 of record NZ_OCTU01000005.1, read on the forward strand.
AGGAGACATGAAAAATAAAATTACCATTGGTGAAAAAAATCAGCATAAGCAGGTACAAACCATTACCTATGAAGACAATATAGTCCTAGATCCAACTGCAGTCCAAGAAAAACAGTTAATTAATTAGAAAGTAGTGACATATGAATTATTCAGACCAGTTTGAACGCGTCCGCGAAAATATCCAAAAAGCAAAAGAAAATAGCCCTTACCAGCAAGAAGTCAAGTTAGTTTGCGTCACAAAAAATCATGACCCATCCATTGTTCAGTCTGTATTAGACAATGGAGAGCACTGTATTGGAGAAAATCGAGTACAAGAATTTTTAACAAAATATAATGCATACAAAGACCATCCCGACAAGTTGGAATATCATTTAATCGGATCTTTACAAAGTAATAAGGTAAAATATATCATTGATAAGGTCGACTTAATTCATTCTCTTGATCGCTTGAGTCTGGCAAAAGAAATCAATAAAAGAGCCAAGGCCATTGATCGAAAGATGCCTTGTTTGATCCAAGTTAATGTATCCAAAGAAGATACCAAGTCTGGACTTTATGTAGATGAAGTTGAATCTTTTATAGAAAAGTGTTTAGAATACCCCAATATTTCAATCCAAGGACTCATGACTATGGCTCCTCATACCGATGATACGGACTATATCCGAAAAATTTTTAGAGAATTGTCAAAATTACGAGAAAAGATTTCAAAAAAAGGGTATAATGAATTAGATATGAAATATTTGTCCATGGGTATGACAAATGACTATACAATAGCGATTGAAGAAGGCGCCAATATTGTTCGCGTTGGGCGGTCCCTTTTCGGTCAGCGAGATTATAGTAAAAGATATTATTAGGAGGAAAGTTATGAGTAATGTGTTTTCAAAATTTATGCGAGCTTTTGGTTTTGGTTATGATGAAGATGACTATGAAGATTATGAAGAAGAACTTCAAGATGACCAATTCGAAGAAGAAGAAAATCCTATTGTGCCCGAAAGAGATCAACAAAGAAGCCTAAAAACCCGTAAGACTATGGCTAGAAATGGAAACATTCATATGCACACTTCAGGAAACATGGTTATTTCTGTCCATGAACCCTTGAATTATGACGAATCTCCAAGCATTGTAGACGACCTTAAGGCTCATAAGGCAGTTGTTTTAAATTTTGAACAATTAGACCTGGATGTGAAGAGAGAAATCTTTGATTTTGTAAATGGAGCCCTTTATGCTATTGAAGGTAAGATTCAAAAAGTAAATAAAGATATCTTTATTCTAGCCCCCCCATCTGTTGAAATTGATGGATTAAAGGAAGAGCTTCAAAACTCAGGTGTTTTCCCCTGGTAATGCTTGATAAAGCTAAGTATATATCCCACTTAAATAATCCTGAAGACGAAAAAACTGCACGCAGGATTTTAGACTATGTTGAAGGGGCCCTAAAACATAAGTCTGTCTATAGTTCTGATTTTCTAAATCCCCATGAACAAAAACTTGCTAGTAGTCTAGTCTCTCAATTTCATGATCTTCATTTTCGCCTTGATGGTGGATTTGAACCAAGTGAACAAAAAATTATCTTAATTGCACCTGATTTCTATAACCTAGAAGATTATTCGGATTTGCAATTAATCCAGGGCCCGTGGGATGGATTATTTTCCCATCGCGACGTATTAGGTAGCCTTTTATCTCTAGGCATCGAAAGAAAAAAGATTGGCGATATTTTTTTCTCTGAGGATGCCTTTTATTTTGCTGTAAAAAATGAGCTGGCAGACTTTTTGGAATTTAACCTAAAAAAGATAAGAAGAAATTCCATAAGCTTAAAAAAAATTGATGCCACAAAACTTATTCGCCCCAAAATTCATTATGAAGTTAGAGAGTTGACTGTTTCTTCCTTGAGATTAGACACAATAATTAGCGAATATTTCCACCTATCCAGAAGCCAAAGTAGTTTGCTTTTAAAAAGAGAATTGGTTAAGGTGAACTTTTGTCTTGAAACAAAACCCTCTGTGCTTCTCAACCAAGGAGATATGGTTTCCGTTCGCAGGAAAGGACGGTTTATTTTTGATGGAATTATCAAAAAGACAAAAAAAGAACGCTACAGGGTTCGAATTCTATATCAAAAATAGGAAAGGATTTATATGACATTTTTACTTGTATTGTTGCTGACATTATTAGACCAATTTTCAAAACTATTAGTGGTTAAATATCTTGTATCTAGAGATCTGGTCCTAGTGCCAGGTTTTTTTAAGTTAATGTACCTAGAAAATTCAGGGGCTGCATTTGGTATTTTACAAAATAAATTCCTTTTGTTCCTAATTATTACCCTAGTGGTAGTCGTTGCTATTCTTTATAATTTACCCAAGCTTAAAAAATTTTCCTTGCCATACTGGTCCTTGGTTTTAATTTTAGCGGGAACTTTTGGTAACTTCATTGATCGGGTTCGACTGGGCTATGTGGTAGACTTCATTAGTTTGAAATTTAAAAGTTATCATTTTGCCGTCTTTAATCTGGCAGATACCATGATTGTTGTGGGGTCCATCCTTTTATGCTTTACTATTTTGAAGAGCGATGGTAAGGGGAATTCATGGAAAAAATAATTCAGGGTCTAGATGGCCTGCGTTTGGATGTCTATTTAGCGGATAAATTAGGGATGACCCGGTCTCAAGTGAAAAAGTTGAACAAGGAAAAAAGGATTCTAGTCAACCATCAAGAAGTTAAGGCTGGATTTCTTTTATCTAAGCAGGATGAGATTCGTGTATATTTGAAAGGTAAGTATCAAATCATTCCGGTTAATAAGGAATTGGATATTTACTATGAAGATAAAGATTTACTCGTTGTTAATAAGCCCAAAAATTTAGTGGTCCATCCGGGGGCAGGGGAAGAGGAAGATAGCTTGGTCCATAGACTTTTATACAAGTATCCTAACCTACCTATTTTGGACGATCCTTTGCGTCCTGGCATCGTCCACCGTTTAGATAAGGATACAGAGGGTCTACTGCTTGTGGCTAAAAATGAATTTACCATGAAGGCTTTAATGGAAGATTTCAAAAAGAGGAGGGTCAAAAAAATCTATAAGTGTATCGTTCATGGTTTGCTTAGAGAGCCTTTGACCATTAATAATCCTATTGGTCGGAGTAAGGTTGACCGTAAAAAAATGACGACCTATTCCGAGGGGAAGAAAGCCATTAGTCATGTTCGCCCCCTAGATTGGTCTGACAATAAAAGCTTATTAGAAGTTTCTATTGTCACAGGAAGAACCCACCAGATTCGTGTCCATTTAAAATCTATAGGACATAGTATTATTGGGGATCAAACTTATTCACATCAACCTTTTTATGGTTTAGACTCCCAGGCCCTAGTAGCCAGCCAAATGTCTTTTATTCATCCTAGAAGTCACCATCTGCTTATGGTTCAAAGACCAAATCCAGAATATTTTGATACAATTATGAAAAAATAAGATTGAAATAGAGAAGTAGGGGTGGTATAATATAGCCATAACTTAATAGTTGTCTTAGGAAAAGGGAAATTGGTGCAAATCCAATACAGCCCCCGCTACTGTAATTGAGATGAAATCAACAATAAAGTCACTGAGAAATCGGGAAGACGTTGAAAGTAAAGTGATCATAAGTCAGGAGACCTACCTATGGACATTAAGTTAAGCTTTCGGTGGGAAATGCTACTATTAAAAACGTCAATAGTAACACCGAGAATTCCTACTGTAGCGAGGAATTTTTTTATTGCTCAATTTACAGTTCTGAAATGACGGTCTACCTCCCATTTCAGAGGAAGAGGCTGTAAATAAAAACATATTTAATTACCCCTATTAAAGAACCTCTCACCGAGCAATGTGAGAGGTTCTTTCTTTTTTTATTAAACAAAAACTGCTTCTTGAAGAGGAATTTCTCTTTGGCTTAAATAGTTCAAAAGCTCTTCTACAAGATCTTGATATTGGTCAAAAGAGGAAACAAATTCAATAGAATCATTGGCAACTCCCGTACAGAAATTAGTTACTAGGGCCAGACTAGCATAGTTCATAGAGAGCTCTCGAGCAAGAAAAACTTCGGGAGATCCGGTCATTCCTACAAGGTCGCCACCAATCATTTGATAAAATTTAATTTCAGCTGCTGTTTCAAAACGAGGTCCTTCTGTACAAACATAGATTCCTTTGTGAATAGATTCTTGCCTTTGACTAAAGAAATTTTCAAGTTCTTGAGTTAAGGCTTTGCTATAGAGGTTTGAAACATCTAAGTGTCTCAAGTCGTGGTCCTGTCCATCATAAAAAGTGCTGATTCGTCCTTTGGTAAAATCCAAGATATCCTTAATGGCAACAAAGTGGCCAGGTTTAAAGTCTTTATTTAATGACCCTACTGCGCATAGGCTTAGAATTTGATCTACACCTAATTCTTTCAGAGCCCACAAGTTGGCCCTATAATTAATCAGGTGGGGAGCCACGGAGTGGTCTAAACCATGTCTGGGTAGGTAGTAAAAGCTCTGATTTTGGGTCTTTATCCTATAAATAGACCTGGGCCCAAAGGGTGTTTTAACTGTTTTTTCTTCCTCAGGTTTTAAAAATCGATCAAAACCAGTTCCTGCAATTAAAGCTAGCATAAAATCAACCTCCTGAAATTAATTATAACAAAAGAGGATGAAAAATGGACTCTTTATTTAAATGTCAAGATTTTTCAGTTATAATAGAATCAATAGGAGGGTTTTATGAATACAAAGCGAATGGATGAAGGCCTTGCCAGGATGTTACAATATGAAAACGTGGCCTGGTATGAAAAAGGGTGCGTTAAAATATTAGATCGTAGAATCTATCCAATTGAAGTGAAATTTGTAACATGTCACCACCACACAGAGGTGGCCCAAGCTATTTCTGACATGGTGACACAAAGCGCCGGCCCCTATACCGCAGCAGGAATGGGCATGGCGCTGGCAGCCTATGAAGCAAGACTTCTTAATGAAAAAGACCAATATCAATTTTTACTAGATGCAGCAGAATGTATTTCCTCGGCTCGCCCAACCACAAAAGATCGATTAAAACAAGTAGTTATGGGGTGCCTATCTGTTGCTAAAGATAACTTGGGGAAAAATTGCGACCAGGCAATTTTTCAATACACCCTACAAGCTATGAATAATCGTTATGAGAGAATTGATAGAGTGGCTTGTGAACTGATAAAAAAAATGCCAAAAGATGCTCGAGTCATGACCCAATGTTTTGGAGAAACCATTATAGGGATGATGATTCGCCAAGCACAAAAAAATGGAATTAACTTAAAGATGGTTTGCCCGGAAACCAGGCCCTTTTTACAAGGAGCTCGTTTTACTGCATCTTGTGCAAGAGATATGGGTGTAGATGTCACTGTAATAACAGATAATATGCCGGCCTTTTACATGGAGCATGAAAAAATTGACCTATTTACTTCAGCAGCAGATGTTATTTGTATGGATGGGAGTATTATAAACAAGGTTGGAACCCTACAAATTGCCATTTGTGCCAAATATTTTAATGTTCCATACTATTGCACGGGAATTCCTGACTTAAACCACCCTGATGCCAGGAGTGTAGATATTGAATTTAGAGATCCTGAAGAAACCTTATCAGCCCACCATATCAAACACACTCTAGAAGGAGTAAAGGGCTATTATCCTGCCTTTGATATTACGCCGCCAAGCCTAGTTAGCGAAATTATCACAGACCAAGGATCGTTTTTACCGGATGCCTTGGATAGCTACAAGGCCGACCAGGCTAATTTTTATAATTTTGCCGTATAGGAGGGACCATGTTAGAAGAGGAAATTAAATTTATACTTGAACTGGATAAGATGAAATCTGTCTATCGTCGGACCTATATTACATCGGGAGATCGAAGAGAAAATGATGCAGAGCATAGTTTTCACATTGCCCTAATGGCACATTTGTTAAAAGACTATGCTGACAAACCCATTGATGTAGATCGGGTTTGCAAGATGTTATTGGCCCACGATTTAGTGGAAATTGATGCAGGAGATACCTTTGCCTATGATACTAAGGGATATGAAGATAAAAATGAAAGGGAACTAAAGGCGGCTAATAGACTTTATGGCCTTTTAAAAGAAGACCAAGGAAAAGAATTTTTTGACCTATGGCTTGAATTTGAGGAAATGAAAACAAATGATTCTCTTTATGCTAATGCCATGGACCGTCTACAACCCATTATGATGAATTATTATGGGAAAGTTGCAACCTGGGCCCTCTATCCTATTAGTCGAGAAATGGTCTATAAGCGATTGGAACCTATAAGGGAAATTTCCAATCAGCTCTGGACCTATGCCTGCAATATAGTAGACGATTATTTTGATAAACATAAAGGATTGTGATAAAATGGCTCGAAAAATATTATTAGTTGAAGACGAGGATGCAATTCGTAAGTTTGTGAAAATAAACTTAGAAAGAGAAGGTTACCAAGTTTTTGAAGCTGCTAGTGGAGAAGATGGGATTGAACTGGCAAAAAAGGAACATCCAGAAATTGTAGTTTTGGATATTATGTTGCCTGGCATTGATGGATTTGAAGTTTGTCGGATTTTGCGTCAAGAATTTCCCAATCTTGGAATCATTATGTTAACTGCAAAGGCTGAGGACCTGGATAAGATTATGGGCTTACAATTTGGTAGTGATGACTATATGACAAAGCCCTTTAATCCAACAGAATTAAGCTTACGTATCAAAAGTTTGGAAAGACGCTTGGATTCTAAAAATACGAAGACATCAAAAGAAAGTGTTATTAATCACCCTCCTTTTGAATTAGACACCTATGCAAGAAAATTTTACTATCAATCTCAAGAAGTGGAATTAACTCCTACTGAATATATTATTATGAAGCTCTTTATGGAGAATCCTGGAAAGGCTTTGAGAAGAGAAGAAATCCTAACCAAGGTTTGGGGAAATGAATATTTAGGAGACAGTAAGATTGTGGATGTAAATATTCGTCGCTTACGGTCTAAGATTGAACAAAATCCCGCCAAACCCCGCTTTATTGAAACGGTTTGGGGAATGGGCTATCGATGGTTTATTGCAGAGGATGAACAGTGAAGAGGTCTATTGGAAGTCGGATTATTAATAGCTTTTTAATTATTATCCTATTAACAGTATCGATCATTGACATTCTTTTAATCACAGGTTACCGTCAATATTATTATAATACTGTTGAAAACAATCTTAGGTACCGCGTTGACAATGCCCAGGCAATTTACCAGGAAAACTATAAGCAATACTCCATTGAAGACTTTGCCTTAGAGAATGTAAGTCTACTTCCAGATTATGTAGAGGCAGAAGTACAAATTATTGATACTAGAGGGAATGTTTTATCAGATTCTCTAGGAGTTTTTCAAGACAATGTTCTTTTATACACGGATGTGCAAAAGGCTTTAAATGGAAAAATTACCTCTAGAGTTGGAACTGTAGAGTATTCTGATGATTCTGTTATGAGTCTTTCTGCACCCTTAAAAGACCAAAATGGTGATATCAATGGTCTGATCAGGCTGAATGTTTCTTTAAGCAAAGTCAATAGTCAAATTCGCTATGTAGCTTTTCTCTTAGTCGCTATTAGCTTATTAATTATAGGAATTTCTTTATTGGCAAGTATTGTGCTAGCCAAATCCATTGTTCGGCCCATTGATGAGCTTACTGCCGTGGCAGAAGAAATGGCCAATGGCCATTATAAGGTTCGAGCTAACCTAAACAGCAATGACGAATTGGGTAAGCTTGGTTATACCTTAAATACTTTAGCGGAGGAGATTTTAAAAAAGGATCAAATTAAAAACGACTTTATATCCTCCATCTCTCATGAGCTAAGGACCCCTTTAACCTCTATTAAAGGTTGGGCGTCTATTTTAATGAACTTAAATGAAGATGAAAAACAGCTTTATATAGAGGGGCTGGACATCATTCAAAATGAGTCGGACCGTTTAGCCAAAATGGTGGAAGAATTATTGGATTTTTCTAGGTACATTTCTGGGAGAATCACCTTAGACAAGGACATTTTCAACCTGGCCACAACCTGCAGCAATGTCTGTATGCAAATGGAACCCAAAGCAAATATGGCCCATGTTCAATTGAGTCTAGAAATACAAAATTCTGTTATGGTTTATATAGGGGATGAAAATAGGATAAAGCAACTTCTGATCAACCTCTTGGATAATGCAATTAAGTTTACAGAAGAAAATGGTTGGATTAAGCTGACAAGCTATGTTGATGAAGATGACTATATCATCTTAGTATCAGATAATGGAGTTGGCATGTCCAAGGAAGAATTGGACCATGTAAAAGAAAAATTCTACAAAGGAAAACATTCTAAGAGCCATAGTGGCATCGGCCTATCTATAGCTGATGAGATTGTTAAGTTACATGGTGGGCATATGGACATCTTTTCAGAAGAAAATGTGGGTACAACCATCAAAATATCTTTGCCTTATGATAAGAATGTAGAGGTGAAAAATGAGGCTTAAACCATTCATTTTGTTGGGCCTAGTTTTATTATTAACTGGGTGCCAAAATGTGACCCTACAGATTAATAATGCCTATGATCCACCGGGAATAAACCGGGCTCCCATCGAAGGGAAGTGGACAATTATTAAGACAATTTTTACACCAGAAAATCGCCTGGATGATTTTTCTTATAAAAAATACATCGGAAAGGACCTAATCATTAGCTCCAAAGCAGTTATTATTGATAATACTGTAATTCATAAACCGTCCTTTCAAATTCGAAGGATCAATAGCAGCCTTCTTTTAGAAAGAGAATTTAATACCACAAAAGAGGCCATAGGAATCAAAGGAGACTATTTATACATCATTGATATTTATGAAAATGAAAGTAAATATTTTGAAGTTTACAGGGAAAAAGATGACCTGGCTTATATCAACATAAATGGAATATTTATGCAAATCAAAAAAACATCTGACCAGGTGACGGATAAGGATATTGAAAACTTTTCTTAGTCGGGCTTTGACAAATGTATCGGAAATGTTAAAAATGAAAAGGAGTAAAAATGGATAAAATATTAACCGCCCTCAGTGGCCATTATGAGTTTATTATCATTTGTATTATTACAATCCTTCTTGCGATGTTCATTACCTTTATTATGAACTTATTTGCTAAAGATTTGACCTTTTTAAAGTACCTACCTTCCTTAGTATTTATTTTAATAGGGGTTGTTTCGCTCTTAAGCGTCTTGAACCATCTCTTTGATTCTTCAAGTTTAAACAACATTCTTGTTGCTGTTATTTGCCTAACTTCAGGGATTTGCAGCCTATTGTTCGCCTTGATTATAGGGGTTATTCATAAGCAATAAAGGGAGCCTTGTCCTATTACCAGCATTAAGGCTTTTCATTCTATTAATAAATAATTACTGTGAATCTTTTGCCAAATCTTAACCTATTTTTGGTATAATATTTTTAATCAAATCAGCAAGGAGGAATTTATGTTTTCTGTTCTAAAAAAAGAACAAGTAAATTTACATACTGTTCAAAAAAACAAAGACATCAAAACAACTTTATTAAATAAATTCCTCTTTGAAGATGATAGCACTTGTTTACAAATTCTCTTGAATCTGTATAATATTGAAGATTCTATTGAGAATGTCTTACCTAGCTATATTTCGATGAAAAACTTAAAGTCAGATATTATCCGCTATCTAAATCCTAATCAAGGACGAGAGCTTGTAGCACAAAATGTGACGAATTTAATCCATGGAGATATTACCAGATTGGAGCTTTGTGTTTATCTAGAAGGCTATCGGATGGGATATAAGTCTAAAAAATGGTCCAACCAGCTTGAAATTTTAACTTTTAACCACGTTTCTGTTGAGGATATTTATAAATCAGCCTTTATTCCTAAGGATTTGGACCAATGTAAGGAAATTTACCTTTTCCGGCAGAAGTTAGATAACATCATTGAAAAGGATGATAAGATCCAAAAGTTTTTATTTGACTTAGTCCACATTTATTCTAAAAAGGTACTAAGGCCAAAAATATTCCATATTAATAAATACTTGGATCGTCAACTTATGATTGACTATGATTCTGATGAAATATCTTTTGTAGAAGCTCATTTACCCTTAAGGTTTCGTGATATTTCCTGTATGTATAAAAGGCTACTTAACTTTTTGGTCCGCGATTGTATGCGGGTCTATCAAAAGGCCTACTGGGATGGAATGAATAATCAAGTAATGAAGAGGTATCATTGACTAAGTTATCCTGGGATAACTTAGTTTTTTTATTAGAAAATAAATTAGTCTTTGGAGAAGGAAATTCTCATCTAAATATCTTCTTTAGACTGATAAATAGTAAGGAGTATGATAAAATGATTATAATGGGTTTAGATCCAGGACTAGCTATTGTGGGCTACGGATTTATTGAAAAAATTGGCAATTCATACAAGGTTATTGACTATGATGCCATTACAACACCAGCGGGAATGCCTAGCAGTCAACGTCTAGAACATATCTATAAGGAAATGTTAAGGCTGATTGAGCTTTATCAACCTGATGAGCTAGCTATTGAAGAACTTTTTTTCAATAAAAATGTAAAAACTGCTATTTCAGTTGCCCAGGCTAGGGGGGTAGAAATTCTCTCTGCTCAAATAAAAAATATACCTATTTATGAGTATACACCCTTACAAGTTAAGCAGGGATTGGTGGGGTATGGTCGAGCGGATAAAAAACAAATCCAGCACATGGTAAAAATTTTATTAAATTTGCCAGAAATACCCAAGCCTGATGATGTAGCAGATGCTTTGGCCATTGCCTTAACCCATGGTCATACAGGCAAGTTTAAGTCCCAGTATTTAATGGAGTAAAGAATGATTGATTATATAAAGGGAAGTATTTATCAAATTACAAATGATGCTGTGGTCATAGACAAGGGCGGAATTGGTATTAAGGTCTTGATGCCATCCACCTCTTTAAAAAAACTATCGGAAGGTCAAGAAACTACAATTTTTACCGACCTTGTGGTTAGGGAAGATGATATCTCCCTCTATGGTTTTATTGACCTCCACGAAAGACAAATGTACCAACTTTTAATTACGGTATCTGGGATTGGACCCAAGGTTGCCATGAATATATTAGGAGGAATGGACTCCAACCTCCTGCAAAAGAGTATTTTACTGGAAGATTTTTCTGTATTAACTCAGGCTCCTGGAGTGGGGAAAAAAACAGCCCAAAGGATAGTTGTAGAATTAAAAGACAAACTATCTAAAATGGATTCATTTGCTCCATCGGATGTAGAAGTTCAACAAATCCACAGCCTAGATAATCCTGCCCTTGAAGCCTTGATTCAATTGGGTTATCAAGAAAAAGAAGCCAATAAGATGTTGCAAGGAATTGATAAAAACCAACCCATCGAATTGATTTTAAGACAAGCCTTAAAGAATAGATAGGAGTTCATATGGAACGAATCGTCGATTCAGGAGAATTACTGGAAGATAAGGAACAATCAAATTTAAGACCTCGTTGGCTCTATGAATATATAGGGCAAGATAAGGCTAAGAAAAAATTAGATATTTTTATTCAAGCAGCCAAATTAAGAAATGAACCCCTGGACCATGTTTTACTTCATGGGCCGCCAGGATTGGGAAAAACCACTTTGGCTGGTATCGTGGCTAACGAAATGGGAGTTCAAATGAAAGTAACCTCTGGCCCTGCTATTGAGAGGGCAGGAGATTTAGCTTCCATTTTAACAAATTTAAACGAAAATGATGTTTTGTTTATTGATGAAATTCATAGAATTCATCGAACGGTTGAGGAAATTCTCTACTCAGCTATGGAAGATTTTGCCTTGGATTTAATGGTTGGCAAGGGCCCTTCTGCCCAAAGTATCCGTTTGGACATCAATCATTTTACCCTGATTGGAGCGACCACTCGAGCCGGACAACTCAGCTCGCCCTTAAGAGACCGTTTTGGAGTCCCCATTAATCTGGAACTCTACAGCGTAGAGAGTCTCCTAGAAATCATCCATCGGTCAGCCAAAATTTTAGATGTACCTATTGATGAAGAAGGAGCCTTGGAAATTGCCAAACGATCTAGGGGAACTCCTAGAATCGCCAACCGCCTCTTAAAAAGAGTTAGAGACTATGCCCAGGTCCTGGGTAAGGGAGTCATCACTCGAGAAAAAGCAGATGAAGCCTTAAAGTTATTAGAAATTGATAATTATGGTCTAGACCGGCTAGATCGAAGAATCATAGAAACTATGATTCTACAATTTGCTGGTCGTCCCGTTGGCATTGACACCATTGCTGCTAGCGTGGGAGAAGAAAAAATAACTATCGAAGATGTATATGAACCTTACTTGATGCAAATAGGCTTTTTACAAAGAACGCCACGGGGAAGAATACCCACTAAAAAAGCTTATGACCACTTCAATATTCCCTTCCAGGAAAATTAAGGAGAAACTATGAAAAAATATCTTTTTTTACTAATTTTACTTTGTGGGGTCTTGCTTCCAACAAGCTATTATGGAGCAAGTGAAGACTTACTTATTAAAATTGGTCCTACCATAAAGAATGGCCAGGAAGTTCAAATGACTTCTGATGGGGCCTTGTACAATGACTGGACAGACCTATCTAATTCGGTCCGATTGACTAATGACTATGGGCAAATCAAGGTAAATGGTCAAACCATCAGCCAAATATCCACCCAAGGAAGCTTTATTGGATATAAGGATAATAAGTACCGAGGAGACTTCGTTTTTTTAAACTCTGGTACAGATGTTTTCGTTTGCAATCGAATTAACTTAGAGGACTATATACGAGGTGTTCTACCCTACGAAATGAGTCCATCCTTTCCACTTGAAGCTCTTAAAGCTCAAGCCGTTGCATCTAGAGGCTTTGCCTTGTCCAATAAAAATAAATACATCAAGTATGGTTATAATTTGGATGATACAACAAACTCTCAAGTTTATCGAGGAATGAAATCCGAAACAAGTCGCACGAACCAAGCAGTGGATGAAACTAGGGGTATTGTGCCCTATTATATGAACAACTATGCTGAAACAATTTTTCATGCCACTAGTGGCGGTTATACTGTTTCGGCAAATGAAGCTTGGGGCGGAAGAGGAGTCCCCTATTTAATCGCCAGAGAAGACCCCTATTCAGTTAATACTCGAGCTGCAAAGTGGACTTATAAAATTAGCCAAGAAAAACTAAAAAATCTTTTTGAAAAAGCTTATCCTGAAATTGGTAGCCTGGAAGACATCCAAATCCAGGACACCTATAATAATCGTAGGGTAAAGACCCTATCTTTGATGGGAAGTCGCTCTTCAAAAACCATTAAGGCCAGTGAATTTCGATCTATTTTAGGGAATACCAATGTGAAAAGTACCTGGTTTACCCTTAATTCTTTTGATCCATCCAATGACGATAGTAACTTTTATGTCCTATCTGCCCAAGGGATTAAAAAACAAGCCTCCATCTATACAACGGCTAAAGAATGGATTAGTAAGAAAGCCAATAATCAGTCTGGAACTCTTTCTTCAAAGGAGGACTTTGTTGTCCAAGGAAGAGGCTATGGTCATGGTGTTGGCATGAGCCAATATGGAGCTGTAGAAATGGCCAAACAAGGAAAAAATTATCGGAATATTTTATTGTATTACTATCCGGCCATTGAATTAAGGAATTATTGATTATGAAAACATCTGATTTTAATTACGACTTGGATGAAAGTTTTATTGCCCAACATCCAATTTCTCCCCGAGACCATGCAAAATTAATGCTGGTATCTCGAAATAGTAAAGATTTACAACATAAGATTTTCTATGAAATTCTTGATGAATTGAAGCCAGGGGATGTGATGGTTGTCAACGATACCAGGGTCCGACCAGCAAGACTCTATGGCCATCGAAAGGGAAAAGAAGAAGAGATTGAAGTTCTACTCTTAAAACCTTTAAATGCAAAAATTTGGGAATGCCTAGTTAAGCCTGGGAAAAAAATGAAGGTTGATACAGAAATTTATTTTCAAGACCTTTTAAAGGGAACTGTTATAGGAATCACAGAAGATGGATCTAGGCATATTTCTTTTGAGATTAAGGGGAGCGAGCAAGACATTGAAAAAGTATTTGAGCAAATTGGTCAAATGCCTCTTCCACCCTATATAAAAGAAAAGTTAGACCGTCAAGAAGAGTATCAAACTGTTTATTCCAAATATATTGGGTCAGCTGCTGCACCAACGGCAGGTCTACACTTCACCCAGGACCTCTTAGAAAAAATAGAGAAGAAAGGGGTAAAAATAGTCCCCATAACCCTCCATGTTGGTCTGGGTACCTTTCGCCCTGTCTCTGTGGATAATGTAGAAAACCACCACATGCATTCAGAGTTATGCATGGTAAGTGACCAGGCTGCAGAAGAGATTAATAAGGCCAAGGCAGAGGGGAGAAGGATCATTGCAGTAGGGACAACTTCCATGCGAACTTTAGAAAGCATGGCAGAAGATGGAAAATTAACCAGTGGCCACAAGTGGACCGATATCTTTATCTATCCAGGTTTTCACTTTCAAATTGTGGATGGGCTTATTACAAACTTTCACCTGCCACAATCCACCCTATTGATGTTAGTTTCTGCATTTTCCAGCAAAGAAATAATTTTACATGCATACGAAGAAGCAAAGAAAAACAACTATCGGTTTTTTAGCTTTGGTGATGCCATGTTTATCAGGAAGGATGACTAATGTTTTCTTTTGAACTTATAAAAAAAGATAGCCGCACCAAGGCAAGATTGGGAAAAATCAAGACAGACCATGGAGAAATCCAAACACCAATTTTTATGCCTGTTGGCACCAAGGCAACTGTTAAGACTATGAAAACTGATGAATTAAAGAATTTAAAAGCTCAAATTATTTTAGGAAACACCTACCATCTTTATTTGCGTCCAGGAACAGAAGTCATTGAAAAAGCAGGTGGTCTTCATAAGTTTATGAACTGGGATGGACCAATTTTAACCGACAGTGGTGGCTTCCAGGTTTTCTCTCTGGCCAATATTCGAAATATTGTGGAAGAAGGGGTAGAGTTTCGCTCTCATATTGATGGCTCGAAACAATTCTTAACTCCCGAAAAATCTATGGAAATTCAACATGTTTTGGGATCGGATATTATGATGTGTTTTGACGAATGCGCCCCCTATCCTTCCAGTTACGACTATATAAAAAATTCAATGGAAAGAACCAGTCGTTGGGCTGAACGATGCAAAGCATATCACAACGATAAAGAAGACCAAGCTCTTTTTGGCATTGTCCAAGGAGGAATGTACAAGGATTTAAGAAAAATTAGTGCCCAAGACCTTGTAAGCTTAGACTTTCCTGGTTATGCGGTTGGAGGCTTGAGTGTAGGGGAACCCTTAAACTTAATGAATGAAATTTTGGACTATACCAGTGATTACTTGCCTGAAAATAAACCCCGTTATTTAATGGGAGTAGGGACTCCTGACTATTTATTTGAAGCTGTGGAAAGAGGAATTGACATGGCTGATTGTGTCCTTCCCACTAGAATTGCTAGAAACGGGACTCTAATGACCAGCAAGGGTCGTTTGGTCATTAAGAATGCAAGATATAAAGATGATTTTTCTAAACCTGATGATGAGTGTGATTGTGAAGTTTGTCAAAACTATTCCAGGGCCTATTTAAGGCATTTATTCAATGTAGATGAAATTTTAGGCTTACGATTAGCCACAATTCACAACCTACACTTTTTAATCCACTTGATGGAAGAAATTCGAAAAAGTATTGCAAATGACTATTTTCTTGAATTTAAGAGTGACTTTTACAAGAAATACGGTTATAATAATAGTAGTATTATTTGAAGGGAGGACATATGGACTTAATAGGTAGCTTACAATCTCCATTTATCCGAAGCATCATTCCCATGGTAGTTATGCTTGCTTTTTTCTATTTCGTTTTAGTGAGACCACAAAAGAAACGTGAAAAAACAGTAGATGACATGAGAAACAACTTAAAAGTTGGGGATGAGATTCTTACAATTGGTGGCCTTATGGGTAAGATCATCATGGTTAAAGAAGACTACGTCGTTATTGAAAGCTCTGGATTGAACACTAGAATCGACGTCATGAAGTGGGGCGTACATTCCGTAACAAAAAGTAAATAAATAGGAGGATTTTTATGAAATACATAAAAACCATGACAAAAAGAAATTTAAAGCAAAGCTTAAAATATGGTGGATGTGGTGAATGTCAAACATCTTGCCAATCTGCTTGTAAAACATCTTGTACAGTCGGAAATCAAAAATGTGAACAAAAAAACAGGTAAAAGGCGGTGGTACTCCACGCCTTTTATTTTTTAAAGGAGTAAATTTTGCATGACTTCAATTCATAAATTTCATTTAAATAATCAATATATCCTCTTAGATCGACCAAGTGGTTCTGTCCATGTGGTGGATCCTATGATTTATGAAATTATTGATGATATCCCAGAAAAAAATAAATCAGAAATTATAAATAAATATAAAGATCAATATCCACAAGAAGACTTATCTAAGGCAATTGATGAAATTCAACTTTTAATAGACCAAGAATTGTTATTTTCAGAAGATGATATGGAGTTAAAGGCTCCTTACAATCCCGACAATACCATTAAGGCCATGTGTCTCCACGTTGCTCATGATTGCAATTTACGCTGCAAGTACTGTTTTGCCTCTCAAGGTGATTATGACGATCAAAGACTTTTAATGGATGAAGAAACAGGAAAAAAAGCCTTAGAATTTTTATGTCTTCATTCAAACAATCGAAAGAACCTAGAAGTGGACTTTTTTGGTGGAGAACCACTTATGAACTTTGACCTAGTCAAAAAATTAGTTTTTTATGGTCGAGACTTGGAGAAAAAGTACAATAAGCATTTTCGTTTTACCATTACAACCAATGGCCTATTACTCAATGATGAAAATATTGACTTTATTAATGCCCACATGGACAATGTGGTTTTAAGCCTAGATGGTCGTAAGGAAATCCATGATGAAATGAGACCTACATCCAACGGCAAGGGAAGTTTTGATCTTGTTGTAGAAAACTTTCAAAAATTAGTTGCAAAGAGAAAGGATAAAGACTACTATATTCGGGGAACTTTCACCAACCACAACTTGGATTTTTCCAAGGATGTGAAACTCTTCCATGATTTGGGATTTGAAAAAACTTCTATGGAACCTGTTGTGGCTGAAAGCACACAAGAATATGCTATTCGGGAAGAACACCTGGACCAAATCTTAAAAGAATATGAAATTTTAAGTGAGGTTTATTTAAAAATACGGGAAGAAGACCCTAATTTTTTATTTTTCCATTTTATGGTAGACCTAGAACAAGGTCCCTGTGCCATTAAACGGTCTGTGGGCTGTGGGGCTGGATCTGAATATGTAGCCATTACTCCAACTGGCGATATATATCCTTGCCATCAATTTGTTGGAGAAACAAAATTTCGCTTGGGCAATGTTCACACAGGCTTGACCAATACCGAAGTGATCGAAAATTTTAAATGTTCAAATGTATTTACCAAAGAAGCTTGCCAAGAATGCTGGGCTAAATATTATTGCTCTGGTGGTTGCCACGCCAATGCCTACTATGCCAATGGATCTATTTTAGAACCCTATAAGGTAGGCTGCGAAATGGAAAAGAAACGATTGGAAGCAGCCATCTCGATTTTGGCAAATGAAGGATAAATATAAAGGTAGGTGAGAAGATGCAGTGGTATATTCGTAGTAATTTACCCACAGAAGAAATAAATTATCAAGGCTTAGGCTTAACAGAGTTGGAATATCGTATTTTATTAAATCGAAAAATTTCTAGCTATAAAGAAATGAAATATTTTTTAAATGCTGGCTTTGATGACCTACACTCACCTTTTTTAATGAAGGATATTATTCAAAGTGGTAATATCTTATCAAAACACTTGTCCAGACAATCGAAAATACGGATTGTTGGAGACTATGATGTAGACGGTATTATGTCTACAAGTATCTTAATGCGGGGTCTCCAGCGTTTACGAGCCAAGGTAGATTATGTCATTCCTCATCGAGTAAAGGATGGATATGGGCTGAATTCTCATATTGTAGAAAAGGCTCAAGAAGATGGTATTGACTTAATCATCACCTGTGATAATGGAATTGCCGCTTTTGATGCTGTAAAAAAGGCAAATGACCTAAATATTGACCTTATCATTACAGACCACCATGATCTTGTAAAAGAAGGAGATAAGGATAAAATTCCAACAGCTAATGCTGTGGTGAATCCAAAACAAGAAAAAGATAAATATCCCTTCCAGGGTCTTTGCGGAGGAGCTGTAGCCTTTAAACTTATGCATTCTATGTATACTATTCACGGCTTAGAGGCCTATGTCAAAGAGGATTTTTTAGCCTATGTAGCTCTAGCTACAGTCTGTGATGTTATGCCTCTTATTAATGAGAACAGAGTCTTGGTTAAAGAGGGTCTGGAGGAAATCAATCGAACAAGTCACTTGGGTCTAAAAGCCCTGATTGAAGCTTGTAACTTAAAGGGGAGGGAGATAGAGCCCTACCACTTAGGTTTTATTCTTGGTCCAACGATTAACTCTGTGGGGCGTCTCGAAGATGCCAACCAAGCTGTAGAGCTTTTTCTAGCTAATGATTGGGACCAGGCAATATCCTTAGCTCAAAGTTTTAAAGAGCTTAATAGTTACCGGCAAGAATTAACCAACCAAGGTCTTGCAAAGATTGAGGAAAAATTAAAAAGCTATACTGAGCTTCCCAAGATTCTCATGTTAGTTCAAGAAGACCTGCATGAAAGCATTGCAGGAATTATTGCTGGACGAATTAAAGAAAGTACAAATCGTCCAACTGTTGTTTTAACAAAAACAGACCAAGGTCTAAAAGGATCTGGCAGAAGTATCGAGGCCTATAATATGTCCAAAGAATTTTCAAAATTTCGCCAAGACCTTTTAAGTTTTGGGGGCCATGCCATGGCTTGTGGCCTTTCTTTAAAAAACGAAAACTTTGATGGTTTTTATGAAAAAATTTTAAACCACTGTTCTTTAGACCAAAAAGATTTTACAAAAAAAGTTTATTTAGATGCCCAATTACCCATTCAAATGGTCTCCATGGAACTTATTGAATCTTTAAAAAAATTAGAGCCTTTTGGTGTGGCTAATCCACAGCCTTCTTTTGGTGACTTGAACTTAAAGATTTCGAACTTAAAGATATTGGGTAAAAATAAAAATGTTATTAAATTCTTTGTCCATAAAGACAATTTTTACCGGGAAGCAATTTTATTTGAGGATTATAAAAAGTTTTTTAATCGATTAAATGAATCCTATCCTCCACAAGAGGTAGAAAACCTGTATTATAATAGAGAAAATAATATTTTTATTGACCTGGTTTACAAGCCAAGCATCAATGAATTTAACCAACAAAAAACAATTCAACTGGTTATAGAATCCTATCGATATAAAGGGGTGTGAAATGCTAGAAACCTTACTTGAAAAAATAAAATCCTACAATCCAAATGTTGATGAAGCTTTTATTCGCAAGGGCTTTGAATTTGCTGAAGAAAAGCATCGTGGCCAAAAGCGAAATTCAGGTGAAGATTACATTATTCACCCCTACCATGTAGCTTTGATTTTAGCTGAAATGAATATGGATCCTGCCACAATCGTTGCGGGCCTACTCCATGATGTAGTAGAAGACACTGATGTCACTTACGAAGATGTCAAAGAACTTTTTGGAGAAGAGATTGCCAACCTAGTTGATGGGGTGACCAAATTAAAAAAATTATCCTATCAAACAAAGCAAGAAAAGCAAGCTGAGAATATCCGTAAGATGGTCCTGGCCATGGCCAAGGACATTCGGGTGATTATTGTTAAGTTAGCAGACCGTCTCCATAATTTACGAACTCTGGAATATATGAATGAGGCCAAGAAAAAAGAAAAGGCCTTGGAAACTATAGAAATTTATGCTCCCTTAGCAGATCGACTTGGTATGAGTCGGATCAAATGGGAGCTGGAGGATTTATCTCTACGTTATTTAGATCCAGATAATTACTACAAGCTAGTAGATATGGTCAACAAGCGGCGAACTGAAAGAATGGACTTTATCAACCGTATGATTGACCGCCTTCAAACAGCCCTCATTGATGTAAATATCAAGGCGGATATTCATGGACGTCCCAAAAACTTTTATAGTATCTATAAAAAGATGCACTTTAAAGGTAGGGCTTTTGATGAAATCTATGACTTAAGTGCCATCCGGGTCTTAGTGGAATCCATTAATGACTGCTATGCAGTCCTGGGTGTTGTTCATACCCTTTTTAAACCAATTCCTGGGCGCTTTAAAGATTATATTGCCATGCCTAAGCCCAACAAGTACCAATCCCTCCATACCACAGTTATGGACGATCAGGGCGAAACCTTCGAAGTACAAATTCGGACTTATGATATGCATAGGACTGCTGAATACGGGATTGCTGCTCATTGGAAGTACAAGGAAGGTGTAAACAAGACCACCAGCTTTGATGAAAACTTAACCTGGCTAAGGCAACTTTTGGAATGGCAAAAAGATGTAAATGATCCCAATGATTTTATGGAAACCTTAAAGATTGACTTCTTAGCGGATGAGGTTTATGTCTTTACTCCTAACGGAGATGTGATTAATCTTCCTGAAGGATCTACACCTATTGATTTTGCTTACAGGGTCCACACTGGAGTAGGAAATACTTGTCAGGGAGCAAAAATAAATGGCCGAATTGTTCCTCTACACTATCATCTGAAAAATGGAGATATTGTAGAAATTATTACAGGATCCAATGCTGAACCTTCTTTAGACTGGCTTAATATTGTAAAGTCATCCCAGGCGAAGTCTAAAATTAGGCAATACTTTAAGGTCAGGGACCGAGAAAAAAATATTGAGCGGGGCCGAGAAAGTCTTGAAAGAGAAGCAAAAAAATTAGGATATCGGGTTGGAGATATCTTGCGGGATGACTGGTTAAATGACATTCTAGACAAGCTAAAGATTCCTAGTTTAGAAGATATGTATGCTGGTGTAGGTTATGGGTCTATTACAATCAATCAAGTAATGGCCAAGTTGGTTGATTTATACCATAAAGAACACAAAGAATCCATCGATTTTTCTAACCTAAACTACAATGAAAATAAAACTCAAAATAAAAAATCTAAAAATACCTCAGGAGTTATTGTTAAAGGACTAGATAATGTCAAGGTTCGTTTTGCCAAATGCTGCAATCCTGTTCCTGGTGATGATATCATCGGCTATGTCACCATGGGCCGAGGAGTTAGTGTCCACCGGATGGACTGCTTAAATATTGCCCAAAACGATGACAAGTCTAGATATTTAGAAGTTAAGTGGGATACTGGAGAAAATGGCCAGTACACAGCCCAAATAGAAATCCAAGCCATGGATAAATCCACGGTTATTGGGGATGTAGCGAATCGGATTAATGACTCTAAACTGAATCTCATCAGTTTGACAGCCAAAAATACCAAAGACCATATTTTATTTATCAATGTGAAGGTGGAGCTACACAATATTGATGAATTGGACTTATTAATCAAACGACTTAAAAAGCTAAAATCAATTTACAATGCATATCGAGTAGGGAGCTGAAGATGCGCGCATTAATTCAAAGAGTACAGTCTGCAGAAGTTTCTGTAGATGGAAAAAAACTATCATCCATAGGAAACGGCCTCTTGATTTTTCTAGGAATCAAGATGGATGATGAGGAAAAAGATATCGATTATTTAGTGAGAAAAATTGTTAATTGCAGGATTTTTGATGATTTAGATGGGGTCATGAATGAGTCTTTAATAGACCAAAAGAAAGACCTATTAGTGGTAAGTCAGTTTACCTTGTATGCAGATACAAAGAAGGGGAATCGTCCTAGCTATCAATTAGCTGCTAAGGGTGATGTAGCTGAACCTCTCTATCAAAAATTTATCACAAAATTAAAGGAAATGAATATTCCTGTGCAAACAGGGGAATTTGGTGCAGACATGGCTGTATCCTTAATTAATGACGGCCCTGTCACCATTTTAATTGAAAGTTAGGAGGGAAAGTGCCTTGAAGATAGAAACTCTAATCCTGGGGCCTTATGAAACCAATTGCTACCTTGTCCATAATGAAGAAAAAGAAGCCTTTATTATTGATCCTGCTAGCAATGGAGACAAAATAAAAGAAGTTTTAGATGCAAATCATCTGGATTTAAAGTTTATCATCTTAACCCATGCCCATGGAGACCACATAGGAGCCTTAGCTGAATTGATGGAGGCTTATTCTGTGCCCGTATATCTCCACAAAGAAGAACTTGCTACTCTTTATGACCAGGATATGAGCCTAAGCTCTTTAATGAACATCAATCTCCCAGAAAAATCATCCCAGCTTGTTACAGTAGAAGATGGCCAAGAAATCACTTTTGGCCAAGAAACCCTTCGTTTTATCCATTGCCCAGGCCATACACCCGGAGGTATGAGTATCTATATTAAACCCTGCTTATTTACTGGAGATACCTTATTTTGCGGGTCTATTGGTCGGACTGACTTCCCAGGAGGAAACTATCCAGAAATTATAGCTTCCTGCCATAAATTAACTTCCTATCCAGCAGATACGATTATTTTACCTGGGCATGGGCCTAGAAGTCTTGTTTCCCAAGAAAAAATGATGAATCCATTTTTAGCTTAAGATGATAAAATTTAAGAATTTTATTGAGGCTGAAGCCCACGATTATTTTGAGTTAATCCGTATGCTCTATCCTCAATTTGTTAGTGAAAAAGATATAGAGATTATAAATAGTCCCGGGAAGACAATCTTTTTGAGCCAAGATTTAAATCAAGTATGCCATCTGCCAGAAGACATAGACCTTCAGGAGAGAAGATGGAGAATCAAAAGTTACATCTTAAATTCCTTGGATATAAAAGAAAAAATGCCTTCAAAATTTGGAATTTTGACAGGAGTTCGTCCCATTAAGCTTATTATTGACTTATTAGACAAGATGCCTCCTGACCAAGTTCTAGACTATTTAAAAAATTATTACTCTATAGAAGACCTAATGGCTGAATTTTTATTGTCCATTGCCTTAAAAGAAAAATCCTATTTTGAATCTGTTGATCCCAAAGGCTACTCTGTTTATATTCACATTCCATTTTGTCCTAGCCGCTGTACCTATTGTTCCTATCCAATAATTAAAAGTTCAAATAAGGATCTTTTAAAGACCTATGTAGATACCCTCTTAAAAGAATTGGAAAGCTATAGGGACTTGAGTAAAAAGCCAACGAGTATTTACATAGGTGGTGGCACTCCAACATCCATAGGAGTAGACCAATTAGAAAGAATCCTAAAAACTACTAGAAGGATATTTGGACAAGGAATGGAATTTACCGTTGAAGCAGGGCGTCCAGATACTCTTACAGAGGCAGTTTTTTCATGTTTAAAAAGTCATGATGTTCAGAGAATTAGTATTAATCCTCAAACCATGCAGGATAAAACCTTGTCTCGTCTAAATAGAAAACACTCTATAAATGACTTTTTAAGAGCCTATGACCTGGCTAATCAATTTGATTTTTCAATTAATGTTGATTTAATTTTAGGTTTACCAGGTGAAAGCTCTCTAGAGATGATGGATTCCTTAGGCCGCGTCATTAATTTGGATCCTGATAATATTACGGTCCATACTCTATCTTTAAAAAATGGCTCTCGTTTATTTCAAGAGCAGGAGTATTTTTCTATTTCAGAAGTTATTTCTAAAGTCATCGACGATGCCTATCAAGAATTAGTAAGCAAGGGATATAATCCCTATTATATGTATCGACAAAAAAGAACCTTGGGGAATGGATTCAATGCAGGGTACAGCAAAGAAGGTAAGGAGTCCCTTTATAATATGCTTATGATGGATGAACAACAAAGTATATTGGGCTTTGGGATGAGTAGTAGTTCAAAATTTTACTATCCAGAATCAAATCGGCTGGAAAAAGTTTTACAATATAAAAATCTTAGAGACTACCAAGAGCATTGGCAAGATAAAAATTTATTAAAGCGAACCTTTATGGAGGATTTTAAATGGTAAGAAAAAATTTAGAGGAATTAATGGCAACAATTGATGTTTTAGATTCCAAGGGAGTTCTCCCAACAGAAATTACCGGCATCCACTATCATTCCCAAATGGTTCAAGGTGGAAATTTATTTGTAGCTATACCAGGAGAACTGGTAGACGGCCATAAATACATCCCTGATGCTATAAAAAATGGGGCTAGTGTCGTTGTCTGTTCAAAATTTACAGAAGATAATATTCCCCAGATAAAAGTGGAAAATCCAAGAAGGGCCTTGGCCTTACTATCATCTGGATTTTTTAATTTTCCCTCTAAAAACTTCCCCTTAGTGGGTATTACTGCTACTAATGGGAAAACATCTACTTCTTTTATGCTAAACCATATCCTAGAAGAAAATGGATTAAAAACCGGTTTAATTGGAACTGTTAAGGTAAAATATCCAGATTATGAAAAAGCTAGCATCTTAACTACACCTCAATCCTATGACCTACAAGAACACTTTTTTAATATGGATCAAAAGGAGATTGATGCCTGTATTATGGAGGTTTCTTCTTCGGCTCAAGAACTTGATCGAGTTGTAGGCTGTGATTTCGACTTAGTCAGTTTTCATAATTTATCCAGAGAACACATTGACCAGCACGGATCTTTTGAAAACTACTACAAGCAAAAGAAAAAGCTTATTACCCAAGCAAAAGAGGATTCTTTTGTCCTCTTAAACCAAGACGAGCCTCTAATTGCGAAGTTAGAAGAAGAAACACAAGGGAAAGTTCTCCACCTTTCCTACCAGAACACAGCGGATATTTACCTCAAAAATTTAGACTTATCAACAGGATTCGGATCTTATACCTACGTCCTAAATAAAGAAATTAAGCTAAAGAATAAGACTCTTGAGCCCTTTGAAATGGATATTCAACTTTCGTCATCAGGCTATTCATCTGTTATGAATAGTCTAGTGGCCATTAGCCTGGCCCTTTTATTGGGAATTGAAAAAGACATCATTAAAAAAGGAATTGAAGATTTTACTGGAGTGGAACGACGCTTTGAAATGATCCAAACAAGCCCCTTTAAAATTATTGATGATCATTTTGCCAACAGTCGGAATATTGAAATTACCATGGAAACTCTGATGAAAATGGATTATAAATCCTTGGTCATGGTTTATGCCATTCGAGGAAATCGGGGAGTTCATCTCAATGAAGAGGTCTCCCAAACCATGAGTAAATTTTTAAAGAAAGCAAAATTAAAAAAATTTATTGCCAGTTTAAGTCAAGATTGTGTCTCCCAAAAAGATCGGGTTCATGATGAAGAACGTCAAATCTTCTTAAAAGTAATGGAAGAAGAAAAAATCCAGGTAGAGTTGATGGACCAGTTAGAGGATGCCTTAAATCAAGCACTTGAATTTGTTGAGGACGGGGACTTACTTCTATTGGCCGGATGTCAAGGAATGGATCATGCTGGTTTTTTACTGACAAAAAATTCAAACCCTCGCTTGAATCAAGAAGAGTTGAGTCAAAGGGTTCAGGGGCGGTCCTGTTAGCTTGAAATGGACTTTATAGAAGATTATAATAGACTTAGACAGAACGAGGAGGTAAAAATATGCTAGATCATTTAGGTAATTGGTCAAGAAGCCACTATTGTGGTGTCTTACGTGAAGAAAATATAGGTGAAAGTGTTTGTTTAATGGGCTGGGTCCAAAAGGAAAGAGACCTTGGCTCTCTGATTTTTGTTGACTTAAGAGACTTTTCTGGAATTGTTCAGCTTGTCTTTAACAATGATACGGATTCTGCACTTTATGAAAAGGCTCAAGGTTTACGGTCTGAATTTGTTATTGCCGTAAAGGGTAAGCCTAGAGAACGTTCAAATAAAAATCCTAATATTCCTACAGGAAATATTGAAGTTCTTGTAGATGAACTTAAAATTTTAAATACATCTGAGGTTCCACCTATTTATGTTAAAGATGGAGATAATGTCGATGAAACCATGCGTTTAAAATATCGAACATTGGACCTTAGAAAATCTGAAATGCAAAGAAATCTGCGTTTAAGATCCAAAATCAGTCAACTTACTCGCAACTTTTTTAGCGATCATGATTTTGTTGAAATTGAAACTCCTATGCTGACAAAGCCTACTCCAGAAGGAGCTCGGGATTACTTGGTTCCAAGTCGGATCAATAAGGGCAAGTTTTATGCCTTGCCTCAATCTCCTCAAATTATGAAGCAACTTTTAATGGTTGGAGGGTTTGACCGTTATATTCAAATTACCAAGTGTTTTCGAGATGAAGATTTAAGGGCCAATCGACAACCTGAATTTACCCAAATTGACATGGAAATGAGCTTTATGAGCCAAGAAGAAATTATGGCTTTAAATGAAGAATTTATTCAAATGCTCTATCGAGAAATAAAGGGAGTTGAGCTATCTCTTCCTTTTAAAAAACTCCCCTACGATGAAGCCATGAACCGTTTTGGATCCGATAAACCCGATTTACGATTTGCTATGGAAATCCAAAACATCTCCGAACTTGTGAGAGATTCCTCTTTTAAAGTTTTTTCTCAAGCAACAACAGATGGAAAGTCTGTACGTTGCCTTTTAGCTAAGGAGTTGGCCAAGGACCTAAGTCGTAAAAAAATTGATAAATTGGAAGACTTCGTCAAAACTTATGGAGCCAAGGGTTTAGCTTGGATTAAGATCAACGAAGATGGAATTCAGTCTCCCATTGCAAAGTTTTTAGACAAAGAATTAGATGCTATTATTGAAAATCTAAAAGCAGAAGTAGGGGACATCATTTTAATTGTTGCTGATGAAAACTCTACTGTATTAACTGCCCTGGGCGCCTTACGTCTTCATCTTGCCAAGGAATTTAACTTAATTGATGAAAGTCATGATGAAATTTTATGGATTACTGACTTCCCTCAATTTGAATACAGCCAAGAAGAAAACCGCTATGTAGCCATGCACCATCCCTTTACCCATCCTATTGAAGAGGATATTCCAAAATTAGAAGAGGACCCATCAGCAGTCCGAGCCAAGGCATATGACTTGGTCATTAACGGCGATGAAATAGGGGGAGGAAGTATTCGGATTAACAACAGTGACCTTCAAGAAAAAATGTTCAAGGCTCTTGGCTTTAGCAAGGAAGATGCGGAAGAAAAATTTGGTTTCTTTTTAGATGCCTTTAAATACGGAGCTCCTCCTCATGGGGGAATTGCCTATGGCTTAGACCGTCTCACCATGATTTTTACAGGTGCAGACAACATTCGCGATGTCATTGCTTTTCCAAAAACCCAATCTGCCACTTGCCTCATGACAGGAGCGCCTGTTGAAGTTTCTGATAAACAACTGAATGAATTAAATATTGAGGTGAAATAAATGGAACAAGTTGGTTATGTTACATCTGTTCAAGATGGTTTGGCTGATTTAGAAGTAAGACGTGTTGGAGCTTGTGGAGCCAGCTGTGAATCATGTCATGCTAGTTGTGAAGAAAAGGTAGAACATATTCAAATCATTAACAATTTAAATGCCAAGGTAGGGGATTATGTTCAATTGGAAGCTGACGCCAAGCGTGTCTTATCCTATATATTTTTAGTTTATGGGCTTCCTTTACTTGGATTGCTGGTAGGATCTTTGGTGGGAACCTATGTCTTCAAGGCCTTAAATGTACCATCATACGAGCTTTTTGGCTTTTTTATAGGTCTAGTTACTTTACTAGCAAGCTACCTATATATTTCAAGATTGGACCGAAAATCACAATTAAGCCATAGTCCAATTCAAATGGTGAAGATTCTGTAGGTAGTTTATGGAAACGAATCATAAAAGATATACCACAATTTTCCTTGTCTTCTTGGTAGTGACATCCTGCTGTTTTTTGACCTATTCATACCTATTAAACGTGAGTCAAAAACATCTATCTAGTGACTATAAGGAATATAAGGAGCTTATAAAGGAGCAGGACCAAAAACTCGCCTCCTTGCAAGCAGACAATATAAAAATAAAAAAGAGCCAGGAAGCATTATCTCAAAACTTTCTGGCTCAACATGGTTTTCCTGTCACTGACCTAAATAGCATTTCTATTCAAAAAGAAATTGACTCTTTTAGGCAGAAACAGGAGGATATTCTTCAACAAGTACATATAATTTTAATGGACCAAGGCTTTAGAAAGGCCTTTTATGAAAATGACGACCTCCTTATTTTTTTAGGAAAATACTCAGATATATCTAGCCAAACAGAAAATAATAAACTTGCTCCTAACCTTTGGGAAAGTCTTAATGCCAGTCATATATTGAATCTAATCTTAGAGGATCCGATCTATCATTCTTTTTACCAGAAAAATCCCACAGACAGTCCTGACTTGAAGGCAGGAATACTCCATCAGGTTTCTTTAGGCTATGACCTCTACAAGCTATCCGAAATTAACTTGAAAAATCTTGATGATAGCCGGGTAGCCTTTGATTTATATCTCGATGGAGTTAAGAGCCTACAAAAGAGGGGCTACAATGTTGTAGATTTTAACTTAAGTCAACTTCAAAGTTACCAAAAGCAATTTGAAGAACTCTATAGCCAATATTTACAATATGAAGGCGTATTGAACCAATTAGAGGAGTTAAAAAATAATGAAGAAGAAAAGTAGAGGAAAAGGGCTTCAGTTTATTCTTTTTTTAATCAGTCTTTTTATTCTGGCCTTTGGAGTCTACCTCTATCCTAAAGAGGGGAATTATGGCCAATTAAAGAAAGATGTAAAGGGACTAGAAAGAGAGTTGAACTACAAAAAGATTGAGACTACGTCTCTCACTGAAGAAATTCATCAGGGGAAAGAGGCTATTGACCAATTAGTTAATCTAGAAAATAATTGGCAAAAAATTAAACTTCCTAATTTTGATTCTTCTCAACTCAAGTCCTACCTATTTAAGACTTCTTTAGACCACTATCCAATCTTGGTTAGCCAGGTGGTTCAATCTAGCAAAAACTCACCCTTTTATGATCTTGGCGAAATGGATGGCCTATCTCAATCTCTTGCCATTTACCAAACTCTGGGAGCCCTAAAAAAAATAGACCTGGAAACGACTCTTTCTGCCAATAGTGCAATTTTGAGAAGAGTGGGGGGAATCGAATATTTTTGCAATAGCAATAATTCTGGGTCTTGGTATGCCATAATGCGTGGTCACTATAATAAGAATCCTCAGCTGGACCAAGTCCTAGAGTCTGTAGCTAGTCAAATGGAAATAACCACTGCCCTAAAGGAATATATAGATGATATTCTTTCGATTGAAGGACCCATTAACACCCCTGACTTAGAGGTGAAAAAGAGTGTCTGGTTAAAAGATGAAAAGGGACAGATGCATAGTGATACTAAACAGGCCATGAATGACATTAGTTTAAAGGGAAGTTTTTTATGGGATACTTATAGTTATGGACTAGACCAATTGTCCATTGTGGCTAAGGCCTTTTCTACAGATAGCTCTAAGGGGATGTTTAAAGCTTATCTAGAGAATTCCAAAGTCTATTTTATCACTTGCCAAATGGGAGATAAAACTGCGTTTTCATATTTTACACCATCTGGAGTTTTAATGAGTGTCATTGATGGAGAAAGTTCTGAAAACTATTATTTAAGAGATATATCCAATACAGAAAACCACTGGGCTCAAGTGGCAAGTTTGGGTTATCAATTGATAAAAAACGATAAAAAATAGAAAGTCGATAGGAAACTATCGACTTTCTATTTTTTATGAAGTGGGATAAAATCACTTCTTCTCTATACTTCCACAAAACTAGTCATTGCTTTATAGGCCATTGTCCTGCTTTCTGATTCGTACCCTTCTTAAGCTTTTTGAAAAAATTGACGAAGCAACAATTCCTACAGATAGGGCAGCAGCAGTAAAAAAAGTTTTTGCCCCTATCTCTATAAAGGAATTATAATTTTGCTCAATAAGCTGGTTCATAGAATAATACATTCCTGCTCCTGGTACCAAGGGAATCAAGCCTGGAAGAATAAAAAGAGTCGCTGGATTTTTCAACTTTCTAGAAAAAATCTCTCCTAAAATTCCAATGATGAAAGCAGCTAAAAAAGCTGAAAGCATGTAATTATAAGCTCGAACTTGCAAAAATTCATAGACAACCCAGCTAATCCCACCAACGATACAGGCGGGTACAATTGATCTTCTGGGTGCATTAAAAAGTAAGGCAAAACCCAAGCTAGCTACAAAAGAGTAGAAAAAAGCCCTGAAATAAATCATAAAATCCTCCTATTTCAAATGGAAGCTTAAAACAATACCAACGCCTATAGCAATAGCTAGGGCAATGAAAATAGCCTTAACTAGACCTATCAACCCTGATAAAAAATCATCTGACATAATGTCTCGTATGGCATTGGTGATGGCAACTCCTGGCACAAAAAGCATAATAGAGCCAATAATGATGTGGTCAATATTATGCCCTAGTCCCAAAACAATACAAATCATGGCAAAAAAAGAAGAAAAGAAGGCTCCTAGAAAGCTTTCTATAAAAAATGTTAGGTCGTACTTGGAGAGAATGAAAACACCACCATAACTGAAAACTCCTACAAAGAAAGTACAGATAGCATCCATAAAATCAGCGCCAAATAAAAGGGAAAAGAAAGATGCTGCTAGGCCAGCGGCCAAGAGTTTAAAGGGAAAACTATACTCATCCTTATCCTCTATATCTCTTAATTCCTGAATAGCTACTTGAATATATTGAGGATTTTTAACAAACCTCCGGCTAAAAGTATTTAGGAGGTCAATCTTTTCTAAATTTAAATTTCCTACGCTAGCATTCTTATACATGGTAATGACTTCATTATTATATTCTAAAGAAATAAATAAGCCATTACTTAAGCCAAATACATCAATGGCAGTTAAATTCTCATAGCTTTCACAGATTCTAGATATGGTATCTTCCGTTCGATAAATTTCTGCACCATATTTAACTAAGAGCTGGCCTAAATATAGGGCCATAGCCATAACCTTTTGGGCATATGCCTTATCCTTACAATAATTCATTGACTTTTTCAATCTTTGATTCCACCAGTTCTAATTTTTTATCCCTGGGTAATTTCTTAATTGCCGCTTCTCTTGAAAGGGCCAGAGATTTATTTTTACATTCTTCCCAATATACAAGAGCTACCGGTCCACGTCCCCTGGTATACTTAGCTCCTTTTCCGGCATTATGGGCTTGGATTCTCTTTTTAAGGTCCTTGGTATAGCCAGTGTACAGGGTTTTATCTCGACACTGGACAATATAGACATAGTCCATTAGAATAGCTCCTTTGAAATAGCAGGGTAGGGATAGCCCTTGTTTTGCAAATAGCGGTTTATTTTTTGTTTTTCTTTTAAAGAGAAGGGCCCTGGACCATATTTCTTTTCAATTAACTCTTTAACCATTTTCTCCAAATCTTCGTGAGGAAGATTGGCTAAATGCGTATCGATTATTCCAGGGTCCAGAAATTTATTCATTAATTTGAACTTAATTTTTCGGGGTCCATTTTTTTGTAAATAGAACTGGTCATGAATATAATCCTTAATATAATCTTCATCATTAATTAATTGATAATCATTTAGGTATTCAATAACCCTATCTAAACAAGCTTGGTTGAAGCCCTTTTCCTTTAAGAAATATTTAATTTCACCACTAGTCCGTCTTCGCCTTAAATAGCCCAAACTCAAGTCTCTTGCTTCATAGAATTGATTTTCTTCTTCTAGTTGGGCCCAAGAATCTTCTGAAATCTCACATCCCTTGTAAAGGCCACTATGTATAAAGGTTTCTTCATTTAAGTAGAGAAGTTCTTGATCTTTTGTGGTAATTTTATAATTTCCTTTGAGAAATGAAATTGATTCTATTATTTTCATACTTCCTCCTATTTGAATTGTATCAGAAATAGACATTAGACTCAATAATTTATAAGAGGGGGCCAAGGGCTGTTTTTATTGAAAATTAGCTGTTAATATGATAGTATAAATGCAGTAAATTTATGAGGTGCAATATGTTTATAATAATTTCTCAAGGCGTAAAATACATTGCCACTTTAATTATCTATCTTTTTATATTTAGTATTATCCGTATGATTTATTTAGACATTAAATCTATGAGTAAAATGACTATGATGAAGGATGGAGCCTACTTAAAAGTTGTCAATCGCCTAGATACATTGAATTTTAAGATGCAAGAATACTATACTTTAAAGGGAACCATCACCATTGGCCGGTCATCTAGAAATGATATTGTCATCAAGGACAATTTTGTTTCAAAAAAACATCTTCAAATTACGGATCAAAATGGAACTTACTTTATTGAAGACTTAAACAGCGCCAATGGAACCTATTTAAATGGGGAGCTCATTCATGACATCATTGAATTACGAAATGGTGATCGGATTGGGATTGGTTTTATCCAATTTTTATTTGTAGAATAGGAGATTTGTCAATATGTTTACTAGCTTAGCAAAAAGTAGACGGCCAAGAGACCTTTTATTGGTTTTTCAAATTCTCTGCATCATTCTACTTTTCTTTTTTTACCGCACAAATTCTAACTTTGACCCGGCCATTACCTATAAGGCTATAGGTCTTATTGCCATTATTTATGTTTCTAACTTTATTTTAGGGAAGATTTCCAGTGGAGATAACTACATTTTTTTAATTGTCTCAATGCTATTAACCATTGGTATCGTTATGGAATTTCGTATTAATCCCAGCTATGGTATTTTGCAAATGGTTTGGTCCATTGCAGGTATCTTGCTTTTTTATGCAAGCTATTTTTTTATAAAGTATTTCCCAAAGCTGGACAAGTTTGGAAATTTATACGTCTTATTGGCTGCAGTTCTTACCTTAACCACCTTAATTTTTGGAACTACCCGACACGGGGCTAGAAACTGGCTTCAAATATCTTCAAATATTTATGTCCAACCTTCAGAATTGTCAAAAATTTTAATCATGTTTATCTTAGCCAGCTTTTATGCAAACTACAACAAGTATAAGGATTTAAAGTATGCTTCCTTTATCATTATGGGCATTATCTATTTCTTTATATTATGTATGTTTATTCAAAAAGACTTAGGGACAGCAGTTTTGTTTCTGGCTATGTATTTAGCTATTCAGTTTGTCTATGAAAAAAATCGTAAAATGATAATTCTTAACCTTGTTCTTATTTTTATCGGAGCTCTTTTAGGTTTTAAATTATTTACCCACGTTCAAACACGGGTTCATATTTGGTTGGATCCCTGGAGTGATGCCTACAATACAGGCCGACAAATTGTCCAATCTTTCTTTGCTATTGCAGAAGGGGGATTTTTTGGAAGCGGTATTGGTATGGGGTATCCAAATTTAATTCCATTCAGTTATAGTGATTTTATATTTCCTTTAATTTGTGAAGAAATGGGTACTGCCATGGGAATCGCTATTATTATGCTCTATATGATTTTAGTCTATAGGGGGATTAAGATTGCCTTAGACCAGGAATATACTTTTTATCGAATCTTAGCCCTATGTGTCAGTGTCTTGTTTTGCTGCCAGGCCTTTGTTCATATTGGTGGCGTTACCAAGCTTATTCCTTTGACTGGATTGACCTTGCCTTTTATTAGTTATGGAGGAAGTTCCATGTTATCAAGTTTTATCTGTCTAGGTATTCTTCAAGTAACTAGTGAAGACCTATCCTTTAAATATGAGGGGAGGGAACAGTAATGAATCCTAAAGAGCACCGTAGGATTTTAGTCCTTCTATCAGGATTAACCTTTTTAAGCCTATCTTTAATCCTCTACCTAACTTATTTTATGTTTTTCCAAGCCGATGCCGTAAAAAAACATTCGGCCAATCGTCGAAGCTGGATTGAAGAAGCCAAAATTCAAAGAGGAATTATCCGAGACCGAAATGCCGATGTCATTGCCTACTCTAAAGGAGAGGAAAGAGATTATCGTCGATTCTATAATTATCCTAGAATCTACTCCCATATTGTCGGTTATGCTAACCCTTCTTTAGGTAAAGGAGGACTAGAACTGTCCTATAATGACCAACTTTTAAACAAGGGATCTTTTGTGCACTTTAATAGTTTGAAGAATTTTCTAAACAATAAAAAATTAGGAAATAACTTGAACCTCACCATAGATACAAACTTACAAAATTATACCCACCAGGTCCTGGAAGAAACAGATCGTAAGTGTGCAGCAGTTATTTTAAACCCCAAAACAGGTGAAATTTATTCTATGGTCAGTTTACCTGATTTTGATGCATCTACCATTGTAGAGGACTGGTCAGATATCTCTAGTCGTGCAGATGGTCCTTTGGTTAACCGGGTAACCCAGGGTTTATATCCTCCTGGCTCTACTTTTAAGATTTTAACCAGTGTAGGGCTTTTGGAGAATCCAAATATTGATCAAACTTATATTGATGAGGGAACTCAAACAATCAATGGCCGAGTTTTTAAAAATGCTGTTCCAGATCGAAAGTACGGGAAAATCAACCTGAGGACTGCCTTTTCTCAATCTCTCAATACTTACTTTGTTAGTAAAGGGGTAGAACTTGGATCTAATACACTAGGAAATGTTGCCGATCGTTTTATGTTTAATAAGACAATTGACTTTGACTTACCTGTAAAAAAATCAGTTTTTAATTATTCCAGTTCCCTTGACGACACCCAGCTAGCCGCATCTAGTATTGGCCAAGGGAAGGTCTTGGCAACGCCCTTGGAGATGGCCTTGGTTTCTGCTGCCATTGCCAATGATGGAAAGATGATGGAACCCTACCTGGTAGCTGAAGTTGAATCTGCTGATGGTGTTAGTATTGATAAGCACGAACCCAAAGTCTTGTCTGAAGTTACTAAAAAAGAAGTTACAGACCAAGTCAAGGAGTTAATGATTGATGTAGTCCGCAATGGAAATGGCTCTAGGGCTTATTCCAAGGGTTTGAAAATTGCTGGAAAAACAGGAACTGCCGAAAACTCTTCTGGCAAAGACCATGCTTGGTTTGTTGGTTTTGCACCTGCTTCCGACCCTAAATTTGCCATTGCCGTCATCGTTGAGCAAACAGAAGGATATGGTGGAACAGTTGCTGCGCCTATTGCCAGGGATTTGCTTAGATATGCAAATAAACATGTTATCGTAAATTAGAAAGAGGCCTAGATGTTAAACAATAAAAAAGTTGCAATGCTTATTGCAGCCGCAGGCAGTGGTTCTCGTATGCAACTAAAGATGAATAAGCAGTTTATTTCTTTAGGAGGCCAATCTGTCCTGTCTCGAACAATTGAACAAGTATCAGCCAGTAAGTATATCGACTGTATTCTTGTTATTGGACAGGAGCAGGAACTAGACCTCATCCATGAGCTTCTTAAAGGAATTCAAATTCCTTATCAGCTCGTAGCCGGAGGAAAGACTCGACAAGACTCTATTTTAAATGGTTTAAAGGCCCTTGATAGCTCTGTAGATATCGTTGCAAGTCACGATGGGGCTAGACCCTTTGTATCTGTTGATGCTATTGATGAGGTTATTGAAGCCGTTGAAGATACAGGTGCTAGTGTTTTAGCTCATCCAGTAAAAGATACCATCAAGTTTTCAGCCAATGGCCAATATGTCGATTATACACCCGCTCGAGAACTTTTATGGGCCGTTCAAACTCCCCAGGTTTTTTATCGAAATATTATTGAATCTGCTTATAAACAAGCTTATGATGAAGATTACCAGGGAACAGATGATTGTTCTTTGGTGGAAAAAAGTGGACACAAGGTGAAAATTGTCCAGGGTGAATACACTAATATTAAAATTACAACGCCTGAAGATCTGCTTTTTGCTGAAATTTTACAAGAAGAGCCCGCAACAATTTTACAGAAATATGGATATGGAGAAAATTTATGAGGATAGGATTTGGATTAGACGTACATGCTTTTTCCCAGCAAAGAGACTTAATTCTCGGCGGAATTAAAATTCCCTATGAAAGGGGACTTTTGGGTCACTCTGATGCAGATGTTTTAGTTCATAGTATTATGGACGCCCTTTTAGGGGCTATGGCTCTAGGTGACATCGGCCAGCACTTCCCAGATACAGACCCTTGCTATAAAGATATAAGCAGCTTAGTCCTTTTAGACCGGGTTATTATCCTTCTTGAAAAGGAGAAGTATCAAATCGAAAATATCGACTGTGTTATTTCTGCTCAAGAGCCAAAGCTTGCTCCATATATTCCTAAAATGAAAGAAGTCCTAAGTAAGCACTTAAAAATTTCAACGAGTCAAATTTCAATTAAAGCCACTACTACAGAAAATCTTGGTTTTGAAGGTCGTAAAGAGGGTATAACCAGTCGTTGTGTTTGCTTATTAGAAAATAAAGAATGAGGTGAAAATGGATTTATTTATAGATACTGCAGTGTATAAAGAGATCGAAGAAATTTATTCCTGGGGAATTCTTAAGGGGGTAACAACAAATCCATCTTTGATTTATCAATCCAATGAAAATTTTGAAAGTCTTATCCAAAAAATTGCCCGCCTAGTAAAAGGACCTGTTAGTGCAGAGGTTTCATCAGATACTAGTGAAAAAATGATCCTTCAAGGACGCAAGCTTGCTTCTTTGGATGAAAATATTGTTATCAAACTACCTATGACAGAAGAGGGCCTTAAGGCTACATCTGTTCTAACAAAAGAGAATATTCAAGTAAATGTAACCCTAATTTTTTCTCCTACCCAAGCCCTACTGGCTTCTCAAGCTGGAGCACAGTATGTCAGCCCTTTTATTGGACGAATAGATGATATTTCTTATGATGGATCTGATCTAATCAAAAATATAAAGAAAATTTTTGTTCAAGATCATGCCCCTACAAAAATTATAGCTGCTAGTGTTCGCCACCCCAAGCATGTTTTGGATGCTGCAACAAATGGTGCTGATATTGCAACCATTCCATATAAAGTTTTTAAACAAATGTTAAAACACCCCTTGACAGATAGTGGTCTTGAGGGTTTTAATAAAGATTGGAATAAATACTTAAAGGGGGATACAAAGTGAATCGTGATTTAGGTTTAAATTTAGCACGTGTTACAGAAGCTGCCGCCTTAGCAGCAGGTAAATGGATGGGAAAAGGTGACAAGAATGCGGCAGATGGTGCAGCTGTTGATGCCATGCGTCGCATGTTTGACACAATAGATATTGATGGGACAGTTGTCATTGGTGAAGGCGAAATCGATGAAGCTCCAATGCTTTATATAGGAGAAAACATTGGGCGAGCAAACCAAAAAAACCAGGTGGATATTGCTGTTGACCCCTTAGATGGGACAACCTCTATTGCCGGTGGAATGCCTAATGCAATAGCTGTCGTTGCTGTAGCTCCCAAAGGATGCCTATTAAATGCCCCTGATTGCTATATGAATAAAATTGCCTGTGGTCCTAAAGCTAAAGGAGCCATTCGACTAGATGCAAGTACAGGAGAAAATTTAAGAAACGTAGCCAAGGCTTTAGGCAAGGATATTAGTGACCTAACCGTTTCTGTTTTGAAACGCGAACGACACGAACAATTAGTCAAAGAAATTCGTGCAGAAGGTGCAAGAATAAAATTTGTTAACGATGGAGATATTGTTACAGCCATTGCTTCTTGTTTTGAAGATTCTGGTGTTGATTTGATTATGGGGATTGGTGGAGCTCCAGAAGGGGTTATTGCCGCCGCTGCTTTAAAATGTTTGGGTGGCGACTTCCAAGGAAAATTAATGCCATCTGATGAAGCCCAATTGGCTCGCTGTAAAGAATTAAAAAGTGATTTAGACAAAATTTATCACATTGATGACCTGGTTAAGGGAGATGAGGTCTTATTTTCTGCAACAGGAGTCAGCAATGGGGAACTGCTAAGAGGTGTAAGTTATCATGCCAATAATATTGCAGATACTGATACCTTGGTTTTAAGATTGCCAAGTGGAACCATTCGTAAGATTTCAAGTACGCATAAATTAGATCAAAAACCTGACTATGCCCAATAAATCCTTGTAAGTTTTTATTGAAATCAGCTTATGTATATGGTATACTATAGAAGTTAAGTATGAGCCTAAGTAATTTAAATAAAGGAGTGATAAGTGATGAAGACTGATATTCAACCAGAATATAAGGAAGCTACAGTCACTTGTGCTTGTGGAAATACCTTTAAAACAGGTTCTGTCAAGGAAAATTTAAAAGTTGAAGTGTGCTCACAATGCCATCCATTCTTCACTGGGAAACAAAAATTCTCAGACCAAGGTGGACGTATTGAAAAATTCAATCGCAAGTACAAAAGAGATTAAGAAATTGGTTAGTGTTTACACTAACCAATTTTCATATGGAGAATTTATGAAAAATACATTTAAAACCTCCATTGGTGGTCAGGCTTTAATTGAAGGAATTATGATGAAAGGGCCTTCAAAAACAGCCATTGCCGTTCGAAAACCCAATGGAGAAATTGAGTTGAAAATAGATAACAACTTTTCCATCGCGGATAAGTTCCCAATTTTTAAGCTACCCATCTTAAGGGGAGCAGTTAAGTTAATCGAAGCCATGGTAGTCGGCTTAAAAGCCATGACCTATTCAGCTTCTTTTTGGGACGACGATGAAGGAAACTCCTTATCTAATAAAGAGATTATTTTAACCCTTTTGCTTTCTGTAGGCATGACCATTGTCTTTTTTATTTTATTGCCAAATTTAATTGCTAGTGGTCTACAAAAATTTACAGATTCTATTTTTGTCCTAAATCTTTTAGAAGGGATTTTAAGAATCCTTGTTTTTTTTATCTACCTAGTTTATATTTCAAAAATTGACGATATCTACCGAGTTTTTCAATATCACGGATCTGAACACAAGTCCATCCATTGCTATGAACATGGAGATGAACTCACTGTAGAAAATGTCCAGAAATATCCACTCGAACATCCTCGGTGTGGTACTAGCTTTTTATTCATGGTTTTGGCTGTTAGCATTATTGTCCTTTCTTTTTTTGGATGGCCCAACCCTTTTTTGAGAATTCTTATTCGGATTTTGATGTTTCCAGTTATTGCAGGCATTGCCTATGAAATTAATCGCTGGATTGGTAAAAGTGACTCAGCCCTGAGTAAATTATTAAGACGTCCCGGACTCTACATTCAGAAGATTGCCACTGTCAAAGATCCAGACCCAGATCAAATTGAAGTGGCTATCGCTTCTCTAAAGGCAGTTCTTCCAGAGGAAGGAGAAAATGACCGTTGGATGTAAAAACATTGGTTCATTATCTAGGCAAAGAGCTTGAATCCATTGGCCATGAATATGAAAGTCGAGAAATTCTTGAAAACTTATTTAACCAAGATATTTCTTACTTATATGCCCATGATGACTTACAAGTAGGCCAGAAGACTCTTTGCAGGCTAGAAGAAGTGATTAAAGCCCGAAAATCAGGACAACCCTTGGCTTATATATTTAATAAAAGAAGCTTTTTCGGACGTACTTTCTATGTAAATCCTTCTGTTCTCATCCCTAGATTGGAGACAGAGTTCTCTGTTCAAGAACTCTTAAAATTATCAGGAGATAGTTTCTTAGAGCTTGGTATTGGCTCTGGTTGCGTCTCCATTACAATGAAGTTAGAGAGGCCCAACTTATCTGTA
The DNA here is from genome assembly GCF_900232945.1 of Urinicoccus timonensis. Classification (GTDB taxonomy): domain Bacteria; phylum Bacillota; class Clostridia; order Tissierellales; family Peptoniphilaceae; genus Urinicoccus; species Urinicoccus timonensis. Next base: position 96,173 of record NZ_OCTU01000005.1, read on the forward strand.
GATGGTGTGGATATTAGTGACCAGGCTATCCAAGTTGCCAATCTAAATGCAAAAAGCCACCTTGCTCAGACTCATTTTTTTAAAAGCAATCTTTTTCAAGAAGTAAGTCACTCCTATGACTTGATTTATTCAAACCCTCCCTATATTAGAACAGAAGATATGGAGATTTTAGAAGATGAAGTAAAAAAATATGAGCCTCATATTGCTCTAAACGGGGGAGAAGATGGCCTGGACTTTTATAAGAAAATTATTAAAGACACCCCTAACTACCTAAATAAAACCGGTTATTTGGTTTTAGAAATTGGTTACAATCAAAAAGAAGAAATTTTTTCTTTACTTGAAGAGGTGAATTTTACTGGTAAATGCATACAGGATTATGCTGGTTATGATCGAGTGATTATAGCAACTAGGAGGAAATAAATGTACGATAAATTATCTGTTTTTGAAGATCGCTTAAAAGAGCTGGAAGCCTTAATGGTGGATCCTAATATTATTAGCAACTCTCAAAGTTTTCAAAAATATGCCATTGAACACGGTGAGCTACTCCCAATTGTTGAAAAATATCGACAATATCGTAAGCTTTCTGATGACTTAGTTTCTGCTAAAAGCCTTTTTGATGAGCCTCTTGATGAAGAAATGAAAGAATTAGTTAAAGAAGAAATTACACAAAATGAAGAAACCTTAAGTCGAGTGGAAGACGAATTAAAGCTGTTACTGATTCCTAAAGATAAAAACGACGATAAGAATGTCATTATTGAAATTCGAGCTGGGGCTGGTGGGGATGAAGCGGCTTTATTTGCAGGAGTCTTACTTCGGCAATATTTGCGTTATGCAGAAAAGCATAATTGGCAAACGGACATCTTAAATACTAATGAAATAGGAATTGGTGGATATAAAGAAGTCATCTTCATGGTCCAAGGAAAAGGAGCTTATTCCCGCTTAAAATATGAATCTGGAGTTCATCGGGTACAAAGAGTCCCAGAAACAGAAAGCTCTGGGCGAATTCATACTTCTACAGCAACAGTTGTTGTTTTACCTGAGGTAGAAGATATTGAAGTTGAAATTGACGAAACAGAAGTTCGTGTCGATTACTTTAGGTCTTCTGGCCATGGGGGACAATCTGTCAATACTACAGATTCCGCCGTTCGTTTAACTCATATTCCCACAGGAATTGTGGTTTCCTGTCAAGATGAAAAAAGTCAAATTAAAAATAAGGCCAAAGCCATGACTATTTTAAAATCTAGGATCTATGACTTAATGCAGTCTGAGCAAAATAAAGAGATTTCTGCTGAAAAGAAATCACAAATAGGAAGTGGGGACCGGTCCGAACGAATTAGAACTTATAATTATCCCCAAGGCCGGGTTACAGACCATCGCATCAATTTCACCTCGCATCAAATTGATGCCATTAATGATGGAGATCTAGATGAGCTTATTGACGCCTTAACAGCTTATGATCAAGCAGAAAAAGTGAAAAATATCTAAAAAGGCTTAGGTAAACCTAAGCCTTTTTTCTAGACCAGCTCTCTTAAACGCTGAAAAACAGCCACTTTTCCAGGTGTAAATTATATAGGACTGATTCTTTTAAATTTTACTTTATAAATCTTATCTACATTCCTTGAAAATTTATAAAATATATCTTATACTAAAGATAGTTAATCAATAGTAAGATGTTTAAGGAGGAAAACTATTATGAATGCAATGACTCAAACAAATTTACAATCAGCTTTTGGTGGTGAAAGTCAAGCACATATGCGTTACCGCATTTGGGCCGACACTGCTAAAAAAGAAGGATTTGAAAATGTAAAAAGACTTTTTGATTGTACTGCTGACGCTGAAGAAGTTCACGCTCGCTTACATTTTAACGCTCTTAAAGATGTAAACGGAGACTTTGCTGTAACTAGCATGGCTGGTTTTGGTATTAGCAATACTTCTGAAAACCTTCAAGCTGCTATTAATGGGGAAACTTTTGAATTTACACAAATGTATCCTGCTTTTATCTGTGTAGCTGAAGAACAAGGTGAAAAAGAAGCTGTTAAGGCAATGAGATATGCCATTGAAGCAGAAAAAGTTCACGCAGAACGTTATGAAGAAGCAAAAAAATGTGTTGATGCAGGTAAAGACCTAGATAAAGAAGACATTTTACTTTGCCCAGTATGTGGTTACATTACTTTTGATAAAACAGAAGAAGAATGCCCAATTTGCCACACTAAAGCAAAAGCATTCATTGCTTACTAATTTCTAAGATTAAGCTTTTGCTGTCCGTATAAATTAAAAGACTGTATTATTTAGGCCGGAGATGCTTGGAATGAGTATCTCCGGCCTAGAACTTTATTGTTGCTTTTTAGGCAACAGGGTTATATAATGAAATTGAGAAACCGTATCATTTAAAGGAGAGGAGAAATAAAATGAACAAACAAGTAATTAGAATCGGACTTGGTGTATTAGCAGGTGCTATTGGTAGTAAAATTATTCAATCTCAAAAGATGAAGGATTTAGCTGTAGGCGCAGTTGCCAGCGGTTTAAAAATCAAAGACGATGTGGATAAAACTGTAGAAAAGGTCAAAGAAAATGCAGACGACATCGTTGCTGAAGCAAAAGTATTAAAGATGGAAAAAGACATCGAAAGAGAAGAAGAAAAAAAAGAAAAAGACATCGAAGAAGTTGCTAGTGAAGCAGATCTAGAAGACTAAGAGTTTTAAAATGGATATTTCAATAGCCCATAGAATACCGGGAAGGTGTCGTCTGACATCCAATAAGTTGTATTCCATTGATTTTTTGGATAAACTAAGCTATTTACTGGATAAAAACGACCGAATCCTCACTTATAAAATTTACAAAAAAAATTCTAGCATCAGCCTAGAATATAAGGAAGAAGACTTTCCAAACATTTGTCGATATCTCTTGTCCCTAACAGAAGAAATAATTGATCAAACAGTGATTGACAACCAAAACTTCTTGTCTTTGGAAGAAAATGACTTGTTTGATATTTTAAGGGACTCTTTTGAAACAAGACTTTTAATCCGCTTGTTACCTATGCCTATCCGGACTGTCTTAACCCTATATAAGAGTGGATCTTTCTTAAAGAATGGATTAAAATCCCTATGGAATCGACGCTTAAATGTTGATGTCTTGGATATGACAGCCATAAGTGTATCTATGCTTTCTGGTGACTTTGCTACAGCTTCATCCATTATGTTTTTATTAGGCTTAGGTGAAGACTTAGAAGAATGGACCTTGAAAAAGTCCAAGCAAAATTTAACCAAATCATTGGCTATTCAAGTGGATAAGGTCTTTGTCAAAGATGGCCACAAAAAAATAATTAAATCATTGGATGACGTCGAAATAGGCGATGCCGTTTGTGTAAATATGGGATCGGTTATTCCTGTAGATGGAAAAGTCATTGATGGCTTAGGCTTAGTCAACCAATCCAGTTTTACGGGAGAGAGCGAGCCTGTCAAAGTGGCCAAAAATAAAACAGTATTTGCCGGAACTGTCTTGGAAGAAGGCCAACTGCTTATTGAAACGACGAAAAAACACAATGAAACTCGATTGAATTATATCATTGACTTGATTAATTCTTCTGAAGAAAACAAGGCTTTAGCTCAGTTAAATGCCGAAAACAAGGCAGATGGTCTTGTGAAATACTCTTTTTTAGGCGCTGGAATTACCTATCTTTTGACAAGAAACTTTACAGCGGCTAAGGCCTTTTTAATGGTAGACTTCTCTTGTGCCTTAAAACTAACCATGCCCATTGCTGTTATGAAGGCTATGAACCAAGCTTCAGACAATAATGTCTTGGTTAAGGGCGGAAAATATCTAGAAGATCTAGCCAAGGCAGACACCATTATTTTTGATAAAACAGGCACTCTAACAAAAAGTGAGCCTATAGTTGAAAAAATTATGACCTTCAATCCTGACTATGATGAAAGGGATTGTTTAAAAATAGCTGCTTGCCTAGAAGAACATTTTCCCCATTCTATTGCCAATGCGGTAGTTAATAAGGCTCATGAAGAAAATGTTAAGCACGAAGAGATGCATTCAGAGCCTGAATATATTGTAGCCCATGGTATTTCAGCCTATATTGGGAAACAAAAGGCCCTAATTGGTTCTGCCCACTTCATTTTTGATGATGAGGGTGTCCGATTAAATGCTGAAGACCAGTCTCTAATTGATGAACTCAAGGAAGAATATTCTCTACTTTACTTGGCCCTTGACAACGAATTAATTTCTGTTCTATGTATTTCAGATCCTCTAAGAAGTGATGCTAAGGAAACGGTAGATCAACTTAGAGACCTTGGATTTAAGCACATTGTCATGTTAACGGGAGATGCAGAAAATGCTGCTCGAAGTGTAGCTCAACAGCTGTCACTTGATGAATATCAGTCACAAGTCCTTCCCGAGGATAAGGCTAACTATATCAAGTCTATGAAGGCCAAGGGACATACTGTTGTCATGATTGGGGATGGAATTAACGATTCTGTTGCTCTTTCTATGGCAGATGTGGGTATTAGCATGCATAAGGGTGCCGATATTGCAAAAGAAATCTCTGATATTGCAATTGGAACTGATGAATTGTGCAGCCTAGTTAATGTTGTAAAACTAGGCCGGTCTATGTTAAAGCGAATGAAGGTCGACCATCAAGAAATCATGTTAGTGAATTCTTCTTTAATTGCCCTAGGAGCCTTTAATATTATATCCAATACTACTTCCTCTTTCTTGCATAATACATCGACAGTAATGATTGCAGGAAACAATATGAAGGATTATATTTATGAAGAGTAAGTCTTAAAGACTTGCTCTTTTCTTATAGATAAAATTTTATCTGGATTGGGATATGTTTTTCTCTTCTTTAGTTTTACCCCGACAATTATGGTATAATATTAAGTTAGATATTCTAATATTTTAAAGGAGTATATTTTTGAATTTAAATTTAATAGATCAAGAAGAACAAGTTATCCATATATTAAAAGATAAATTACCTAATCAAGCCAAATACCATATTATGACTTATGGCTGTCAAATGAATGAACATGATTCTGAAAAGATTTCCTGGGTCCTAGAGCAAGTGGGCTTTCATTCTACCTCAGACCCCCAGGAAGCAGATTTAATTTTACTAAATACTTGCTCAATTCGTCATTCTGCAGAAGATAAGGTTTATGGTAAGTTAGGAGAACTCAAGCACCAAAAGAAGCAAAGAGACCTGACAATTGCAGTCTGCGGTTGCATGATGCAAAGGGAAGAATCTAGAAATAAAGTTCTAGATAAATGTGAACATGTGGATATTATTTTTGGAACAAATAATATTCATAAGCTTCCAGCCTTACTTTTAGATCACTATGAGACCCAGAAAAGAACCATTGATATTGATGAATCTTTCCAATCCATTGACGATAAGCTTTTGGCAAATCGTTACTACCCCTACAAGTCTTTTGTTAATATCATGTACGGATGTAATAATTTCTGTAGTTATTGCATCGTTCCCTACACCCGGGGAAGAGAGGTAAGTCGACCTTCACAAGACATCCTAAATGAAGTTCGAGCCCTGGTTGCTAGTGGTGTTCTAGAAATTACCCTCCTGGGACAAAATGTAAACAGCTATGCACCAGCCCTAGAAAATGGTTATAGTTTTACTCACTTAATCTATGATTTATCAGAAATCCCCGGTTTAAGACGAATTCGTTTTATGACCTCCCATCCTAAAGACATTTCAGATGACCTCCTAATGGCTTTTAAAGAATTAGACCCCCTATGTAACTTCTTACATTTGCCCGTCCAAGCCGGATCTAATTCCATTTTGAAAAAAATGAACCGACGCTATACCCGGGAAGACTATATGAGAAAAATCGATAAGGTTAAAAATTTGGTTCCTGATATTGCTTTATGTACAGATATTATGGTTGGCTTCCCTGAAGAAAGCGAAAAAGACTTCCAAGACACTTTGGACCTAGTTAAGTATGTCCAATATGATAGTGCCTTTACTTTTTTGTACTCTCCAAGAGAGGGAACTCCTGCAGCTAAGAACATCCACCAAATTCCAAAAGAGGTCAAGCAAGAACGATTTAATCGCTTAACGGATACCCTTTATCCTATTTTTGAGAAGAAGAATAAAGCCTTAGTAGGAAAGACCCTTGAGGTTCTAGTAGAAGATCATTCTAAGCATGATGCTTCCATGCTGACGGGCCGTACAGAAAGCTTTAAATTAACTCATTTTAAAGGAGGAGACGAGCTCATTGGAAAAATTCTTCCTGTCAAGATTACCTCAGCAAATTCCTTTAATTTAGAAGGTGAGTTTATTGGTTCATAAAGATTACACAAAATATACCCCCATGATGCAACAATATTTAAAAACAAAGGATGCTTATCCAGACTGTCTCTTATTTTTCCGCTTGGGGGATTTTTTCGAATTATTTTTTGAAGATGCAAAAATTGCGTCCAGAGAATTAGATATTACCCTTACAAAACGTGGTAAAACAGACGATACAAATATTCCCATGTGTGGAGTACCATATCATGTAGCTGATCAATATCTAGCTAAATTAGTTTCTAAGGGCTATAGAGTTGCCATTTGTGACCAAGTTGAAGATCCTAAAGAGGCCCAAGGTATTGTAAAAAGAGAAGTCATCCGTGTTGTAACTCCTGGAACCTTTACCAATGAAGACTATCTTAAAAAGGATGAAAACCGTTATATATGTGCCATCCAATTTATAGAATCTAGTGCAGCCTTGGTTTTTCTAGACTATTCAACAGGGGAATTCTTTAGCTTGGAGAATTATTTTGAAGAAGAAGACCAGGCTATTTTATGGATTCAAGACCAAATTGCTACCTATGGTCCCAAAGAAATTTTAATCCATCCAAATCTTTTAGAAAAGTTGGAATTTATCAATGAAACGATATCCATTCAAACTGTGGATAATTTTATAGTTCAAAAAAAGTTTTCCATTACTAAAGAACTCGAAGAATCTTTTTTAAAACTAAATATGCGTCATCCCTTGTCTTACTCTACAGCTATGTTTCTTTTGAATTATATTACCCTAACTCAAAAGACCAATATGGATCATATTTTAGAGATTGTTCCTGTTGATAGTGGGGAAGAACTAATCTTGGATGAAACGGCTAAAAAGAACTTAGAGCTTTTTGAAACTCTAGGTCGTGGAGACCAAGAAGGCTCCTTATACCATGTCTTAAATAAAAATCAAACCTCCATGGGGTCCAGACTCCTACGACATTGGATTAACCATCCCTTGAGAGACTCAAATAAAATCAACCAACGGCTAGATTTTGTCGAACTCTTATTTGATGACCTAATCTTTTTAGATCAAATAAAAACATCTTTAAGGGAAGTCTATGATCTAAAAAGATTATCCGTAAAAATCGCTACAGGATCTATTAGCCCTCGTGACCTAATTTGCTTGAAAAATACCCTTCTTACTAGCAAGGATCTAGAGGAAAAACTCCTTGCCTCCCAAAAGCCTGAATTTGTTAAGTTTATTTCAAATTTTCCTGATTTATCAGACCTAATTAAGATTATTGAAAATACCTTAATTGAAGATGCCCCTGTTTTAATTACTGATACAATCTTCATCAAAGAAAAGGTCGATGAAAAGTTAGACCAATTAATTGATGCTCGAACTCATGGTAAAAAATGGCTCATTGATTTGGAAAAGAGGGAAAAGGAAAAAACAGGCATTAAGAACCTGCGAATAAAATATAATAAAATCTTAGGATATTTCATTGAGGTGACAAAATCCAATATTGATGCCGTTCCCGATTACTATTTAAGAAAACAAACCCTCGTTGGAAGTGAGAGATTTTTTACCATTGAATTAAAGGAGATGGAATCTCAGATTCTTGGATCTAAAGATGAATCTCTAAGCCTACAAAATTCTATATTCTTAAATTTAAAAAACAAAACCAAGGATTATTTATCTCGCATTCAATATACAGCACAAAAAATAGCAGAATTGGATATTTACTCTTCTTTTGCCAGCGTTGCCCATAGCTATAGCTATGTAAGACCCAGTATTCAAGAGGGCCAAGTTCTAGAAATAAAAGATGGTCGCCACCCCATGGTAGAAGCCAATCAAGCCTTTGAACTTTTTGTCCCTAATGATACTTATTTAGACCAAAAAGAGGAAATGATTGACCTTATTACAGGTCCCAATATGGCTGGAAAGTCCACCTATATGCGACAGGTGGCTTTGATTTGTATTCTAGCCCATATAGGGTCTTTTGTTCCTGCTAGTCAGGCAAAGATTCCCCCTATGGACCGAATTTTCACTCGAATTGGTGCTTCTGACAATTTGAGTGGAGGAGAAAGCACCTTTATGGTAGAAATGAAGGAAGTGGCTACCATTACCAAGGAAGCTACCAGTCAATCTCTGATTATTTTAGATGAAGTGGGGCGGGGGACAGGAACCTTTGACGGCTTAAGTATTGCCTGGGCCTTAATTGAATATATTGCCAAGGAGATTAAGGCAAAAACCTTATTTGCAACCCACTATCTTGAGTTAATACCTCTGGCAGATAAGATTCCAGGCCTTATCAACTTAACAGTCTTAACGGAAGAAAATGAACAGGGCATTAGTTTTTTACGAAAAATTAGTTATGGATATTCCAATCAATCTTTTGGAATAGATGTGGCCCAACTAGCTGGGATTGACACAAAATTAATCCAAAGAGCCAAAGAAATCTTTTTCAAATTAAAGGCCGAGGAAAAAGAACATAGCATCCCTGAACCTCCTGTATATACAGATAGGGAAGGGACAACTTCTAAAAGAGAAGATGACTATCGTAATATTTTAAAAAAATTAGCTTGGATTGACCTGTTAAACCAAACCCCGTTAGAAACTTTATCACAAGTACAAGATTTGCAAAGAGAAGTAAAAGAGGTTTTGAATGATACACCAACTGACAAGTGATACAATTTCAAAAATAGCTGCTGGTGAAATTATTGAGGAACCAGCCAGCATTGTCAAAGAACTTTTAGAAAATTCCATTGATGCTCAGAGTAGTCAGATCCAAATTGAAATTTTAAACAGCCCTGCCAGCTATATCCGGATTACAGATAATGGCATAGGCATGAGCCAAGAAGAAATTGAACTCTCAGTCTTGCGTCATGCCACATCTAAAATCCAGTCTATTGAGGATTTAAATAATTCAAAAACCCTTGGCTTCCGTGGTGAAGCCCTACCAAGTATTAACCAGGTCAGTGAATTGGAGATAATCAGTAGGTCATGTGACCAGGACTATGCTATTCGTCTAGTCTATCAATTTGGGAAAAAAATCTTACGCGAAAAGATTGGTGCACCTATCGGAACCACAATCAAGGTGAAAAATATTTTCGAAAATTTACCTGTTCGAAAAAAATTTTTAAAGGCTAGTAAGGTACAATGGGCCAATATCGTAGAAGTAGTGGAAAAAATTGCCTTAGGTGTTCCTGGTGTTTCTATTTCTTTGAGTAAGGACCACCGTCAGGTTTTCAAAAGTTCTAGCAGCCAAAACTACGAAAACCATCTTTACTCTATTTTGGGCAAACAAATTGTCCAGCACCTCCAAGCAATTTCCTTTAAATCTTCTTCTTACAAGATTCAAGGATTTTTTGGAGATAACCAACTTTATCGAGCTTCTCGAATTCATGAATACATCTATATTAATGGACGATATGTTCGTAATTTACAAATATCCAAGGCCATTGAAGGGATTTACCGGTCAAAAATCCCCCTACAGAAATTTCCAATCTTTGTCCTATATATTGAAATTGATCCTCAACTTGTCGATGTAAACATTCATCCAAAAAAACATGAAGTTAAGCTATCTAATGAAAATAAATTAATACCTATTCTTCAAGAACTATTAAGTCAAAACTTTAGTGGTGCTAAAATCCCTGATGTACAAAACATAAAAAGTCCCGAACCCAAAAAGGATCCTTTGGACCTTTTAAATCTCTATGGGCAATCCAAGAAGGAAGTCCAATCCTCTAAAAAAGAAGAGAAGGAAGACGTAGAGGAGATTAATTTTATCAAGGAAAAGTCTTTAAGTAAAATAGAAATCCTCCCATCCTTGGATCAAGATTTAGCCAATTACTCGGACTACGCCTCAGAAGAAGAGGAAGACTATTCTAAACCTGACCCAGCAAAAACTTGGATTCAGTCTCTCTTGGAAACCAGATATATTGGACAAATTTTTAAAACCTACCTTCTATTTCAAGCTAAAGAGGATATTTATCTTATTGACCAGCATGCCGCCCATGAACGAATTCTCTATGAAAAATATCTCTATGAATTTTCTCATGAAGCGATAGACCGACAAATTCTTTTAAATCCCGAGCTAATTAAAACTACAAAATATGCCCGTGTTATTTTAGAAAACAACCAAACGTCCTTCCAAGAGCTTGGATTCGTCTATGATTTTTTTGGAGAAGACAGTATCTTACTTAGGGAGGTTCCTTTTATCTTTGGAGAACCGAGTTCTGTTTCCTTTATCCAAAACCTTATCGACCATTTATCTACTGTCTATAGTAAATACGACTTTAACCGCTATGACATTATGCGCAAGGCCTGTAGAAGCGCTATAAAGGCTCACGACCCCTTGACAGGCATAGAAGTAGACGCCTTAATCCAACAGTTGATCTCCTGCAAGGATCCCTATACTTGCCCTCATGGTCGTCCTAGTGTTTTGAAAATAAGCCAAAGGGAACTAGAGAAGTTGTTTTTAAGGGTGGAATCATGAAAAAGAAAATACTTATTCTAACTGGGCCCACAGGAGTTGGCAAAAGTCACCTATCCATAGATTTGGCTAAATCCTTAAATGGAGAGATTATTTCTGCAGATTCCATGCAAATCTATAAAGATTTTAACATTGGAACTGGAAAAATTAGACCAGATGAAACAGAAGATATCCCCCACTATGGTTTAAGCCATGTAGACCCCTTTGCCGAATATAGTGTTGCAGAATTTTCTAAAGATGTAGAGTCTTATGTTGAAAGAATTGAAAAAAAGGGAAAACTTCCCATCCTAGTGGGAGGGACTGGTTTATATTTACACAGTATCATGTGTCAATTGGATTTCTTTAAGACAAAAAAAGACAAGCCCTTAAGGCAAGATTTAAAAAATATTTATCAAGAAAAGGGAAATCAAGGCTTAGTCGATTTATTAAAAGATCTAAATCCCTCAAAATTAGACAATATAGATGAAAAAAACCCCCAACGATTGATGCGAGCTTTGGAAATTGAAATCCAAAATCCAAACCAGGCTTCTACTGGTTTAAACGTTGAAAGTCTCTCTTATGACCCTTGTTTAATTATCCTAGACCGAAATCGAGAGGAACTATATGAGCGGATTAACCAAAGAGTGGATGGAATGATTCAGGAAGGCCTATTTGATGAGGTAAAGTCTTTGATAGATTCTGGATTAAATGAGAAAAACCAGGCCATGAAAGCCATTGGCTACAAGGAAATTTACCAATATTTTTTAGGCCATACAAACTATGAAGAAACCGTAGACCTCATTAAAAGAAATTCTAGACGTTATGCAAAAAGACAATTAACCTGGTTCCGTCGCTATGAAAAGGGATTTTGGGTTAATTTAAGCAATACCAGTCAAAAAGATGCTTTAGACCAAATTATTTTACATTGGAGGAAACATGAACAAAGGAATAGACCAGTTAATAGATAGGATGGAAGAAGAAGTTAAAGACTTTTTTCATGCAAGAGAAAAAATAAGCCTCATCAACCAAGAAAAAATCCTAAACGCTATGCAAAAAAATAAACTGGCTGCGTCCGATTTTCATTGGACCACAGGCTATGGATATGGAGATGATGGTAGGGATAAGGTGGAGGATATTTATAAGGAAGTTTTCCATACGGAAGATGCCCTTGTAAGGCCTAATATCGTCTCTGGAACCCACGCAATCTTCCTAGCTGTATCTTCCTTCTTGAAGGAAGGGTCTGAGCTTTTAAGCCTATGTGGCCCTCTTTATGATACTATGCAAAAAGCCATTGGTTTAACAGGGGAGGAAAGTGGAAACTTACTCAGTCGAGGTGTATCCTACCAAGAAGTTCCTCTAAAAAATGGTCAAATGAATCCAGACTTATTCCAAAACTATATTAACGAGCGAACAAGTCTGGTTGTAATTCAACGATCCACAGGCTATAGCCAAAGAAGAGCCTTTACGATTCAGGAAATAAAAGAAGCCGTTGATATGGTTCGGTCGATTGATTCTAAGATCCCTATTTTTGTAGACAACTGCTATGGTGAATTTACAGAGATTCTAGAGCCAACTGACCTTGGTGTAGATATTATGGCTGGTTCTCTTATTAAAAATCCAGGTGGTGGCTTAGCTTATTGTGGAGGATACATTGTAGGTAAGACCAAGTACATTGACCGCATAGCCAACTTACTAACTGCACCTGGAATTGGTAAAGAATGCGGCCTTTCTTTTGGTATGACCCGGCAAATTCTCCAAGGCTTGTTTATAGCTCCTCATGTAGTTTCTGAAGCTTTAAAGGGAGCCTTGTTATTTGCCAAATGTTTTGAATCTCTATCCTATCCATGTATTCCAAGTGCCGACGATCCCAGGTCAGATATTATCCAATCCATTATCTTTAATGACCCTGAAAAACTAAAAGCTTTTTGTGAAGAAATTCAAAAGAGTTCTCCTGTTGATGCCCACTTCATCCCAACACCCTGGGAAATGCCTGGATACGAGGACCCTGTTATCATGGCTGCAGGTGGTTTTATTGAGGGTAGCTCTATTGAATTGTCCGCTGATGGTCCTATGCGCCAACCTTATATAGCCTATTTTCAAGGCGGACTAACCTATGCTCATTGTCGAATTAGTTTAAGAAGAGTCCTTGAAAGATTTTATAAGGAGAAGTGGGTTTCTTAATCCATTTCTCTTTTTTCTAATTACTAACTTTTAGTCAGCTAAGCGTAAAACAAAACTATCTACCATGAAAGTAGTTAATAAGAGCTTATACAAAAACCACCTCTTATTCTAATAGGCTTTAAATCTTATTAGAATAAGAGGTGGTTTTATGATTTTATAATATAAATTTATTATACGAAAAATGATTATACACCTATAAAGAACTTAAATTATACAATTTCATGATTCTTCTTCATTAATTACATCCAGCGATATAAGCCTACAATAACTCCTAAAATAGCCACTTCTTGTGCATAAATAGGGTCCATAAAGTCATTTTCTGGTTGAAGGCGAATACAATCTCCCTCATTATAGAATGTTTTTATTGTGGCCTCTTCATCTAACAAGGCTAAAACATGATCTCCATTTTTTGCAAAATTTCTACGCTCTATAATAACGTAGTCCCCGTCCATAATCCCAATATTAATCATACTCTCTCCTCTTACTTTTAGAACAAATAAGTCCCGATCTTGAGTATAGTCAATAGGGAGGGGAATAGTGTCATCTATATTTTCCACAGCTAGTATTGGTGCACCAGCGGTAACTTGACCTAAAATAGGGACATCCACTGTTCTTTTTTTAGACATTAATAAGTCATCTTCTTGATCTAAAAGTTCAATGGCTCTAGGTTTTGTAGGATTTCTTCGAATATAATCTTTCTCCTCTAGACTGTTCAAAGCACTATGAACCGTGGAGGTACTCTTCACATTAACCCCATCCGCAATTTCGCGAACAGTAGGGGGATAGCCATTTTGCTCAATTTGTTTTTTTATAAAAAATAAAATATCAATCTCTCGCTGCTTTAAATCTTCATACATCATCATCACCTCATAGCTTTATGTTTGTATTATATCAAAAAAGAACAAACATTTCAAACAAATATTCTTTTTCTATTGACATTGGGTTTCCGTTCGTATATTCTATATGTAGAACAAACATTCTAAATATGTGTTCTTTTCTGTTTTAGATGTGAAATTATTTTTGAGGTGAATTCTAATGAAGATAAAAAAAATAAGAAGCATTGCAGTCATCATTATGCTAGGATGTTTATTATCCGGTGGCTTAATTGCTAGAGAAAATAAATTTGAAGTCTGGGTCCCTTATACAGTAGCCAATGGAGATACTTTATGGTCTATTGCCTTGAACTCCTCCATGGAAAATGAAAGTACAGTTGTTACATTAGAGAAAATAAAAACTTATAATAACTTAAATTCAAAAATCATTCATCCTGGTGACGAAATTTTAATTCCTAGTGAGCTTATTAACAATTTATAGAAACTATTATATTTGAGGCTCCAGAATCGATTTTAAGGGCTCTGTTTTTGTTTTCTTGTACAAATATATTAAATATGCATAAATACGCCTAATTTCGACGTATAAAGGCCTTAAATTAGAATTCCTAAATTTAAGGCCTTTATTTATGGGCGATTTCTTATAGTAATCCAGTTTAAGCATACTGAATCCTTCGATGTTTAATTTCAAGTGTTTTTAGATAGAGCTTTATAAGGAAGATTTTCCTTAAAATATGCAGAAACATAAAGATATGCTAATATAACTATTTATCAGAAAAAATAAATAAATCCAAGATAAAATAAGAATCCAAAAAATAAAGAGTATGTAGAAACATGCTACATAAAATTATTTTAGGCAGCTTTAAGACTGATCAAGAAGTTCAAACTAAAGAGTTCATTCATAAAAACCGTACTAGTAAAATCATGCCAGTAGATTTTAAGATCTAGATAAAAAATTAAGATAAATAAAATTTAAAGTATATTTTTTCCATCAAAAGCCTCTAAATAGCTTATTCTCTAACTCTAAACAAGATATAAAAATAGCAACAAAATTATTATTTTGTTGCTATTTTTATATCTTGTTTATTGTTTTCTAATAGCCTTTAGTCTTTCTCTCTTTTCTGTTTACATTTATTTATGGAAAAATTAATCGGCTTTTTCATGAGACAATGGATTGTCCAAAGTTGTTTGACGAATTTCCTCATTATCTACATGGGTATAAATTTGTGTAGTAGTGACAGACTCATGGCCCAAAACTTCTTGTAGGGCTCTTAGGTCTCCCGATCCATATTTATACATTAAGGTGGCAGCTGTATGCCTTAATTTATGGACCGTATACTTATTTGTATCAAACCCAGCATTCTTTAAATGCTTTTCAATGGCCCTTTGTGTTGCAGAATGACTCATCCGGTTCTTTCTCATACTTAAAAAGAGTGCATCATTATCAGAAATAATCTCATTCCGATAAGTTAAATATCTATTTACAGCATCCATACAAGCTTCATTTAAATAAATAATACGTTCCTTATTACCCTTACCCACTACTCTTAGTCGGGCATCATCTGTAATATCTTTTCGATTGATTGCTGTTAATTCTGATAAGCGCATACCACAATTTAGAAAGAGTGTAACCATTGCATAGTCCCTATACTTATAGATATCTTTTTGTTTAGAGGATAAGATTGTCTGCAAAAGTTTCTTTGCTTCATCTAGGGTTAAATATACCGGAAGAGACTTTTCTATCTTAGGCATATCTATCGTTTCGGCTGGATTATAACTACAGACATCAATCACAGTAGATAGATATTTATAAAAAGCTCTTAAACTCGATATCTTACGATATTTAGTTCTATTAGAATTCTTCTTCACGATATCTAAATAGGATATATAGGAATAAACCATTTGCTTATCTACTGCATTCAAGTCCTGACTTGTTACCTGGTCTGCTGTAAACTCTTCCATATCAAAGTCAGGATGTAGTTTGGGATAAATAAATTTATAAAAGCCCTGAATATCATAGTAATATTCTTTAATGGTTAAAGGGCTATGCCCCTTGATGGACTTTAAATAACTGATAAATTCATCAATATATGATAGTTTCACAAAAACCCCTCTTACTAATCATAAAATTCTAACTAATTCTAGATACAAGAGATAATACTCTTCTCTCTCCTCTTATGGATAAAAAAATAAAACCTGCTTGGCAGGTTTTATTTTGCGTATTCAACAGCTCTTGTTTCTCTGATTACATTAACCTTTATTTGTCCTGGATAATCTAATTCAGCTTCAATTTTCTTTTTAATATTTCGAGCCATTAATATAGTTTCGGATTCACTAGTTTGTTCAGGTTTAACAATAATCCTGACTTCACGTCCTGCTTGTACAGCAAAAGATTTTTCAATTCCATCAAAGCTATTGGCTATAGATTCTAATTGTTCAAGACGTTTGATATAGGATTCCACTGTTTCTCTACGCGCTCCAGGTCTTGCTGCAGAAATTGCATCCGCCGCTTGGACTAGGATAGCTTCTACTGAATGGAATTCAACATCATAATGGTGGGCTTCAATACAATGAATTACAGCTTCATTCTCACGATACTTACGAGCTAGATTTACACCCAGTTCAACATGGGGACCTTCTACTTCATGGTCTATGGACTTGCCAATATCATGTAGTAATCCACCGCGTTTCGCCGTCTTAACATCAGCACCAATTTGTTCTGCTAAAAGTCCTGCAATATGTGCAACTTCTACAGAATGTTTCAGAACGTTTTGGCCATAGCTGGTACGGTATTTTAATCTTCCCAGATATTTAATAAGTTCTGGATGGAGACCATGGATACCAGTATCATAAGCAGCCTGCTCTCCACTTTCTTTAATCGTTGCATCTACTTCTTGTTGTGCTTTTTCTGTTGCTTCTTCAATCTTTGTAGGATGGATTCTACCATCTGTTACAAGTCTTTCTAAAGCAATCTTAGCAACTTCACGTCTTATCGGGTCAAAGCAAGATAAAACGACTGCTTCCGGTGTATCATCTATAATTAGATCTACACCAGTCAGTGACTCAATGGCACGAATATTCCGGCCTTCTCGACCAATAATTCGTCCTTTCATCTCCTCATTAGGAAGGTTTACTACAGATACAGTCGCTTCTGTCACCGTATCAGCTGCAATCCTTTGAATTGCTAGAGCAATGGCATTTTTTGCATACTTTTGAACTTCGTCTTTCACTTCTTGCTCTTTTTCCTTAATAATCAAGGCCGATTCTTGGGTAATTTCACTTTCCAGCTCATTTAATAAAAGCTGTTTCCCTTCATCTTGAGTAAGTCCAGAAATTCGCTCCAACTCTTTTACTCTTTGAGATATAAGCTCTTCTGCTTCTTCTTTTAAAGTATTGGCTTGTTCAATTTCTTTAATTAAATGCTCTTCCTTTTTTTCTAAAGAAATACTTTTCCTATCAATGGTTTCTTCTTTTTTAAGAAGACGTTTTTCCATATCTTCTAAAGATTGTTGCCGACGATTATTTTCATCGGTAACTTTATTACGTAAACGATGAATTTCATCTTTTGCTTCATTTAAAAGATCTTTTTTTGTAGTTTCAGCATCTCTTTGTGCGTCAATGAGGATGTTTTTTGCTTGCTCTTCCGCTTGGTTTATTTTACCTTCACCTATATGTTTTCGAATTAAGTAGCCGGCAAGGCAGGCCACTAATACGCCTAAAATATAGAGTGCCCATTGTAAAATAGCTGGCAAAAGCATGCACCTCCTATTTAGTTTTCATTATACATTGTAAAAATCATACAATTAAATTGTATCGTTTTTAACAAGATTAGTCAAGAAGCTTAGTTAAGCATTTCTATTCAATAGTCTTAATGCTTGTTAATACTTAAGCTAAACTCTTCTAAAAAAGTAATCTGAGACTTATAAAAGTTTTTTACTTTAAAACCCCTTCACTCATTCACCATATTCGTCAGGGTAGACCTGGCCTCTGCCTGGTCTTCCTCCTTCAATTTAACAATACTTTTCCCGTTACGTATATCTACTAAATAGGTGCAATCTCCCATTTGGGCCAGGTGGTTGTTATGGGTAACCATAATAACCTGGCGACCAAAGCTTATTGTTGACTGTTGGATAAATTCTCCCAGGTTAAAAATATAATCACTACTAACGTGTTTGCCTGGTTCATCTAGGATTAAGGGCCCTTCAAAGGGTGGGTCCTGCAGTTCTAAAAAGGCTGTCCTTAAGGCTAGACTTAAGACATCCACAACCCCTCCTCCATGAGCTGATTGGGGATCTGTGAGTATCTTTTCTTCATC
Source organism: Urinicoccus timonensis (assembly GCF_900232945.1). Taxonomy (GTDB): domain Bacteria; phylum Bacillota; class Clostridia; order Tissierellales; family Peptoniphilaceae; genus Urinicoccus; species Urinicoccus timonensis. The sequence goes on from NZ_OCTU01000005.1 coordinate 114,206, forward strand.
AAATATAGATGAGATATAAAATTCTGCACTAGGGTTATTTCTTAATTCTTGAAAATCTATTACAAATTCTATGTCTTTTTCAAATACATATTGCAAGCACTTGGTAACCATATCTTCTACTTGAGCCTTGGCTTGAGTTCTGGCATATGTAGCTGTCTTTTGTAGTAAAAGAACGACATTAGAATAAAGGACAATTTTTTTGTCAATATCATCAATCTTTTTTTCAACGATATCAATTCTATCTTCAATAAACTTTCTTTGACCAATGGCTTGGTCTAGGCTGGATTGCTCTCTTTCTTTAAAATCTTCAAGAAACTTAAAGGCACTAGACATTGTCAAATTTCCTTGGGTAAATATTGGTTTGCCGCCTCTAAATTCTTCTTAATTTCATTTTCCAACCTTTGGATTTCTCCTTCAAGGTCTTCTGGCTTTAAGCCAATTTCATTTAGCTGGTTTAACAAATCCTTTTCTTGAATTTGTAAACTTTCTAAACGAGCTTCTGCCTTATTCTTCTGTTCTGTTGCATAAGAAATTTTTTGTTCTAAATCACTGATTTGTTCTTCATAATTCATAGATAAGCCCTTTCCTTTTAATTAGAAATAATTGTCTCTATCGTATGTTCATCCATTGGTCGTTTACAGATGGGACATATTTTTAGCTTAGTCAGAATAGTTTCTAGTTTTACCTTGTCATCTATAATCGATTTTTCCATAGATCTTAAGTGAATTAAATTCGTTTGTTTTTCCGTCTTTAATGTTACCAAGGAAGTCTCTAGTTTTTTTAATTGCTCAAGTTTTTCTACATTTAATTTGACTGCTTCTGTTAAGGAGATTGTCTTCTCAAAATCAGTAAATCTTTTAAAATATTGGTCTGCTATGGAAAATCTTTGATTGAGATCATTCAAAGTCGCTGCATATCCTTTTAGTTGGACTAAACCTTGGTAGGTTTTCTTGCCTTCTTCCAAATAATTTTTAGCTTTTACTAATTCTTTAGTTCCCTTTAACTGCCGTTGAACCCCAGCTAGAGATTTTTCATTGGACTGATATAGTCTTGTTAAGGTCATTGTTTGCTTATAGTCTTTGTCTAATAACTGAGCTTTTTTTAGCCTGTCCTTGGCAAGGTTTAAATCTTTTACCTGATCTAAAAGACCTCTGCATTGACTAATTTTACCTTGTATAAGTCCATAGTTAGTGGATATCCTTAATAGCTGGCTATGCCTTTTTTTTGCTTCTTTCAGCTTAAGGAGCCGAGCCTTTAATTCTTCTATCCCCTTGAAGTCGAGAAGCCTTTTTTGACAATAGTCAATATCTCCCCTTATAGCCTGATAGTTATTTAGAAAGCTTTCAAGAACTTCTTTTTTTTCTTCTGCTTTTTTTCCCTTTTCAATGATTTCTTGGAGGTTTTTTAAGAGTTTTTTCTTATCTTCAATAAAGGCATATTCTTTTTTCTTTTCCAATAATTCTTCTAATGAATTTTCTTCATATTTTAGGTCTTGGTTTAGGGCTTTTATATCCCGATTGACATTTCTTTGGGCCTGATCGATATAGTGAATCCCCACCAATCTACCTATAGCATTGGCCTTATTTGAATCTTTTTCCTGCAATAAAAAGGGGCCTTCCAACTGGTCGGCAATATTCAAAGTTAAGTCATCCGTTGGCGACAAGGGAAATTTTCTTAAATTTAGATAATCTACAATTTCTTTGGGAACCGTACGACCAAAGCCCTCAAAATGCATAGTTTCTCCTGTGGCTAAGGTTAAATCATAAGCATTGGTTGCCTTTTGCCTAGATCTTTTTAAAATTGTCCCATCATAAAATTCTGCTGTTACCTCTACCTGGGTTTTGCCTCTTTGTAAAAAATCTGCCCCCATGGGTTCGTTATAGAATAACCAACGCAGCCCTCGAACAATAGCTGACTTTCCAGAGTCAGAATTTCCTAATATAACATTTAACCCTGGCAAAAATTCAAGTATGGTATCCTCATGAGATTGAAAATTTTTTAAATGTAAACTCTTAATTTGTTTCTTCATTTCATTGGCTGCTTTCTGACTCTTGAACTTGGCTTACTCTTTTTAAGGCTTCTTCTCGAATCTCTTGGCTGATTTCATTTGTAGAAGATATTTCATCAATTAATTCAAAAACATCTGTTTTCGAAAAATCTGTAGTGGCTTCAATGAGCTCTTGAAATTCATGGAGTTTTGCCTTTTTAAATTGATGCTGCTCAATTTCTGACCGGTCCAAGACTTCTGGACCAGGTTTGGCAGATTTGAGATAGATTTCTTCCAATTGAATTCCATCTTCTAGATTGATTAGGACCACCTTTGGTTTTCTTTTCATTTCCACCAGATTGTTGGAAATTCGGACAATAGCCCCTGGATTTATAAAATATTTCCCCTGTATACACTGGGTTTTGAAACCTGTATGATAGTGGCCTGCCAAGGTAATATCAGCTTCTGTTTCAGCAATGTCAGAAATCAATGTATGGGAAATCACCTCATTAATAGGCTTATCTATTAAAAAGCCATGAATAATATGAAGTATATAATCCTCATCTGACCGCTCTTGTATAATATAGGAATTCTTATGATCATCCCTGTCCAAACCATAGATATAGGGGGTCCCATATATTTTTACCTTCTTATCTTTTTCTATAATCACTGGTTTGTCCTTAATTAAATGAACTAGACCTATACTATCCAATAAACCCAACATAGTTCTTGGAACAGTTTCAGGATTATGTCCATAGATGTCGTGGTTGCCACTGACAATGTAAAAAGGTGCCTTTAAATCCATTAAGAGCTTTGAAAATTCACTCACAACTGCAATGGATACATCTGGACGATCAAACAAGTCTCCCCCATGAAGAACTGCATCAACTTCATATTCATTGGCCAAGTCAAACACTTCCTTGTGCTTTAATAGAGAAGTTTCAAAAAAATTATCCAGGCGGCTTTTTGGAGATGTGGCTCTTAAATGAGAGTCTGTTAAATATAAAAATTTCACTTATCTGTCTCTTCTTGAGGATTATCATCTGGATTTTCTTGACCTAGATGAAAGGTTGCCCGTATTTTGTCTTCAATTTCTTTAGCTAACTCTGGATTTTGAGCTAAGAATTCTTTGGAATTTTCTCGTCCTTGTCCTAGCTTGTTTCCGTTGTAACTATACCAAGCCCCAGCCTTGTTGATAATATCTAAATCCGTTCCCACATCCAGGAGGTTCCCAAGCTTAGAAATTCCCTTTCCATACATAATATCAAACTCTGCCTGTTTAAAAGGAGGAGCCACCTTGTTTTTCACAACTTTAACCCGAACACGGTTCCCAATCATTTCATCACCGCGTTTGATGATCTCAATTCTCCGAATATCCATACGGACAGAAGTGAAAAATTTTAAGGCCCTTCCCCCAGTAGTGGTTTCTGGGTTTCCAAACATAACACCTATTTTTTCTCTTAATTGATTAATGAAAATAACAGATGCTTTCGATTTATTAATGGCACCTGTAAGCTTTCGAAGACCTTGACTCATAAGTCTGGCTTGCAGTCCCATATGAGAGTCACCCATCTCCCCTTCAATTTCAGCCTTTGGAACCAAGGCTGCTACAGAGTCAACAACAATAACATCCAGGGCATTACTTCGAACCAAAGATTCTGTAATCTCCAAAGCTTGCTCTCCTGTATCTGGTTGAGAAATGATCAACTCTTCTGTATCTACTCCTAAGTTTTTAGCATAGACTGGATCTAAGGCATGTTCTGCGTCAACAAAGGCTGCAATACCACCTTTTTTTTGAGCTTCTGCTAAAATATGAAGGGCAAGAGTTGTCTTTCCTGAAGATTCCGGACCATAGATTTCAATAATACGTCCTCTGGGTATGCCACCAATCCCCAAGGCTAAATCCAAGGCCAAGCTTCCTGTGGGTATTACATCAATATCCAGATGTTTTTGATCTCCCAGTCTCATGACAGATCCTTTTCCATATTGTCTTTCGATTGATGTTAGGGCTTTTTCTAAAGCAGCTTTTTTTTGTTCATCCATTTTTATCCCTCCAAAAATTCTTTTAATAATAAAAATAAGACTTGGTTTACTGTTTGCTCTTGTATTTCTTTCCTATCTCCTGAAAAACAAAACTCTTGGACTAATTGTTTTTCCTTAGAGTAAAAAGAAACAAAAACTGTTCCTACTTTTTTTTCAGCGGGACAGGGCCCAGCCTCCCCTGTTGTTGCAATAGCCAAATCACAATAGCCTTTTTCATATAAGCCTCTGGACATTTCTAGAGCAGTTTCACGACTAACAGCCCCATAACAGTCCAAAGTTTTTTGGCTTACTCCTAGTTCCCTGTGTTTAACCTCGTTCGAATAACTTACTAAACTATATTTTAAAATATGACTGGCCCCACTACAGCTTGTAATTGTTTTTGCTAAAAAGCCTCCCGTTATTGACTCCGCAAAAGAAATTTTGATGTTTTTTTCTCGACAAAGTTTAACTACTCTTGTTCTCAAATCTTGTCCCTGAAAGGAATAGATATTTCCTTTGAATAGTTCCGTTAAGACTTTTTCAGCCTGGTCCAGCTTTTCTTTTATTTTCTTCTGGTCTTGTCCTTGAGAAAGAAGTTTTACTTCTACCAAATTATTCTGAGCATAGGTATTCACTTCTAATTTAGGTATATGAAATCTCTGCCTAATAATGCTTTCAACCTGACTTTCCCCTAAGTTCACAATTGATAAAGATCGAACTTCAATCAAATCTCTTGTCTTGATAAAGTCTTTGACATAGTTTAAAAACATATTCCTCAATTCATAAGGAGGGCCTGGAAGTAAAAATATATGGCACTCTTTAAAGAATAGATGCTCTCCTGGAGCTGATCCCCAATGGTTTATAAGTGAGTTCGATCCTTGAATGGTATAGAACTGCTTTTTTACATTAGATGTAATCTCTCTGCCTAGTTTTCTTCTCTCTTCCACAAAATCAGCATAAAGATCTTCATTGAAAATCAAATCTAGATTCAAAGCCTGGCCCAAGGCCTCTTTTGTAATGTCATCTTCTGTAGGACCAAGGCCTCCAGAAACTACAAGTAGATCAACTTCCTGGATAGCTCCATGAAATTCTTTTTTTAAAGAATTTAACTCGTCATTCAGGGTGATTTGCTTGACAACTTCTACTCCCATTTGTCTTAACTCTCTAGCAATATAGACCTCATTGGTGTTGTCTATATCTCCTAGTAAAAGCTCTTTACCTACGCTGATAATCATTGCTTTCATATTTTACCACCTAAATGTTACTTAAGTCGAAAACTTTGATATTTTTACCTATATATTCAATCCCAGATAAAACTGTAAAGATTACAGAAATATAAAATAAAATTTTCCCCAAACTAAGCATCCAAGCAAGAGATAAGGGTAAGGCGAATAAAATAATTGTAAGTGAAACCAGTTGGAAAATTGTTTTTATTTTTCCTAGTGTACCTGCAGCTATAGTAATTTGCTCACTAGCGGCCACTACACGAAGACCCGTAATAGCAAATTCCCGAAAAATTACGATGATAACAAGCCAACCCTTAATAACTCCTAATTCTACTAAAAGAATCATGGCTGCTGATGTTAAAATTTTATCTGCCAAGGGGTCTAAAAACTTGCCAAAAGTTGTCACTAAGTTTCTGGACCTTGCCAAGTGACCATCTAACATATCTGTTAGGGCTGCCGCCACAAAGATTAGGCTACCAAATAACTTGAGTCCCTTTGCCTCAGATAAAACAAAAACAACAAAAAAGGGAACGAGTAAAATTCTTAATAGAGTTAGTTTATTGGCTATATTCATAATACAACTCCTTGTAAATCATATTCTGTAGAATCTGTAATTTCAGCCCGATAAAATTTTCCAATTTCTAAGTCTTTTGAGCTCGATAAATAGACCAAACCATCTACATCTGGTGCATCCATATAGGACCTTCCCGCATATAGACCATCTTCCAATTTTTCTTCCAGCAAAACATCTAGTTGATTGGAAATTTTGTTTCTAAGTTTTTCTTCTGATATTTTTTGCTGCTTCATCATAAGTCTATTATAGCGATCGATTTTTAAACTTTCACTTACTTGACCATTCATGCTGTAAGCCTTGGTATTTTCTTCCTTAGAATAAGTAAAGACTCCTAGACGGTCAAATTTGACTCTCTCAATAAAGGAAACTAGTTCTTGGAAGTCCTCTTCCTCTTCTCCAGGAAATCCCACGATAAAGGTTGATCGAAGAACTAAATTTTTTATCTTTTTCCTAAGTTTCGTAATTAATTCAATAATGTCTTCTTGCCTAGAAGTACGATTCATTCTTTCCAAAACTCTATTAGAGGCATGTTGAAGAGGCATGTCAATATAAGGAATTATATTATTATCTCCAGCCATAAGGTCAATTAACTCATCTGTAAAATGGTCTGGATAGGCATAAAGAAGACGAATCCATTTAATTTCTTTTATCTTAACTAGTTCTTTTAACAAGGAAGCCAAAGAATATTCTTTGTATAAATCAATCCCATAGTCTGTTGTATTTTGAGCCACTAAGATAATTTCCTCTGTACCAGCTTCTGCTAATCTTTTTACCTCTTCCACAATATCTTCAATTTTTCGAGACCGATTATTTCCCCTTAAATAGGGAATAATACAATAACTACACCGGTTGTTACAACCTTCTGAAATTTTAACATAAGCTGTCTTAGTTCCCTCAATCCGTCTAGAGTTTTCTATATAGTCCATGGATACCGCAGAGGTTAGGGACCGTTGGTCGTCGGATTGAATATATTTAGCAATATCCTGCATATAGCCCGGGCCTAAAATTCCATCAATCTCCGGAATCTCCGCTCGCAACTCATCTGGATATCGCTGAGCTAGGCAACCAGTTAAGTAGAGTTTTTGCAACTTCCCATGTTTTTTATATTGGGCCAAGTTTAAAATCCAATCAATAGATTCCTCTTTTGCGGACTCAATAAAACCACAGGTGTTGACAAATATGGCATCTGCTTGGTCAGGTTGAGAAACTATTTCATACTTGTTTTTTTCTAATATGCCTTCCATAACCTGGGTATCCACATCATTTTTTGCACATCCCAGGGTATGGAAATATATTTTATTGATCAATCTTTAAAAACTCCTTTATTTCTTCTTCATTCATGGCCAACTTCCTAGGTTTTGTGCCTTCATGAGGACCTATAATCCCCTGTTCTTCCATACTATCAATCAATCGAGCTGCTCTTGAATAACCTATTTTTAATTTTCTTTGAAGATAAGAAATACTTGCCTGCCCATCGTTTAATACATATTCAACAGCCTGGATGTAAAGATCATCCTGACTTTCGACTGTGGTATTGATGGTTTTTTCAATAGCTTGGATAGCTTCTTCATCATAGTCTTTGTTAGAGCTTTCTCGGATAAAGTTAATAACAGACTCTACTTCTTTGTCACTTATAAAGGCTCCTTGCAACCTTCTTGGCTTACTGTAAAAACTTGGATAAAAGAGCATATCTCCTTGTCCCAATAAGTTTTCCGCCCCGTTAGAATCTAGGATGGTCCTCGAGTCAACACCCGATGATACAGCAAAGGCAATCCTTGAAGGAATATTTGCTTTAATAGTTCCTGTAATAACATCTACAGATGGTCTTTGAGTTGCCAAAATCATGTGGATTCCTGCCGCCCTGGCCATTTGGGCTAATCTGGCGATATAGTCTTCAATTTCATTAGCTGCCACCATCATTAAGTCTGCTAACTCATCCACAATAACAACAATTTTGGGCATAATTTCAGATAATCTATTTTCCTCTTGCATTTTTGAGTTATAAGACTTCATATCTCGGGCTTTTTCCTGAGCAAAGAGTTTGTATCTTTTTTCCATTTCATCTACAGCCCACTTCAAGGCAAAGGCTGCTTTTTTAGGATCTGTTACTACTGGAATTAGCAAATGTGGAATCCCATTATACACACTTAATTCTACCACCTTAGGGTCAATTAATATCAACTTTACTTCATCTGGTCTAGACCTATATAAAATGCTTGTAATAATAGTATTAATACATACACTCTTTCCTGATCCCGTTGCCCCCGCAATAAGAAGGTGGGGCATTTTATCAATTGAAGAAACAACAATTTCCCCACTTACATCTTTTCCTAAAGCCAAAGGAGTAGTAGTTGATTTTTTAAAACCAGGACTATCTAGAATTTCACTAAAAGATACGCTATCTTTTTCTTCATTTGGCACTTCTATTCCTACAGCAGATTTGCCCGGAATAGGTGCCTCAATACGAATGTCTGAAGATGCTAGAGCCAAGGCTAGGTTATCCTGTAGGCTGACAATTTTATTGAGCTTAACACCTGGCGCAATTTGCAGTTCATAGCAGGTAATAACTGGTCCTCGATTAATAGCCACAACTTGACATTCAATGTTAAACTCATTCATCGTTTCTTCTATAACTTGGGCCTGGTGTCGCATAGCATTTTGACCAATCCCCTTACTTTTCTTTGGAGGATCTAATAAATTTTTTGGAGGAAAGGTGTATTGGATTGTAGTATCATTTAGGGCTATTTCTTTTTCAAAATCCTTGATTTCTCCCTTTGTCAAAGGACTAACCTTTTTAACTACTTCCTCTTCTTCTTTTTTTGCATAGTCGTTAATCTCTAATTCAGAATCTCTTTTTAGTTTAAATTCTTTTTTTTCAGGTGCAGCTTTAGCTTGCTTTTTTACCTTGACTGGCTTCAGCTTTTCTCTTTCCTCTTTTTCTTTTTTCCTTATTGCTCTTCCTTGATTTCTTTGATCTCTTTTTACTTTAAGATAGGCAAAAAAGTTATTTAGAGAAAAAGGTAAAAAGTAAAGAAAAAGAACAATAAACACTAAGCTTAAGACAATAGCTGTTCCTGTACTTCCAAAAATTTTATAAAAGAAAGAACCAAAAAATACACCTATCAGTCCACCATAATTCGGTGAGCTTTGAGCTAAAATAAATTGTGCTTTTTGTAACATGGAAAGTGTACTAGTATCTTTGCCTTCATAATAAATGAGAAGGGACATAATAAACCAAGAAAGTAAGAGAATGAGTCTACGCTTGGAAAAGCCATGTTCATTAATGGCCAACATAAAGCCAATGGTTCCAAGATAGATAGGTAGAAAGACCCTTCCTCTCCCTCCCAAGACAATTAAAATACGGTTTAAAACATCACCAAAGATACCCATATTTGCACTGTAAAGGCTGATAAGGCTTAGAATTGAAAGGACAATAAGAAATAGACCTAGCATTTCAAGGTCTGATTTAGTGAAGGAAAAATCCATTTGTTTATTCTTTTTGTTTGACCTTTTTGGGGCCTTTTTATTCACTCTTCTTGCCATGTTTTTGTCCTTTCAAACTTTCTAAAAACATTATAACACAAACACATGTTTTTATACACCTGTATGTCCGAATCCACCTTCTCCTCTTTCACTATCTGAAAGTTCTTTAACTTCTATAAAATCGGCCTGCTCAATTTTCATGATAACCATTTGAGCTATACGGTCCCCATCTTCAATAATTAGATCGTCCCTACCTAGATTTACCACAATAACTTTTAGTTCTCCTCGATAGTCCGAATCAATTGTTCCAATCCCATTAGGCAGACTCAATCCTTTTTTTAAAGCTAAACCTGACCTAGCTCGTACTTGCGCCTCATATCCTTGGGGGATTTCAACATATAAGCCTGTGGGAATTAATGCTCGATCTAATGACCTTAAACAAACTGCCTCATCAAGGTTTGCATGTAAATCAACTCCACTGGCCCCCTTGGTCTTATAGGCTGGCAAGGGGTGTTTAGATTTATTTAAAATCTTGATTTCCATTTTATCTCTCCTTAAAAAAGCATGAACCAAAGGTTCATGCTTTATCAATCTTTATTGGTGCTCGCTTTGATCTTCAGAATCCTTTAGTAATTCTTTTCGACTTAAACTTATTTTTCCTTGTTGATCAATGCCAATGACCTTGACCTCTACTTCTTGGCCTTCTTTCAATACATCTTCCACATTTTTCACATGATCTTTGGATATATTGGAGATATGAAGGAGCCCTTCACGACCTTTTAAAACCTCCACAAAGGCACCAAATTTAACAATTTTTTTAACCTTGCCCTTATAGACTTCACCCACTTCAACATCTTTGACAATCTCTTCTATACGGTTGATTGCTGCTAGGGCACAGTCCTTGTCTTGGCTTAAGATAGAAACTCTTCCGTCATCTTCAATGTCAATTTTAACATTTGTTTCCTCAATAATGCTATTGATTACCTTACCACCAGATCCAATAACTTCTCCAATTTTTTCAGGTTTAATCTTAATTGTATAGATTAAAGGTGCGTAAGGAGAAAGATCTTCTCTTGGTTTATCTATGGCGTCTGTTAACGTTTCAAGGATAGTCATTCTTGCTTTTTTTGCCTTTAATAGGGCTTCTTCTAAAATTTCTTTGTTGATTCCATCAATCTTTATATCCATTTGCAAGGCAGTGATTCCTTCTTTTGTTCCTGCCACTTTAAAGTCCATATCTCCAAGATGGTCTTCTAAACCTTGAATATCGGTTAAGATTTTTACATCTTGTCCTTCCTTGATTAGCCCCATGGCAATTCCTGCAACAGGCGCCTTAATAGGAACTCCTGCATCCATAAGGGATAGGGTAGACCCACAAATACTTGCTTGTGAAGATGATCCATTAGAGCTTAAGACTTCACTCACAACTCGAATAGTATAAGGAAATTCATCTTCTGTAGGTAAGACGGGTATTAGGGCTCTTTCTGCCAGAGCTCCATGTCCTATTTCTCTCCGCCCCGGACTCCGCATAGGTCTTGTATCTCCTACACAGTAGGGTGGGAAGTTATAATGATGGATATAGCGTTTTGGAGTATCATCTCCCAGCCCATCAATAATTTGGACTTCGGAAAGCCCTGCTAAAGTTGCCACAGATAGGACTTGAGTTTGTCCTCTTTTGAATAAACCAGACCCATGAGTTCTGGGAAGAATACCGACTTCAGCACTTAGGGGTCTAATTTCATCCATAGCCCTATCATCAGGCCTTCTATCGTTAAGAATTCCTACTCTTACCTCTTTACGAATAATCTCATCAATGACTTCGTTGATGTCTTTTTCATATTCTTCTAGGTCATCCTTGAATTCTGCATATATTTTTTCTTTAGCAGCTTCTTGGGCTTCTTCTCTTTCTGTTTTTGTCTTTTGATGAATGGCATCAGTTAGAAGCTCATTTGCAAAGGTATAAACTTTATTATAAATTTCCTGGTTAGGTTCAGCCACGGTATAGGTCATTTTTTCTTGACCAAATTCTGCTATAATTCCATCAATAAATTGACAGATTTTTTTAATTTCTTCATGGGCAAATAAAATGGCCCCTAACATTTCATCTTCGCTGACAATATCAGATCCAGCTTCTACCATCATAATGGCATCCTTGGTTCCGGATACAGTTAAGTCAATTTTTGACTTGGCTCTTTGCTCAACATCTGGGTTAATGACGTAGTTCCCATCAATATAACCTACATGAACGGAAGCTGTTGGTCCCTTAAAAGGAATGTTTGAAATAGATAGGGCAATAGATGATCCAATCATAGCCGCTATTTCAGGTGGACAGTCTTGCTCTACAGAGAACACTGTTGCTATCATTTGTACGCTATTTCTAAATCCTTCTGGAAATAATGGGCGGATAGGGCGGTCAATAAGTCTAGCTGTTAAAGTGGCCTTTTCACTAGGTCTACCTTCTCTTTTTATAAAGCCTCCTGGCAATTTTCCTACAGCATACATTTTTTCTTCATAGTCAACACTTAATGGGAAAAAGTCAATCCCATCTTTTGCTTCTTTTGATGCTGTAGCTGTGACCAATACTACTGTATCTCCATAGTAGATTAAACATTCTCCATTGGCTTGCTCAGCTACTTTTCCGATAACCACTTTAAATGGGCGACCAGCCAAGTTATACTCAAATGTTTTTTCCATTCTTACCTCCTTTGTATAAAATAAAAGAGCGGATTCCCCGCTCTTACTAACCTCTGATATTTAATCTTTCAATTAAAGAACGATATCTTTCAATATCTTTCTTTTGTAAGTATCTTAAAAGATTTCTACGTGTACCAACCATTTTTAACAGACCTCTGCGTGAATGGTGGTCTTTTTTATGATCCTTTAAATGTTCATTTAAGCCATTAATTCTGTGTGTTAAAATGGCAATTTGAACTTCTGGTGAACCAGTATCCTTTTCAGATAATTTGTAATCATTGATAATTTTTTGTTTTTCTTCTTTTGAAATCATAATTTCCTCCTAAAAATTTTATCCACCACAACTGAGTAGACGTCGAGGCTCGTTTTACCTAGTTGTGGAACACATTGATTTTATCATAGATTAAGAATTTTTACAAGTTTATTTTCTATCCCGAACCCGGTTGGTATCTTTCTCAATTTGTTTGAATAGTTCATCCACAGTCTTAAAACTTTTCTCTTTTCTTAGAAAGGTTAAAAATTGTAAATCAACTTCTTGGTTATAAATATCTTCATCAAAATCCAAGATATGAGCTTCAATTTTTAGTCCTGATTCTTTTAAGGTGGGGTTGGTTCCAACACTAGTAGCAGCCTTATATAGGTGCCCATTTATCAAGACGTTGGTATCATAAACGCCATATTTAGGAACAGCATAGTGAGCTAGGGGTTGTAGGTTAGCTGTTGGATAACCCATTTTTTTTCCAAGACTTTTCCCATGAACCACTCGTCCTTGGATAGTAAAGGGTCTTCCTAATAATTCATTAGCCAAACTTATATTTCCCTTCTGAATCGCCTGACGAATCCGAGTGCTAGAAATGATATCCTCTCGGCTTCTAATGGCTTCCACAATTTTAACTTCAAGATCTAAATCCTCTGCATAGTCTAGGAGCAAGTTAATGTTGCCCTTGGCCTTATAGCCAAAACGGTAGTCATAACCCACAACTATAGCCTTAGTATTTAGATTTTTGGCTAAAAATTCATAGACAAAATATTCCGGACTCATCTTCATAATTTCAGAAAATTCAATTTCCACAACAAGTTCAATACCTAATTTTTCTAACAGGCTTAATTTTTGCCTACGACTCATTAGAAGATTTTGCTCTGTATGCAGAAGAGCTTTTTTTGTATGCTCTGTAAACATCAATACACTTGCTGTCAAATTTTTTTTCTTAGCAATTTTTATAGCTTGATGTATGAGTTCCTGATGGGCTAAATGAATTCCATCAAAGTTTCCCAAAGCAACGACAATTTCCTTATCTATTTTATCTTGTGGATGTATTTGTATACTTTCCATAAAACCTCCACCTTATATTTCTAATAGACACTTATTTATACGAATGAATCCAGGATAAGGCGAAATCCCAATCCCAACAAATTGGTTTTTACAATAAACCTTGAATTTTTCATTCACAGGTTGAGAATAAGGAACTGATTGACCAAACATTAAAGCATTAAAATAGTCATCCGGGATATCTATGTTTTGTAAATCTAGCCCTTGATCTATAGGGATTAAATCCTCAGCACCTAACTTCCCTTCTTTTAAGTCTAAAATACTATGACATTGGTCTAGACTAAAGTTGCCAACTTGTACCCTATTTAAGTCAGTCAAAGTAGCCAAACTTTTTAATTCCTTAGCCAGATCGTTTACTAAAGAGCGGATATAGGTTCCACTAGAACAAGATACTCGAAAGGATAGCCGGTCCTCAGATAAGTCTAACAATTCAAAAGAATATATTTCAACTTGCCTTGTTTTTCTTTCTACCTCCTGCCCTTGTCTGGCATATTCATAGAGCTTTTTCCCTTTTATTTTAATGGCAGAATACATGGGGGGGACTTGATCTATTTTCCCTGTAAAAACTTTCATACTATCTAAAATATCTTTTTTATCAAAAAGCTTGTTAGTGCAAGTTTCTAAAATCTCTCCATCTGCATCTAAGGTATCTGTTCGATAACCAAACTGCATGGTGCCTTCATAAACTTTGTCTTGCCCCATTAGATAGTCTGATATCTTAGTAGCCTTCCCGACTAAAATTGGTAAAACCCCTCTGGCCATGGGATCCAAGGTTCCTGTATGGCCAATTTTTTTTAGGCCTAAATGCTTACGACACAAGGCTACGACATCATGACTTGTAAATCCCTTGTCTTTATTAATTAAAAGAATTCCCTGCATTGATTTCATCATTTACCACCTTTAAAATTGCTTCTTGACACTGGTCCAAGTCCCCATTGAAACTTGCTCCAGCAGCACGTTTGTGCCCACCACCACCAAATTTCACAGCAATTTTACTGGCATCTATGTCGCCTTTGCTCCTCATACTAATCTTGCTACCAGATCTTTTGCTATCTTTTAAGAAAATAGCCAATTCTACTCCGTCAATATCTCGAATGAACTCAACAATTCCATCTGTATCTGAATGTTCAGCCTGGACCTTATCAAGGTCGTCTAGAGAAATCCGGGTTAGAGCTATTTTCCCATCCTCTAAAATTTTTAAATTTTGCATAGCCCGCATAAGCAGGTTGGTTTTGGCCAAAGACCTTCTTTGATAGAGGTTGATTGTAATCTCATTCAAATCAATCTGATGACTTAAAAGATCTGCTGCAATCTCATGCGTCCTAGAGCTGGTTGAGTCGTATTTAAAAGAACCTGTATCACTGGATATAGCAGTATATAGACAGGTGGCAACTTTCTCATCTATGGGTAAATCAGCCTGCTTTAAGATTTCATACAACAATTCCCCTGTGCTTGAGACAATTTCAATAAAATTTAAATCTCCATAGCCTTGATTCGTTAAGTGGTGGTCTATAACAACCTTTGTTTTCGCCCTATCAAAGAGATCACCCACTCTTTTTCCTAAGCGTTCTTGATCAGCGCAGTCTAAGGCGAAAAATAAATCATGGTGTCTATTTGTTTCTATTTCCGAGCTTTCATCCACTCCTGGTAAAAATTGGTAGGACCTAGGAATCTGATCATCAATGTATAAGAAAACTTCCTTGCCAAATATCTCCAAAGATTTCTTAAGGGCACAAATTGAACCCAGATTATCTCCATCTGGGTCAATATGTGAAGCTACACCAATCGATGTAGCTTCTACAATTTTCTTCTTTAAATTATTGATCTTTTCCATGATTCACCTCTTGAATAAGCTCAAACATTTCGATAGATTTTTCAATAGAGGTATCATTGTAAAAAATTAAATCTGGAATAGCTCTTAACTTTGTTTGCCTTCCTAATTCTTTTTTGATAAATCCCTTAGCACTCTTGATTCCCTCCAAAGTTTCCTCTTGTTGGTCTGGAGTTCCTAGGGTTGAAATCCCAATTCTCGCCTGAGACAGGTCTCCTGCCAGGTCAACTTGATTAACACTAACAATGGAATGGACCCGTGGATCTTTAAGCTTATTTTGAATGATGTCTGATAGCTCTCTTTTAATTTCTTCTGTAATGCGATTTAAGCGTTTTTCTTTCATATTACAGCTCTTTCTTAATTTCTTTTAAGATATAACATTCCAAAACGTCGCCTTCTTTGATGTCATTGAAATTTTCTATACCTAGTCCACCTTCAAATCCTGTTGCTATTTCCTTGGCATCATCTTTAAATCTTTTCAAGGAAGCAATATCTCCTTCATGAATGACAATGTCATCTCTTAGAATTTTCACACGACCATTGCGAACCATCTTGCCCTTTACCACGTAAATTCCTGCAACAATGATGCGTCCTGGAAGTTTAAAGGTTTGACGAACTTCTGCCCGACCAGTTACTTCTTCTACAATATCTGGATCCAGCATTCCACTCACGGCCGCCTTTACATCATTGATGATATCATAAATAACTCGGTAGGTTCTTACATCAACTTCTTCCTCTTTTGCCAAGTCTAGTGCATTGATATTGGGTCTTACATTAAATCCAATGACTAGGGCATCAGATGCGCTGGCTAGGTTAATATCTCCCTCATTAATACCCCCAGCTCCTTGGTGGATAATATTAATTTTAACCTCTTCATTGGACAATTTTAACAAGGATTGACAAACTGCTTCCACGGACCCTTTAACATCTGCCTTAACAATAATGTTCAGATCCTTAAGTTCTCCCTCTTTAATCCGGTCAAAAAGATTGTCTAAAGAAACTTTATTGGAATTGGTTAATTTTTCTTCCCTATCTTGGGCGATATTCTTTTCAGCAATTTCTCGGGCAAGTTTATCGTCTTCTACAGCATAAATTTGGTCTCCAGCATTAGGAACTTCGTTTAAGCCTAAGACTACCACAGGAGTAGATGGACCAGCTTTTTTTACATTGCGATGCTTATCATCTGTCATTGCTCGAATACGACCATGGGCTTGTCCTGAAACAATGCTGTCACCAAAACGTAGAGTTCCTTTTTGAACCAGAATCGTAGCCATGGGGCCTTTTCCTTTATCTAATTGGGCTTCTACTACTGTTCCTACGGCTCTACGATTTGGATTTGCCTTTAATTCTTGCATTTCAGCAACTAGAAGAACCATTTCAAGTAATTCTTGAATTCCTTCCTTAGTCTTGGAGCTAACAGGAACCATAATGGTGTCGCCACCCCAAGCCTCTGGAATCAATTCGTATTCAGATAATTCTTGATAGACTCTTTCTGGATTAGCTGTATCCTTATCAATTTTTGTAATAGCTACTATAATTGGTACATTGGCAGCTCTAGCATGGTTAATCGCTTCTACAGTTTGAGGCATGACCCCATCATCTGCGGCTACCACTAAAATGGCAATGTCTGTTGACTGGGCTCCTCTTAGCCTCATAGCAGTAAAAGCCTCGTGACCTGGAGTGTCTAAAAAGGTTACCTTTTTATTGCCCACATTCACCATATAGGCGCCAATATGTTGGGTAATTCCACCGGCTTCACCTTCAGTAACCCTACTTTGCTTGATGACATCCAGTAAAGAAGTCTTCCCATGGTCAACATGCCCCATAACTGTTACAACAGGAGGTCTTGACTTTAAGAAGTTTGGATTGTCTTCATAGTCTAAATTGTAGCTTTCTTCAATGCTTTCGACTTCTTCCGGCTCTTCAATTATAATTTCTTTTCCCAGTTCGTCTCCTAGTAAAATCACTAAATCTTCATCTAGAGATTCGTTTTGTGTCATCATGAGTCCCAGACCCATAAGTTTTGTGATCACTTGAGCTACTGGGGTTTTTGTTTCCTCAGCAAAGTCTTTTACTGAAATTGGTACTTGAATTCTAATTTCTGTGTTTTCCTTTTCTCTCAATTCTTTTTCTTTTTGTTTTTGTTTTTCTCTGGCAGTCTTCCCGGTTCTATGAGGTTTTCTTTTTTTACGACGTTGGTCGTTTGTATTTTTTACATCTCCAGTAGATTGCTTGTCATTCTTATTTGCTTTTTTATTAGATTGTGTTGCCTTATCTTGCTTTTTATTGTCTATAGACTTATTTTTAACTTCATTTCTTTGGTGGGTATTTTGTGGTCCCTTCCTGGATTCTTTCTTATTCTTTCCATCACCTGAAGTTTTACTATTTACATTTTTTTGTTTTTTTGGTGTGTTTTGATGATGGGAGGACTTTTCTTTTTTCTCTTTTGGTTGATCAATAGTTTTTTTAGCCTGACTGTTTTTAGCTGGGCTCTTCTTCGCCTTAGTTGCTTCAGCTTTGGCTGTCTGCTTCCCCGATTTGACTGCTTGTTTTACCTTACTTACTTCTTTTTCATCTAAAGAACTTAAATTGCTCTTTGCTTGTATATCTATCTTTTCAAGTATCTTTAACAAGTCTGAACTACTGATACCTAATTCTTTTGCCAATGCGTGAACTCTAATTTTCGCCATTGGACGCACCTCCTTTAAACTAGGACATTACTCTTTCATCGAATCCTCCAACTCGTGTAATATTTCTTCTGGCACATCGACCTTTAAAGAACGATTCAGGGCCTTTGAACGAATTGCTTTCTCTAAACAATTGATATCATTACACAAATACGCTCCTCTACCATTGCTCTTGTTGCTTTTATCCACAAAGATTTCGCCGGTATTGGTTTTAACAATGCGTATTAATTCTTTCTTTTCTTTGTTTTCATGACAACCGATGCATTGTCGCATGGGTGTTTTTTTTGACTTTGCCATGATCCTCCCCAAACATTACCAATTTATAACTTTCTTATTCATCTTCTGAATCAATGGTTTGGTCTTCTTCCTCTTCCATATCCTCTTCAAGGTCTTCAATTTCCAAGTCAAAATTGTCTTCTAAGTCTTCTTCTAGGCTATCTTCTTGATCTTCTTGATCTAGATCTTCAAGTAAGGCATCTGCCTTATTCGCTTCTGCGAATTGTTGTCTTAGCTCTTCTTTTGTCAAGTTTTCTTCTTCCAAGAACTCTTCAAACTGGCTTTCAGATTTTATGTCAATTTTCCAATTTGTTAATTTAGCTGCCAAGCGGGCATTTTGTCCTTCTTTTCCAATAGCCAAGCTAAGTTGATAGTCCGGAACCACCACCAAAGCTTCTTTTTCTCGTTCTTTAATAAAAACATCCACAACCTTGGATGGACTCAAAGCATTGGCGATAAATTCCGCAATATCTTTTTCGTAAATTACAATATCAATTTTTTCATTATAAAGTTGGTCTACAATGGTCTTGACACGGTTTCCTTTAAAACCAACGCATGCTCCTAGGGGATCAATTGAAGGATCTTTTGAAAAAACTGCAATTTTAGTTCTAGATCCTGCTTCTCTGGCAATGGAATAAATTTCAACAACTCCGTCAAGGATTTCCGGTACTTCCATTTCAAATAAACGCTTGATTAAATTGGGATGAGATCTTGATAGGATAACTTGAGGTCCCTTGGGTGTCCGACGAACTTCTAAAAGGAGCAGCTTAAATCTTTCTCCTTGCCCGTAATGCTCTCCTGGAATTTGTTCTTGAAAAGGTAAAAGAGCTTCTGTTTTTCCTAAGTCAAAGAATACATTCCGATTGCTGACTCTCCGCACCTCTCCAGTTATGATTTCATTTTCTCTATCCGTATAGTCTTCAAAAATAACATCTCTTTCAGCATCCTTAATACGCTGAATGACCACTTGTTTAGCTGTTTGTGCTGCAATTCGGCCAAAATTTTCAGGTTCCAATCGTATACGAACTGTATCTCCTAATTGGTAGCTGGCATTAATTGCTTGAGCATCTGAAAGTGTAATTTCCAGGTTATTATCTGTAAGATCTCCGTTCTCTACAACTTCTTTTAAAGCATAAAGAGCAACGTCTCCTGTTTCACGGTTCATCTCTACATCTACATTTTGTGCAGATCCGAAATTCTTCTTATAACTTGAAACCAAGGCAGACTCTAGGGCTTCAAAAATAATCTCTTTGTCTACACCCTTTTCTCTCTCTATTTCTTCAAGCGCTAATATAAATTCTTGATTCATTATACCTCCTAAAACTCAATCACTTGTCGCATCAAGGATATAGCTTCTCTAGGAATTCTCTCTTCAGAAGAGTCTGTTCGAATGACCACTTCTTCCTCGGAATAATCTGCGATTTCTCCAATAAGATCTTTTTTATTGTTCACTTTTTTATAGAGTTTGATCTCTACCTTCTTACCTAAATTTCTTCTAAGATCATCATCTGATTTAATTGGTCTATCTAGGCCAGGAGAGGCAACTTCAATAAAGTAGGGCCCGTCACTAATGTCTAATTCTGCCACTTTCTTATCATAGCTTCGGCTAAATTCAACACAATGGTCTAGACTTGTTCCCTCAGTATTATAAATAATTACTTCAATATGAAGCCCATCATCAGACTTTTTACAGTTTAATTCAACCAATTCATCGTCCATTTCCAAGGCTGTCTTTTCCGCTATTTTTTTTAGTTCTTTAATAATTGAATGCTCCATACTCCTCCCTTCGTAAAAAAACTAGAGTGGAAGCCCACTCTAGTTACAATCCTACCTATTTCTTATTACAAGTATACCATAAATCTAAGGATATTTAAAGTGTAAATATACTTAATTGGTCACTATCTGGCAATTTATCCAAGCAGTGATTTTCTTTTAAAAGTTCAACAACTGTCTTCGATGCCTTTGTCCGATTTGTAAAATCTTCAATAGAGATAAATTCACTGACTTGTCTTTGTTCCACGATTTGTTCTGCAACAGCTTGACCTAGTCCCGCCATCGCTTGTAGGGGAAGCAATATACCTTGGTCTTTTACTGTAAAATTACTAGCCATAGATTGGTATAAGTCCACATTGTAAAATTTATATCCCCGGCTGAGCATTTCTAAAGCGACTTCTAAAACAGTTTGTTCATTTTTTTCCTTAGTCGTAAGTTTCACTTCTTTTTGGGCGAATTTCAACTGGTCCAAACGATCTTGTACAGCCTGGGGTCCCCTAAGACAAACTTCAGCATTAAAATCTGCTACTTTTTGAGAAAAATAACTAGCATAAAATGCCTCGGGATAATTAATTTTATAGTAAGCGATTCGGAAGCTCATCATTACATAAGCCACAGCATGGGCTTTAGGAAACATATATTTAATCTTTTCACATGAACTGATATACCATTTGGGAAGGGATAGTTTTAGCATCTTCTCATAGTATTTATCCGGGATGCCCTTTCCTTTTCTTACTTTTTCCATAACGTCGAAGGCCATCTTATTATCAGCCCCTGCGTTCATTAAATAAACCATAATATCTTCACGAGTAGAAATAACCTCGCTTAATGTCGCCTGATTGTTTTCTACTAGACTCTGAGCATTACCAATCCAAACATCTGTCCCATGGGAAAGCCCACTAATTCGAACTAGTTCAGAAAAGTTCTTGGGTTTGGTGTCTATCAACATCTTGCGGACAAATTCTGTCCCAAATTCAGGAATCCCTAGAGTCCCTGTAGAACATTGGAAAATAGATTCATCACAATGTAGGGCCTCTGTGGACCGAAAAAGAGAAAGCACCTCTTCATCATCCAAGCGAATTTCACTGGACATAAAGCCTGTATAATCTTCCAACATCTTAATAATAGTAGGGGTATCATGGCCTAAAATATCTAACTTTAAGATGTTTTCGCTAATGGAATGGTATTCAAAATGAGTTGTAATTCGGCCAGAAGATTTGTCATTGGCCGGATATTGGATGGGAGTAAAATCATGGATATCCATATTTTTAGGACAAATCATAATCCCGCCAGGATGTTGACCGCTGGTCCTTTTTACCCCTACGCAGCCACTGACTAAACGATTAATTTCCGCTCTAGGAGTTTGTTTTTCTCTGTCTTCAATAAAGTGTTTAACAAATCCATAGGCTGTTTTATCTGCCAAAGTTCCTATGGTCCCAGCCCGAAAAACATAACCTTCCCCGAAAAGTTCTTCTACATACTTATGTGCCGTAGGTTGATATTCACCTGCAAAGTTTAAGTCAATATCCGGTTCCTTGTCTCCATAAAAGCCTAAGAAAACTTCAAAGGGAATATCATGGCCTTCTTTGACCATGGGAACATGGCAGTGGGGGCAATTTTTATCAGGTAAATCCACCCCTGATCCCCCTGTCTTATTGTCTGAAAATTCCGTGTGCTTACATTGTGGACAAACATAATGGGCTGGTAATGGGTTTACTTCTGTAATCCCACTCATAGTAGCCACTAGCGAAGATCCTACAGACCCCCTTGAGCCTACATAGTAACCATCCGAATTGGACTTGGCCACTAACTCATGGGCAATCATATACATCACTGCATATCCATTGGATATAATAGAATTAAGTTCTTTTTCCAATCTCTTTTCTATAATTTCTGGCAAAGGATTCCCATATTTTTTGTGGGCATTGTCATAAGTCATTTTCTTTAAATTTTCTTCCGCCCCTTCAATAGAAGGCGGATATTTCCCTGATGGGATTGGATCAAATTTTTCAATTTTTTCATAGATTTTTCGCGGATTTTCTATGACAATCTTTTTAGCTAGGTCTTCTCCTAAAAAACTAAAATCTTCTAGCATTTCATCTGTTGTCCTAAAGTGCAAAGATTCATGGGGTATTTGAGAAGGCCGCATATTTTTATAGGTTCCAGCCATTAAAATTCTTCGAAAAATATCATCTTCTGGTTCCAAATAATGGACGTCCCCTGTTGCAATAACGGGTATATTTAATTTTTCTCCGATGTCTACAATCATCCTAATCAAGCTTTTTAATTCTTCTACAGAGGCAATCATACCAGATTGGATGAGCTTATGATACTGGTCTAAAGGTTGAATTTCTAAATAATCATAAAATTTTGCATACTGGCAAAGTTGGTTAAAATCCAAGCCTTGAAGAATTTTTTGAAAGAACTCACTGTTTTGGCAAGCACTCCCCAGTAAAAGCCCCTCCCTTTTCTCCAAAAGGTCTGATTTTAAAATTTTAGGCTCCCGATAAAAAGTTTCAATGTGGGATTTAGATACTAATAGGTATAGGTTCTTTAAGCCAATTTTATTTTTTGCCAAAAGAACAAGGTGTCTAGGTCTCTCTTTTTTAAAATCTTGCTGGCTTTTGGCTCCCAAAAAGTCTGTGATAGACTTTTTGCCATCTTTTTCAGCTAGGCCCATTAGCTTGATAAATAATTCAGCCGTGGCTTCCGCATCATTAACAGCCCTATGGGCGTTTATGAGTGAAATGCCCATTTTCTTACACAAAGTACCTAGCTTATAATTTTTGGTCTTTGGAATATAATTTTTGGCCAGTTCCAAAGTATCCATATAAGCCCTTTGGAAGTCGTATCCATTTCTTTCAAATGACTTTGTCATAAAAGCCATATCAAAGGACGCATTGTGAGCGACCATAATACAATTTTTGGTAAAGTCTAGGAAGCTTTGGGCAACGCCTTCAAAGCTAGGCTCATTAGCTACCATTTCATTGCTTATTGAGGTTAGCTCCACAACTCTTGGTGGAATGGGTTTTAGCGGATTAATCAGTTGACTAAAACGGTCTACCACCCTGCCATTTTTTACCTTTACGGCTCCAATTTCTGTAATCCGGTCATGGATTGGAGAAAATCCTGTGGTTTCAACGTCAAAGACTACAAACTCTGGATTATCTTTATTAAAAGGCTGGTCTCCATGAAGAAGAGGAATGTCATCATCTATTATATTGGCCTCCATGCCATAAATTACGTGCATATCAAAGTCTTTAGATGCCTGCATGGCCTCAGGAAAGCTTTGAACCACAGCGTGGTCTGTAATGGCGATGGCAGGGTGCCCCCATTCTGCTGCTTGTTTGATAAAGTCTTTGGCTGTATTCATTCCATCCATAGAACTCATTTTAGTATGCAGATGTAATTCAATTCGTTTTTCTTCAGCAGTATCTTTCCTTTGGATTTTATCCTGTAACTCCAAGTGTTCCAACTTAATAACAGGCCCATGTTCAAAGGAGTCCATCTCTAATTTTCCAGCAATTAAAACTGTACTTCCCTTTTTTACATGGTCAAAAAATTCATCTTTTTTCTTTCTATCTGAGAAAAATGTTTTCGCTGTATAAGAAGTTTTTTTATCTGTCAGGGAAAATTTGACAATATAATTTTTTTTATTATTTCGGCTGAACTCAATACAATCCAGCTCAAATACTTCCCCCTGTAAATAAAATCCCTTACTATAAATATCAATTTCATCAAAGGACATAAGGGGATAAGATCTCTTCTTTCCAATTTGGTAACCATCTTCCAAGGATTTAGCAATGGGTTGTTTTTTGGGAATGGGGCAATGGATTTGTGTCTCTTTTGCCATAGTAGACTCTGCTTTTTTTAGGTCCTTGACATAGTCTTTAAGGTCTGGGTTCTCCTCTAGCAAAACTAGAGAAACTTCTTTTTTATAAATCCTTGCAACTTGATCTACCAATACCTTAAAATATTGACTCTTGTTACAATTTTCATATAAAACTTGGTTTGGGACTAGGATTTCTACAAGATTGTCTTTTTCAATAAGATTTTGATCTTGCAGCCAGGCACAAGAGGAAGGTTCCTTCTTATAAATATAATTCAGGATATATTGTCTACAAGTTTCTCCCGAAGATTCTTGGACTCTTTTCCAAAGGACGGTATGGTCTTGGAACTTCCTTTCAAGAGCTTCTTGACATTTTTTTAAAAGTTCCAAATCCTCCTCTCCCTTAAAAAGAATTTCTAGGCACTTTTGGTCCTCATAATAGTAGACTTTCTCAATTTTTAAATCTACAATTTTTTCTGGTCCTGGATCAAGTCCCAGTTTTTGGAATAATTCTAAAAGGTTCATTTTAATATCTTTCTATTTCCTCAAATAAAGCCTTTAACAGGTTTTCTTCCTCTACTGTACGAATAATTTTTCCCTTGCTAAAGATAATCCCCTTTCCTTTTCCTCCACTAATGCCAAAATCAGCTTCCCTTGCCTCTCCCGGGCCATTAACCGGACAACCCATAATGGCTATTTTTAAAGGCCTTTTATAATTCTTAAAAGCTTCTTGAGCTTCATTGACAAGAGGAATTAAGTCTATATCAGTCCGAGCACAGGTTGGGCAGGAAATAATTTCTACCCCTTCCTTTCTCAACCCCAAGGTTCTTAGCAAGATTTTCCCAGCTTCTACCTCCCTACAAGGATCATCCGTTAAGGAAATCCGAATGGTATCTCCAATTCCATCATGTAACAGAGATCCTATTCCTACAGAGGATTTAATTAGCCCCTGTTCCTTGTTGCCAGCTTCAGTAATGCCCAGATGAAGGGGGTAATCAGTCATAGAAGCAAACTTTCGATTCACTTCAATGCTTTGATTTACATCTGAAGACTTAATAGAAACCTTAATATCTGAAAAACCTAGGGACTCTAGTATCTTTACCTCATCCAAAGCACTGTAACATAGGGAATCAACATTGACCCCATGATATTTTTCAATATACTTTTGATGAACAGAGCCAGAGTTAACACCAACCCGGATAGAGATTCCCGCCTCTTTGGCCGAATCTACAATTTCTTTAACTTTCCATTTTTCTCCAATATTTCCAGGATTAATCCGCAAGCCATCGACACCATATTGAATGGCATAAAGGGCTAATTGGTAATTAAATTGAATATCGGCAATGGTAGGGATGTGGATTCGCTTTTTAATTTCAGGAATAACCTTAGCATCTTCTTCTGAATTAATCGCAAAGCGAACAATATCACACCCCGCTTCCTCCAAAGCTAGAATTTGCCTTACCGTTGCCTCCAAATCACTAGTCTTTGTGTTTGTCATAGATTGAATAGAAATAGGGGCATCACCACCAATGGCAACATCCCCTACAAAAATTTGTCTCGTTTTTCTACGCATAAATCCCCTCAACCTTTAAAAAATTCTCTTTAAATCACTAAAAATAGTAATGTATAGCATTAAGCCAAATAATAAAACCATGCCAGCAATAGTAATTAATGCTTCCTTGTTCCCATCAACAGGCTTGCCTCGAACTGCTTCAATCAAAAGAAAGACCAGCTTTCCCCCATCTAGAGCTGGAATGGGTAAGAGGTTGACTACCCCTAAATTTGCACTGATAATTCCTAGAATGTAGAGGAGAGATCCAAGGCCCATGGCAGCTGACTGACCAATTACTTGGATTACCCCTACTGGACCAGCCAACATTTGTGTTTGGAAACTTCCCGAAAAAATCATCTTAAAAACACTAAAAATCCCAACAATAACCCCAAGAGTCATAGAAAAAGAACCCTTTAAAGCTTCCAGGGGATTATGTTGATTTTGAAAAGTAATTCCTACAACCTGCCGGTTGTTTTCTGTTTTTGTTTCTAGCTTGGCTTTTCTTATTTGACCATCCCGCTTGTAAATTAAATCAACAGACTTTGCGCGAGAAATCTCTTCTGTAACCTGTCTTCCAGAATCCACCTTAAACCCGTTAACTTCAACAATTTGATCTCCTGCTTTGAGTCCTGCTTCCATGGCCGGATAGTGGTCTACTGTCTGACTGATAGTATTGGTAGGCGTCCCCATAAGAAGTAAAGCTAGAAAAAATGCCACAAGAGCTAAGATAAAGTTCATAGCAGCACCAGCTACAACTACTAGGGCTCTGGAACCTATAGTGGCCTTTTCAAAACTCCTTGGATCTTGGGACTCCCCATTTTCTCCTTCCATGGCACAATAGCCACCTATAGGCAAGGCCCGTAAGGAATACATTGTTTCTCCTTTTTTCTTTTGGTAAATTTTTGGCCCCATACCTATAGAAAATTCATTGACACGAATCCCAACTTTTTTTGCGACAAAAAAATGCCCAAACTCATGCAATAATACAACTAATAAAAATACAACAATTGAACTAATTAATGTCGCCATATCTACTCCCAACTATTTAATCATCACTTGTACAAAAATTGAAATTAAGGCAATAACGGGAATACTAGAATCAAAACGATCTAAAAATCCCCCATGCCCCGGTAGTATTTTCCCATAGTCCTTAATACCTGTTATCCTCTTAATTTTTGAAGCAAACAAATCTCCAAACTGAGAAACTACAGATGCCAACAAGGTTAATAAAATCAAGCTTAGTTTATAGTCCATATGGAGATAGCTAAAATAAATCCAGCTTAAAAGGAGGGCTCCAAAAATTCCGCCCAAAGCTCCTTCTATAGACTTCTTTGGACTCAATTTAGGAATCAACTTGTGTTTGCCAAATAGAACCCCTATTAAATAAGCAAAGGTATCTGTTCCAAAGGACAATATCCAAATCCAATACATCCATATGGTATGGTCCAGGTGAGATAATTGAAAAATGCTAAAAGGTATATAGACTAAAACAAAACTATATAAGCCCAAATCCAGCAATTTAATTTGATCTAATAAAACAAAGGCAATAATCAAAATAAAGAGAATGGATAAAAGTCCCAGAGCCAAATTATTATAAATAGAAATGGCAAAAAATAGAATGCTGTTAAAAAGGACAAGAAGAGGAAAAGATAGGTTGATGTCAATATTACTCAAGCTATTTCGAATCTCCCATAGCATGCCTAAAGACAAGATGAATAAAGCCTCCTTCAATAGGTTACCACCTTGACTCAAGATAAAGGCAAAAATAATAATTCCAATAACTGCTGTTATTGTTCTTTTTAGAAAATCAGACATTTATTCCCCCAAATCGTCTTTGTCGTTTGGCATATTCTTCTAAAGCTTCCATATATTTTTCTTTGGTAAAGTCTGGCCATAAAGTATCCGAAAACCAAAGCTCTGCATAGGCACATTGGTATAATAAAAAGTTACTTATCCGATATTCTCCACTTGGTCGGATTAGAAAATCAACCATTTCCTGTCCCCGGGTGTCTAAGTGGTTCTCAAAATCTTCCTGACTGATTGTAAGAGGGTCTCTACCCTGGTCAATAAAATCTTTTAACGTTTTTTTTACGGCACGAAAAATTTCATCTTGACTTCCATAGTTTAATCCGATATTTAATATCATTTTATCATTATTTTTGGTTTTCAACAACGCCAAGTTAATTTCCTCTTGAAGTGGTTTTGAAAGTTTAGATAGATCCCCAAGTATGTTTAAGCGAATACCATTGTCTTTTAAATCATCAGAATTATTTTTTAAGTATTGCTCCAATAACTTCATGATATTTTTAACCTCTTTTTCAGGCCTTTTCCAGTTTTCTGTTGAAAAAGCAAATAAGGACAAGTTCTTTATTCCTAGGTTCCCACTAGTTTCAATAATTTCTTTTACCCTGGAAGCCCCGGCCTTATGGCCTGCTGTTCTGGGTAAGTTTCTTTTTTTCGCCCAGCGGCCATTACCGTCCATAATAATAGCTACGTGTTTTGGTAAGTTCAAAAGCTCCATAAAATCTCCTTAATATAAAAAACTCCCCTAAGGGAGTTCTTTATATTTCTAATAACTCTTTTTCTTTTCTCTCCACTACAGCATCAATTTCTTTAATATATTTGTCTGTAAGGTCTTGAATATCTTTTTCTGCTACTTTTAATTCATCTTCAGAAATTTCTTTATCTTTTTCCATTTTTTTCACAGAATCAACCATTTCACGTCTTATATTCCGAATAGCAACTTTGGAATCTTCTCCATCCTTCTTGACAACTTTGATTAATTCTTTTCTTCTTTCCTCAGTCAGTTGTGGAATCACTAATCGAACAAGCTTGCCATCATTAGATGGATTTAAGCCAAGGTCGCTTTTTAAAATTGCCTTTTCAATTTCTGGTATTGCATTTGCATCCCAAGGTTGAATTGTTAAAAGTCTTGGTTCTGGTGCTGAAATTCCAGCCATTTGGTTTAATGGTGTACTTTGTCCATAATAGTCAACATGAATACGATCTAATAAGGTTGGATTGGCACGTCCAGCTCGAATGGCTTGTAGGTCCTCCTCCAAGACTTGAATGGTCTTTTTCATACGGCCTGTAGCATCATTTTTTATATCAGAAATCATGAGAATCTCCTTACTTTACATTTGTTCCTATTGTAGAGCCTTTTACAACATCTACAATATTGGAAGGTTCATCAATACCAAAAACAATTAAAGGAATCTTATTATCCATGCATAAGCTTGTAGCTGTTGAATCCATTATTTTCAATTCTCTTTTTAGAATTTCGAAATAGGTTAATTCGTCAAACTTTCTTGCATTTTTATTGACTTTAGGATCAGAATCATAAATTCCATCCACACCTTTTTTGGCTAATAAGATTACATCTGCATCTATTTCTGCAGCCCTTAATGCTGCTGTTGTATCTGTAGAGAAATATGGGTTTCCCGTTCCTCCGGCAAAGATAACAATGCGGCCTTTTTCAAGGTGGCGTATGGCCCTTCTTCGAATATAAGGCTCAGCAACCTGTTTCATTTCAATGGCCGTTTGCACTCTTGTCACAGCATTTAACCCCTCTAAGGCATCCTGCAATGCCAAGGCATTCATTACCGTTCCAAGCATTCCCATATAATCAGAGGTCGCACGGTCCATGTTTCCGGAATCGCGTCCACGCCAAAAATTTCCACCACCAACTACGATACTCGTTTCAACTCCCAAATCATGCACTTCTTTAACTTTTTCAGCAATCACTTGGACAATATCGGTGTCAATTCCGACCCCCGCATTGCCAGCCATTGCTTCCCCACTCAGTTTAAGAACTACTCTGGAATACTTAGGACCCATAAGACCTCCTTATTATTCGTTTGTTCCCATTTGTTTTGCTACTTCTTCAGCAAAATCTTCTTCTTTCTTTTCTAAGCCTTCTCCAACTTCAAAACGTACGAACCGACGAATCTTAATGTTTTCACCGATTTTAGAAATTAAGTTGTTTAAGACATCTTGAACTTTTAAATCTCCATCTTTAATGAAGTGTTGGTCAAGTAGACAAATTTCTTCATAGTATTTTTCTAAACGACCTTCTACCATTTTTTCAATGATTTTTTCAGGTTTATTTTCATGTCTTGCTTGTTCAGTTAAAACTTCTCTTTCATGTTCAATTAGTTCAGCAGGCACTTCTTCTCTAGAAACATATTTAGGGTTTACCGCTGCAACTTGCATAGCCATGTCTTTAACAAAGCTCTTGAATTCTTCATTTTTTGCAACAAAGTCTGTTTCAGAGTTTACTTCAATTAAAACCCCAATACGTCCACCGTGAATATAAGAATCTACTAATCCTTCAGATGCAATTCTTCCAGCCTTTTTAGCAACACTTGCTAGACCCTTTTCTCTTAATAGGTCAATAGCCTTTTCAATGTCTCCATTAGTTTCTGTTAGAGCCTTTTTACAGTCCATCATCCCTGCGCCGGTTTGTTCACGTAATTCTTTTACCATTTTTGCTGTAACTGCCATAATATCCTCTCCATCCTTTCATAAAAAAAGAGTTCCCAAAGGCAGGAACCCTATTTAATTGCTTAAGCTTCGACTTCTTCTGTTGTTTCTTCCTCGTCTTCTGGTTCTTGGCTTGATTCTTCAGAATCTTGAAGTCCTTGTTTTCCTTCAATAACTGCATTTGCCATAGTTTCAGTGATTAATTTTACCGCACGAATTGCATCGTCATTTCCAGGAATTGGATAGTCAACTTCATCTGGATCGCAATTTGTATCTAGAATACCAATTACTGGAATTCCTAAAATTTGAGCTTCTTTTACTGCAATTTGTTCTTTTTTGGGGTCAACAATATAAATTGCATCAGGCATTCCATTCATATTCTTGATCCCACCTAAGAATTTTTCAAGACGTTCAGCTTCATGACGTAATTTAATGACTTCTTTCTTTGGAAGTACATCAAAAGTTCCGTCTTCTTCCATACGTTCTAATTCTTCTAGACGGTCAATTCTCTTACGAATTGTTTTATAATTAGTTAATAGCCCCCCTAACCAACGTTGGTTAATGTAAGGCATACCACACTTGTTTGCTTCTTTACCAATTGCATCTTGGGCTTGTTTCTTTGTTCCTACAAACAAAATTTCTCCACCATTTGCTGCAATTTCTCGAACATAATCATAGGCTTCTTCGATTTTCTTTACAGTCTTTTGTAGATCAATGATATAAATACCATTTCTTTCTGTAAAGATATACTTTGCCATTTTAGGGTTCCATCTTCTTGTTTGGTGTCCAAAATGTACACCTGCCTCTAACAGGCTTTTCATACTAACTACTGACATAGTTCCTCCTTTTGTTTTTTCCTCCATCTTTTTTAGCGTTTTGCAAACCTTAAAGGCAACTACAAAACATCGAAAGATGTGTGTATTCATTTCTTTGTTATTCTACCATAGAACAGGTGGGAATACAAGAAAAATCATAGTTTTAACTTGGAATTTTTTGGTATATAATAAATATGTTATCTTGAAAATATATAGGAGGTAAAAATGGATTTTCGTTTTAATGAGTATGCTAAAGTTCTAATCCTTAAGGGGGTTAATATACAAGTTGATCAAAAGTTAGTTATTCGCTGCCCAATTGAGGCTGCTTTCTTTGCTGAAATGTGTGCTAAAATTGCCTATGAAGAAGGTGCTAGGGAAGTCGAGGTGCTTTGGAATGATGAAAAACTCACTCAATTGAACTACCACTACATGTCCCAAGAAAATCTTTCAAAAGTTAGTAAAACCCTGCAAACCCAATATGAAGAATATCGTCAAGACAATATTGCCCTATTGAGTTTGGTGGGCCAAGACCCCTCCCTATTGAAAGAAATTGATGCCAATAAAATTAAAAGTGCCAGCACTGCTCGCTCAATTGCTTTAAAAAGTTTCAATGAAGATATGATGAGCGACCAACACCAATGGTGTGTCGCCGGTGTCGCTGTAAAAAGTTGGGCCAAACACCTATTCCCTGAATTAAGTGATGACCAGGCCTTAGAAAAACTATGGGAGCAAATTTTCTCCACTAGCCGAGTGGATGACCATACCTTGGAAAATTGGGAAAACCACCTCAGTCGCCTCAACGCCCTAGCTGATAAATTAAACCACTATCAATTTGATTCCTTGATCTACAAAAACTCCCTTGGAACAGATCTCACCATCGGTCTACCGGAAAATCATATTTGGTCTGCTGCTGATTCAAAGACTCCAAAAAATATTCCCTTTGTTCCAAATATTCCAACAGAAGAAGTTTTTACCCTACCCCATAGGGACCGAGTTGATGGTCTTGTTTATTCCACAAAGCCCTTTAACTATGGAGGAAACATCATTCGTGACTTTAAATTAAAATTTGAAGAAGGAAAAGTCGTAGAATTCGATGCCAAAGAAGGTCGAGATATCTTGGCTAAATTAATCGATACCGACGAGGGATCCAAGCGCCTAGGAGAAGTGGCCCTAGTTCCCTATGACTCCCCCATTTCCAATACAAACTTGCTCTTTTACAATACCTTATATGATGAAAACGCCTCATGTCACTTAGCTATTGGCAAGGCCTATCCCACTTGTTTAGCAGGTTTTGAAAACCTATCTTCCCAAGATCTCCTTGCAAGAGGAGCCAATGACTCTTTGGTTCATGAAGATTTTATGGTAGGATCTAAGGACCTCAGCATCATTGGGATGACAAAAGATGGTAAAGAAGTTCAAATCTTTGAAAATGGAAACTTTTCCAAGGAATTTTAAATAAATAATCAATTGCGAAGTGTCTAGGATGAAGCATCCTAGACACTTTTTAGTTTACCCCGGAATCTAGACTACATAAGTGATGATCAGCCTCTGTCCTGTTTTAAGTTTATTTGTGTATCCAAACTGCCTGTATTTAAGTTATATAAAAATTTTCATGGAGTATTTAATGAATATGTAAGGTAGTATAAGTTATAATAAACGTGTCCTAAAACATCTTTATTATTCCATAGACTTGTGCTGTCACTGTCAACTAACTAAAGATAAAGAAAAAAAGCGTGTAAGTTTTAAAACTTACACGCTTTTTTTCTTTATGGTGCGGGAAAGAGGACTTGAACCCCCACGTCAAAGACACTAGATCCTAAGTCTAGCGCGTCTGCCAATTCCGCCATTCCCGCATCTTGGTGATCCATCCGCGACTCGAACGCGGGACACCCTGATTAAAAGTCAGGTGCTCTACCGACTGAGCTAATGGATCTCTGGGGTGGATAGTGGGATTCGAACCCACGACCTCCAGAGCCACAATCTGGCGCCCTAACCAACTAGGCCATACCCACCATCTGTCAAAATTGTATTGACAACATAAGATATCTTATCATCAACTATTCAGTGTGTCAATAGATAATTTTAATATTCTTTTAAATTTTTTTACCTTATCTTAAAACCTTCTTGAAGTATTCCCTAAGACCTACTAGAGCTCTACCTCGATGACTGATTTCATTTTTTCCATGAATCGTCATTTCAGCAAAAGAGATATTTTTTCCATCAGGTTGAAATATTGGATCATATCCAAAAGTTTTTGGTCCTTGTATTTCTTTTAGAATGGTTCCCTCACAAACTCCTTCAATAATCTCTTCTTGTCCTTTTGGATTAATTAAAACAAAGACTGTTTTAAAATAGGCTGATCGATCTTCTTGATTTTTTAAATTCTTTAAAACCTTCTTGATGTTTGCCTCATCATCATGGTTTCCTGCATAGCGGGCAGAATGAACTCCAGGCTCTCCTTTTAGGGCATGGATAAAAAGCCCCGTATCATCTGCTAGAATAAAGCATTCTGGAGCATATTCTCTCAAGGATTCAGCCTTTAATCTAGCATTTTCTTCTAGACTATCATACTTTTCATCCACCTGAATTTCCTTGTCTATAAAGTCCGACTTAGCATAGACTTCTAGGGGAAGTCCTTCCAAGGCTTCTTTTATTTCTAAAACTTTATTTTTATTGTCTGTTGATAAGATAAGCTTCTTCATTCAAACTCCACATAATTATTTACATATCTTTCGATACCGTTGGCTACTCCTTGAGCTAATTTTTCAATGTAGCTGTCTTGGGTGATATTTTTCATATCTTCTGGGCTAGAAACAAAACCTAACTCACAAAGAGCTGCAGGCATTTCTGTCCAGCGAAGAACAGCCAAATCTGGTCTTTTTTTCATGGACCGCATGGTTGAGCCTGTGGCCTTTTTCAACTCATCATGCAAAGCCTTGGCCAGGTGGACTTGTTCATGACTTTTAATCTTAACCTTATCTTCAGGCGCATAAAGAATTTCAATTCCACTGGCAAGTCCACTATTGGAAGAATTGAAATGGATGCTTACGAAGATTTCTGCTTGGTTTTCATTGGCAATTTCAGCTCTTTTTGCAAGACCTATATATTCATCCCTAGTTCTTGTTTCAATAACTTCGTAATTTTTGGACCGTAAGAGGTCTCCTAATCGACTTGTTACTTGAAGGGTCAAGTCTTTTTCTTTTACACTGGAATCTACAGAAGAAACGGCCCCACTATCTTTTCCACCATGGCCTGCGTCAATAACTACCGTTACAGGACCCTTGGCCTTCACCTTTTTGGAAATTTCTCTTTTCTCTGGTTCTACTTGGTCTGAGGCATCAACTTTTCCCCTTAAGTCTACTGCTTTATTATTAGTTTTTTCTGATGGTTTGCTTTCACTGCTTACCTGGTTGTCTTTTGTCTTCATAACAGAGACTGTTTTAATGTTAGATATAGAAGCTTGTTGTTTTTCTTGGTTCCATTCTACATTAAAATCTAGGGCTTCAGATAAAAATCGTAAAGGTACCATGGTTTTTGTTTCGTTTTCTTTAGGATAGCTAGCAAATACTGGAATGGATCCCTTATCAATTAGTTTTTTCTTACCATTAATATAAACTGCTCGACTATTAATTTGTAAGAGAACCTTCTTATCCCCCAAGGAAATTTGTGCCGTTTTATTTTGATTATTCCAAGCTACATTTGCTCCCATGGATTCTGTAATTTCTCGAATAGGTACTAAGGTCCTATTTTCGTAGGCAAATGGTGCAAATTTAGACTGTAAGTTATTCCCGTTTACTTCAACTTTTACAGGAGTAACATTTGTTCTTCTATTTTGAATAATTACAGATGTAGAATTTGCATGTATATTTTGTGAAAAAAGTATAAAACACAGTAATAAACCAACTATTTTTTTC
The DNA here is from genome assembly GCF_900232945.1 of Urinicoccus timonensis. Classification (GTDB taxonomy): domain Bacteria; phylum Bacillota; class Clostridia; order Tissierellales; family Peptoniphilaceae; genus Urinicoccus; species Urinicoccus timonensis. The sequence continues at coordinate 148,681 of NZ_OCTU01000005.1, forward strand.
ATGGTATCCTCCTTCTAATATACTTTGAGAATACACTCTAAGGACATAAATGTCAATGATTCTTAACTATTGTTACTGTTTTGTAATAATTATTGTCCCTTAATTTTTAAGTAATAACTTTCCTCTTCATAAGATAGGTCATCCTCTAAAATCCGATAACCTCTTTTTACCACTTCTTCTTTTAAGTAATGTAAGTAATCCAGAGAATTACTTCTAGCTTTTAAGTTAAATGTATTATCCTTTTCTGTAATCTCATATTCAATTAGCCTCTGGTCTTGAAAATCTAAAAGAGGTCCTAAATCAAGCCTTGTCTGAGCCTGATTTGTCATAGGATTTTCCCTTGCCTCAATAAGATCTTTATAGTCTTTTTTTAAGGAGGCGTAATGAATAAGCATACCTAAAATAGTAATAGCAAGCAAAGCTGAAAGGAATAACTTGTATACATCCACATGAAGGCTTTTAAAAGCTGGAGTCTTTTCTTCTTTCAAGTCTTTTAAAGAAGGAGGTAAGAACTTCATTTCCTCTATATCCTTTATTTGAAATCTTTTTAAGAGATCCTTTCTCGTTTCCAGATTCACTTCCAGAAGGTCTTCTTGGCTTAGAGATTTTTTCACCTGCGAAATTCCTTCCATAAAGTAGATCATATAGTATTGGTCTAAAATTTCTTGATTCTCTAGATTTAATCTCTGGGACATAAATTTATAAGCTTTTTCTGGGCTTATTTTTTCTTTCTTTAAAAATTCAACCCAATCCTTGTTTAAAAAACTATAACTTTTAAAGCTTTCTTTGTTCTGATAAAAGATGATATCACTGGAGGTATAAATAAAAGAATGATCTGAAAGAGGCCTATCTAAAAGCTTTACTGGAAAATTTAAATCCATAAAACATTTTTCCAATAAATTCACTGTCTCTTTAGGATAATAGGAGATGTAACATCTTTTATCCCAAGACTTATAGGTTAATTTTTTGTTTGGTCTAAGTTAATAGACAACTTCTCTTCTTGAAGCCGTTCTAAATCTTTACCCTCAGTTTTTGTTAGTTTGTCCATAGGATACTGAAAAGTCTTGAAGTTTTTCATAGGCATAAAGACGATTAGTTCCTGGATATCTTTATGTTCATCTAAAAATTGATGGATATGGTAGTAGAATTGATAATAATCTCGAATTTTCCCCTGCCTTACAATATCCCAGGGAAAAAAGTATTCCTGGCTTCCCACCTGGCTAGACAGAGTAAATCTGCCATTCTCTATCCTTAAAATGCCCTTCATATTTTCCACCACCTTAAAATATTTACAAAAATCCATCCCAGTATTAAAAAGGGTCCCAGAGGAAGTTTTTTATTTCTGGACCATCCCAAAAATAAAACCCCTATCAAGGCCACAACCCCTGCCAGGATAAATGAACTTGTTAGGTATCTATAAATATCCAAATTAGATTGACAGGCCAGGGCTAAGCTGCTGGCATAATCCTTGTCCCCATCTCCAAATCCGCCAAAAAACTTTTCAACTAGAAGAAAAAATAAAAAAACTAGGCAGCTCGTAAAAATTAGCTGGTAAGATCCTCTTTGGATTAAACTAAAAAGACTTTGTAAAAAAAGCCAGACCACGTCGCAAAGGTAAAAATCTCCCCTAACCAGGTCACCTATGCCCATTAAAACCCCATGACCTATGAAAAAAATATAAGTCAAAGCTAAATGAATCTCTGAGCTTGAGATACTGTAAAGGTGCCTATATAGTCCATAGGCAAAAATGTAGACCATATAGATGAAATAGGTCAGTTTGAGTCCCTTATCTCCTTTTCCGTTTTCTTTTATTTTCTTAAACCGAAAGAAATAAAAGCAGATATTAATTAAAATATAGATTAATAAAGCAAGCATTTTACTTATTTTTCTCAATTTCTCCTGGTATAACCTTGATAGCTCCAGTGGCCTTATCATATTCTACTGTAAAGGATTTTTCCTTTAAAAAGCGCGCTGGTTTAGGCAAATCTCCTTCAATATATTCCTTAAGTTGACTTACTGCCACTGTGTCTGCTTCTGGGTGGTCATTCAAATATAGAATAGCTGCATTTTTTAGCATCTTTACATTGGCATTATGGGTTAATATTTCTGCCGACCGATTCGTTTTTTGAAATCTTGGAATGGCTATAGATAAAAGTAAAGCAATAATTCCTATTACAATGACCATTTCTAATAAAGTGAATCCTTTTTTCTTTCTCATTTCATCCTCCTAAAATTGATTAATCATTTCAAACATGGGACTAATAATACTAATGATAATAAAGGCAACAACGACAGAAAGTAAAATTAACAAGACCGGCTCAATCAAGGTATTTAGTTTTTTGCATAGGTTTAAAAAGTCATTTTGATAAAGTAAGGAGCTATGGTTAAATGTTTCTTTTAACGATCCCGCCTCTTCTCCTACCCTGACCAAGGCTGGAAATGTTGGAAGAAAAATCTTTTGATGGGCCAAGCAATGCCATAAATCCCTACCTGCTACCAATTCTTTTTGAATTTGACTATAAACATCTTTAAGATAGAGATTGCTAGTAGATTTTTCCATAATAGCAAAGGCTGTTAAAATATCTTGTCCCCCCTGTAATAGCAGGTAGAGGTTTCTAGATAGGTGCATAGTTAACTGGTGTTGCTTTATTTTTGAAAAAAGCGGAAAGTGATAGGCAAGATAATCTACCCTATATTTAAAATTTTCATTTTTTAAGGCCAGGTAGAATAGTAGGATTAATCCTAAAAAAATTAGAAGAAAAGTCACAGAATAATTTCGAATCCCCCTGGCTAAAAAAAGAAGGACCTTTGTCTGCCAAGGTAAAATGACCTGTCTTTGGATAAAGAGTTCTTCAAAAATTGGCAAAACATGGATGGATAAAAATTGAACCATCCCTATCATTACTATAATTAAAAGAACGGGATAGCTAATGGCATTGGTGAAGGCTTTTTTTATGTCACTTTGTTGCTGGTAGTATTCCCCTAGCTCTTTAAACATTTCCAACAACAAGCCTGAATTTTCCGCCACTTCAAAAGAAGAAATAAATAGGTCTGGCAACTTCCATTTTTTAAAAATAGCCGATAAATTTTCCCCTAAATACAATTGGTCTAAACAATCCTGATAAAATAAAACATGTTTCTTCTTTCTTGCCTGATCTTTTAATAATTTAAAAGTATCCGTTAAGCTCAGACCTCCCGATAGCAAAAAGTAACACTCTCTTGAAAAATTACTTAATTCATGCTCTGAAAAAACACGGGAACTAAACGAAAAAAATACTTGGGTGATTTTTATAGGTAGGATTTCCCTATTTTGCAAATAAAGAAGAGCCTCTTCTTTATTCTTGCAATTAATTTCCCCTGAAACAATCTCCTGGTCTTTGCTAAAACCCTTATATTTAAACTTCACCTTAATCTCCTAAATTGTATTTAAACAGCGATAGGCTTCATCTAAGCTAATGTTCCCATTAAGTAATTCTTCTTTTATACGATCTTTAAGGGTAGGAATTCCACGTTTTTTTAACTCAGTTCTCATATAAGCCAAGTCTTTTCCCCTGTTAATACAGTCTACCAACCAATCTTTAAATAAAATAATTTCAAAGACAGCCTTACGACCAAGATAGCCTTGGTTGCAATGCTGACACCCATGGGCCTGGTAAAGAAGGACTTCCTGGTCAAAAAAGGCCGGAACCTCCATCTTCACAGGCTGCCTACAGTAGGGGCAGAGAGTTGTAAGAAGTCTTTGAGCCACAATCCCCAAAAGACCATCGGCAATATAATAGGGCTGAATCCCCATTTCCTCCAATCGATAGACTGCAGAAATAGCATCCCTTGTATGTATAGTAGAAAAAATCAGCCGGCCTGTAATAGCTGCTCGAATGGCTATTTTGGCTGTTTCAGCATTTCGAATTTCCCCCACCATTAAAACATCTGGATCCTGCCTCAGCATGGTTCTTAGTCCCTGGGTAAAGTCCATGTGGACAACTGGATTTACCTGCATTTGGTTGATGCCTTCAATTTGATATTCGATAGGGTCTTCTATGGTCATAATATTCATAGACTCCTTGTTTATTTCTTGCAACAAGGTATAAATCGAAGTTGTTTTTCCTGAATTTGTAGGTCCCGTAAATAAAATTAATCCATTACTTTGTTTAAGTAGAAAGCTTAAATCTTCTCTTTGCTGATTATTTAAACCCAAACCTTTCATTGTTAAAAGCTCTGGCTTCTTTTTTAATAAGCGCAAAACTATTTTTTCTCCCTGGTATACCGGAGAGGTAGATAGGCGAATATCTACTTGGTCTTGCTTGTCCTCTATAAAAAAGCGACCATCTTGGGGAAGTTTCTTTTGGGAGATATCCAAACCTGCTAGGATTTTTAAGCGAACGAGTAATTTATCACTATAGGTCAAGGGCATGAACTTATAATTTTTTAACTTCCCATCAATTCGAAAGCGAATCCTTAGCTTGTCTGATAGAGGTTCGATATGGATGTCTGATGCTCCAGCCTCCAATCCATCTTTAATCATCTGGTTACTAAACTGGATTAGTTCATCCTCTTCCTCTTCATAAGCCAAGGCCAGGTCTCTTTCATCTGGCGAACTAGAATCTTTCTTAAATATGACCTGGCCTTCCTGATTCATAAAAACAACCTCTAAGTCAGTTAGACACTCAATGGCTTCCCTATATTTATCCGAATTTTCGAGACTCATCAAGTAAATTTTTCCATCTTCTTTTTTTATGACTTCTAACTTCCATTGCTTTAATTTCTCTTTTGTAATGATTTCATTCATGATTGCCTCATTTTTTGATATAGGAACAATCCCTATTATTGCATTGGAGACGCGTCCCCTTTCGAGTAACTCTTTTTGTCATAATGTCTCCACACTTGGGACATTTTTCAGCAGTAGGCTCATGCCAGGAGACAAAATCGCACTTGGGATAGTTGCTACAACCGTAAAACACACGCCCCTTTTTGCTCCTTCTCACTACAATTTCTCCATCCTTACACTTGGGACAAGCAAGGCCTATTTTTTCTTCCAAGGGTTTTGCATTTCGGCATTCTGGAAAACCTGGACAAGCTAAAAACTTTCCATATCTACCCATTTTTATTACCATATTCCGACCACATTTTTCGCATTTTTCATCCGTTACTTCATCTCGGATTTCCACTTCTTCGATTTCTTTTTCTGCCTTAACTAAATCTTTTTCCAAGACTTGGTAAATTTCCCGAACGAGTTGCTTCCAAGGAATTTTTCCTTCAGCAATTTCATCTAAAGACTTTTCCATACCTGCCGTGAAGTCTACATTAACTAAATCTGGGAAGTAGTTACTTAAAAGGTCATTAACAGTCATTCCTAATTCTGTCGGAGTAATTTTTTTCTGTTCTAAAACTGCATAGTAGCGGGTTAAAAGAGTACTCACCATGGATGCATAAGTTGAAGGTCGCCCAATTTGTAGGTCTTCTAAAGTCTTAATCAAGGACGCTTCATTGTACCTAGCCGGTGGCTGTGTAAAGTGTTGTTCACAGTCCAAAGACAAAACATCTACCAAGTCTTTTTCTTTTAATACTGGTAAATAGGCATCCTTGCTCTTGGCATAATGATAGACTCTTAAAAAACCATCAAAAGCAATTCTTGATCCTGTGCTTTTGAAGATGTGGTCTTTTGTATTGAATAAGGCGGTTATTGATTGGATTTGGGCAGGTGCCATTTGTGATGAAACAAAACGGTTCCAAATTAGTTCATACAATTTAAATTGATCTTTTGTCAGAGCATCTTTGATTTTTTCTGGAGTCCTCGTAACATCTGTGGGGCGGATACATTCGTGAGCATCTTGAATCCCTTCCTTTTTGGCAGTTTTTCTAAAGTTTGGTCCTAGGTAGTTAGCCCCATAATTGTCTTTAATGAAAGTTCGACAAGCATTTCTGGCCTGGTCTGAAATACGAGTTGAATCTGTACGCATGTAAGTAATTAAACCAACTGTTTTTTCTCCAGGAATATCAATTCCTTCATACAAACCTTGGGCCACTCGCATGGTTTTCTTAGTATTAAAATTTAGCCTCCGTGATCCTTCTTGTTGGAGGGTTGATGTAGTAAAGGGTTTAAAAGAAACTCGGTTCTTTTTTGATTCTTGCAGGCTATATACTTCAAGTTTTTTTACATTAACTTCATCATAGATTTTTTGAGCTTGGTCTTTTGTTTTAAAAGTCTTTTTTTCAACCTTGTCCCCTACTAATTGACCTATATAGGTGGAGTTGAACTTGCTTCTAGATTTTTTTAAAACTGCTTCAATGGTCCAGGATTCTTCTGGCTCAAACTGTTCAATCTCTTCTTCTCTCTCACAGATAAGCTTTAGAACTACGGATTGAACACGACCAGCTGAAAGTCCATTTTTAACCTTTTTCCATAGAAGAGGGCTAATTTTATAACCCACTATCCGGTCTAAAATTCTTCGGGCTTGTTGGGCATCTACTAAGTCCTCATCAATTTTTCTAGGCAACTTTATTTGTCTTTTAACCGTTTCTTCTGTAATTTCATTAAACTCTACCCGGATATCGTCGTTTAAATCTAGATCTAAGATATAAGCTAAATGCCAAGAAATGGCTTCTCCTTCCCGGTCCGGGTCAGTTGCTAAAAGAACATTATCTACTTTTTTTGCTTCTTTTTTTAATTCCTTAATCAAGGGTCCCTTGCCCCGGATATTGATGTATTTTGGCTCAAAATCATTTTCGATGTCAATACCGAAAGTACTTTTTGGTAAGTCTCGGACATGCCCTACAGAAGCCAAGACCTTATAATTTCTTCCTAACATTTTTTTGATTGCCTTCGCCTTGGTTGGCGATTCCACAATTACTAAATTCTTCATCTAACCACCTAACTTTATTTATTAAACTATATTTCTTGCCATATTTTATGTCTTAATCAACTTCGACCCCTGTACATAGGGCAAATTGGTCTGTTCCTTGTGATTCAATAATCCCCTTCATTTCTAATAAGGTGAGGATCATATTTACTGTTGAAATCTTATGACCAGTTTTCAAGCATATTAAATTTGCTGTATTCATTCCCTGGGCGATACATTGTAAGTATAGTCTTTCATCTTCATCAATATCCAGGTCAATGGCTTGTTTTGTCTTCTTTTTAAAGATAAAATCTAGATCTTCTTGCTTGGTATAAATCAAGGCGCCATCTCTGATTAAAAGATTTGTTCCTTGGCTGTAGGGAGAATTAATATTGCCTGGAACAGCAAAAATATCCTTTCCCTGTTCTGCTGCATAGCGAGCCGTAATTAAAGATCCTGACTTTTCTTTTGCCTCAATAACAATTACGCATTGGCTTAATGCTGAAATGATCCGATTCCTCAGGGGAAAATGATGAGGAAGAGCTTGAGACCCTGGAGGATATTCTGTTACAATAGCTCCTTCTTCCACCAACTTATAATATAAATCCTTATTTCTGGCTGGATAAATAACATCAATTCCAGTGCCCAAAACACCAATGGAGCGACCACCTTGGTCCAGACAGGCCCATTGAGAGATTGCATCAATGCCTAGGGCCATCCCACTTACAACTGCCACATCCCGTTCTACTAATCCCCGAGATATATCCTGAGCTACAACTTTTCCATAAGCTGTATGGGACCGGGCCCCGACAATGCCACATCTTTCCTTTTCCAAAACACGCTTGAGGTCCCCTCTAATATATAAGACTACAGGGGGATTTTCAATATAGTTAAATTCATCTGGATAGTCTTCATCCTGGTCCACTAGGACTTGAAATTTAAAACGAACCATATCCGCTTTAAGCTTATCCAACAAGACCCTTTCGTCTGCATTTTGGATTTTCTTAACAATATTAGGCCCTAGGCTCTTTTTGATTTCCTTTAAAAAAGCTTCCTTATCTTGACAATAAACCGGTAGATGGTCTTCAATTTTATGGATTTGCTCCGGTGCTAAGCCCAGAAGAGATAAGACAATCTTTCCTTCTCTGATCGTTTTCATCTGCTCCCCCAATATTTTGATTCTACACTTCGGTAGCGAATGGCTTCCAATAAATGGTCTTGCCTTATATTTTCTGACCCACTGAGGTCGGCAATGGTTCTAGCCACTTTTAAAATCTTATGGTAGCTTCGGGCAGAAAAATGATATTTTTTAAAGGCCATCTCAATTATTTTTTCACTAGCCTGGTCAATTTTACAGTATTTTTTTATTTCCCGATCTTTAATATTGGCGTTACAGAAATAATTAGATTCTTTAAATCGTTCAATTTGTCGATTTCTTGCTGCAATAACTCTCTTACGAATTTCTTCACTGGTTTCTTCTTTTATATCTGTTGATATATCCTTAAACTTAACTGGTGATAATTCTACATGGATATCAATCCGGTCCAGAAGAGGGTGGCTGATTTTTCCTAAGTATCTTTGAATGCTCTGGGTAGAGCATTGACATGGCTCAGTAGGATGTCCATAGTATCCACAGGGGCAAGGATTCATCGAACCCACAAACATGAAGTTTGCAGGATAAGTGAGTGAAGCTTGCGCTCTAGCTATGTGAATGGAATGGTCTTCCATGGGTTGACGTAAAACTTCCAAAACATTTCTAGAGAATTCAGCCAATTCATCCAAGTAGAGAACTCCATTATGGGCCAGGGAAACTTCTCCTGGCTTTGGAATTCGTCCTCCTCCTATTAAGGAAACAGATGAGCTGGTATGGTGGGGAGAGCGAAAGGGCCTCTCTTTAATTAAATTTTCGTCCTTCAACAATCCAGCTACGCTATAGATTTTTGTCACTTCTATAGATTCTTCAAAGGTCAGAGGCGGTAGAATAGTTGAAAGCCTTTTTGCAGCCATGCTTTTTCCACAACCAGGGGATCCAATCATTAAAAGATTGTGCCCTCCGGCAGCAGCAATTTCCATTGCTCTTTTTAAAAGATGCTGACCTCTAATTTCAGAGAAATCTACATCATAACGTTTACTTGACTCTTGAAAAATTTCTGCAGCTTGGGGCTTAATCTCTCTTTCCCCATTAATAAATTCCACCACTTCCACCAGTGAATTTACCGGATAAATTTCCATATCAGAAATTGCTGCACATTCTTTTCGATTTTTATAGGGAACGATGACTTTTCTATAACCCTTTTCCCTTAAAGAGATGATCATAGGTAGGGCCCCTTCTATAGCCGTTACCTGACCATCCAAGTTTACCTCGCCTATATATATGTAGTCTTCAATCTTATCTTCTTCCACTTCTCCATTGGCAGCTAAAATTGCAATGCAAATGGCCAAATCCATTTGGGTTCCATCTTTTTTTAAGCTGGCAGGGCTTAGATTAATGGTGATTCTCTTTAAAGGAAATTCTAATTGACTATTTTTAATGGCTGCCCTTGCTCTTTCAGAAGATTCCTTAATAGCTGCATCAGGAAGTCCCACTATGTTTATTTTGGGAAGCCCTCTGGATAAGTCACATTCGACCTGAACGATATGTCCTTCAAGGCCCTCTAATGTACAGGTCTTAATTCTTGAATACATTTTGCCCTCCTACCAAAAAGCATCAATAAAATGATTGCATTGTTTCTCCCTATAAGGATAAACTTCAATAACATCAAACCTACACTCTAAAAATCGGTTCCCCTCTTCTTGTAAAAATAAAAGGGTTGTTTCTTTAATTTTTCTCTGCTTGCTTTCATGAACCGCTTCAAAAGCATGTCCATACCGATCATTTTTCCGAGTCTTCACTTCAACAACCACTAAGGTGATTCCGTCTAAAGCAATGATATCTAACTCTCCAATAGAGTTTTTATAGTTTCTGTGTAAAATTTTATAGCCCAGGTTCCGAAGATAGTCTGTTGCAATCTCCTCACCCTTAGCTCCAAAACTAATGTGATTCATTGGACAAAATCTTTCTCAAAAAAGTCATCCGGTGCAGAGGACTGGGCCCTAGGGCTTTAATGGCCCCTCTATGAAGGACTGTGGCATAACCCTTGTGTTTTTCAATGCCATAACCTGGATAGTCCTTGCTCCACTGGATGCAAAGACGGTCTCGATAAACCTTAGCAACAATGGAAGCGCAAGAAATACTATAGCTTAGGTCATCTCCATGAATGATGGCCTTTTGCTCTATATCTAAGTCGATGGTTTCCGCATCTATCAAGGCTAGGTCCGGTTTAAAGACCTGTCCCTCCTGGTCTCTTAAGTTTTCCACCGCCTTTTTCATAGCAAGCCTACTAGCCTGCTTGATATTAATTTCATCAATCGTTTTTGAGTCAACTCGACCAATACCAACTGCCTTACATTCCTTTAAAATTTCCTCATAAAGGGCTTCTCTGCGTTTTTCAGATAATTTCTTAGAGTCCTTGACTCCTTCAATAAAAGATTCTCTAGGCATAACAATGGCACAGGCTACCACATCTCCAAATAAGCAGCCTCTGCCAACTTCATCAATCCCTACCAAAGATCCATAACCTTCTTGATAGTAGGTTTGGTCAAATTCACATCCATTCATGAGCATCCTCCAAGGTGATCCGTCCCAATCTTCCCTTACGAAAATCATCAAACAAGAGATTGGATACTTTTTCATAATCTATATAGCCACCCTTCATGATGGCTCCTCTGCTTTTACCAATTTCATCTAAGACCTCCAAAGGAGTTAGGTCAGTCTTGATTCCATAGCGTCTTTCGAGAATCTTAGGATCAATATCTAAAATCTCTTGAATAAAATGGAGAGAGAGAGTTTCCAGGTCTAATAGTTCATCCTTGATAGACCCTACATAAGCCAAGTGCTTGGCCACACTTTCATTTTCAAATTTAGGCCACAAAACCCCCGGTGTATCCAATAGGTCAATCCCATCCCCCAACCGAATCCATTGATTGGTCCGGGTAACTCCGGGCCTATTACCGATTTTTGCACTTTTCTTCCCAATATAGGAGTTAATAAAGGTTGATTTTCCAACATTGGGAATTCCAATAACCATGGCTCTCAGGGAGTGGTTTTTCAATCCCCTTTTTTCTTTTTTCTCCAGCAAGTCTTGATTAAGTTTGTAGGCCTCCTGCTTTAGAAGTTTCTTCATCTTGCTGTCTTTACTGTTATATAAAAGCGCCCGGGTATTCATTTCCCCATTGAGACGGTCTAACCACTCTTGATTCATCTTTGGATCTGCAAGGTCACTTTTATTAATTAAAACCAAGCGATTTTTATCTGGCAACAAGTCTGAAAGTTTAGGGTTTTGAGAACTAAAGGGAATTCTTGCATCCAACATTTCAATCATAAAGTCAATCATATTGGCCTTGGTTGACAGGTCATCCATGGTTTTCTTCATATGTCCAGGAAACCAATTAATATTCATGACAAAACCCTCCTTTTAGGTATTTTTCAATGGCTTGGGTGGCACCACAGTGGTTGTTATCATAGTCGCTAACAAAATCTGCAATGGATTTTACACTGGCCGGTCCATTGGCCATGGCAATGCCCACCTTTGCATTTTTAATCAAGATAAGGTCATTTACATCGTCACCAATGGTTATCATATCGGTGATTTTCTCATGGAGCTTTTGGGCCATAATCTGTGCTCCATAAAATTTATTCACTTGGTGGGGCATGATTTCTAAAATCCCCACATGCTGGTCTAAATTTCTAAGTATATGCATAGATAGAGAATCAGGATGTTTCCTATCAAGTTCTTCTTGAAAATTCTCCAATATGTCATCTCGTCCAAAATAAATCGTAGACAAGACAACTTGATCTTTTAAATCCTGGTAGTCTTCTATCTTTAAAACTCGAAGAGGTTCATCTTCTAAATAGTCTAACAGGTCAGAATTGTAGTCCTTACCATTATAAACCATATCATAGGCCTTGTGAAAACCATCGATATGAAAAACAGGACAGACGGGAAATTCTCTACTTGTTTCTATGATTTTTCCAAGTAGGGGCATGTCCAAAGCCTTACGGAAAATAAGATGGTCTTCCTGGTCTCGGATAACAGCTCCATTATTTGCAATAATTGGGATTTTTATTCCATAACGATTCAAGATTTCCCGGGCACTAAAATATCGCCGTCCAGTTGCAACGGCTAAATGATGTCCTTCTTGAAGAAATTGCCCTAAACGATCAATATCCTCTTGGCCTATTCTTTTATCATCTGTTAATAAAGTTCCATCTAAATCAAATAAAATGAACTTGCCCACCCTATCACCTATATGTTTATAAAGATTTTTCTGCTAAAACACTGGTAAATCACTCATATTTTATCATTTATCCAAGAATCGGTCAACGAAAGTCAAACTATATATCCTTTTCTTACAGTATAAGACTAATTAGGTCCCTATCTTACTTTTCCTCCTCTAGTGAATCTAAATTTAAATCTTACAAGAAGTCGTTTCGAATCCTTTTCTTTTATTTCCCTACAAAAAAAGAAGCTCCTAAGAGCTCCTTTTACATTTTACCATCCACCGCTGGCTCCGCCGCCACCAGAAGATCCTCCGCCTCCGGACCAGCCGCCGCCGCCACCAGAAGATCCTCCGCCTCCGGACCAGCCGCCGCCTCCGCCAGACGACCAGCCGCCACCAGAAGAACCTCCGAATCCGCCTCCGGACCAGCCACCGCCAGGAAAGAAGACGCCTCCACGAAACCGCCTTCTCCGTCCTCCTCTTGGACCGGAAAAGAGAATGATTAAAATAATTAGGATGAAAATAATTCGAAAGTTTGCAGAAATTCCATTACTTTCTCCCTCTTCGATTTTTGTATTTAAATCTTTCTGGTCTAAATTTTGAACGGAGTCCTTGTCAAAACCAACCTCATCGCTTACCTTTGAAAAAATATAGGTATAGGCCTTTAAGATGCCTCCATTATAGTCTTGGTTTTGAAAGTAAGGAGTCATTTCATTAATGATTCGTTTACAAACCATGTCTGGTAGAGCCCCTTCTAGGCCATAACCTGTTTCAATGCGAATTTTATGGTCATCAAAGGCGATTAGTAGCAAAACTCCTTGGTCTTGACGGTTGCCTATCTTCCATTTTTGGAAAAGCTCCTGGCTATAGTCCTCTATGGGAAGCCCTTGAAGGTCCTTAACCACAGCAACAACAATTTGTGCCTTAGTTGCCTGGTCAAGTTTTTTTGCCGATGAGATGATTGTATTTTTTGTGTTTGAATCTAAGAGACCCACTTCATCGTAGACATAGCCTTCGTAGGATGGGTCCGGAAGGGACTGTCCAGCAAATACAAGTCCTTGTAAAGAAAATATGAGTAAAATTGCGATTACAAGGGCTTTTACCCTCTTCATCTAAAAACTCACTTCCGGTACTTGAGATTCAGCTTCAGAAATTTCAAAATATGCTTTTTCTTGGAAACCTAAAAGAGATGCAATTAACTTGGTTGGAAAACGACGAACATCTTGGTTGAATTCAGATACTTGATCATTGTATCTCTTTCGTTCTACAGCAATCCTATTTTCTGTTCCTGCTAATTCAGCTTGTAGGTCTTGAAAATTCTTATCTGCTTTTAACTCAGGATAGGCTTCTACAACCACATTGATATTGCCTAGGGCCTTATTTAATTCTTCATTGGCTTTTTCTTGTTCTTCAGGACCCTTAGCTTGATTTACTGAAGACCTAGCCTTGGTAATATCCGTTAAAACTTGAGATTCGTGACCTGCATAGCCCTTTACTGTGTTAACTAAATTTGGAATCAAATCTGCCCTTCTCTTTAAGACATTTTCAACTTGGGCCCATTGGTGGTTCACAGCTTCATCTTTGGCCACCAATCGATTATAGGTGGAAACTCCCTTCCCGAGTAAGATAAGCAAAACAGCAGCGATAATAATAATTGGCAAAGATTTTTTCATACTAGCCTCCTATGAAATTTGGTATACCTTCATTGATTTTACAGCTTCATTGACCAATCCTTCTACATCTAATTCCGCTTCCGACTTTTCCATTTGTTCAACTGTAGGTTTTAAGACGGGATGCTTTGGTAAAAAGACAGTACAGCAATCCTCAAAGGGTTGAATAGATGTCTCGTAGGTCCCTATTTCTTCTGAAATCTTAATGATGTCCACCTTATCCATCCCAATTAAAGGACGGAAAACTAGACTATGAACAACATCTTGTGACACGGTCAATCCATGGATGGTCTGACTGGCCACTTGACCTAGATTTTCTCCTGTAATCATGGAATCATAGCTGTAGTCATCGCAAATTTTTTGTGCAATCCGCATCATAAAACGGCGAGACAGGATAGTCATTTCATCATAAGGACAATTTTTATTAATTGCTTTTTGAATCTCCAGAAGATTGATACTATATAGAGTCAAACGACCTGTATAGGTTGATAAGATTCTAGCCAGCTCCTTTACCTTTTCTTCCCCTCTAGGACTAGTAAAGGGATAGGAATGGAAATGGACAACATCAATTTCTACCCCCCGTTTGCCGATTAAAAATCCGGCTACAGGAGAATCAATTCCTCCAGAAAGCAATAAGAGTCCTCTTCCATTTGTACCCATTGGAAGGCCTCCATACGCTTTTATTTTATCAATATAAAGGTAAACATATTTTTTTACATCACAATATAGATAAAAATCTGGATGGTGGACATCTACAGATAACCCCTGAATATTTTGTAAGATTGTGGCTCCAAGCAACTGGTTCAATTCTGGTGATTTTAAAGCAAACTGCTTATCTGCTCTTGAACTTTCTACTTTAAAGGTCTTAGATGGATGGTCTTTTAAGTAGTCTTCCACAAAGTCTATAGAGGCTTTTTTCATGGAATCCAAGTCCTTGTCAACCCGGATACATGGACTGATATAGACGATACCAAATAAATGTTTTAATTTTTTTACTCTTTCTTGAATCTGGTCTTTATCGGTTTTGATATAGATTTTGCCCATTTCTTGGTAAATCTCTTCAACAGATTCATCTTTTAAGACTCTTAGAATGTCTTTTCTTAGCTTATGGACAAATTTTTGTCTGTTTTTTCCTTTTAAAATAAGCTCTCCCAAGCTTAAACTTATATAATACATTAGCACCTTCCTATAATTGCCTGTAAAGTTTCCACGTGTTCTTTAAATCGGCTCAAAAATACATCTATGTCCTCTTTAGTGAGTTCATCATTCAAGCAAATGCGTATTGTTGCAATAGATTCTGCTGGATCTAGTCCAATGGCTTGATGAATGGGGTTTTTTCCTTCTTTTTTATGGCTAGAACAAGCACTAGCTGTTGAAAGATATATTTCATCCTGTTCCAACATATGGAGTAAAACTTCTCCCCTAGTTCCTTCAACTGCCAAAGACAGGATATAGGGACTGGCCTGGTTTAGGTCCCCATGAATATGAACTCCTTGAATTTTTTCTGTCAAATTTTCCAGCAAGTAGTTTTTTAAATTTAAAACCTTGCCATAGTTTTCTTCTAAGTGATCCCGGGCCTCCTTGACAGCTTCGTAAAGGCCAAAAATTCCTGGCACATTCTCCGTTCCGGACCTGAAGTTTCCTTCTTGTCCTCCACCATAGACCAGGGGATGGACCTTAATACCATTTCGAATATAAAGGCCTCCAATTCCCTTGGGCCCATGAATCTTATGTCCGGAAAAAACATAGGAGTCAACTCCCTTTAAGCTCACAGGAATCTTTCCAAAAGCCTGAACCCCGTCTAAGTGAAAGTGGGCCCCCTTTCCATCAATGATCTCCAAGACCTGGTCCAGGGGCAAAATATTTCCCAATTCAGAGTTCACATGCGTTAGGGCCAGTAGGTCCACCCCCTGGTCTACTTTTTCCTTTAAATCCTCCAAATCTATATTTCCCAAAGAGTCTACTTTTAAAATTTTGACTTGAAATCCTTGATTTTTTAAGTCTTGGATGGGTTCCTTTAAAGAGGCGTGTTCCAGGGGAGATGTAAGAATCGTTCCCTGGGGCTTATCTTTAGAAAAGCTATGGATAATGGTATTGTTCCCTTCCGTGGCTCCGGAAGTAAAGTAAAGGTTGCCTGAGCCATGTAAGAAGTCTAAAATTTCCTGACGACAAGACCTTATCTTTTTCTCTATATCAAGACCAAAAGTATGTAGGCTGGATGGGTTGGCATAATCCTCCGTCATGGCCTTCACCATAGCATCTAAGACACTTTTTTTTACCCTTGTCGTTGCACAATTATCTAAATAAATCAATTTAAATCTCCTTATTTCATTTCTCCCTATTTGTGATACACTTGTTAAAAGGAGGAAAAAATGACCACATCCTATTTTAAACTTAAAACAACCGGCATTAATCCAAAAAAAGATATTATCTACCAGTGTATTATTTATACCCCTTCCAAAGGTGCTAAAAAACACTTTTTCTTAGAAGACTTTAGCAAAGAGTTGCCTCTTTTACAAGAACTGATAAAAAATTTCCCCCACCAAATAAAAAGCTTCCGAGGCAGTCAATTTGATTTACCTTTTTTGCAAAAAAAATTAGATCAATTTCAGCTTCAAACTCCCTTAATCCAGCAAGAAGACCTATGGCTTCGGCAAAAAAATCTAAGTCCTTTTATAGAATTTCCTGCTCAAACAGTCCAAGGCTGGCATAGCTACTATACAAAAAAGAAGGCCCTAGATTTTAAAGAAGAAAAAAAGCTGATTGAATCCTACTACACACACTTCGATAAGAGGGATAAAACCAAGCTATTTATGTCCCTTGAAGAACAAGTCCACTGGCTACCTCTTTTGGACCAAGACCTGTCCAAGTATGAAAACAGCCTAAATCTAGATGATAATTTCCGTTTTCAAACCATTCAATTGTTAGGCTCTAGCCTGGTCTATCAGGGGAAAACTCCTTATAAAAATATGGAAATCTATAATCCCCAAGGAAACCTTCTTATCAAAGATAGAAGCTTTAAACTCGAAATTCCTCTTTCCCAAGGAAGTTTATTTTCTAATCCATGTTATTATACCTTCGAAAAAAATCTGAAAAGGATTAGCTATGGGGACCTAGACCTACCAGATGACTTAATTTTGGTCTATGCCGAGAAAAAATTTCAAAAGCAAGATCTCTTGCAATTAGCAAAAAACCGCCTTAGGAAGTTGCTGCAACTTCCCTAGGCAGTTTTTTTATTTCTGGTGGACCTGGGTGGACTCGAACCACCGACCTCACGCTTATCAGGCGTGCGCTCTAACCAGCTGAGCTACAGGTCCATGGAGCGGGTGAAGAGAATCGAACTCTCGCAACCAGCTTGGAAGGCTGGGGCTCTACCACTGAGCTACACCCGCAAGACTCTAGAGTCATATTTCGGATAAATGGCATCTGCCTCTTTATCCGCGATATGAACCTTCTAGAGATTGTTTAGTTTGCTTTAGAATGTTTTACGTTCACGAATCTTAGCTGCTTTACCTTGACGTTCACGTAAATAATATAATTTAGCTCTACGTACGCGTCCCTTACGAACAACTTTGATTTGTTCAATTCTAGGAGAATGAACTGGGAAAGTACGTTCAACACCTACTCCGTAAGAAATTCTTCTTACAGTGAATGTTTCTCTAACACCAGTTCCTTGACGTTTAATAACAGTCCCTTCGAAAACTTGTACCCTTTCACGGCTACCTTCGATGATTCGATAAAATACTTGTACAGTATCACCGGTATTAAATTCAGCAACTTCTCTTTTTTGTGCATCTTCTATGTTCTTAATGATATCCATTAGTTACTTTGACCTCCCTTCTCTAGATCATTTTTTATTTGTTTGTATACTTTTTCTTCTTTTTCATTTAAGGAAATTTTTTCAAAGATATCCGGTCTTTTTAACAAGGTTTTTTTCATCCTCTGATAGAGCCGGTAGTCCTCAATTTTTTCATGGTGGCCACTGAGCAAAACATCTGGTACTTTTAAGCCCCTAAAGTCAGCAGGTCTGGTATATTGGGGAAATTCCAAAAAACCTCCCATATGAGATTCGTCCATATAACTTTCCTCAGAGCTTAAAACTCCATCCAGTAGCCGGCTAATTCCATCAATAATGACTAAACTAGCCATCTCCCCACCACTTAAAACATAGTCTCCGATGGATATTTCTTCATCCACTAATTCATCAATAACTCTTTGGTCGATTCCTTCATAATGGCCATTTAGTAGGACAATGTTCTTTTCTTCTTTCATTGAAAACAACTTTTCCTGGTCCAAAACCCTCCCTTGAGGGGAAAGATAGTAAACCTTTGGCCTATCTGAAAGGCTAGCAATCGCATCAAAAAGAGGCTGTGGCGACATAACCATTCCTGGTCCACCACCAAAAGAATAATCATCTACTTTTTTATGCTTGTTATCCGCAAAGTCTCGAATTTGGACAATATCTAAATCCAAAGCACCCTTTTCTATGGCACGACCAATCATGCTATAGTCCCTCAACCAAGCAAATGCTTCAGGAAATAAGGTTAAAACAGAAATTTTCATTCTTCCATCCCTTCAATCAAATGAACCCGAATGAACTGGTCTTCTTGATTTACTTCCAAGACAAAAGCCTTGACAACGGGAATATTCCAAACAGTTTTTCCATCTGAAACCAGAAAAACATCATTTGCTGCTCCCCTAATCACATCTTTTAGCTGGCCTATCTTTTGCATTTCTTCGTCAAAAACATCAAAGCCAATAAGATCTTCTATAAAGTACTCATTTTCTTTTAAGTCCCTGCGTTTCTTGCTCTCGATGGAAAGAATCCAATCTTTTAAGTTCTCAGCCTCTGTCCGCGTGTTTATTTCCTTTAACTTAAGGTATAGGATGTTTTTTTGTACCCGAGAGGATTCCAAAACAAAAGCCTGGTGGTCTTCTCCCAGATAAAGAACTTGTCCTGGGATAAATTGTTCCAAGTGCTCGGTATAGGGATAAACCTTAATGGTTCCCTTGATACCATGCGCATTGACTATTTTCCCTAAAACTGTGTACTTACTCATTCTCTACAATTTCTAGAAAAACAGCCTTGTTTTCCTTGGTGCTAATGGCCTTTAATACAGTCCGCATGGCATTGGCAATCTTGCCGCCACGGCCAATAATGCGTCCCATATCTTTATTATCAACAGACAGCTTAAGTTCGATTCCCTTTTCAGTTTCTTCTTTTGTTACAAGAACCTTGTCTGGAAATTCAACGATGGATTTAGCAATGTATTCAATTAACTCTACCATGTCTGCCTCCCTTAAGCTTCTTCATTTTCTTCAACTTCAGCTTCTGCTTTAACTTCTTGTTCGTAAACATTATTTGCCTTAAACAAGCGATCTACAGTTGCTGTTGGCTTTGCACCATTTTTAATCCATTTTTGTGCCTTTTCAGCATCTACCTTGACTGTTTTATCTTCAGTTAAGGGATTATAATAACCCAACTCTTCAATAAAACGACCATCTCTAGGTGCTCTAGAATCCGCTACCACAATACGGTAAAATGGATTTTTCTTTGCACCCATTCTTCTAAGTCTGATTTTTACTGCCATATTTTCACCTCCATATTAGAACTATAAAATCTATATTCATAAATTTTAAGCGAGTTTAAAAAGGAAAAGGTAATTTCAGTTTCCGTCTATTTTTACCTTTTCCAAAATTGCCAAACTGTTTCATCATTTTTCGCAAATCTTTAAATTGCTTAATTAAACGATTGACTTCAACAAGTTGGGTTCCGGAGCCTTGGGCAATTCTCTTTCGTCTTGAATTATCTATAATGTCGGGATTGGCCCGTTCTTTAGCTGTCATTGACCGAATAATGGCTTCCATTTGCTTCATGGCTTTTTCACTGCCACTTTCATCAAAACCCTTTAAGGCCTGTTTGTTTACTCCTGGAATCATGCCCATTAACTCACCTATGGGCCCCATCTTTTTCATTTGTTCTAGCTGGTCTAAAAAGTCGTCAAAAGTAAAGCTTTGGGATCTTAGCTTTTCTTCCAGTTCTCTGGCCTTTTTTTCATCCACAGAACTTTGAGCTCGTTCAATTAAGCTTAAAACATCTCCCATGCCTAAAATTCTTGATGCCATTCGGTCTGGATGGAAAACTTCCAACTGGTCCATCTTTTCGCCCATGGTAATAAATTTAATAGGTTTATCTGTCACCGCTCTTATCGATAAAGCAGCTCCACCTCGGGCATCCCCATCTAGCTTGGTTAGGATCACACCTGTGATATTTAAGGCTTGGTCAAATTCCTGGGCAACATTTACTGCATCTTGGCCTGTCATGGCATCTAATACCAACAAGGTATCATCGGGATTGGTGGAAGCCTTAATTTCTTTTAATTCCTCCATCAAACCTTCATCAATATGCAGTCGCCCCGCCGTATCTATAATAACTACATTGTTGCCATTCTTTTTGGCATGTTCCAAGGCAGCCTTAGAGATATCTACTGGGGAGATCTTATCACCCATTTGGAAGAAAGGCACCTCTACTTGTTTAGAAACAACTTCTAGTTGCTTTATAGCTGCCGGACGGTAGACGTCACAAGCAACAAGTAAGGGCCGCTTGCCTTCTTTTTTTAACTTTTTGGCTAGCTTACCAACAGTTGTTGTTTTACCAGCACCTTGTAGTCCACACATTAAAATTACCGTGGGCCCCTGCTTGGCAAAATTTAGCTTGACCTCTGAAGTTCCCATTAAATTTGTTAGCTCTTCATTGACAATTTTAATGACTTGTTGGCCAGGGGTGAGACTTTCCATCACCTCACTACCTATGGACCGTTCTTTTACTTTTTTGACAAAGTTCTTAACAACCTTAAAGTTAACGTCCGCTTCTAAGAGGGCCAGCTTAACTTCACGCATTGCTTCATCGACATCTTTTTCAGATATCTTACCCTTGCCCTTTAATTTCCCTAGAGTATTTTGTAGTTTATCAGACAAATTTTCAAAGACCATCGGACACCTCCTTTAAAAGTTTTTTTGCTTTTGACAAAGAGTCTAAGTTTTTTTCTTTTTCAAATTTTTCAATTTGCAGGAAAGCTTCCTGGATTGCCTTTCTATAGGACAGTTTTTTTTCAACTAGGCCCAAGGCTTCTTCAAAAGAATGTAACTTTTCTTCTCCTCTTTTTACCTGGTCACTGACTGCTTGTTTGGAAATTGAATGTCTCTCAGCGATTTCATTCAAAGAGAGGTCGTAGGAAAAGTACTCTTTTAATACCTGCCTAGTGCGCTCATGTAATAAATTTTCATAGCTATCTAAAAGCAAGGCAATTTCAACAGTTCGTTCAAGCATTTCATATCACCACATTTCATGGGGTCAAGACTTTTTCTTGACCCTTACAATTATATCAAATTAGCCACTTATGTCAAGAATAAATTATAAAAAATTATCAGAATTTTAAAATAATATCTTCAATTTCTTCTACTTTTTGATTCTTTACGTAGACTCTGGGAAGCCTTTTACCAAAGTGGGTTAAAAAAGATGTAGGTATTTCTCCAGCCTTCTTTGCCAACTCTTCAATACTTATTTCTTCTTTTCCCTGGCGGCCCAATAAAACTACTTCATCATTTACTTTGACATCTAGGCCAGTAACATCTACCATACATTGGTCCATGCAAATTCGACCAATTTGCTTACAACGTTTCCCCTGGATCAAAACTTCCAGTTGGTTACTTAGGTTTCTTGGCAAACCATCTGCATAACCAATGGGGATTGTTGCTATTTTTGTCCTCGCCTTTGTTTTATAGGTTAAGCCATAGCTTACACCTTCATTAGCTGGAACTTCCTTGACATAGGCCACTAGAGCCTTGAGGTTGGCAATCAACTTAACGGAAAATTTTTCTCCATAAGGGTCTTCTTCCCTGGACCCATATTGTAAAATTCCTGGTCGTACATAGTCCAAGTCATAATCCCTATGACGAAGAATAGCATGGCTATTGCTCACATGTCTCATAGGGATAGAGATTCCCCTCTTCTCAAGTTCCCTATAGACCATTTGATATTGGTCGAATTGATGTTGGGTGAAGGCATCATCTGTATCTGCTACGGCAAAATGGGTAAATAGCCCTTCAATTTCAATATTTTCCAAACGACTAATTTCTTCAATCTTTTGATAGGTTTCTTGAATTTTTTCTTGATTAGTTGAAAATCCAAGTCGGTTCATCCCAGTATCCAGGGCAATATGAATCTTTGCCTTTTTAGCAACTTCTCCAGCATGGGCGTTAATTTCTTTAGCCATGTCAAGGGTGTAGACAGATAAGGTAATCCCCTGGTCAATGGATTCTTTTAATAAAAAATTTGGAGTAAAGCCTAAGACTAAAAGGCCTACCTGAGGATATTTTTTCCGCAATTGAATCGCTTCGCTGGTAGTGGCCAGACCAAAATAATCTACCCCTAAACCAATGAGGCTTTCAACAATTTTAGCGGCCCCCAAGCAATAGCCATCACTTTTTACAATAGATAGTATCTTGCTTTGGCTTGAAATATTTTTTTGAATAATTTTAATATTTTCATCTAACTGGTCTAGGTCGATTTCTAGCCAGGCTGGTCGAGTGATCTTCATCTATTACTCCTTTTATCCAAGTGACTTTTCCATGAATGATAAAGCTAAAAAGACAGGCTAGCCTGTCTTTTTATATTTCAACTCCATCTTCAAAGAGTGCCTCTACAAATTTTTTAGAATCAAAAACTTGGAGGTCATTAATTTGTTCTCCAACGCCAATAAATTTAATCGGAACATTTAATTCTCTTTGGAGGCCTATAACAACGCCCCCTTTGGCTGTCCCATCTAATTTAGTCAAAATAAAGCCCGTTAAGTTGGTGGCTTCATTAAAGGTCTTTGCTTGCAAAATAGCATTTTGGCCCGTTGTTGCATCTAAGACAAGTAAATTTTCCCGGTTGGCTTCGGGATATTCTCTTTCTATAATCCGACTAATTTTTTCTAATTCTTTCATTAGGTTTGACTTGTTATGGAGACGTCCAGCTGTATCTACAATAAGGACATCTGTGTTTCTTGCTTTAGCTGCTTGGATGGCATCATAGGTCACAGCTGCTGGATCGGCGCCTTCTGAATGGCTTACCACTTCTACATTGGCCCGAGTCCCCCAACTTTTAACTTGATCAATAGCTGCTGCCCGAAAAGTATCTGCCGCTGCAATAAGGACACTTTTCCCCTGGTTCTTTAATTGGGCGCTTAGCTTACCAATAGTTGTCGTTTTTCCAACACCATTTACTCCGACTACAAGAACAATGGTAGGATGATCCGTTTCCAAATCTGAATCCAGCTTACATTCATCCAGAAGTTCCTGGATAACCTCTTTTAAAGCAGGATAAATTGCTTGAGGGTCTTTGATTTCATCCTCTACAATCTTGACCTTTAATCGGTCAATGGCTTCCATGGTAGTTTCCATTCCCATGTCAGAAGAAATCAAAATATCTTCCAAGTCGTCAATCAAGTCATCATCTATTTTTACATAGACCCCTAAGACTTGGTTGATTTTTTGACTCATTTGCTTGCGTGTTTTTGAAAGACCGGATTTCAGCTTTTGGAAAAACCCTCCAGCTTCTTCTTGTTTTTCCACTAAGACTTCGTCTTTATCTAAGGCCTCTAACGGTTTGTCTTCTACTTCTTGTTTTTCTTCCTGGCCATTTTCTAAAGTCTTATCCCCTTCTTGAGAGTCAAGTTCTTCTATTTTTTCTTCCGAGGTTTGTCCAGAAGAAGTTTCTTGGCCCTCACTTTCACGATTTAAGGATTCTTCTAGATTTTCTTGAACTTCTAGCTCCAAGTCCTCCTCAAACTCCACCTCTAGATCTTCTGTAGACTCTTCTTCCTCTGATTTTACCACCAAACCTTCGTGGTCTACTTCCAAGTCATTGCTAGCTATTGCTGAATCATCAATGGGCTCTGCAGCTTGCTCTAAGAGCGCCTCCTCCAAAGATTTGCCTAAAATAACCCCTTCTTCTTGGTTAAATTCCTCAGTACTTTTTTCTTTATCCTCTGATGGGGTGCTGGTCGAAAGGTCTTCTTCCTTTTCCTTAGCCCCCTTTAGTTTATCTTTAATCCACTCAAACATGGCTCCTCCTTATATTAAATATTTTTGAGCTTCATGGGAACAATGGTGCTGATGCCCTTCTCTTCCATTGTAACACCATATAAAATATCTGCAATCTCCATGGTAGGTTTCCGGTGAGTAATCATCATAAATTGTGTATCTTCTAAGTTCTGGATATAGTCCACATATCGGTCGATATTTGCATCGTCCAAGGCTGCATCAATTTCATCCAGAACACAAAATGGAGCTGGTCGATATTTTAATAGGGCGAAAATTAAAGCAACTGCTGTAAGAGACCGTTCCCCTCCTGATAAGAGAGAGAGGGATTGAAGCTTTTTACCTGGCGGTTGGGCTTTTATTTCAATGCCCGCTTCTAAAACAGGTCCTTCCTCTAGGTCAATATTGGCTGTTCCTCCCCGAAAAAGTTGTTTAAATATTAGGCTAAAATGTTCGGTAATCTCCTTGAAGCTTTTCAAAAAGACCTGGCGCATTTTGCGATCTAAATTCTCAATCACCTGGTCAAGTTCCTCTTTTGCCTCAATTAAATCACTCTTTTGTTTTTCCTGAAAATCAATCCGTTCTTTTAACTCTTTGTATTCATCAACGACTCGCTCATTCAAGGGGCCAAACTCTTCAATTTTCTTATTCAATTTAGAAAGTTCCCTGGCAATAGTCTTCGAGCTTTCTTGGACTTCCTTGTCAAATAAAGCGTCTTTTATTATACCATATCTTTCCACAAATCGATCTTCCAGATTAGCATATTCTATATCTAGCTTTTCCAAAGAAAACTCTCTTTTTTGGATTTCTTCTCCCTTTTCTTGCTGGTCTTCTTTTAAGGCTAGAATCTCTTGATTTAAATTACTAGCTTTTTGGCTCAAGGCAGATAGAAGGTCTTTTTTTGCTTGTAGGGCTTGTTTTTTTGCCTCTAAGTCTTTTTCTCCCAAGCCATAATTCTCATCCCAGGCCAGGAGTTTTTCCTCAACCAGGGCCTGTAGCTTTTCATTTTCTTCCATCCGTCTTTTGGCAGAATCTAAAGATTGATTTATTTTTTCCTGGTCTCCCAGCAACCTCTTGCCTTCATTAGCTTGAAAGTCCATGGTGGACTTAAGGGCTGTTGCTTGGAGACGCATTTGCAATAATTTTTCATTTTCTTCTTCTAGTTCAAGAGATACCTGGTTCTTTTCTTTTTGAATTTCTTCCAAGTCCTGGCTAAGATTTGATCGATTTTGATCTTGCTCCTGGTCTAAGTGGTAGGATTCTAGTTCTGAAATTTTAGTTTTTAGGTCTGCCTCCATTTGACCAATTTCATCTTGGTAGCGATTCTTTTGCTGTCCTTGTAGGTCCATATTTTGCTTCAAGGAATAAACTTTTTGCCTTAGATTTAAAATTTTATCATTGGCCTCAGAAAGCCCTTGACTCCCTTGTCTATAACTGGTATCCAATTGGTCTTTTTCTTCTTGCTTTTCCTTTAATAGGCTTCCTTTTTCCTGGAGAGCTTGATTAATTTCTTGAATAGCTTGATTTTTTTCTTGGATTTTTTTCTTTTGGTTTAAGATTTGGACAGAGCCCTTTTGGATGGATCCCCCTGTAATTGACCCTTTGGGGTGAAAGAGGTCTCCTTTAAGACTGATAATTTTTTTCCGGTAATTTCGGCTTAAAAAAAGACCATCATCATAGGATTCAACAAATAAAATATCCCCCAACAACTGGTGGAAGAGGTTCTTTAGAGAATCATCACATGAAATAAAGTCTCTGGCATAGCCAATACTTTCCTTAGGAGCCTTCCCAGAAATCCTGTAAGCTCCATATCGGTTCAAGGGAAGAAAAGTCACCCGCCCTAGAGACCTATCTTTTAAAAGTCGAATCATGTCTTTTACCTGACTATCATTAGCCACTACAATATTTTGTAGGGCATAGCCCAGGGCCACCGACATAGCCAACTCATATTTTTTATCCACTTGAAATAAGTTGGCTAGGGGGCCTAAGATTTGTCCTTGGAAAAGACCTTGGTCCTTAGATATTTTTAAAAAACTTTTGACAGACCGATTGAATCCATCATAATGATCCAGAGTGTTTTGTAGAAAGGCTTGACTCCGTAAAAGTTCATTCCGGTCCAAGTCCATTTTTCTTAAGCTTTCAGATACTTCCTTAATGACTTCTTCATTTTCAAGTAAGGCCTGTCTTGTTTTTTCTAAAGCCTGGCCTTGGTCCTTGGATCGAAGGGTGATTTCTTGGATTTCTTGGTCGGCTTCTTGAATTTGACCCTTTAAATAGTCTATTTCCCTATCCATTTGATTAGAAAGACTATTTAATTTTTCAAGTCTGGCTTGACCTTCCCGGATCATCCCCTCCATGGATTGGATTCTAAGGTCTCTGGACAGTTTGGATTGGTTTTCACTTTCTAAAGAGCCCTTTACCTGGTTTTCTTTTTGGACCAGGTTATTTAAAAGAGCCTTTTTCTCATTAACTAGGTTTTTTTGTCCTAGGAGTTTTTCTTCCAGGTCTTTTTCTTCCTGGCGACTCTTTTCTTGGTCTTCCTGGTTTGTCTGTAGATTTTCTTGGTTTTCCAGTAGACTCGCCTGTAAATCTGTTATGTTATTTTTATCAAAATCCAAAGAGGCCTGGATGGACCGTTTTTGATCCTCATAGCGGTCTCTTTTTTCCTCAAAGCGAACCCACTCTTCAATGGCCTCTTGCAATTTTTCCTGGTCTTGGTCCAGGTCTTTTTCTTTTTCCTCTAGCTCTTGGCTAATTTCTTGGTAAGATAGGGTCTTATTGGCCAGGTCATCTTTAAGTTGGTCCATTTCCCCTGATAGTTCTTGGATAAGCTCTTGGACCTTAGCTTTCCGCCCTTGAAAGTTTTGGTACTCTAAAACAAAAAAATCCTCATCTAAAGATTTCCTTTTTTCGTAGACTTCCTTGTAGTCATAATATTTTTTTAGGTCATCAGACAAAGAAGCTTCTTGTTTTTTTAAAACAGTTAAGAGGTCCTGGATTCGCTCTAAATTGTCCAGGGTTTCTTGTAATTTTTTTATGGATTCATTTTTTCTCTTTTTAAACTTGGTAATTCCAGCAGCTTCTTCAAAAACCATCCGTCTATCTTCTGGTTTATTGCTTAAAACTGCATCGATTCTCCCTTGACCTATAAAGGAGTAGCCATCTTTCCCAATTCCAGTATCCATAAAAAGTTCTTGGATATCCTTTAGCCGACAAGTCTCTTGGTTGATGCGATACTCACTTTCCCCGGACCGATACATCCTTCTTTGAACGGTAACTTCATTATAGGGAATATCCAGCCATTTAGATGTATTGTCAAAAGTCAGGCTGACATCTGCAATGCCTAGGGCCTTTCTTTGGTGAGTTCCGGAAAAAATTACATCTGCCATCTTTGACCCTCTTAGACTCTTTACCCGCGTTTCTCCCAAGGCCCAGGTGATTGCATCTAAAATATTGCTTTTACCACTCCCATTAGGACCTACAATAGCCGTAATAGGTTCAGTAAAATTAATTTTTGTTTTTTTTGCAAAGCTCTTAAAGCCTTGTAATTCAATAGATTTTAAATACATTCTCTTCATCTCCAAGATCAATTTCCTGATCTTCTGTCCTTAGGATTATCCGTTTTTCTTCTTGCTTGGTAAATTGAATTGGACCAAAGTCCTCTTCTAGTTTCTTCCGTCCCCAGGCCTTAAGACCTACTATATTTGCAACCATTCTTTTTGAAGCAAGAATTTCTTCTAGTCTATGTATTTCTCGCCTAGCTAAAAAACTGCTAATTTGATCTACAAAGGCCCGACTTTTAACCATTTGTCCCAGGGATGGATGAAAGGGCCCAGCCAATAGGTCTCCTTGAAAGTTTATCCGATCTGTAGCTTGTAGACCAATCCGAATTACATCAATCCCCTCTTTCCGATATCTTCTATAGGCATAGCTTGCCCATTCAAGAGCCTCTTCTAGGCTTAAGGGGGCATAGGATTTATTTTCATAGAGCCTTGCCAAGGGGGTTTCTTTCAAGACCAAGGTAGGATAAATTCGAACAAAATCTGGTTTCAGCCTACAAATCTTATCTACGCTGTCTTTAAAAGACTCCCAGTTCTCTGCCGGCAGACCCAACATTTGCTGGATTCCCAATTCTAAGTCCAAACTCTTAATAACTTCAACAGCTTCAACAACATCCTGGTCTGAATGCCCCCTAAGGGATTGGTCTAAAACCTTAGGGTCCATGGACTGGGCTCCCAGCTCAATGGTCCTTAAACCCATGGATTTCAAGTCCCCTATATGGTCCTGGTCAATGGCATCCGGTCGTGTACTTAGGCGGATGCTGTTGACCTCCTTGCCTAAATAAGCTTGGACTTGGTTAAAATAGGCAAATTGTAAGTCTCTGTCCAGAGCTGTAAAACTTCCCCCATAAAAGGCCACTTGAAAGTCTGTCATTTCTTGACTTGCCTTTTTAATTTCTTGTCCCGCTAGGTCTGGCGTCATTCCAGAACTTCCTGTAATTTCATTTTGATTGCAATAAACGCATTGTTGGGGGCACCCCTGAAAGCTAATAAATAAAGGTAGAATTCTATACTTGCTCATGTTTTTTCTTTAATCTTTCCAAAGCATCTTTGGCTGCCATTTGTGAAGCTTCCTTTTTACTGCCTCCAAAGCCCTGGCCAATAATCCGATTTCCATCTTTACAATAGGTGTAAAAAATACAATCCCAAGGTGGCCCCTGGGTTTTATAGACCTGGTAATTGATGCTGAGTTTATGGTACTTTTTTTGATAATACTCTTGAAGAGTAGACTTGTAATTTTTTTGACCTGTAAAAACGTCCTCGTCTTGAGAAAGGAGGGATTGATAGACATGGAGGATGACCTCCTTGGTCTCTTGGTAACCTGTTTCCAAAAAAATACTAGCAAAGATAGCTTCTACAACGTCCCCCCGCATAGACTCAGATACTTGGTTTTTATGATATTTTTGGGGTCTAAACTTGATGTAAGGGTCCAAGTCTAAGTAGAGGCCGATGGCATTTAAGGCATGCTCATCCACGTGTTGGGCCCTGAGCACCGTTAAATCCCCCTCATTTTTTGAAGGATATTTCTGGTAAAGATATTCGCTGACAACCATGTCCAGGAGGGCATCTCCCAGAAACTCTCTTCGGTCATAACTTTTCAACCCCTCTTCTTCATTAGCAAAAGAAGCATGCTGGAAAGCCTCCTCTATACTGGACTTATTTTTAAATTGATAGTTTAATTTCTTTTCCAGGCTTTCAAACTTATTCATCGAGGTCTTGGGCGTCTATATAGTCTATAACATCTCCAACAGTAGTAAGATTTTCTAAGACTTCATCTTCTAACTCAAGGTCAAACTCATCCTCTATGGTCATGACAAGTTCCAAAAGCTCAATGGAATCAACATTTAAATCATCGACAAAATTTGTGTCTTCATCTAAATCTTCCACTTTTACGTTAAACTGTTCTGCAATAATTTCAAGTATACGATCTTTCATCATTTCCTCCTAAGGTTAACATTCATCCACTAGTTTATGGTTAATCGCTTGGTCAATTTGTTTTAAAGAACTATAAATAGCCTTGGCGTTTGAACTGCCATGAGCTTTAAAGACTAGGCCCTTTATCCCTAAAAGAGGTACAGCCCCTACAGCCTTATAGTCAAAAAGGTCTTTTAATTGAATCATCTTTTCTGATAAAGGATTTTTTTCTTGAGACTCTGAGTCTTTTGGCAAAAAGTTCTTAAAATTAGAAAAGATAAATTCAGCAAATCCTTCCATAGTTTTTAAGAAAATGTTCCCCACAAAACCATCACAAACAATAACATCTGCATCTGTATTAAAAACATCCCTAGCTTCAATATTTCCTTTGAAGTTTAAATTGGGATCTTGGCTTAACCGCTCAAAGCTTTCCTTGGTTTGTTTGTTTCCCTTGCCTGGTTCCAAGCCAATATTTAAAAGATAGACCTTGGGCTGGTCTACAGAATAGACCTTTTGAACATAGTCTGCCCCCATTTTTGCAAAAGAATGGATAACATCTACAGAACAATCAACATTGGCTCCAGCGTCTAAAAGGCATACATGACCCTTGGCCTTAGGAATGGGTACTGGAAGACAGGCTCTTTCAACTCCGTCTTTACGACCAATTAAAAAAAGTCCACCAGCAAGAAGTCCACCTGTACTTCCTGCGCTTAAAACTGCATCTGCCTTACCTTCCTTTAACAGAGTCAAGGCCATAACTAAAGATGAATCTTTTTTCTTTCTTAAGGCTCTTGTAGGCTCCTCTGTATTTTCAATATAAGTATCTGTATGAATAATTTCATAATCCTTAAAAGAATACTTGACTAATTCTTCCTTAATTTGGTCTTCATTGCCTATAAAAATTGGGTAAAAGTCTTTTTCCGCTGCATATAAACTTGCACCTTCAATCATTACCCCAGGACCTAAATCAGGACCAAAACAATCTATGATTACTTTCATTTTCCACCTTCAATCTTTCCTTTTATTACTTAAAGATAGTTTATCTTAACTAGGAGGACTTTGCAATAAATAAGAAAACTTCTTTATAAAGATTCCAAAAAAAATACGAGCAGGTAACTTATGAAAAGACCCTTCCTTCTCTATAAGTTCCTTGCTCGTAGTTTTTCATCTACCTCAAGTCAAATGACTCTCGCCAAATCCTTAGTCTTCCATAGAAATAACTTCTTTACCATCATAATATCCACATTTAGGACAAATACGATGTGGTAGTTTGCTTTCATGGCAATTTGGACATTCAACAACTGTTGTCTTAGGTAGTTGGTAAGATGAAGCACGACGCTTATTACGACGTTGCTTAGACGTTTTTCTCTTAGGTACTGCCATTTCTACACCTCCTTATTCTTCGTCAAATAGACCTTGCAATGCTGCGAAACGAGGATCAATAGATTGATTGCTGCAGTTGCAATCTCCTTTATTTAAGTCGTTTCCACATATTGGACATAAACCCTTACAATCCTCCGAACAAAGCGGCTGAATCGGAAGTGATGTAATCACAATACTCATGGCTAATTCATCAAGATAAGAATCTCTTTTTTGCCAAACAATGACTTCATCTTCAGTTTGTCCACTATAAAGTTTAGCATCTTCTTCAGTTTCTGTAACAAGAAATTCCGAGGTCACAGAAACCTTATCCACCATTTCTTTTAAACAGCGACTGCAATTCGTTTGAACCGCATAGTTTACAGTTAAAATGAGAGTCCACACGTCATGTGCTGAGTACACATTGACCTCATAATGAATCGGAAAGATTATCGATAAATCATCGGTATCAATGGAATCGATACCCTTTAAAATCTCTGCCTTATAAGGTTGCCCTTCTAATGTTAGATCTTTTAATTTAGATAAGTCCATGATTCACCCCTCAAATATACATACAATTTATTATATGATGGATCTATCCAGATGTCAATAGTAAGTTGACTTACTTAGTTAATTCTAAAGTTTCCTTGGCAATCATTAATTCTTCATTGGTAGGAATTACAAAGATTGGACAAGAGGAATCATCAGTACTGATTAATTGAGCTTTACCTCGAACATTATTTCTTTCAGCATCAATCTTTAAGCCAAGATTTTTCAAGCCTGCAATAATGGATTCCCGCATAGAAATGGAGTTTTCTCCAACGCCAGCTGTAAAGACAATTCCATCTACATGGTCCATTGTTCCATAGTAAGCTCCAATGTATTTACGAACCTTTGCTTCAAAGATATCTAGAGCTAATTGAGCTCTATGTTCTGAACTTGCAGCATCTTCTAAGTCTCTAAAGTCACTGCTAACTCCACTAATGCCTAGAACACCTGATTTTTTGTTTAATAGGGTGTTCATGTCATTTGGATTCATGTTTTCCTTGTCCATGATAAATGGAATGATTGCTGGGTCTAGGTCTCCAGTACGGGTTCCCATAACTAGACCTTCCAAGGGAGTAAAGCCCATGGTTGTATCATAGCTTTTTCCATTTACAACAGAAGTAATACTTGATCCATTTCCTAAATGGCAAGTAATCAAATTCACTTGATCTGCAGGTTTGTTTAATAATTTAGCAGCTTCTTCTGTGATGAATTTATGGCTTGTTCCGTGGAAGCCATAGCGACGAATCTTATATTTTTGATAATATTCATAGGGAAGAGCATAGATGTAGTTCTTTTCAGGCATGGTTTGATGGAAAGCCGTATCGAAAACAGCTACTTGGGGAACTCCCTTCATAAGTTCACTACAAGCTTCAATTCCCATGATGTTTGGTGGGTTGTGAAGTGGTGCTACTTCCACATTGTCGTTAATAGCCTTCATAACTTGGTCATCAATAACAACTGAATCTGCGAAAGATTCTCCCCCATGGACAACCCGATGACCTACTGCTTGAATTTCATCCAAGGATGCAATTGCCCCATAGTTTTTATCTGTTAAAGAATTTAAAACTAATTCAAGAGCGCGTTTGTGATCTTTCATAGCTTCTTGAATCTTAACTTCTTCCTTACCAATAGTTTCATGTTTGATTTGAGAACCTTCAATACCAATTCGTTCTACTAAACCCTTGGCCAATACATTTTCATTTTTCATATCAATTAATTGATATTTTAAAGATGAACTTCCACAGTTAATTACTAAAATATTCATTCAATTCCTCCTAAATAAAGCTCATTACACTCGTACTATTATACCATTAACCCTTGGTTTTTATCAAGCAAAAAAGAAGAATCTCCGTTGCAATTCCAAGAATCATTGGATAAAATAGAAACAAAGAAAAAAGGAGCTTCCCATGATTATAGGTGTTATTGCAGAATACAATCCCTTTCACAATGGTCATTACTACCATCTTCAAAAATTAAAAAAAACCTATCCTGAGTCTAAAATTCTAATCTGTATGGTAGGCCACTTTAGCCAAAGGGGAGAACCCACCATTTTAGATAAATGGACCAGAGCAGGCTGCGCCATCCAAGCAGGAGCCGATATGGTCTTTGAATTGCCCTTCGCCTTGGCCACATCCAAGGCCGAAAGCTACGCCCAAGCTGGGACCCTTCTTTTAAAAAGTCTGGGAGCCCAATATCTCTCTTTTGGTAGTGAGTTTCCTGATCCTAAAAGCTATTTAAATCTGGCTAGAAAAATTATGAAGGCCAAAGAAGACCTCGACTTCCAAGGTCTTCTCAAACAGGCTTCTTTGCCAAGAGCCCTCCAGACTTGGATTGACCTGTCTAAAGAAGAACAAGCCATCCTTCAAAGTCCCAACGATATCCTGGCCTTGGAATACTGCCAGGCCATTCTCAACTTTGGGCTTGATTTAAATCTATTGCCAATTCCACGTCTCCACCAAGATAACCCCTACAAGATTTTCATCCATTCAGCAAGTCAACTCCGAAAATGGGCCCAAAGCCAGGACCAAGAAAAGGGAATTCAGTCTATGCCCTCTTTTTCCTACCTCCCTTACAAAGAAACTGATTTTTCCTATGAGGCTAAATTGAAACAGCTCTTTATCTACAACCACCACTTTCATCAAAGCCAAGGCCGCATCCTTCAAGACCCAGGCATCAACCACTACCTCTATAAAAATTGGGTGGTAGAAAATCGCCCCTTAAAAGATCTTTCGACTAAAAAATACACCCAGGCCCGTTTACAAAGAGACTTAGTCCATTTAGTTTTCGACCTTAGTTTAAAAGACCAAAAGGATCTTCTGACCCAGGTTCAAGACTACCATAGACTCTTAGCGGCTAGAAAAAATTCCCTGACCTATTTACGCCCCTACAAGCTTCAAACTAGGTTTGTCAAAGGCTTGGACTCCTCTCTTTCCAATATTTATCAAATGTCCTTAAAAGAAACCATCCTGAGAAATCTCTTATTAGAAAACCAGGCTCCTTCCGATTATACAAAAAGTCCCTTAATCCTATAAGAAAACCTCTTTACCAATTGTAGAGTGACCCCATAAAGTTGGACCTAATCGAGTAAGCATTTCGCTTACTCGATTTTGTTTTTACATAACATTCGTTCTATGCGGATTGCATGCGTTCACGGTATTGCTTTGGACTTAGACCTCCTAACTTTTCTTTGATTCGATCTTCGTTGTAGTAACGGATATATTGCTCAATTGCCTGCACCAGTTCTTCACGACTACGGTAATTGTGGCCATAGTAGATTTCTCTTTTCAATAGGCTAAAG
>NZ_OCTU01000004.1:0-171001 GCF_900232945.1 Urinicoccus timonensis
AGCACATAAAACAATCCCATTTCATCCCTAATATCTATAATTTTATCATAGATGATTAGGTTCATTTTTAAGAACTATGCTTAAAGCTGTTCTTATACTATTAGTATATGAGCAAGCACAGTAAGTGTACGGACACTTACGAAAAAATTAATGGAGCAAACCTTTACGGAATGCTCCATTTTTTTAATTTTTACCTTGTTAGGGAGAGCCCTAAGACCCCGAAATATATTTTATAAAGGAGAATAAAATGGCAAATAGATTTAGAAATGAAAGAATAGAAATAAAACTAACCAAAGAAGAAAAAGAAGTTTTTGAAAAAAAAATGAAACTTGCTAATTGCAAAACTATGTCCCACTTTCTTAGAAAATGTGTCTTAGAAAAAGAAATTTATGTTGTAGATTTAGAACCATTCAGAAACCTACAATGGCTACTTTCAAATGCAACAAATAATATAAACCAGATTGCAAAAGCTACTAATACAACTGGTGTTATTTACAAGAATGAAATTGAATCTATGAATAAGCAGATAGAAAAATTATCAAGAGAAATATGGCAGATCCATTCCCTACTTCTTAGTAAATCAAAAGAAAGTTCTGGTGATTAGTATGGCAATTACAAAGATACATCCTATAAAATCAACTCTAAATTCGGCAATAGACTACATTACTAAGAGTGAAAAAATCTTAGTATCTTCATTTAAATGTCATCCATCTACTGCTCATATTCAATTTATAAAAACACGAGAAGACAATGATACTAAAGGTACAGTTTTGGCTAGACATTTAATCCAATCTTTTCTACCAGGAGAGGTTAATCCTATAAAAGCTCACGAAATTGGAATGGAATTATGTAAGAAAATTTTAAAAGAAGATTATGAATTTGTTCTTGCAACTCATATAGATAGAGGGCATATCCATAACCATATTATTTTTAATAATGTTAATTACAAGACTGGCAAATGCTACCAATCTAATAAAAAATCTTATCATAAAATCAGGTTTCAAAGTGACGAATTATGTAAAGAAAATAAGCTTTCAGTCATTGATAAATATTATGAAGCTTACAAAAGAAAATATAAAACTTCTGGTAAATCTTGGTATGAGTTTGACCAAAGTAAGAAAGGAAATTCTTGGAAGTCAAAACTACAATTTGATATAGATAGAATGATTAATAAATCTAAATCTTGGGAAGAATTTTTAGAAAATATGAAATCTCTTGATTATGAAATTAAATTTGGTAAACACATTGCTTTTCGCCATAAAGATAAGCAAAGATTTACAAGGGCAAAGACTATCGGAGAAGATTATACTGAAGAAAAAATCAAAGAAAGAATAGATTTAGCAATTAAAATTAAAGCTAATCCTACTAAAAAACGAGTAGGAAATGTTATTGATATATCTACTAATGAAAAAGCTCAATCCTCTAAAGGCTATGAAGTTTGGGCAAGAAAACATAATATCAAAACAATGGCTGATTTAATAATTAAACTTCGAGAGCAAGGCATTAATTCAATTACCCAACTCGATGATCTAATCAAAAAATCTGCTGATGATAGACAAGACTTATTAGATAAAATAAAGAAAATTGAAACTGAAATGAAGAGTTTATCCCAGGATATGGAAAATATAAATACTATAAATAAGTATCGTGAAATCTACAAATACCACAAGAAAAATCCTCAAGATAAGCAATTTGCAGAAGAGTATTATAGTGAACTTTCTGTTTATAAAATAGCAGCTAAAGAAATTTTAGTTAACTATAAAAAACTACAAAACACAAAAGAAATACTATCCACTCTCGATAAACTGCAAGAAAAAAAGAACACCCTTATGCAAGAGTATTCTTTGAATAAAGAACAATTTTCTGACCTTGTTCATTATAGGAAAAACTATGAAAATTATTATGGAAAAGAGGTGGAGAGGTAACATCTTCACTTCTTTCTCTTATAAATTTTTACTATTTTCGATTTCTCTAAAAGAATCCCAAAGATATCTAGTCAATGTTATGCTCGCACCCACAGAAAGTTCTGCATGTTTTTTACTCAAAGCTTTAAAATTCCTTTCTCTTCCATGTCCACTTCCATAATGATTTCTAAGATCGTTAATTCCTGAAGCAAGTCCATTTAAACTCCCTGTAATTTGCTTTACTATTTTGTCTTCAGTTTCATCAATTATCATGCTTTCATTTGGAATTTTTAAACACTTAAAGGTTTCTTTAACTAATTGTGTTAATTTTAAGTTATCTTTTTTATTCTCTCCTAAATTATTGCAAATTTCCTTGCAACAACTTTCAAGTAGTTCCTTTGACTTTCCTATTGCTTCTGTGGGATTTCTATCCACCATTTCTAGCATTAAATCAATTTGAGAATTAATATATTCAGATGAGAATTTAATTTTCAAAACTTCTGCTTCTGACATAAGATTTGAGCTATTTGATAATTCTCGATTAATAATATCTTTACACTTAATGTATAGAGATTTGAATGAAGTTCCTCTATTATTTTTTTTATTTTCTTCTATCTCATCACTAAAATAAA
Organism: Urinicoccus timonensis; assembly: GCF_900232945.1. Taxonomy (GTDB): domain Bacteria; phylum Bacillota; class Clostridia; order Tissierellales; family Peptoniphilaceae; genus Urinicoccus; species Urinicoccus timonensis. The sequence continues at coordinate 2,537 of NZ_OCTU01000004.1, forward strand.
CAGAGTAAAACTCTAAAAGATCTTTATATAGTTTAGCAATTTTATAAGAATCACCCTCGTTTGTAAATTCTCTAAGTGACTTTCCTTTTGACAAATGATATTTTTCACATAATCTTATCCCTATACTTTGAAATGTAAACTCATCAAAATCATTCGTAGAAAAATCTAGAACATAGCCACCTCTATTAAATAATTCATCAAGATATCCTTTTTCTATATAACTAAGCATAGTTAAACCTACTTTATAATTCCTAGTAATGAACCTAATTTGTTTATACCTTCAATAAAATCTGGAAGTGTTGCTATGGAGCCGATCATAAATTTTAACGAATTAAAGCTCGTTTTTAATAGATTTTTGTTAGGATTTGCTTTGACTACTTCTCCTTTTATCAACTCCATATTTCCCATTAAAATACTTCGTTTATCTTCGTCATCTATATTTTCCAATAGGATTTCCAATTTTGATATTTCTTCATCAATTTCATTCTTATTTAAGTAATTATTTTGTATTGCATCTATAGATGAATTATCACTAGCTAAATTTACCTGAACACCAGAACTATTTATGTTAATTTCATATTTATTATTGTCATCGTAACCCATATCAGTTGCTATATCTTTAATATATTCTTCAATCCCTGAAATAAATGGATAAACCATTCTATTCCCAAAGCTTTGTGCCATATCTTGATACTTGTTGCTATTAGCGTAAAACCACCCAAAGTTAATGGTGTTTAAATTATTTTCTAAAATGTATTTAAAAGTAGAGTATAAAAGATACAATCTTTTTCCAGTATTACTTCCCAAATCTAAACATTGTCTACCATAAGATGAATATACATTATTTATACTTTCCTCTAAATCACCTATATCATATTTGAAACTTTCAATATAATTTTTTATCAAAGATGTCTTATCTACATAATCTATAAATTCTCTTAGGAGGTCGATTTGTTCCCTATAATCTGCATTAATTACATCTGAACCCAATCCTCTAAATTTTCTACTGATTTTTCTTAGTTCTTTCTTATTAATCTCCATCTACAATCTCCCCACAAAAAGGACAATATCCACCCTCAAGATTTTTTATGCTACTAATTTTTGCTTTTTTCTTGCAACACTCATAATATTTTTCTTCAAAATCTCCAGTTTTTCGTCCTATGGGTATCTCTGGCTGCTTTTTAATTTTCTCGGTTTTAATTCTAATTTCTGAGTTTTTGAAACTTTTTTTCATAGTGGCTGAAAATTCATTTAATATATCAGCTACTTTGTTCTCTATCATCCTCTCCGCTAGATTTATTGTTTCATCATCTAAATAGTCTTGGTGTTTTAAACCACAGTTCGGACACCAAATATCTAAATTTGTGTCATCTTCTATATCATCTACAAGAAGCATAAATCTCTCTCCACAAGATGGGCACTTTAATAAAACATAACCATCAGAATCCGCTGGAATACTTATTTCTAGCGTTTCAAAATCTTTCATCATTAACTACCTCTACTAATTAAATTTTAACAACTTTCTATTATCAAAAGCACAATCTAAATCATATTCAAGATTTATATTAAGATATATCTCTATCATTTCTCCTATATTCAATAATATCTCCAATATAACATTGAAAATACTCACAAATCTTCCCTAATGTTTCTAAACTTACATTTTCATCTTTTCCCATCTTGGCTATTGTCTTGGGAGTTGTTGCTATTGCACATTGTAAGTCTTTTTTTCATATTTTTATCTATTAATAACTTCCTTAATTTATTATATGAAAATCCCATATCATTCTCCAATACTATATTTTACCTTTCTAAACGTATGGATTAATTATTTAATTATAGCATATAACACTGATTCCTTTCAATTATATGATTCACTGCGTTAAAACGAGCAAAAAAATAAAGACAGTCCGAAGACCGCCGTTATTTATCTTTCTGCACCTTTGCTATGGTCTTTCTTATTTGACCTAGCTTTGTCATCTGTCTTAAAGCTCTTTATTTACCCTAATATGGACTTTTTATCTTTTCTTGACTCTTTACTTGTTCTTTTGTTTTTAATAGCTTAGAAGACAAAATACGAACATTTTTATGTTCTTTCCCGTTGTTATCAATACTTGTTTTTACTTGTCCGAAGATTTTAACAAAATCGCCTTGTTTAAGATTCTCTAAATCTTTTGTCTTATCTCCATAGGCTGAACAATTGGTATAAGCTTTATTTCCATCGTCATCTTTATAAATAATTGAAAATTACTTACTTTAAAGTTTTCTATAGTATCGTATTTGACTCCAACACTGATTCAATTTTAAATATCTTCTTTGTTTAATGTAGAATTTAAATAAAAGGATAATTTCTTATACCTCTTCTATATAAAAATCTTCTAGTAATTCAAATTTTGATTTTCTTACTTTACTCTTTTTATACACATATTTAGCTATGTTATCAGGATCGTTAAATAATTTTTTTCTATTTATCCCTAATAAATCTAAATCTTTTACAATTTCTATTTTATTTTCAATTTCTATGGAAATATCAGGAACTATTTTCTGTATATAATCCCTCTTTTCTTGTTTATTCAAAATATTAAATGGTGAATATAAAATATTTTGATAAATAAATCTACCAGATTGTAATGTCATTCTATCAAAATTAATATTAGGGTAATATAATATCATTGGAAAATCAGGTACTTCATAAATATTATTACCATACTTTTTAATTAACAAATATATAAAAGTTGTTAAATATATTATTACATAATCTTCTAATTTCTGTATTTTTAGTTCAAATGAATAATTTTTTAATTTTGATAATTGGAAAAAAATATCCCTCCACATATCCAACTCTTCATTTTTGTTTTTAAGAAATACTTGAAGTAGCCTTTGATTTAATTCATTTGGCCTATCCATAATGTATCCTTCTTTAATTCCCTTATCATACCAATCTACAGCTTTTATTATTTCAGACGTATATGCATTGTGTTTACTTTTTTTTAATAAAACTTTGATCATATTTAAATTATTAGATAATGAAATTATGAATCCTTTTCTATTATTCTTATAAAATTTTAATAATTTATTATAAAACATAACTTTTGTTTCATTTTGTTCGATTAAATCATTATAAAAGTATTGTATTTTTCTTCCTGAAATTTCATCACTAAATTTTATGAAATTATTTTTCTTAAATACATGGATATATCCTGTGTATTCAAAGTTATCACAACATGAAAAGTATAAAGCTACTAAAGCTGAACTTGTAATATCTATTAAATTTGTAGGCAATCCATGGTGTTGTGAATAAGATATAAAATTTGACTTTTCAATATCACTTAATTGTGCACTAACCTCATAGAAATATTCATCTATCATCTCATCAATTATAGATCTATCTGAGTCATTAAAATTATCTCTATAACATGATGCTGCAATATTTGTATATTTCCTAGATTCTCCCCTAAAATATGCATCCAATAAATTTTTTTCTTTAAGAATTTTAATATAATCATATAAACTGCGAGCTCTTAATACTTCCATACTACCTCCTTATTGTTTACACTTTTTTATTATCTACTTAGGCTGAACAATTGACATACAATTTCTTAGTTTTAAATACTCTGATCAAAAGGTAAAAAAGAATTAGATTAATTCCACTTCTTTAGTCTTTAATATTTTCTTGCCTATGATTTGCCAGACAGTGTCTGTTAAATTACAGCTCATTAATCCTATCTGATAGAATTGTCACTACATCAACTACCTTATCAAAGATCAAATCTCCAATGTATTTATTTTCAATGAGATATACTTCCCACAAGGATCTCAGGTATGAATCTTCTTTTATGTCCTCGATTATTTCCTCATAGTCTTTAATTATCTCCTGACTTCCTCTTTTGTTTGAGGTTCTCTCTATTGCTTCTTTTAAAATTTCATAATCTATCTCATCTTTTTTTAGTTTGTAGAGGGTGTATAAGTCGTAAAAGTCTCTCATTCGTGTTGTTGTTATATTTCTTCTGATTATGGTTTCGTATTTTTCTGCTAATATTGTTTCTAATGGATATGCCATTATTTTTATATCTTCTTTGCTAAAGATACAGGGATAGGTATATTCTATTTCCCTTGGTGTTATTGCATCTCCTGTTGTTAAGTCTAGTTTCATTGGGTTTTTAGTTTTCCTAACATTTGCTATTAGTGAAATTCTAAAGTTTTCGTACTCGTCTTCTTCTCTAATATAAGAGATGTCTTTTATTTCAAATTTTATTCCATCGTCTACATTGATATTTATGATTTCTTCTACGATTTCTTTTATTTTTTCTTCTTTTAGAGCTATGCCTTTTATGGTTGTGTCCATGTCCATAGTTGTTCTATTTTCAATGCCAATTAATGATGATATAAGGAATCCTCCCTTTATTACAAAATTGTTTTTGTATGGTGATTTAGATAGTCTTTCTAAAAATCTTTCAAAGAAATATATTTGCAGAACTTCTTGAGACTTTAGATTTTTCTTCTCTGCCAGACTTCTTATCTTGCCCTTTATACTCTCGATATTAATCACGATAATACCTCCATATATTTTCTAATTTCATCTTCTATTTTAAATAGTCTACTGTATTTTATGAGTCGTCTTAGATTTTTATTTGGTGATTTAAAGTATCTTTTTATGGCTTCTGTGAAAATTTGCTTATCTATTTTTCCTCTGTCGATTATGATGTCACAAATCGTTCGATCTATATCGTAAACTGGAATAAGGTTGTCTTGTGGTGATTTTATTTCTGTCTTTCCTAGTTCGTATAAATCTCTTTTTACATAATGAACTTGTAGATCTTCGTACCTCTTTTTGATATGGCTGGCATTGTAGCCTTGGGGTACAGATATATGAAATACATTTGGGGTCCTATCTGATAGGTCATGTAGATATAGGGCTGTTTGATGGGAAAATATAATTCGATTGCTATTTGATGATATTAAAACAAAATCGTCTATTACTTTTCCTTTTAATTGATATAGTCCTGGTCTTAATCTTTCTAATTGTCCGATTTTTGTTAATTCTGATAGATTATGCCTAGTATATCCAAGGTCTTCTGCTTCTTTGTTGGTTATTACTAAATTTTCTTGTATATATTCTTTAAGTGTATTCATAGTCCACCTCCTCTCGTTTACGCTTTTATTATATGTTATAAAAGCGAATATGTAAAGTTGCTTATGAGTTTTCCATTTTTTGAAAAAGGATGTAACGAAATATTACTACCTTTAATAAAAAAGAGCAGCCTTTTAAGCTACTCTTGTAGAAAGTACAAAATGAGTTTATCTTATTATATTTTTCTTTGTGTCTCCTCATACCAGTTGCAAAACTACTCTTACGTCCATGCAGTTTTTTTGGGTCTTTTTGACGTATCCTTCTTCATCTTTATCGAAGACAAAATGCTTATAAAACTGCTTAAAATGCAGGATTTCTAAATTTATATCTTTTGTATCAACGCTATAGTCTCCACATGGCTTGAGAGGATAGAATGAATGTCATTTGAGTGTGTCCGTTCTCGGGAACATATCCACTGCGTTTTTGGAGCTATCGGTAGACGGGAACATATCAATACACCTCATGGATTATTATTTTAGAATGGATTTTAAGTAATCTAATAAATCTGATTTAGTTAGAGGCTCTGCATGACTTAAAATACAATACTTACAGTCGAAACTTTCTATCAAATTTGTTAATGACATTAATTTTTCTTTATCCATATACCCATCATTGTAGAAATCCTCGCTTGTTGAATCTCCCAAGAACAATATTTTTTCCTCAGGAATATAGATAAGCACCGTATCTTCCGAATGGGGTGAAACCGTATGAAAAATCATTGCGGTTATTCCACCGAGATTAAGGGTAAGCTCTTTTTCAAATTGGATATCCGATAGAACGGCAATAATTCTTTTATTATCTACATATTCTCTAGCTAGGCACTCATCATCATTTATCAAAAATTTTATATATGCACTGTCAGATAGTTTGGCTCTTTCCTGTTTCAAAAACTCGTTGGTTTTATGGTGTGCAATGGACAATCCGTGAATTTTATGCATTCCAAAGGTATGGTCCCAGTGCCAATGAGTGATGACAGTAAAATCTGGCTTCTTTAGGTCCTCGATTTCTAGGGATTTATAAAATTCATCAACATGGTCTGCTGAATTTCCTGCATCAATGGCAAGTGCAATTTTATCTCCATTTAAGTATGCCAACATAGGCCTATCAGTTTCTGGTTGATGTGGATAATAAAAGACCCTGCTAGTTATCTTTTTCAGTTCCATTTGCCATCCCACCTTTCTGGTAATAAATCTTTCAGCAACACTTCTTCCATTTCAGGTAATACAATTTGGGTCTCTATATTTTGATTATCTATCTGTGCAATAAACTCTCTGCACCTTCCACATGGTGGAAGTATACTCCCATCTTCAAATACAGCGATAATCCTTTTGATTGCAGTTTCATTGTTCTTTACCATTTCAGCAATAGCTGACTGTTCAGCGCATAAGCCAATAGAACAGGGCAAGTCAATGCATATTCCTGTAAAGATGTTACCGCTATTTGTCTCCAACGCGCACGCAACATGCCCTGAAGTTCCAAAGTTCCGTAACTTTTTATGATTAATTATACTGAAAGCAATTTGATATAATTCTTGTTTATTCATTTTCTTCTCCAATATTATTTAGCTTAATAATACGTTATTCTTTTTTCAAAACACTAAGTTATTCAGTTCACCATCAAGAACTTTTATAGTTTCATTTCTTTCCTTATCCTCTTGATTGTCATATAAAAGTTGTTCAATAAACTCCCATATATCTTCTAGTTTACGTCTAATATGATAGAATAACAAAGCATCCGTATTGATTAAAAAATCTTTGTGTAATTTCAGGTATATGTTCATAAATACATCATAATATGGCTTATCAACAAAAAACATGAGATCAGCTTTTACTGGAGCCAATTTCAAGCCTTCCCAGTCAATTAGAACTAACTGCTCATCCCGTTGCATCAAGTTCCAATTATGAATATCTGTATGGCATAGGGCCATTTTAGGATTACTTCGTCTTAGAATCTCCGACAGTCCTTCAACTCTGTCAATAGATTGTTCAAGGGGTTTTATGTGTGCCCCAAGCAAGCATTTTAAGTCCATGGGAAGACTGGCGCATTCTTTACGCAATACTTGTTTTAGCTGTTTCAGAAATGGCAAACTAAAATCTTCCCTAATTAGTTGCACATATACCTACTATATCAATAAATTTTGAGTTATCATTGACTATATTAGTTGCTATTATCAGAATAGTCGTCGATAACTATATTTTCGTGCAAATATGCAAATAAGTAAAATGATAGTTATGTTATATCATAATAATTGAAAATAATAGAATGCATTTTTCAATGTAATAAGATTAAGCGTTCTCTTAAAGTTAGAGAACGCTTAATTATTTTTAATTTATTGAAATAATTTGTAACTATTGAAAACAGACAAAAATTGTTCATTGGATAATTTATCAAGATCAGTAATATTCGCATGCTTCAGCACCTGTCTTAATTGATTTTTAGTAAAAAGAACATGATATTCCCTGTTTACCCATTTATAAACGAAAAATCTATACTTTTTGTAGTCCTTCTTTAAAATAAATGGTTTATGCCTTTCAAGTACAATCAATACAGAATCTACATTAGGCTTAGGGTGAAAATATGCTCGTGGCACTTTTTTAAGAATTTTTATATCCATTTCCACCATTAACAGCAAACCTAAAGCTCGTTGGGTATTTTGCAACCTTTTAGCAAATCCCCTCTCTACAATAAGGTAGCTATATTTCGCTTGACTATCAAAAGCAATCTTTTTTACAATATCAGTACTAATATTGTAGGGAATATTACCAAATATTTTATAGTCTGTATTTTTAGGAAAGCTAAACTTCAAAATATCCTCATGAATAACTTTTATATTCTGAAAAGGTTCAACTGCTTTTTTCGTGGCATGACATAAACCTTCATCAATCTCTATAGCATTCACCCGTTGACTCATTTCCACAAGTTCCTTGGTAAAATGTCCTTTTCCTGACCCAATTTCTATTATTTTATCTTGTTTATTGATATTCGTATATTTTAATATTTCCTTTACATGCTTTTTAGATGTAATGAAATTTTGCGTATTTTTCGGGTTTTTCTGTTTCATTATAACCTTCTCCTTGCCGGTTATAATGAACTAATCTTAAGAGCTCATTATAACCAATTATTTTTGGTTTGGTTGATAATTAAATCTCTCAATAACAAATATAGAAAACATACCCATACCTTTACCTCCTTTAATTTTTTTCATTATAAATGAGATAAAGTAATATCTACTACTGCAATACATGTACACATATTTAACTCCTCCTTATGCAACTGATTATATCACTTTTAATTTCTCTATTCAATAAAGTTCTGTGCTAATCTACCTCACCCTATGGATTTTTAATACCGAAACATCAAATGTCATCTGTCAAATGCCCTATTTAAAAGGGTCAAAAAACGGTATTTTTTAGCCTGTTTTTGACCCAATTTTCGTACTCAAACCACTACATGTTGTGGTTGACTCCTATTATTCCTTGTCCAAACCACAATACGTCATCAGAATTGCTGCTTCAACGTGGTTCGCATTGTTAAGAGGCGTGTCGGGTGCTGTTAGTTATATTGTATATTTACTTTTTATCCTTGTCAATTTCAACCTCAAGTCCAGATTTAAACACTACTTTTAAATTTTCTTCATAAATTACTATCTTATCTATAAGTTTCCTCACCAATTCTTCATCATAACTTTCTATTTCTAATTCTTGATTGTCTAAAAACTCTTCTAATTCCTTTAGCCTGCTTTGTTCATTCTTCTCTTCCGCCATTTCAAGGAGTATCTTTTCTTTTTCATTTCTTAACTCTTCCACCCTTTCTACAAGGTCTGTGTAATCTTTCTTGGCATTAGCTACTTTTAAAAGCTCTTCTTGCACTTTCAACATTTCTTTATCTATTTCTTCTATCTGGCCACTTCCATCACCTGTGATGGCTTTTTCTATATTTTCTTTTATTGTTTCTTTTAATTCACTGCTTTCAGATATAAGTTGATTGATGGCTTCTACAACTGCCTCTTGTAGGTCTTCTTCTTTTATTGTTCTTGCATGGCAGGCATCTGGTCCATGGGTTACTCTTGTACAACACCTCCAAACAGTGTATTTTTTTCCTCTGTTATTCCATGCTATTCGCCTGTAAATATCTCCGCATTTAGAACAATAGACAATACTTGAAAGGGCATATTTACTCGAATAAATTCTTCTTTTCCCTTTACCACTTACCATATTAGCTCGTCTATCAATTTCTTCTTGGACTCGCATGAAGATTTCTTTAGGTATAATGGCTTCATGGCTATTTTCTACATAATATTGAGGTGCTATTCCATCATTCTTTACTCTCTTCTTATTCAGGAAATCTACAGTGTATGTTTTTTGTAAGAGGGCATCCCCCATATATTTCTCATTAGTTAATATTTGATTGAGGTTTGATACATGCCACTTCTTATTTCCTGCTCCATTTACTATCTTATCTTTTTCAAGTCCCACCTTTATATCTCTTAGGCTTGCTCCTTCCAAGTATTCTCTGTAGATCCTTTTTACTATTTTTGCTTCTTCAGGAACGATGACAAGTTTTCCCTCTTCGTCTTTTGTATAGCCTAAAAACCTATTATGATTTACTTGGACTTGCCCTTGTTGAAATCTATATTGAAAGCCTAACTTTACGTTTTGAGATAAGGACTGACTTTCCTGTTGAGCAAGAGATGCCATAATGGTAAGGAGGACTTCTCCCTTGGCATCCATAGTGTTGATGTTTTCTTTTTCAAAGTAAACTGGGATGTTATTCTCTTTTAGTTTTCTAATATACTTTAAGCAGTCTAGTGTATTTCTAGCAAACCTCGATATGGACTTTGTAATGATGTAGTCTATGTTTCCTTCCATGGCTTCTTCAATCATTTTATTAAAGCCAGCTCTTTTCTTGGTATAAGTTCCACTGATTCCTTCATCAGAAAAAACTCCCGCAAATTCCCAATCTGGATTTTTCTTAATATAGTTTGTGTAATGGTCTATTTGAGTGTCATAAGAAGTTGCCTGTTCATCGCTGTCCGTTGATACCCTTGCATAAGCTGCCACCCTTAGTTTCTTCTTTTCTGATTCCTTGATGGAATTTCCTTTTTTCTTCTTCGCTGGTATAACTATAACCTTGCTACTCATCATCTATCACCTCGATTAAATTGTACTGGTGGCTTGCTCGTTCAAAAGGATCTAGTGGTAGAATTCCTTCCTCTTTATACCTAAACTTGCATGGAACTTTAATAATCTCTTCTTCCTTTTCCCAAACTCGTCCCATGGCCACTGCCCTTTCTTTTAACATTTGACCTGCCTTTTCAAAGCTTTCTCTATCTATTATCTTGGGATAGATATCATTTCCTAAATACTTTTTATTGGTTAGGATTCTTTTTACACTGGAACTGTTTTTCTTTAAGCCTGCAAGGTCTGCACACTTTATAAGGGCATTTCCAGCAAGATAATTTTTAAAGATTTTTCTTATATTCTCTGCTTCTTTTTCTTCAATTTCTAATCTTCCGTCTCTTATGGTATAGCCATAGCATAGTCTAGACATCTTCTTTCACTTCCTCTCTTAATACAAGTCCACACTTTAAATGAAAATCAAGAGTCTCTCTATTGACAACCTGTATGTGTGCAATGATTACTTCAAACAAGTCATCTTCAAAGTGATCTATCATTTCACTTTTTCCTAAGATTTCTATTAATTTTTCAAGTTCTCTTATTTCTTCATCATTTCCAAGGATGGCTTTTTTAATTCTTTCCTTTTCCCTGAGTAGATGACTTTCTTCACTTGAAATTTCACTGCTTTCTTTTGCGTAAATACTTGCATCTAAAACTCCCGAAGTTATAAGTTTGTTTAGAACCTCTTTTCTTTCCCTTAGTTTTTCTAAGCTTTCTTCTGTTTTATTTATCTTCGCAACTTCTTTCTTGCTGTCCACTCTCTTTAAAGATTCTAAGAGTGGCATTAGAATTCTATCTTTTCCAAAGACTAGCTTGTTTACTAAAGTTATAAAAGCCACTTTTATGTCCTTGTCTTTTATAAACTTCATGGAGCACTTGTTGATATCTATTAGGTGTTCACTGCAAGTCCAAGCTATATATTTTTCTTTGCCATTATAGTGATGTCTTCTTTTAAAGCTTGAACCACACTCGCCACACTTTATTTTCCCCGATAGGCTATATCTATTTTGATATCTTTTGGTGTTTTTCCCATTTTCTTTTGCTATAGCCCTTATCTTTATTAGGCCTTGAACTTTCTGAAAGTCCTCTCTACTTACTATGGCTTCATGGTTGTCTATTATCTTATACTGGTCTTCTTCTCCCTTATTCTTGTGTCTCTTATAATTTTCATCTGTATAAGTTTTTTGGTAGATGACATCGCCTATATATTTTTCATTTTTTAAGATTCCGTTTATAGTCGACCCATGCCATTTTGCTCCTTTTTGTCCTTTAATCTTTCTTTTATTTAAGTCTTCTGCTATTTTGTGCGTTCCCTTACCTGAAAGATACTGTTCAAATATTTCTTTTATGATTTTTCCTTCTTCTTCATTCACTACCATCTTTCCGTCTATATTCTCATAGCCATAGGGTGGGCTTGATATAATAAAAGTTCCATTTTGAAATCTTTTCTTTATGGACCATTTGTTATTTTCTGAAATAGACCTGGATTCACTTTCTGCAAGGGATGAAAGTATGGATAGCATCAACTCACTTTCCATAGTTCTTGTATCAATGTTTTCTTTTTCAAAATAGATACCAATGTTTAAATCAAGGAGTCTTCTTACGATTTCCAAACAATCTGTCGTGTTTCTTGCAAGCCTTGAGATGGATTTGGTTAGGATAAAATCTATTTTTCCGTCTTCACAGTCTTTTAGCATTTTTAGAAGACCATCTCTACATTCTTTCTTGGTTCCAGTGATGCCTTCATCAAAGTATAAACCTGCAAAAGTATATGAATTGTTCTCTGCTATCATCTTTTCGTAGTGTGCCTTTTGCGTTTTAAGACTCACAAGCTGAGCTTCCTCATCTGTCGATACTCTTGCATAAGCAGCAACTCTTAATGTAGATTCTTCTTTTTGATTCGCTTCTATTATTGTTATCTTTTTCATCCATTCAACCTCCTTTCTGCTAGTGCTATATTCCCGTACAAGTGAGTATTTATCAAGTCTTATAGTAATAATTCTGAAAGAATAGGTCTGAATTTTTTAATGTTTTCTCTCCTAATTTTTCTATATTCTTCAAGGCTAATTTCATCTAAAAGAAAGAGATCCTGGATGAACTTATCTGATAGATAGAAATTAAGCTCTGCCTTTAAATCCCTTTCTGTATATTCAGTCTTTATAATTTCTTGTCTACCTTCAAACTTTTCTACTCTCATACTCCACCTCCTATATCACAGGCAAAGAAATCAGGTCTATTTTTAACCCTAATTTTCTTTCCTCTATATTCCTTAGGACATAGAGTGTGTTTTTGAGTAATATTAAGGTCTTAATATATGCCATAAGAAATACTGAAATAGGATGGTAAAATAAAAAAAGGCTTAATGGATTTCTAATTTAAAAATCCATTAAGCCTTAATCGTTTTATTAAATTAGCTGATTTACTCTCTTCTGAACCGCTTTATAATCATATCCAGCTTGAGTTAACCTTCTTTTTCTTTCTGCTCCATTCCCCCATTTCTCACTTATAACCTCTCTTGCTAATTTGTCGATTGATTTTCTTATAATGGGATATCTTTCCTTATGAATGATTCTTACCATCTACGATCTATAGAATATTTTTTCCTACTTGGATTTCCCTCACAGCGATATATTTTATTTTCTTTTAAGTCATATATAGATGACCAAATGGTATCAAATTTCTGACTTTTATCATATTGACACATAAAACCAAACTCTCCACTTAAAAGTGATTTTATATCATCTTTGTATAATAAATCAGAGTTTGCATTTTCTATTGTCTTATATCTCTCATGAGAATGTATATCGTCTTTGATGTTGGTTTTATACTTGTTCATCTTATTAGATATAAAGTGGTTTGTTCTATATATACATCCGTCATTTATTTGTTCAAAATATCTATCGTTTGAATTCAATTCTGCAAGTAAAATTTCCCCACTTTTATCAATAACTATTATATTCTGAGATGACCCAATATCTACATTTTCTAAAAAATTTCTAGCTTGATTAACTGTTGAACACTTCTCCAAAATATATCTAATTAAAAAGCCTGCATTAAATCCTACCCCTCTAACAGTTGGGTAGACAAAAGTTAAACCACATGCCAAGCCTTTCTCATTCACTCCATCTTCCATTTGGATCATAGCTGTTGTGTTACCAATAAAAGAATAACTACTATCGATTCTATAAAAGGCACTATCAGTTAAGCTTTTTATGCTCTTGTCAAAGTCACTATTTCTAGCAAGAAATATCCCTCTTGAATTAGAAATACCTATACACGAACAAAATGCATCTTCTGTAAATACATACATAGATGATAAAAACGCAAATACTATATCAAAATCTATCTTTAATCCATCCCCAAAACCTTGTATTTCATCCAAAATCTCTGGATAAAATTTATTGTAGATTTGATATGCTTTTTTTGAATATTCTAATTTTTCTGAATTTATTAGTTTTCTAAAATTTGGTGTTTTACTATTTTTAAAAAGTAGAGTTCCATACTTAAATCCAGCTTCATAATGACTGCCTTTCCATCTTGAATGATACATTTTCCCCTCCTTAGGATAAGTATCTTCTAATAAAAATTTTTTGTCAATGATTTTAATCTTGTAAATTTCATACAATACTTTGATTTATTAATTAAAGTTTGAACACCGATATTTAAAATTAGTTAAAATGTTTCAAAATAAAAAATAGCCTGCAACAAAATCGGCACAGGCTTCTTACTCACATATTATAATAGTTGGTTTACTCTTCTCTGAATAACATAATAATCATATCCAGCATTAGTTAACCTTCTTTTTCTCTCTTCTCCATTACCCCATTTTCCACTTATAACCTCTCTTGCTAACTCATCGGTTGTCTTTCCAACTGGATATACTATCTTGCCATTTGCATCGAATACTTTTAAACCAAATCTATCGGCACATCTTTTGGCATTATCTAAATTCTTAAATGCACCTTTCTGGCTTTTTACATCAGACCAAGATTTTCTAACTCTATATAGTCCACCTGTCGGTTTACTAATAGTATTATTGCCTCTTAGTCTTTTATTTACTTCATTTGCTATATATGGAAACTTGCTGCCAAGATATGGACCAGGACAGTTAGTGCTTTTATACCATTCGTGTTTTTGAAGGACACCATCCTTACCTCCAGTGTAGGTGCAAGGATAGATTCCATTTCTTCTGCAGATGTCTGTAACTAAATCAATTAGTCTATTTAAAACATAATCAGAAACTAACCACTGAGGTCCCCTCGTAGAGTTCCCTACTTCAATTGTGACTGCTCGATTGTCACACCAAGAAGACGAGGTTGTCCAGGCTCTGTTAGATTCATCTACTCCTAAAACAATGACTCCATCTGACCCTAAATTGTAGTTAGCTGATGCTCGTCTTGACCTTGGCACAAATACTCCAGCAAGATTTCTACCATTTATAACTCCTGCCGCATGGTGGATTGCTATTTTAGTAATTTTTTGATTTCTTCTTCCACTATGGTTAGGTGAAAGAATTCTTGCTTGTACTAATGGACTATTACTCATTTATTTTTCCTCCTTGAATTGTTCTAATACTCTTTTTAATTTTTCTGGTACTGGCAAGCCTAGTGCTACAGAGTTTTCCAAAATAGAGAGCCCTTCATTTGCTATATAAAAAAAGATGATGGCTGTTCTTATCATAGTTCCATCACCTTTAATTAAATTTACATCACATAGGTTTGCTATTCCTACAACTATAAAAATCATAATCTTTTTTGCTATCCCTTTAAATCCTATGGATGAGGATAGCTTTCTTTCAACCCCTGCTCTTAAAACTCCCGTCAAATAGTCGGCTATTACAAAAGCAAGTAATGTGTAAATAAATGCATCTACACTTCCAAGATAAAATCCCAACCATCCTCCGATAGCTGTAAAACATACTTTTAGTATTTCTAAAAACTTATTCATTTTATTCCTCCTCTGTTAAGGTATATGTTATTTTCATTGTCTTATCTGCCGTTTTTAATATTGGACTTGATAGGTTATTAATTGTTCCAAGGTATGGGGTATGAAGAAATAAAAGTTTATAAAACCTCTCCTCATAACCTCCAAAACCAATGACCAATGGTCCGATTGTCTTTGGATCCATCATTAAGTTTGGTATTCCCTCACCGTTATAATCAGAAACACTGTTTACTATGACTTGGTCTTTTTTATCAATTGCAAATTCATAACCTAATATATAGTCTCCCCACTTATATAGGTAACAGTATTCTCCCCCATATTTCGAAGTCCTAACTTCTTTACCTAATTCTATAACAGAAATATCTACAGGATTATTGATATTAATTTTATAGATTTTATCCGCACTATATGAATTTATCGAATATAGGTAACCATCTTTAATACAGCTATATACACATCTATGACAGTAACTTCTATTTTTTTCATAGTAACTTCCTAATTTACCTAATCTTATTTCATTTAATGCCCACTCATCTATTTTCGTTGAGTAATCATTTTTATTTATTTTTATTCTTATTAGCTTATCTCTGTAAGTTCCAAAGCCATACCAATTTCCATCTTCTCCGTCATAAAAACAACATTCGTTCCAAGTACTCAGTTTACTAAAAAACTCTGATACATCAATTGTTATCCTTTCCTCATTTTTATATCCTTTAGTGTAAATTGGATCATTTAAACCTATACTCGTAAATGGTTCCTTAAGTTTTACTAATTCTATTGATTTGTTGTCTAAAGGCCATATTGAAACCAAGGTGTTGTTTTCAACATCTATTTCAACACATCCGTTATATGCGTCCGAGACTTCTCTGTTTTTCCATAAGCTAATTTTATTTAATAATAAGAAGGGATCTTTACCATGAGTGTCTCCATAAAAATGTTTCCCTCCTCTATAATGTGTTAATGCCAATGAAGAGATTCTTCCGTTTGCCTGTGATGTAGAAAAGTCCCAGACAAACTTGTATCCATTTTCAAGAGGGGTTGATTCATTAAGATTAGCTGAACCTCTTCTTGGTGCATCTGTTGAATTTACATCATTGGATGCATAGCCTATGATTTGATTATCAGAAGGAGCAAATATTTTATTTGGATCTTCCTCTAGTTTATCCTCAAATAAAAGGATTCCACCATAACATTTAGTTGCTATAGGAAATATTTCTTTTTCATATTGAGTAATTCTCGAATCACCCATAGGGTACATTAACCCCATAGGATTGAGTCTTAATAAATCTGGAACTGCATTCGTTATTAAGTTTTCATCTTCATATATCTCCTTCCTATTTGTCCTCACATCAGTTAGTTCAATGACTGATTTACCCTTGAGCATTTTCTTCCTCCTTATCTTTAAATTCTGTAGTAATTTCTTCTTTATATTTTCCAAGCATCAATCCTTGATATTTAAATCTTCCTACCTTTTCATTAAATATAATCGGTGTTGGTATTTGTCTTTCTACTTTGTAGTCTGCTTTAAGTTTCCTAAGCAAGAATGAATGACTAAGTTCTATTCTCTTCCAAGATTCATCAATCTTTATCTTTCCATCCCATGATGCTGTAGAACCAAGCGACTGACCAGAGATGGCTGCTAAAGCGTTATCTTTTCCAATCATAGCCTTACCTGATTCAAGCCTAATTAATACCGAGAAATTGTTCATAGTCTTTTCCTGTAGTTTAGTTAGTGGATAGAAAAGATTTAGAATGTGGTCACCACTTAGGTAAGTTTCTTTTGGAATGTGGTGTTCTATTTTCGTATCATTAAAAACATAAGTAACAATTAGCCTTGTTGGTATTTCTATGTTTTCAAGAAAGTCTAGTTCCTCTACTTCTTCTTTTTCTTCATACTTTGGAGGATCATAGGATTTTCCATCATTATTTAAAACCTCTACTTGTTTCTTGAACTTTCTGGATATCTTTCTCGTTTTTTCTTCAGTATCACAAATTATATTTAACAAGATGGAGGCATTAAAAATTGCCTCCGTTTCTTTATTGGAGGCAAATTCTATACGAATTATTGGTGTATCTGTTGTAGAAAGACTAAAGGCAGAGTAATTAGAATAGGCATGAACTACTAATTTTTCAGATTCAATCTGGTTTAACAGTCCTACTATATTCTTATCATTCTTACTTTTAGCCTTAGATAAGTATGGATTCTTTCCAACTCCTAGAATTCTGTGCTTACCATTTATCTTGTATTCAATGTCAGTAATAAGTCCTTCAATCTTTTCTTCTTCGTAAGAAATAGCTATTCTGTCTCCTACATCAAGACTTGGGTCCCCTATTGTTACCATATCAAAAGGTGTGTGATGAATTTTGCAAATTTCAGTAAGAAGAGCCTCACACATTCTTTTTCTTTTTTCTGGAAGTCCTAATTGCATTAAAGGATTTATTCCAAGGTTCATAGTTAATCCATCATCATTTTCTAAAGAGTAGTATTCAGCAATTTTAGACTTTGCATTTGTTGAGTTGATGGCTGTATATCTTGTCTTAAAATCTGATATTGATGAAGAAAATCTTTCTCTTGTTTTAATTTCAGTTGATATGCTTTCTGCATACTTCTTTAAAACCAACTTACCATCACGAGACACACCAGCAAAAGCACCAAGAGTCGATGCTATATAGTGAATAAAATCCCTATAAGTTTCTATATCATGGTCTTGATAAATTGCCAGAACTTCCTCTCCATTTACAAAAGCTTTTACCTCATCTTCTGTCATACCTAGTTCTACCTTGCACTTCTCACAAGATAATGTAAGTAATTCAAAAGCTGTACCAAAGGTATCTGTTACTGGGAAATTCTTATCAAATCTAAGCATATAATCATAGCCTTTTAGTTCTAAAATTTTCTTAGACCTATTTGCCTCAGTGACATCAAAGATTCCCATTGGTATGGTTTCTATCTTTTTGCTTTCTAATTCTTGATGGTAAAAAAGTTCTAGCTTTGAATCCTCTAAAGAATACCTATCTATATTTGAAAAAAGGCTAATTCCAAACTCTCCAGCATAAACTGTACCTATTTCAAGTTCAGAAGATCCAGAGCATGAACGATGAATGTATCCAGACCCTTTAAGAATATCTTTATTGGTAAATGGAATGATTGTTTCATCTTTTAAGATGATATTTCCCGTCCAGTAAAATTTACGAGAGTTCTTTTTTATGACTATCTTATATTCATTACTTGTTGGATACATTAGTATTCCTCCAATGAAAAAGATACTTCCCACAATCCCTTATAAGAAGTATCTTTTATTAGTTTGACTTGAAACTTGTCTATATACATTTGTGACTCTTTTAGTTCTAGTGTTTCTGTATCTAAGTATTTAACTTTAAGATTAGACTTATTAGCAAGACCACTCAATGTCTTTACAAGCTTAGGACTACATGAAAAACTTACAGATATACTCGCTACTTTATTTCTAACTATATCTCTCTGAATAGTCCCTGCCTCTGTCTCTCCTCCAGTATCTGCCTCTATATCTCTAAACTCCAAATCATAAGTATTTGGTAGTGGCAGGTCTACTCCTTCAATAATTAAATATGATTGATATTTCATTACCTACCTCCACTTCTTAAATTCTTGCGCATAGATGCATTAACAATAACTTCATCAAGGAGTGTGCCTCCAAGATAGACTGGTATAACTATATCTCCAGTATTTTCTGATTTTAAATTGATGTTTGCAAGTGCATCAGATATTTGTCTTCCTATATCAACTCCATTTACAGCAGATTCTTTATCATATCCACCCATACTAACAGTTGATATATTTGGATTTAAAACCATATCGCTTGCTACATTCTTCATAGAAGATTGAACTAATCTCCTACTCTTTTCAATTCCATTAGATAATCCTTCCATAAAGTCTGGCATCCATGATTCGTAGTCAGTAAGTGGACCAACATCTGGTACAGAGAAATGCAAGTAAGACCTAATGGTTGATGCAACATTAGATACAGCAGATATTACATTACCTATTGCATTTGAAATCCCTCTAGCAATTCCATTAATCATATCGGCTCCCCATGTGTAGGCTTGTGATGCTAGATTTCTAATAAAGTTAACTGCATTATTAAATCCATTTCTAATGCTAGATAAAATATTCGACATACTAGAAGAAATAGCTGACTTCATCGAATTAAAGGCAGATGTGACTGCTGATTTTGCAGAATTCACTGTTGATGAAATAGTAGATTTGATGCCATTCCAAATATTAGATACTAATGACCTAATTCCATTTAAAACTCCAGATATGAAGGACTTGATAGCATTCCAAACATTCATCACTATAGATTTAATAGCATTTAAAACGGTTTGAATTACTACTTTTATATTGTTCCAGGATGTGGACATAAATGTTCCAATAGCTGTAATTACAGTGGTTAAGAAACCTTTTATCCCATTCCAAATGGTCTCTGCTTTTACCTTAATAGCATCAAGAACAGTTGAAATTAAAGTCTTTATACCTTCCCAAGTAGTTTTTATAAATTCTCCAATTGCTGTAAATACTTCTGTGGTTTTAGTTGAGATAGCTGTCCATATATTGGTAAATGTAGTTTGAATTCCTGTCCATAGGCTTGTAAAAAATTCTCCCAAACTTTGCCATAGACTCTTGGCTCCCTCAATAAAGGTATTCCAAGATTCAGTTAGAAAAGTTGTTATAGCTGTCCATGTACTGTTCCATCCTTCAACAAGTCCATTCCATAGATTGGCAAAGAAGTCCATGATTCCTTTCCAAGTTGTCTTAACTCCTTCAATAAATCCAGACCAGAATTCTGATAAGAAAGTAGTAATCTCAGTCCACGATTTTGTCCAAGATTCTGATATTCCTTGCCAAAGGTTTACGAAGAATTCTTTTATTCCATTCCAAATAGCAACAGTTGATTCCTTAATAGTTTCCCATATGGAGATGACACCTTCTCTAAACCAGTCACACTTCTTCCATAAAAGAACAAGTCCAGCTATTACTGCACCAATAGCAATAGGAACAATACCTATGGTTGATACTACTGCAGTGATTGCTGGAATAAGTGTACCTGTAAAGATTCCAACTATCTTAGTTATTCCTCCAACAATTAGAGGTCCTTTAGTCATAATAGTTCCTATTGACCAGATAAGTTTTCCTACAATCATAAGTACAGGACCAAGAGCAGCTATAAAAAGACCAATACCTGCAATAATACCTTTTACTGGACCAGGAAGTGTATTAAGTCCATTTACCAGTTTTGTTAATATATCTACTACTTTTCTTACAGTAGGCATCAATAGTTCTCCAAAGGATATAGCTAATTCTTCTAAGGCAGATTGTAGAATCTTTAATTGACCTCCTAGGTTATCCTGCATAGTAGTTGCCATTTTTTCTGCTGTTCCATCTGCCTTATATATGGCATCACTCAAACTGTTATAGTCTTTCTCACTGGCATTTATAATTGCCAACATTCCAGACATGGCATTTTTACCAAATATCATCGATGCTGCCTGTGCCTGTTGAGTTCCATCTAAATTAGCAAAAGAGTCTCTAAATATTCTTAGAGTTTCATCAAGAGAAAGACCCTGTACATCCTCAATTGATAAGCCTAGCATGGACATTCCATTCATAACTTCTTTAGTTGGTGATGCGAGTCTAGTTAGTCCAGCCCTTAAAGCTGTACCTGCTTGTGAACCCTTTATTCCTGAGTTTGCCATTAAACCTATAGCTACTGCAGTATCTTCAACTGAATATCCAAGAGCGGCAGCAATAGGTGCAGCATATTTAAAGGTCTCACCCATTAATGAAACATTGGTATTGGCGTTGGATGATGCAGCTGCAAGAACATCAGCAAAGTGAGAAGAGTCTTCAGCTTTTAAACCAAAGGCCGTAAGGGCATCTGTAACAATATCTGAAGTGGTTGCTAAATCCTCACCACTTGCCGCAGCAAGATTCATAATTCCTTCAATACCACCAATCATGTCCTTACTTTTCCAGCCAGCCATGGCCATGTAATTCATAGCCTCTGCCGCTTCAGATGCTGAGAACTTTGTCTTGGCTCCCATTTCACGAGCCTTTTCCCTTAGGGCATCAAAGTCGGATCCTGTTGCACCAGACACTGCTTTTACCTTTGCCATACCAGAGTCAAAATCCGATGCAGTCTTTACTGCCGCTACCCCAAGGCCTGCTACTGCAAGAGATACTGGCATAATATTTTTACCGACATTTTCAATGTTCTGGCCAGTATTTTGCCACTTTTCTCCAGTAGCTGCAATATTTTGTAGGGTCTGATTAGTTGTTGCCCCTTGCCTTTCTAGAGATTTAAGGGCTTGTTCTGTTTCAATAATCTCACGTTTAAGGGCATCATATTGTTCTTGGGAGATCTTACCTTCTGCAAGAGCCTGTTCAACTTGTTTCTGTGCATCTTTTAAAGAGGTTAATTTGTTCTTTGTTTCTTCTAAGGTCTGTCCTAATAGCTTATGCTTTTGTGAGATAAGTTCAGTATTTCCGGGGTCAAGTTTTAGAAGTTTATTGACATCACGAAGTTCAGACTGAGTATGTTTAATCTCCGTATTAACTTGTTTTAATGCAGTTTGAAGTTTGGTAGTATCTCCACCAATCTCAACAGTTATTCCTTTTATTCTATTTGCCACTTGACCGCCTCCTTCCTAAAAATGGACATGAAAAAAGCACCTACTATTTTGTAAGTGCTTTTTGAATTTTCTTTAAACTATTTTATTTTCTGAATAATTTTGATGCAAAAGTTAGTATGTCTCTTGCTGTTTCAAAACTATTTTTCTCAGTATCATTTTGACCGTCATCCCAATGTCTTTGGAAGTCTCTATCAATACGAATACCATTCTCATCAGAATGAAAAGTATATGTATCTTCTTCATTCACACGATATGTGTCTTCCGAATCAAAGGATTTATAAGATGATCTATATGTCTTAGTCGTTCCATCAAGCTTTTCTCTATTTTTAACCAGATACTCTAAATTTTCAATTTCATGGTCCTTAAATCTACCATTACCTAAATTAACATATTCGCTTAACTTCTCTTTTCTTGACTTTTTTTCTTTCTTATCCATTACAAAGTACCTCCCTCACGAAAATTTAATTCATCGTTCCAATTTTCCTCAAGTATATCTTTTAATTTCAGTTTTAAAGATTTAGAAATCTTATACGAATTTATTTTTAACAATATAGATTCCTTAGTTTCACCTTTTTTTACTAATTCTTTAACTACTTGAACAAATATCTTTTCAAATCCATATTCAGAAATAGCTTGAGATATTAGTCCAATTAATCCTAATGTTGCTATTCCTCCTATCATACCAAAAGGGCCAATTGCGCACAGGGCTGTTGTGATTGATGCCGCTCCCACATATCCAGTTGCTCCTATAGCTAACAATAGCACTAATCCAGGAACTCCCAAAGCAACAATTTTTGAAACAATTTTATCCATGAACCTTGCTCCTATAGAAATTCAAATTTATATTTTATATATTACCCTTATTATACCATGTCTACTCAAGGTTTTAAATTAGAACTTATCAAAGTCTTCTTGTGTGGCTACTTCTTTGTACTTATATTCATCGTTATTCTTTTCTGTGAACATATCATTTACAAGTCCAATTGTTAATAGGGATAAATCAGAAACAGAAAGACCTAATTCAACAGCCCTTAATAGAAACAAGGGTGTAGTCATTGGTCGTTCTGTTTGTCTTACTTTTTTTTAGGAACTTCTTCCGATTTTATATTAAGTCCCCACAACTCAATTAGCTGAGGTAGAATTTGATAAATTGAAAAGGTTGAGAAATTATCCAACCATTCTTCTGGGCTATCTGGCACAGTTTTATCTCCATGCTTAGCCATTACATAGGCTATATTTTCAAATAACTCAAGAGAGCCTATATCAAGATTGGATTTATCTTTATCATTTTTCTTCATGGACTTTTCTAGTTCCACCAAGTCTTTAAAGATATCTCGACCAAACTTTAATCTATATATTCTTGGAATAGCTGCCGATGCACGAAATATAACATCTTTTCCATCTATTTTTATAGTTTTTGTTAATGCCATTATCTATTACCTCCTGTTGTCCTTGTTGTAGAAGATGATGTTTCTATTGGTAGATAAACTGATTTATACCAACCATCATAAATTTCCTTAGTTGTCTCATCACTTGTCCTAGCCTTTACATTTCCATTTGGAAGTGGTCTTGCTTGGATAGATAAGGTTTCTGGTTGAACTTCTCTTGATTCCTCATTAGTTTCTCCTTCGAGAGTAGGTCTTGCTGCCGAGCAGTTATACATTACGTGACGGATTTTCTTTTGGTCACCATCAAACTCAAATAGAAGTGCAAAATTTGCAGTTTCAGAATTTGAGGACTCAATTAAAACTTTATTTGAATCTGATTTTTCCATCAAAACATCAGTCCTAAAAGATTCTGGAATAAGAGCGATTTCTAAATCTCCGTCATATCCCATGTTGTTTGAAATAGTGTAGTATTCAATTCCATCAGCATAAAAGCTTTCTGGCTCTCCATTTGGATCTAGTGAAATTGAAACAGCACCAGGCATTGGTACTGGTGTCTTATATTTAATCACGCCCTCTTCGGCTTTATCAAAGAGAGCGTAGTGTACGTTACAAATATTAAATTTAACTTTATTAGCCATTATTTACCTCCGTAATTTTTAAATTAAGTGTGAATTCATATAAAACTTCATAGAGTCTTTCTGATTCAATCCAAACTTCAGATTTTTCATAATAGATTTTTTCTCTATCAAGTATCTCTTCTATCTTTTCTTCTAGTTTTAAATCTTTCTTATCAGTATAAAGTTCTAAGTCTATCTGAGTATTTTTATAGAAAACTACTCCATCTGCACCAAAGTGTTTATTCTTGGAAAATAGATAAACCATAAATGGTGGATTTGGACTTTCTCCCTCAGCAAAGTGTGAATAGGCAAATGGAAGTCCTATCTCATTAATTATTTCCATTAACTTATTCATTCTATTAACTTCCTCATTATATTTTCTTCCAATTCTCTGGCCCCTTTCTCTTCAGCTGGTCCAATGTGTGGCTTAGCAGACACTCTTCCACCCTGTCTAAGGACGTGACCTTTCTCTAGTAAATGAGCCAGTTGATATCTATTCCTTGAGTGAACTACGAGCTCTATTGAGTTTGAAGTTTCTTTCATAGTTTTTACTGACCAAGATTTAGAATATTTCTTTGTTTCTCCTACAGGTGCATTTTCTTGTATGTCTTTTCTAATATTACTACCAGTTTTTTTAACTTCCTTTTTGACTTCATCTGTTGCCATATCAGAATATTCTTCTAAGCCTTTCATAATTTCACTGGCTAAGTTTTCAATTTTTACATTCACCTACTCACCTTCCTACACCTAAACTTTATAAGTCTATTTTTGTAGTTCATAAAGTCAATTGAGATGATATTGTATTTTTCATCATCAAATAGAATTCTGTACTCTGAAGTATTAATATTCTTCAACCTATTTTGAAATCTTACAGTAAAAGAAATATCTGACCTATCTACTTCCATTCCAAGAAAAACTTCTTCTCCTTTTCCTTGAAAAGATATATAGGCTGAAGTTTCTAGATAGTATGTCCATACTGATTTATGGTTACCAATTTCATCTACCTCAACATTTTTATTTTGAAAGATTATTTTTCTATTTAAATCAGATACCCTCATTAGAATTCAGCCTTTCTCATTCCAAATAATAAAGCCCTTAGGGTTAAGTTTAATTCAGAATAATCTGCCTCTTCTCGATGTTCATAAAGATAAGCAGTCATATATAGCACTGCTATCTTTCCATTTGAATTTTTAGAAAGTTCCTCTTCACTGTCAACTCTAGCCACATCCATGGAGTGCTTGATTGATGATTGGATGAGAGATTCAATCATCTCATCCTCATCATCAAAATCCACCCTTAAATAGGACTTTGCCTCCTCAAGAGTAATCATAATTTACTCCTTAGGCAGTAGCACCGATTTTTAAAAGTTTAACTGCATCTCTTAAAACTAAGATTCCATCTACTCTCTCTTTACCTAAGAAACCAACCATGCCATTGCCTGCAAACAGTTCCTTTAAGTCTTGGAAAGACCTATTTCCTCTATCTCCAATCTTGTAATAAGAAAAATCACCAAAGGCAACTGCGAGTTTTCCTTTCTCAGCTTTTGGAGCAAAAGCTGATGTGTAGGCAGGATATCCTAAAAGTCTATCTGGTTCTCCATCTTTAATTGAAGGTTGCCAAATATATGCACCATTAACATCTTTAAGTTTTCTAATCTGAGCAACTGTTGCATCATTTAAAATGAACGCTGCTTTCTTTCTATATGGTCTATCTAGAGAGTAAACTAAATCAATTAGTTCATCTGCAGTAATTGTTTGGGCCTTTGTTGTCACACCAAGTTCTCCACCCTTTTTAGAGTCAAAAATTCCTGTAGGCTTATTTACTCCATCACCATTTAAGAAAGCATCCTCTTCAGCATTTGCTAGTGCTCTAGTAAATTCTTCAGTGATGTATTTTCCTAAATTAAAGGCTGCATCATAGAGTAGTTCTTCAGTAACCTTAATACCAACATGGAGTTTATGCGCATCAAGAGATACTTGATCGAATTTGCCATCGCCAAAGGTAAGTTGGCCACCCTCTTCAACCCATAGGGCTGCTGGCTTTGTAGCTGCAATATTGATTTTATGAAGTCCGGAAGTTTGAACTTTTGTAGCTAATTTTCTTACAATATTTTCATCTTCAAGACCATTTACGATATCTGTTTCCATTTCTTCTGGAACTAAATATCCACCACTTTCATCTGTGCCTACTTTTAATTCATTGGAAATATCTCTAAAGTTAGTTCTTAATGCCTTCATCATAGATTTCTTATAGACATTTCTTGCTCTCATTGGCTTTTCTTCTTCATTAAATGTAGCAGGTTCATTTGTTAGTGCTTGAGTAGTAGGTTTTTCTAAGGATTTATCCATTTCTTCTTCCCTCTTCTTTCTTTCAATTTCACGAGTGTAATTCTCGATAGTTTTTTCCATCTTTTC
Source organism: Urinicoccus timonensis (assembly GCF_900232945.1). Taxonomy (GTDB): domain Bacteria; phylum Bacillota; class Clostridia; order Tissierellales; family Peptoniphilaceae; genus Urinicoccus; species Urinicoccus timonensis. The sequence continues at coordinate 28,877 of NZ_OCTU01000004.1, forward strand.
ATATGTTTTAAAGTCTTCATCAGACATTAGACCATTTTCATCTTTCTTAGATTCAGCAAATGCTTTTGCCTCATCCCAAGCTCTAGTTCTCTTTTCCATTAGTTCTTTTAAGTTCATATCTTTACCTCCAAGTATTTTTAATTTTGTTTAATCTGCCTTCGACCTCACTCATTGAGTGAGTTTTCACTTCTTTATTTATCTTTGTTAAGAGCGAATTTGTAACTGCTCGCCTTGAAAAGACCATGTTTATAGCTTTTTCATCTTTTCTTTTGTCAGTGAGAGTTCCATCACAAAAACCCATCTCGATGGCCTTATTCTCATCAAACCAAGTCTCTCCATCCATTAGATTAGAAATTTCTTCTCTGGATAAACCTGTCTTAATCTCATAGGCATTGATGATTGATTCCTTGACTTCCTTTAACATATCTATGGCTTTTTGCATTTCTTTTGAGTCACCAATGGCTACAGTTAAGGGGTTATGAATCATCATTAATGAAGTAGGACTCATCAAAACTTCAGTTCCTGCCATGGCAATAACCGATGCTGCTGATGCTGCAAGTCCATCAATCTTAATGGTCACATTTCCCTTGTGCTCTAAAAGCATGGTGTAAATTCTTGATGCAGCTATGCAATCACCACCAGGGGAGTTAATCCACACAGTTATATCTCCACTTTTGTTTTTTAATTCCTCAAAAAAGAGCCTTGGTGTGATTTCATCATCAAACCAAGACTCTTCTGCAATAACTCCATCTATATAAAGTTCATTTGAATCCTTTTTCCAGTTCCAAAATATTTTATTGTTCTTCATTAGGACTTATCTCTTCTCCTTTCTGCTGATAAAAACTACCTGCCTTATCAAGTGGTAGCATATTTCCATTTACAAGATATAGGTCTCCACCTTCTTCAGCTGATATCCTATCTAGGTTTTCTAACTCTCTTATGTCATTTGCACTCATCCACCCATTCTGTCTTCCTACAGCATATCCATTCATCCTTGATTCATAGTCTCCTCTTAGAAGTCCATCAAGGTTGAATTTAATAAAGTAGGACTCTTTTTCTTTCTTAGTTAGTAGCGCTCTTTCTAGTGATTGCTCCCAACGAACAATCCAAGGATCAAGAGTGTATTTAACAAATTCAAGTGACTGCTGTTCTATATTTGAAAATGACGACCTCTCCAAGTCTCCAATCATATGAGGTGGTATTCTAAAAATTCTTGCTATCTCATTTAACTGAAACTTTCTTGTTTCCAAAAACTGGGCCTCACTTGGTGCTATAGCTATGGGTTGATATTTCATTCCTTCTTCAAGTACAGCCACTTTGTTGGCGTTTTTAGGGCCTTGAAAGGCAGCATTCCATGACGCTCTAACTCTTTCTGGGTCTTTAATAATTCCTGGATGTTCTAAAACTCCACCTGGTTGTGCTCCATTTTGGAAGAAAGATGCACCATAATCTTCACAAGCCAAAGCCATGCCTATAGCATTTTTAGCCATGGTAATTGGTGAGTAGCCAATAAGTCCATCAAAACCAAGTCCTGGAATATGAAGGACATCTTCTTTTAAAAGATAAACTTCTTCTGATTTATGATTGTATTTATAAAAGATTTCTCCATCTTCACTTCTCATTACAGTCATCTTGTTTGGCATTAAGGGATAAAGTCCAATAACCTCATTTCTTCCATTACGAATTATCTGAGCATAGGCATTACCCCACAATAAAAGATGTGTCATTAGTGTTTCTCTAAATACAAATGAAGTCATTTCAGTATTTGGCTCATCGTGTAAAAGAAAATATATGACGTGGTCTTTAGCTTTTTCTTTTGAGTTTGAATCTCCCCTTTTATATAAATGAAGAGGAAGTCCAGCTAAGGTTTCAGCAAGAACTCTCACACATGAATAAACTGCCGTCATCTGCATAGCAGTAAATTCGTTGACATTCCTACCTGCTGTTGTTCTCCCAATTAAAAAAGACGATGAAGATATCCTCTCCCCGTCTTTAGGCTTGTCTCTCGACTTGAATATTAAATTTAAAATGTTTATATTACCACCTCCTTAATTTAGTCATTAAAAAAGCACCTACTTTTGTAGATGCTGGTAATTCATATTAACAAAATAGGATCTGAGCCATACCAAGTCTCTACATCCCTATCATGGTCATCATTATTTGTAGGATCCTCGTACCCTACATCATCAATCCATGAGATTGCAAAGTAATATTTATCTGTTTTAGTTTCTTTTAATACCAAATAAGATAGACCATTAAGTTTATACTCTATATCGTAATCATTACTTGTTTCCATTAGCCTACTTCCTATATATCCCCAACTTTCCCCATAGGCTCCAATGGATAGCTTTATCCTTTCTTCCCCATAAAAACTTATACATTCTAGCATCTCCCCAGTTTCTATTTCAGATTTTAAGGATTGATTTTTTGTAATTTCACAGGAAATGCTATATTCTTCACATGTTGGTTTAGATATTATTTCTATTAAGTACCTACCTAATAAATTAGGACAAGTCCTATCATTAGCACACTTTTTATATTCGTAGCTTATTTCTTTGTTGTTGATTTTTATAGATACTTCTCCAAAAGGAGTATTTAGCCTTTTCATAAAATCCTCCTATTGTTATTATACCAAATTCAGAATACTATTAACCCCCTATCATCATAAACAGATTCACTTGTATCATTGCCACATCTTATAGCCCTATCAAGTGCCATGATTGTAGCAATTACTCCATCTATCTTTTCTGTAGATTTTTCCTTATCTGCCTTAATGTTTCCAGCAGGGTCTGTTCGTATAAAGATATTATCCATCATCCATCTTAGAACTTGATTACCTCCATGGGCTATTTTTCTTTCGAGTGTTAGTTTCATTAATTCTTTTGTTGGTGGAGACATATCTTTAAATCCTTGACCAAAGGGAACTACTGTAAAACCCATCCATTCTAAGTTTTGAACCATCTGAACTGCTCCCCATCTATCAAAGGCAATTTCTCTAATGTTATATATCTCACCTAAGTTTTCGATAAATTTTTCTATGAAACCATAGTGTACTACATTTCCTTCTGTTGTCTGAATGTAGCCTTGTTTTTTCCATAGGTCATAGTTTACATGGTCTCTTTTTACTCTAAGGTCAAGATTATCTTCTGGCAACCAAAAGTAGGGTAATATCTGATATTTATCTTCTTCATCTAATGGAGGAAAGACTAAAACAAAGGCTGTAATATCTGTTGTCGATGATAGGTCAAGACCTCCATAACAAACTCTGCCCTTTAGTTCATCTTCATTAACAGCAAAATTACATAAGTCCCATTTTTCCATAGGCATCCACCTAATTGCTTGTTTGACCCACTGATTTAATCTTAACTGTCTAAAGGCGTTCTCTTCAGTTGGATTTTGCTTAGCTGATTCACAGGCTTGTCTTACTTTTTCTATTGGAACTGTAATTCCAAGAGACGGATTTGCCTTATGCCATACTTTTTCATCTGTCCAATCATCTTCTCTACCTGCTCCATAAATTACAGGATAAAAAGTTGGATCAGTTTTTCTGCCTTCAAGTATGTCCACTGCCTTTTGATGTGTTTCGTAGCAGATTGATTTCGTATCTGTTCCTGCAGTTGTTATAAGAAAATATAAAGGCTGAGTTCTCGCATCGCCAGACCCTTTGGTCATGACATCAAATAACTTTCTATTAGGTTGGGTATGAAGTTCGTCAAAGACCACACCATGAATATTAAATCCGTGTTTAGAATAAGCCTCTGCAGATAGGACTTGGTAAAAAGAATTCGTAGGCTTATATATCATTCTCTTTTGAGATGCTAGAATCTTTACTCTTTTAGAAAGGGCTGGAGACATTCTTACCATATCAGCTGCAACATCAAAAACTATAGTTGCTTGCTGTCTATCAGCAGCACATCCATAAACTTCTGCTCTTTCTTCCCCATCACCACAAGTAAGGAGGAGTGCTACAGCAGCTGCAAGTTCAGATTTACCCATCTTCTTTGGAATTTCAATATAGGCTGTATTGAATTGTCTATACCCCGTATCTTTTACAATACCAAATAAGTCTCTGATGATTTCTTCTTGCCATTCAATAAGCTTGAAGTCTTTTCCTGCCCATCTACCTTTTGTGTGTTTAAGACATTCTATAAATGTAACAGCATAATCTGCCTTGTTTTTATCATAATGAGAAGTTTCTATCATAAATTTACTTGGTTTATATTTCATTTGACCTCCTTCCTCTAAAAATGAGCATAAAAAATACTAGTCTTAGCTAGTTCACTACGAGAAAAAGAGCCTTGGCTCATTTCCTTTATTTTTATCTTTGTCTTGCTATGTTTAATTCTTTGTAAGCTTTCTTAAGTTCTCTATCTAATGTTTCTGATTCTGCAAAAAGTTCAAATTCTTCTTCGTTTAGGTTTCCTTGTGACTCTTTCCAAAGTTCTTCATGAAGTTGGTCTGCACATTTCTTTGCTGCTCCTGCTATGTCTAAAAGGTTAATTGCTGATCCAATATTTCCTTCTCTTGATTTTTTTATTGAATTTTCAGCGTATCTTTTGCAGGCTTTGACTTCTGTTTCTAATCTTTCTAGGATATCTTTTTTCATGGTAACTCTCTTTTATTTTTGAATCTTTCTTAGAAGTAAAGCTGGCTTTATTTCTTTTTCGTCTTCTTTTGTTTCAAAATTCCAGTTTGTTCTTCCTGTTTCTTGTTCGATTAAGTCGACTATGAAATATCCTTTATTTTTGAGTGCTTGTAATTCATTCATAAGTGCTGTGGATTGGTCTGAAATTGTAAATTCTTTAATTTCAAATCTCTCAAGGTTTTCTATAATTTCTAGGTAGTCTTTTTCAAATCCTAATTCTTCAAAGTCTAGTCTTTCAAGTCCTGCTCTTTTAGCTTTTTCGTAGGCCCAATAAAAGCTGTAGTTGATTTTGTTTTCTTGGAAATCTTCGTTTGTTTCAAGGTTTTCTAAAATGTCTATTTTTTTCATTTTCTTTATCTCCTTATCTCTTTTTGTTATGTACATATTCCCGTACTATCGAAGATAAGTCAAGTAATTTTCGCTTAAATAACAGCTATTTTTCAATCTTTATCCGATATTTTTTCTATAATATCTTCCTTGAAAATCACATTTAATGTTGAACCATTATCCCATTTTACTAGGATTGATCCAATAGAATCCACTCCATAAACTGTACCTAGAGTTCCTTTTGGTGGTGCTTGTATATCATCCATCTTAATTAATTTAATTCTTGTTCCATCTGGATATACTTCTTTTAAAGTTTTAATCATTTCCTTTGAAATCATCTAATCACCTCTTACATACATATATTGCTCAAATGCTGATTTATATCAAGTCTTATTTGCTGTATTTACAAGGCTTTTAAAGATATATATTGCGCATGGAAGAGCAATCCCATTGCCCCACATTTTATATTCTGCTGAATCTGTATGAGGATTTTTAAGCCATTTTAATATTTGCTTATCTGTTTTCTTCTTTTTAAGACCTTTTATTTCAGCATCCTTATCAAAAACCTCTCTCCAAAAGGATACATCTTCATCCGTTGAATTTTCTATTCCTAAGTCATCACACCAGTAATCTGGAAATCCTTGTAATCTTCCACATTCTTTTGGTGTTAATCTTCTTACAAGTTTCTGATTAACAAGAGGTGGATCTTTATAATCAGTAGCAACTAAAGAAGGCGATATATTCTTGTCTGCTTTTGTAAAATGAGAATTCTTGCTCATGGTGTAGATGTCTTCTACTATTGCAACTCCACCTTGATTTCTAGTAGGAGTATTTCCAGATGTATCTATAGTTCTTGAAACGTCACACTCATAAATATTATGTCTTTCATTTTTTGTATTTTCAGAAGTTTGTCTTATATCATATAAAAGAGGAGGATTACCTGCCTTTGCTCTTAGTGTTCCAGATAAATCCTCAGATATATCCATTCTTTCTCCACCTTGGTCATTTAAACAGATTGTTTTATTAAAGCTTTCTTTAATGGCTCTGGTATTTCTTTTTCCTTTCTCGCAGCCCTCTGAAGTATCCCCTGACAAGCTTTTTTGCTCAAATAATATTTCTCTGGAACTTCCTCCATCAAGATCTGCGACAAGGAAGATTCGTCTTCTTCGTTGGGGCACTCCGAAATATTTAGCATCAAGGACTCTCCATGCAAGGGAAAAATCGTCTCCCAGGATTTCTCCTGCACTTTGCCATTTCGATGGTCGAGAAAGTTTAACTGCGGAATTTTTAATTCTTGTAATTTCTTCAAGGACGCATCTAAAGTCTTCTCCTTTGTTTGATGAGAAGGCTCCTGGCACATTTTCCCATAGTAGGTATCTAGGATACTTACCATTACTTTTACACCTCATTTCTTTTATAACTCTTATTGCCTCATAAAAAAGGTTAGATTTTTCTCCTTCAAGTCCTGCCCTTTTACCAGCAATAGATAAATCTTGGCAAGGACTACCGAATGAAATGATATCGACAGGTTCGATTTCAGTCCCGTCAATATCTTTGATATCTCCTAAATGTTTAACTTGAGGTAGGTTTTTCTGGGTAACTCTTATTGGAAAAGGCTCAACTTCAGATGACCATATAGGTTCTATTCCACAAAAAATAGCAGCCAAGGGGAATCCTCCACTGCCGTCAAATAGTGAACCTAATCTTAGTTCTTTATTCATCTTTTACTACCTCGGAGTATTTGTATTCTTTTCCATTTCTTAAAAGTCTTACATCTTTATCACTGCCAACTAATTCAATAAATCTATTTACAATGACATCTACAAATTTTTCATCAAGTTCTATCATCCTACAAATCCTATCCGTTTGTTCACAAGCTATTAGTGTGCTTCCACTTCCACCAAATGGATCGAGTACAATGGAGTTTGTCATTGATGAATTTTTAATTGGATAAGATAAAAGTGGAATAGGTTTCATAGTAGGGTGGTCGCCATTTTTTCTTGGTTTATCAAATTCCCAAATGGTAGACTCTTTTCTTCCTGTGTACCAGTTGTGTTTTCCCTTTTTCTTCCAACCATAAAGAATTGGCTCATGTTGCCATTGATATGGACTTCTTCCAAGTACAAGGGACTGTTTTTTCCAAATACAAGTACCAGATAAATAAAATCCAGCATCTTGAAATGCCTTTCTGAAGTTAAGTCCTTCTGTATCAGCATGGAAAACATATATCGAACCATCACCTACAAGGAACTTTTCCATATTTAAAAAGGAGCTTAGTAAAAATTCATAGAATTTACCTTGCTCCATATTGTCATTTTTAATTTTTCCAGCTGTTCCTTCATAGTTTACATTGTATGGAGGATCTGTGATGATAAGATTTGCTTTTGATTCTCCCATTAATTTCTCGTAGGTTGTCTCATCTGTAGAATCTCCACAAACAAGTTTGTGCTTACCTAATGTCCATATATCTCCAGCTTTTGAAAAAGTAGGTTTTTCCAATTCTTTATCTACATCAAAACCGTCATCTTCTGTATCATTTCCTAAGTCAAAAATATTAGATAGTTCATCTGGTGAAAAACCAGTAAGTTCTACATTAAAACCATAATCTTCCAGAGATTCAATTTCTACTCTTAGTAGTTCTTCATCCCATCCAGCATCAAGAGCCATTCTATTATCAGCTAAAATATATGCTTTCTTCTGTGCCTCATTTAGATGGTCTGCAAAGACACATGGAACTTCTTTTATACCTTCTTCCTTCGCTGCCATAATTCTTCCGTGACCTGCAATAACTCCATAGTCTTTATCAATAATTACAGGATTAATGAAACCAAACTCTCTAATTGATGATCGTAGTTTATTAATCTGGTCTGCTGAATGAGTTCTTGCATTGTTTACATAGGGCACAAGTTTTTCAATATCGACTAATTTCATTTCCTTTGTTGTTATCATATTAACCCCCACTTTGCAAATTCCTCAAAACCACCAATAGAATTAATGTAGTTTCTAGCAATTTCTACAATTTCAGAATATGGCCTACCATCAACAGTTTCATCTCCGATTGCACAGGATAATTCAATCTCTCTATTTCCCTCTTGTGCCTTTAGGTGAGCATAAATATTGACTGATACATCAGCCTTAGATAGGTCTTTGCCATGAAGACCTCCACCCGTTACTGCTCTTCCCATGTCAGAACCGAGTTTTCTATTTGTAGCTCCAGTATCGACATTAAGCCCTCCAGTCCAATCTCCAAGAGGATTTATGAAAGCATTGGGATAAATTGATTTTAAAATTTCTGTAGATACATTTGACTGGCAGATGATGAGTTTATCTCCATCAAGAATATATTTCCCATCATAAGAATAATTAGAATAAATTTCACGAGCAATTAAAGATAGTTCCTTTTCTTCATCTGAAGTAGGTACTCCCTTAAAAATTCCATTGTCTCCGCATCTTATTTTTTCTTTTTGATTCTTTGATAAGTGGATATCCTGTTCTACTAATTTAATATCTGCTATTACATCTCCAGCTATCCTATTAATTGCTGTTTCAATTTCTTTTTTATTTAAGTTACAGTCCGTTTCAATAATTACATGACAATTTCCATGCCCCAGCAAAACTTCGACTGCTATTTTAGGATTTTCATTTTCTTTATATGCTAAATCTACAATTGCACCAGCTATACAATCAGCTATTTTATCTGGATGCTTTGGATTTACTTTTTCAAACATTTTCTTCCTCTCTTTCTTTAAATAATGAAAATGTACTCGTGCCCAACGATAGAAACAAAGAAATCTATGATTTCGTCTTGTTTCATCGGAAGGGTACAAATTTATTACCTCCTTTGCCTTAGTAATTTTTCCATCATATCCTCTCCATAGTCCTCATAAACTTCCGTGCAGTTTTCTTTTACAATGTCATAAATCTCATACCATAAAAGATTTGCTGTCTTTTGAAACTGACTAGACATCTGTACAAACGGAGATGCAATAACTCCTCCAGTAGTAGGATGCTTGCCTAATAGTCCAAATTGACTTATTGCTTCTTCACATTGAATGTATCTTGCAAAAGCCTGAGAATAGGATTCTAATAATCTTGGATTAACTAAGTTCTCACAGTTTCTCTGTTTTAACCAAGACCATGTCTCTTTATATATTTCATCAGCACCAAGTGGTATTCCATTCTTTTGCTTTGCAGATAGATATTCACTAGGTGCTGGCATATCTGTTCCATCAAGAACTGCACCATCTGGTAAATCAACTGCATCTATTTCTTCTGGAGTAAATGTTGGAATATCATTCATTAGTATTTCTACTTTTTTACCTTTTTCTATTTTTTCAGCAGCAGACTGTGGTTTACCCCCTGCTTTTACTCTTCTTCCACCTCTGTATGTTCCGTCTTTAGCGATAGTATCACCTCCTATGTTTATTATTTTCTTTAATAGGGCCTTTGAACCCGTTTTTTTGTGCGTGAGAGGGCGGCACCGTTGGTATGGAAATCAGCTTTTAAGGTAACGACTCCCCCTCCCCACGTAAAACTATCCTCCAAACCTATCTCCACTCTTTGCATGAATCTTTGAGTGACAAGATTTACAAAGACTCATAAGATTGTCTTCGTTATTAGTTCCACCACGAGAAAGAGGAAGTATGTGATGTACTTCCTCTACCTTTGTCATTCTATTCTCTTTTAAACACATCTCACAAAGTGGATGCTCTGCTACATATCTTTTTCTAATAATTCTCCACGTTTTTCCATAACGCTTATGAGTTTTAGGATCTCGTTTATATTTTTCATAGTTTCTGTTGTATTCTTTCTCATGTTTCTTACAGAATCGTCCATCAACTAATTCAGGACAACCTGGATGTGAACATGGTCTCTTAGGTTTTCTTGGCACTTTATCACTCCATAAAGAAAGCCCTGAAGATTTTATCTCCAAGGCTCGTTTTATTATTCTTTTGCTATTCTAACTATACTACAACTACTTACTCTCATTCTATCAACTTTACTCTCCACTTGACTTTTTTCTCAGAAGAAAATATAATTTAGTTAGAAAGTATGAATTTCTAACTAAGGAGGTTTTTTATGTTAGTTGAACTAAAAGCTAAATCACAAGTTACTATCCCAAAAGACATAGTAAACTCTATGGAATTAAATCAAGGCGACCAATTTGAAGTCATAGAAGATAACGGAAAAATTGTACTTGTTCCAGTTGCAATCTATCCAGAACACGTCATAAAAAATTTAAAAGCTGAAGTAAAAGAAATTAAAGAATCTATAAAAAATGGGACTCAACCTGTTTTTGATTCTATCGACTCTCTATTCGAGGAGTTAGACAAGTAATGTCCTATAAAATTACTTATTCGAAAGCCTTTAAAAAACATTACAAAAAACTATCTGATACTGAAAAGAAACAAACGAAAAAGAAACTTAAATTTTTCGTAGAAAATCCTACCCATCCATCTTTAAGAACTAAGAAAATACAAGGTACAGATGGAATATGGGAGTCCTCTGTTAACATGGATATTCGCATTATTTGGTTCTATGAAAACAATGAGCTGATATTCCTTTTAGATATTGGACACCATGATATCCTGGATAAGTTTTAAAATTAGTACTATAATAAAAACACGAATTGAAAACGAAAGTTTTGCGGGTGATGCATTGATGCGTCACCCGATTTTTTTATATCTCTATATTTTTCAAAGCCTTACTATGAAGTCTAAAGATATGTTGAATTGAGTAATTCATTTCAACTGCTATCTTCTCCCAAGATTCAAAACAAAGATATCTTTTTTCTAAAACCACTTGAAGTTCTTTATCTTCAATCTTTTTTATTGTTCTTACGATTTCTTTTTTCAAGTCTACCAACTTATCTATATCCCTATTAATTTCTTCTTGTAAGTCTATAATCTTTACGATGGTATCTTCAAGTTTAGATGAGCCTCGATTAGGACTCCTCGGCATATCTGATAGGGTCGATGTAGCTTTTGTTGCTAGAGCATTGAGTGATTCAACTTGCTCCAGCTTTGAGTTTATTCTCTTGTCTAAATAAAAAGCTTGTTTTAAATATTCTTTTGCATTCATTTCTTACCTCCATAGGTTTTTGAGGTAAGTTATCCATATAACTTCTACTCATTTTAGATTTGCTTTTACTGCATCTATAAGTGCAGCTTGTGTTTTATTCTTATTTTCTAATGCCTTCATCACATCTTCATCAATAGTTCCTTTTGCTAAGATATGATGAATAACAACTGTTTCTTTCTGACCCTGCCTATAAAGTCTGGCATTGGTTTGCTCATAAAGTTCTAAGGACCAAGTAAGAGAAAACCAAATAAGTGTTGAACCTCCAGCTTGTAGGTTAAGTCCATGGCCAGCAGATGCTGGATGGATAATGGCAACTGGAATCTTACCTTGATTCCATTCTTTAAAGTCCTTACTTGTTTTAAGTTCTCTTACATCAAATCTTTCTTTGATTCTTTTTAAATCTGACTTATACCAATAAGCTATTAGAACAGGTTTACCATTTGCACCCTCTATTAAATCTTCTAAAGCATCAAGCTTTCTATCGTGGATATGAATCATATTTTTATCTTCATCATAAACAGAGCCTGATGCCATTTGCAGTAGCTTATTAGAAAGGGCTGCAGCATTGACTGCATCTATATCTTTATCCTTAATACTAACGACCAAGTCTTTTTTTAAGGTCTCGTAGATATCTCTTTCTTTATATGATAGATTTACAAAGACTTCATTGTTTATCTTCTCTGGCATTTTTAGGTAATCTTCAGCTTTCATAGAAACTGTGATATCAGATATCTTTTCATAGATTGCATCTTCAGCAAAAGGTAGTGGTTTATAGGAATATATGATTGGTCCATTTCTCTTATCTGGTTTGAAGTAGATTTCCCTATACTGACCAATAAACCTTCCAAGTCTCTCTCCCATATCAAGCAGTCTAAACTCAGCCCACAAATCCATTAGACCGTTAGATGATGGAGTTCCAGTAAGACCAACTATTCTTTTTACCTTTGGCCTTACTTTCATCAAGGCTTTAAACCTCTTTGATCTATGAGATTTAAAAGATGATAGTTCATCAATTACGATCATGTCGTAGTTAAATGGTAATTCGCTTTTATTTATTAGCCAGTCTACATTTTCCCTATTTATCAGATAAATGTCCGCTTGTTCTTCTAATGCTTTTATTCTTTCTTTTTCACTTCCTATGACTACTGAATATTTTAAGATATCAAGGTGGGACCACTTTTCTATCTCTTCCTTCCAAGTGTCCCTGGCAACTCTTAATGGTGCTATTATTAGAACTTTAGAAATTTCAAAAGAATCAAAGAGTAAATCTTTTATAGCTGTTAGGCTTATGACCGTCTTGCCGAGACCCATATCCAGCAGTAGTGCTGATTCCTTATTTTCTTTTATAAACTCAGTAGCATATTTTTGATATTTATGTGGAGTGTACTCCAATTAGTCACCTCCAATCCTCTTTATTATTTCATCAATGTTTTCTTTTAAATCAAGAACATAAACCTTAAAACCTAAATCTTTAAATTGCCTTATTCTCTTTTTCTGGATTGGTCTTGGTTCTCCTCCAGGTCTTTTTGTTTCTACAAATCCTATCTTACCTTTAGGTAGGAGTATTATCCTGTCTGGTATTCCCGTCATTGAAGGAGATGTAAACTTAAGACAAAGACCCTTATTCTCTTTTACTCTTTTAACAAGGGCAGATTCAATCTCTTTCTCTCGCAATTTTCATACTCCCTCCATGCGTTCTCAAAAGTCATCATACAATCATAACAAGCACCCTGGCTTTCTAAATAATTTTTAATCAGTCTTTTCCAGCCCTTAAATTTCCCCGTTTTATTTTTAGGAAAGTCTCTATCTTCCTTCATATTTCTTACTAAATCTCCTCTTGGAGACTTTTCATTTAAGTGATTTTTCATCATGTAGTTATAGAAATTCATAAATCCTCCATTTTTTTAAGTGTTGTATAGTGTAGCTTTATATAAACCTTTTACACGAGAGAATAAAAATAATATATAAAAGAAAGTAGGCTATAACCATTCACACCATACAAAACGCCTATATTAAGCCATTTTACTGTTAAATCAAGTGTAAATAGTCATGTCTTTTTGTAGTTTAGTGTATATATTTTTCACTAATTAAGAAAAACTTTTTTCTATATAGTCATCTTTATTTAGCCTATAAATGCTACACTAAGATACATTTATAAAAAGTCGTCTACTGACTCCATTAAATCATTGATGCTTATACCGCTCCATTCAATGCCCCTATTTGTCCTTTTCTTTTCATAACCTTCTGCTATAAGGGCTCGTGAAAAATCTCTATTATTCCTAATGTATTCTCCATTTGAACCAGCCCACTCACGATAAACTTGGTATAACCTTGCACTCATCTCTTTATAATTTGTACCTTTTATGCATTTATCTGAAATAAAATGGTTTATCCAATCATTCTCTTCCTTATATGAGCTTTTAGCATCATCTACAACACTACACTTTGGATATTTAAAGCCTGCATCTATATATTCTTTTGCCCCTTCAATCATCCACTGTAGAATTGCCCCACCTGCTTTTTCTAGAAGCTTATCTATATAGTCTGTCTTAGGATTTTTAATGGCAACAGAAAATGGAGCCACCACAATTCTTCTCCAGGTTCCTCGATCATTAGAGCCCACCTTTGGTAGATGGTTTGTATAGAGGATAGTAGAATGCGTTGGCGTAAATGAAAAGGGTGCATAGTATTTTCTTTCTGCTGAAATATCATCAACACTTGCTATCTGCTTTAGCATAGAGCTTGATAATCTTTGACCCTCTTCTGTTTCAGAGGCTAGAATAAATCTCTTACCACATAACTCAGCAAGATCAACCTTCACATTCTTTGCTCTTGTTGTTAAAGACTCAGCTGGGATTTTACCTGCATAGTCTCCAAGAACATGAGCCTCTGAATTAAATACTGTAGACTTCCCATTTCCTCCATCTCCATAAGCTATAAGGAGAGCTTCTTCATAAACATGACCTATTAAAGTCGACCCTGCATGATACTTTAAGAAATTAATAAACTCATTATCTCCACCAGTTACATCTCTTAAAGTAGATAGCCACATATCCATATTATCCTTACTTGGAGCTAGGGCAGTCATCTTCGTGCAGTAGTAAGACGGGTCATGCTCTTTTATTTCACTTGTTTTCAAATCAATAACTCCAGCAGGTGTATTTAAAATAAAAGCATCTGCATCTAGTTTCTCATTTTTAACTTCTAACAAGGACTTAGCTAGTTTTAATATTCCAGATACTTTTCCATGATCGTTCATTTTTTTAGCAAAATTGAGATAAGCTTTTGCACTATTTGCTTTTAACTTTGCTTGTGCCTTTTCTTCCTTACTTCCCATCATTTCTGCATCTGCTAATTCTTGATAGACCTCTTTAAATTCAATGCTTGCATTTTCTAGAACTTTTTTAGCAGTCCCCATATAAAGACTCATTACTTTTAGTTCAGAATCTTCCCACTTCCTGCCCGTCCAATAAAGCCAGCCTTGAGATATCGTGTAGATAGCTTTATTTTTGTTGTGCTTAGTAAAGATTTCAGCCATTGCTATATCTGTAAGTTTCTCTGGCTTATATTCCTCATATCTTTCGTTGTATTCTTCAGGTGGAACATAATCTTCACTTGCTGCTACTTTTTTATAAAACTTACAAGCTGACCTCCAGATTTGTTCCAATTCATCATCTGGGAGTGGTGGTGAGCAAAGACTAGCTTTTTTATTAAATAATTCTCTTGCATCATCTGTCTTTCCATATCGAATTAGAACCCTACCAGCAAAATGGTTCATAGTTGAATTTCTAGAGCCTTGTTGAATTAAGTCTTGAGAGTTATCGAAGTCTTCAAAGTCATCTTTTAGAATATCAGTTATATATTTCCTTCCCCTAACTATTTCAACAGCAGGGTTCTTTACTCCAAAGAAAAACCTCGCTCCATCTAGGGCATTGCCATCAAAGAAAGTATAGGTTTCCGCCAAGCTTTCTTTTATTCCTACATATTCAGCTAAATTTGTGATCTTAGGAATTGGGAAATATATGTGCATTCTTGGTCTTGCAGCTTTTCCATTTTTTTCTTTTCTATGGTTTCTGCTGTAAACTATGGCAAATTTAACTCCGTCAAAGATTCTTTTTAAATCATTAGCTGAAATCCAGTCATCTGGATTTTCTGAATGATCGTTGTCTATATCCATGGGAACACATTCCGACTCTATAAAATTATCATTGGACCTGTAGGAGTTTTTATACTTAGCCATTACATGATCAAAACTTGCGGCTTTCTCAAATGACCTAACATCTACTGCATTAACTTCATTTGGATAAACACAGTTTGACTCCACTCCCATTAAGTTTGAGGTATATATTTTCAATTAGGCTACCTCCCTTATATATTGAATCTTCATTTTTCTCTTCTCAGCAACTCTTATTTCTTCTGCCATTCCAGGACTTATGTTGTCACCAAAGACCCAGACTTCTTCACATTTTCCAAGAAGGACATAATTAAAATGCATAGCAAGTCTTCTCTCACTTTCATCACTCATAAACTGAGGAAATAAAAGATGTGGTGCTATGGGAATATTTCCTCTATCCAAGGCATAGCGAGAATAAGTTCTTGCCTTAATTACATTATTTTCAACATCTCCAGAAAATGGACTGCAGATATATACCAAGGGATAGTACCTTTTCTCTGTATTTTTAATTGCTTGATAAGGAGTGGGGTCCTTGCACCCACTCCTGTTGTATAATTCTTTATTCATAAATATCCCTCATTGTTTCACTACAAGTATTACAGTAAACTTGAGTAGAAAATAAATCTCCATCTTCTAATACTTCATTTAAGTCTACTCGAACTTCTTTTCCACACTTTGGACAGGTGCAAAAGACATTCTCATCATTTATTTCAATACTTATTTCCATGGCATCATTGATTTTTTCTTTAACATAAAACATAAATAAACCTCCTCTAATCTTTCTTATAAAATTCGCTTTCAAATCCATCTGCATCTAAGATAAGTCCAGGTGCCCAAATAGGAACAACGGACATAATTTGATTTACTTCCTCGATACTAGATGAATCACTTTCTATAACAACTTCATCATGAATATGCATGACGATATTAAATCCTTTTTTCTCAAGTCTCATCATAGCCTCAGCTAGGATATCTCTGGCTATTGCTTGAACTATATTCTCTACAAATTTACCACCATAGGATTCTATCTTGTCCCATTTATTTCCTACTACGATTCCTTCATAGACAATTGACTCTCCACCAAATCGATTCGTCCCGATTTTTGCCTTTGGATAAGCAAGCCTTCTTTTTGAAGGTAGCTCTATGAAAAGAATGCCTTTTTCATAGCTAATAACTAGGCTCTTATATTCTTCTTTAGTTCTAGTCTTTACAACTCTTTTTACTACAGAATCAATATCCCACCAAAGACTTACTATATTTGGATTTGCCTCTCGCCAGGAATCGACTATTGATTGAAGTTCATCTTCAGATAAACCCATATCAATTCCACCCATTGCCTTAAGAGCACCTAAGGCCCCTTGATAACCACAGGCTAAAGTAGCAATCTTCCCTTTTTGTCTAAGATGTCCGTTTACTCCATGCTTTTCAACTGGCACTCCAAACATCCTAGATGCCGTTCTACAATAGATGTCTTCTCCATTTTCAAATGCATCCAATACCCACTGTTCTCCTGCAAGCCAAGCAAGAACACGAGCCTCTATTGCTGAAAAATCTGAAATAATAAACCTGGTGCCTTCTTTTGCTATAAAGGCCGTCCTTATTAGTTGGGATAAAATATCAGAGGGTGATTTATATAAAATTTCCATAGTTTCATAATCTCTATTTTTTACAAGATTCCTAGCTATGTCTAAATCTTTTAGATTGTTTCTTCTTAAGTTTTGAACTTGAATAAGCCTTCCTGAGTACCTTCCAGTTCTATTTGCTCCATAGAATTGAATCAGACCTCTTGCTCGATTGTCTTTTCCTTTTACATTTTTCATAGCATCATATTTCCTAACTGAAGACTTAGATAACTCTTGTCTAAGTTCCAAGACTTCTTTTATATCTCCTTCAGCATTTTTAAGAGCAGACTCTACATCTTTTTTAGCTAAGGAATCTATCTCTAAGCCTTTTTTATTAAGCCAATCTTTTAGTTGTAAGGGAGAGTTTGGATTCTCAAGACCAGTTAATCCTATGGCTCTATCCATATTTTCTTCTCGTAAAATTTCATCGAATTTAATAGCTGATTCAACTAAAGCTTCATCAATCAAAATTCCTCTGTCATTTATGTTTTGGTCTACCCAGTAGTTTTCCCATTCTGAATAAGGCATAGGAAAGGCTGATAATTTTTTCTTTATAGCCATTTCTGTTTCCACATCCCTTTGGTTGTATTCCTTAAAGGTAAACCACTTTTTTAAATCGTGATGTGGTAGATTTCTTGTTCTCATACCATTGATTTTAGTAGGTTTACATGGAATAGAAAAATATTTAATAAGAGCCTTGCCTTCATTCATCTTTTGCTTATCTAGTTTCAAAACCTCCCCGACTTTCTCAAGCGATAGAGGTAGACCAAGATAGGCTGACCAAATCATAGTGCAGTACCAACCTTGAGGTTTTAGTCTCTTACCTAAAAACCTAGATAGACACACCCTTTCAAAATTCGCGTTAAAAGCCCACTTTTCTATGCTTTCATCACTAAGTGCTGATAATATTTCTTTAGGAATAAGCTCTCCATTTACCAAATCTATGACTTGTACTTTCTGATCATTTAATGAATATGCAAAGAGGAGGATTTCAAAATCCTCACTCTCGGCATATTTGTATACACCACTTTTGCCTAAATCAATTGAAGAGAATGTTTCAAGATCTATGGACAATCTCTTCATAGCTATCACTAAGCTTTGTTAATTCTGCTAAATTATTTTTTCTATCTTCTTTTATTTGTTTTTCTATTTTTCTGATATCTCTATCTAGTTCTTTTAGTTGAGCTTGTAAAAATCCAAGCTTATACCATAAAAAGGACCAAATAGCTAAAACTATTGCTGTAATTAAATAGTCCATTTCTGCCTCCTATGCTAAGAAATCTTCGTCATCATCGTCCATGGCATCAAAGTCATCTGCTGCATTAGACCTATTTCCTAGAGGTTGACCATCTCTTAGTTTTTGAATATTCCCTAGCCCAACCGCTACGCCCTTATTGCCATTTACATTGTAGGCATAGAAATTAAGGGATACCCTTGCATAAACCCCTGAGTAGACTTCACTTCTATCAAGAATAGGTTCTACATTTCTATCTACAATTTGAGGTGCTGTCATAGAGTTGGCATTTAAGAAATATGCATCTGCATATGCTTCATCATCTTTTTCTGTATCGCCATCTCTTAATGGTAGTTTGATAGCTTTCTTATTTGGTTTCTTTCCATTGAATTTAGAAAGTCCTTCATCAATAGCAGCATCTACTGCCTTTTCAATTTTCTCAATTGTCTTTTGGTCGCTCTTTGGAATAATGACAGATACTGAGTATCTTTCTTTACCACCATTGATTGACTTTGGTTCCCATCCGTTAAAATATGATAATCTAACTTCACCTGTAATTACTTTTGTTTTATTTTGCATAATTTTCCTCCTGAATTATATTTATATTCGCAAATTTACCATGATACTTTTTAGCTGCTTTGTTGTACGCCATTGCAGCGTCTACTTCTTTATCAAAACTACCTAAATAAATGTGTTTGCCATTTACTCTGATGCACGCTTGCCAACATCTATCTCTAACATGAAAAGTAACTCCCTTATATTTAGAGTGAGAATTCTTGTTAAACTTGTTTCTATTAAAAGAATTTTCTTGTCGAGTTGCTAATCTTAAATTAGATCGTCTATTATCTAATCTATTGAGATTTATATGATCTACTTCCATATTTTCTGGTGCATTTAGAATCTGTCTATGCATTCTAATATGGCGAGATTTATTCTCTGGATTGTGTCTACAGGCATATAACTGACCTGGATGACCGCTGGCAAACCACTTATATTTTGATAGTTCTTTGTAATCTTCATCGTCAACTAATGCATAAAGTCCTTTTGTAAGTGGTATTTTTTTCATTCCTTAACCACTCCAAATTCTTCTTTAACATTGTCAATTTTTACTTCTTCTCGCTTGTCATCAATGCTTACTAAGGTTAACTTTCCTTTTGGTTTTTCTAATAAGTCGCTGATATTTTCATCAAAGACCTTCTTACCTAGTAACTTAGTCATAGCTGTGATGCCAAGTATCTTTTCTTCAAAGGGATTGAATCCCAGTTCTTTTACTTTGTTTATAACTTCATCTTCATCTCTGTATCTTCGATTAGACCTGCCCTCAACGAGTTTTAGGTCCTTCCATCTATGGCCCCTCATTGCTTTTTCTAAAGCATAGGCCTTGATATCTTTGACCCATTGTTCCATTTCGTCTAGTCTTGGTAAAATCTTTTCAATTTCATCGTCAGATAGTTCTGGTGGTAGGGTAAATTCATCTTGTGCTAGTTTCAGATTCTCTTCTGCCCTTTTCCTGCATTTATTCTTAGCTTTGCAGAAGATGCACCATTCTCCACAAGAGAATTCCCCTTCTCCTTTGTAAGCTTTCTCTGCAATCTCTCGTACAGATTCTCCCCACTTATAAAGTTCTATCTTTTTAATTTCATAAGTTGAGATATTGCATCTTCTTGGTTGATAGATGTGAAGAACTACTTTCTCGATATCATAAATTCCATCAAAGAGAGTCAATGCACCAAGTCCGTATAACATGAGTTGTGAATTCTCTTTAGCGTCTACTAAAACTCCTTGACCATACTTTAGATCTATTACATGAAGTTCTTTTCCTCCAACAACTACACAGTCAGCAGTTCCAAAGGACTCCTTAACATAGTCTGATAGGTCAAGTCTTTCTTCCACAAAGACGGCTGGGCTTTCGTACCTACTTATAACTTCCGTTACATATGAGGCATATCCTTCAGTTAGTTCATCCATTTCCTCATCATAAAAATCCAAATCGTCAGTAGGATCTTTTACATCTAAACCTAATAACTTTTTAAGTTTATACTCTGCTAAGGCATGAGCTGATGTGCCTTCAAGCGCATAAGGACTAACCTCATCTTCATATTTTTGAGAGAGCCTAACACTTGGTGGACAGTGAATCCAGCGTGAACTACTTGATGCAGATAATATTGCGTGATCGCCCATCAGAGTTTCTCCACATCTGCTATCAAGTCTTTATAGTTACTTGGTTCAATGTCAGATAACTTTTTAGCTCCATACTTTTCTAAGAGTTCTCTTATCTTAGCTGTATGGCCTAATCTTGATTTGTCGGCTAGTATTTTTCTAACATCTTCAATCTCATAGGTCTTTTCTTCTTGTTTTACCTTTTCTTCTTTAGGCAGTTCCTCATCACTTTCTAGTGCTGTGAGAAAGACACCTATACTAGATGCAAGATTCTCTGCATCTTCTTTGATTTCCATTAGTAGCTTTATTCTTGACACTTTTTTCTCCTTTCTCTGGTTGCATTAATTCCATAGCTATCTTCTTGGCAACAATTGAGATGGCTATTAAACTTTCTGCCATCTGTTCGTTTTTTACTAAGTCCACTTTGTTCCTCCTTTCATACTCCTTGGGACATTCATTAAATTTTTGAGTAAGATTTCTCCTCTCATACTCCTTAGGACATTTGCCTTCATTTTGAGTAAGTTGTATCTCCTCATACTTCTTAGGACATCCTGTTTGTATTTGAGTAAGACTTCTTCCCTCATATTCCTTAGGACATCTAGTAAGTTTTTGAGTAATTATTTTTTCCAAGGTCTCAATTTCTCTTGAATCTTTGGTAAATGCTTATTTTTGATGTTATTAACTGTTTTTTGGGATATTCCTACTACTTCTGCGACTTCTCTTTCTTTCATTTCGTAGATAAAAAGTAGTTTTAGAACTTCTTTATCTCTTTCAGAAAATTCACTAATGACTTCTAAGAATGCTTCTTCTAGAAGTTTGTACGTTACTATGTCCTCAGTATTTTTAACGCTAGTTACTTCAAAGTCGTATTCTTCTTCAGCAACATCAAGGGATAAGGGAAGACCATATTCTTTTGTTTCGACAAAGCCTGTTTCTAAACTTCCTGCTTGGACATAGTTTCCATTTTTCTCAGCCACTGTTTTAATTCTGTCTTTATCCTGTAGTTCTTCTAAATTCTTGTAGGCTCTTTGGATTCTCTTTTTTTCTCTCCAGATTGGTTTCATATATTCTTTGTAGACTTCTTCACTAACTTCGATTTCTTTGCCATTTATTTCTAAATATCTTTTCTTTGCCATCTTTTGCCTCCTTGCAAAATCTCTAGATCCGCAAGAAGGCCATCCGTAAAAACAAAAAAAGACGGCAATAGAAAACCATGGTTTGGTTTTCCGACTGCCGTCTAGCGTTCTTGCGGATATCTTTTACTTATTTAAAATTTTAATTTCGCCTTTAACTACATAGGCTATGGTTGTACTTTTACCTCGCCTGATAGTTAGCTTTTTCTTGTCTTCACTAATATCACAGACTCTTTTTCCTTCTTTGTTTCTTATTTCTATAGGATCACCTCCTTAATATAAAAATAGCCAGATGAGTTTCTTTTTGAATACTCATCCGGCTATTTGATAGTTACATTTACTTCTTTGCTCGGTATGGTTTTTTCTTATTTTTGTTTGATATTTCCAGTGTTGAGATTTTCCCACAGTGTGGACATTTTGCTGCTATCTTTATTTTCTCTAAAGGAATTCTTGATACATCAAAAAATCTCTTTTTACAGACTGGACATGCCATTTGTTCCATAATACCTCCTTATCTTTCCTTGTTAGCTTCTTTGCTAATTTCTTTCTTAAAAAAATATAGCTAAGCTATATTTTAAAAACTAAATTCGTTATATAGTTCTTTTGTTAATTCAAAATCATTAGGTGCATAGCCTAATACTTTTAATCGAACTAATGCTGCTGTTTTTGATACTTGGAATTGCTCTGATACTTTCATGATGAAATCAAATAGATAAGTTTCATCCTTGATATGCTTATCATAACCTAGATAGTATAAATACTTTCTGATCGCTTTTTTATTCATCAAAAGACAAGAAGCAAATGTATTCGCCTGCCATTCTATTGTATCCATAAATCCCCAGCGTTTATTTTTCTTCTTATTAACATCGCCAGTTCGACAAGCTAGCGAAGCAGGCTTTTCTTCTTCATTAAAAAAAGATATTTGGTTTGGATCTCTATAGAATACACACGGATGAATTACACCATGTCCACATTCATGAGCTAGGGTAAACCTTCTAAATCCTTTATCTCTTGGATTGTCTAATTGTTTATCTATTAGAATAGTATTGGCTCTATCTGTAAGATATTCTAGTTCCCATTGTCCCGTTTCAACATTTGGCATTAGGCTTTTCATTGTTCTTATTACTTGGTCATCATTAAAGACCATCATTCCTGCATAGCATCCGTTATGAGATAAGTAGGCATACTCAACACTAAACCCTAAATCAAATTCTGCCAGTCCTTCAATATCTACTGCTTCAAAATTCTCGATTGCAGAAGGACAATATTTATTGAGAATATTCTCGGTCAGTGATTCAATTTGATCTAAAGTGATAAATGGAGCACCTGTACTTGATTTGTTGAAGTTATATTGATACATGCCTACCTCTCTTTTTCAATTTCTTCAATGAATTTTATCCACTCTTCTTCTTTAACATCTAAGTCTCTAGCCTTTCTCAAAGCTACGCTTAAGCCTTTAGTCTTTAAAATATACTCTGGCAAATCAGGTGCCACCGTATTTCTTTGCTTTCCAGCTAAATCCATCATAATGGATGATTCTTCTTCATCCAAATTTAATATTTTAGCAATTTGGTTCAACCTATCTAAGTCAAAAGAGTCTCTTTTTCCTTTCTCTACATCGCTTAGATACGGTGAGGAAATATTAAGCCTGTCCGCCATATCTTTTAAGGTGATTCTTAAATCCTTTCTCTTCTGAGAAATAAAATCCCCAAAAGTCAGTTCGTGATTGTTCATGATTACCTCCTAT
Source organism: Urinicoccus timonensis (assembly GCF_900232945.1). GTDB lineage: Bacteria > Bacillota > Clostridia > Tissierellales > Peptoniphilaceae > Urinicoccus > Urinicoccus timonensis. The sequence continues at coordinate 52,000 of NZ_OCTU01000004.1, forward strand.
TACATTATTAGCTAATCTGCTAACTTGTTTATATTCTACAACTTATTAATTCGCTTGTCAAGTCCAAATATCTATTCTGTTCACTCTCCCTATAAATATCTATCCTGTCTATACACCCCTATGATTTTTACTATTGATATGTTACCACGAGGTATTTTTAAAATAAAAAAATGGCTTTTAAGATTTCTTAAAAAATCCTAAAAGCCATTGATTTCAACAGTTTTATATCTTGTTATTCTATTTTCTTGACATCAATACTATAGTCTCCACATGCGGCGTTTGAGGAAATAGATCCACAGGTTGAACTTCTTGGATTTGATAGCCCAGATCTACGAATTCTTTGCAGTCTCGAGCCAGGGTGGCGGGATTGCAGGAAATGTAGATGATCTTTCCTGGGGCTAATTGGCCCAGACTTTGGATGAAGCTGGGGTCTAGGCCCTTTCGTGGTGGATCCACAAGGGCTAGGTCAAATTCCAAGCCTTGTTTTTGCCATTGAGGAAGGATTTTTTCCGCCTTACCAGCTTGGAAATAGACATTGGTAATTTGGTTTATTTTTTTATTTTCTTCTGCTGTTTGGATGGCTTCCTTTACGATTTCCATAGCATGGACTAGTCTGGCTTTTTTGGCCAAGTGGAGGCTAATGGTCCCTAGACCGCAATAGGCATCCAAAACTCTTTCTGTCCCTTGGAGTTGGGCATAGTCCAGGGCCAGCTGGTAGAGGACTTCTGTTTGAGGGGTATTGACTTGGTAAAAGGCTTGGGGGCTTTGATAAAAGCTTAAGTCCAAGAGCTGGTCTTTTAAGTACTTGTCGCCCCAAAGGATCTTGGTTTTTCTCCCCAATATTTCCTGGTGGTCTTTTTCTTGTTTATTTTGGGCTATGGAAACCAGCTGGGGTATTTGGTCCTTCAGGTCTTGGTAGAGGGCTTGGTCCCCTAGAGGGGTTTCATTTTTACAGACAAAGAGAATCATAATCTCCCCGCTATAGTGGCCTCTTTTTAGGATAATATGGTGGAGGTTACCCTGTTTGCTTATGGGGTCATAGGCTTGGATCTTATGTTTTCTCAAGATGTCTCGAGCCTTAAAGATGCTTTCTTCCAGGGGCTTTTCCGCCAGGTAGGTCTGGTCTACGGGGATGAAGTCGTGGCTTTTACGGCCAAAGATGCCAAATTCCAACCGGCCCTGGATGTCTTTTACAGCTAGGGTCATTTTATTGCGATAAAACCATGGATGGTCCATGGTTTTAAGGGGCTTGATCTTAATGTTTCTTTGCCCGGCAATTCTTTCCAAGGCTTGCTTGACGACATTTTCTTTAAAGGCTTTTTGCCCCTGGGCATTGAGGATTTGTAGGGGCATAATGGGCATGAGGGTGGGATCTTTGGCCTCTTGTCTTTGGGGACTTGCTTGCAGAATTTCTACTAGGTTTCCTGAGGCGAATTTTTTTCCTTTTTTCGTGACTTGGTAGAGGATTCTTTCTCCCGCTAGGGCCCCGGGAATAAAGATGGGAAACCGTCCTTCTTTTACGACTCCCCGCCCATCATGGGTCATGTTTTCTACTTGTCCTTCTAGGTATTCTTTCATGCTGGTCCTACTTAATCAGGTCGATACTATAGTCTTTAATGGTGGCTAGACGGTTTTTATAGAGGCGACCAGCTGCACGTTTAAAGGCTTTTTTGGATAGTTTGGTGGCCTGGTAGATCTTTTCCGGCGAGGACTTGTCTCCCAGGTCCAGGTGGCCCTTGTTGCGTTTTAAAATGGTTAGGAGGGTTTGGGCATCTTTTTCCAAACGAGTGGACACGGAGGCCTTGGTTGTCATGGTAATTTTTCCGTCTTCATGGGCGAAAATTACCCGTCCTTGGACTTCTTCTCCTGTAATGTAGATTCCTGTGGCTTCTTTTTCCGGAATCAAGCCATCGTATTGGTAGTCAATGGCCACAAAGTAGCCTAGTTTGGCCTTGTGGTGGTAGACAACGCCCTTGACTTGGTCTCCGGGATGGAAGGTCTTGTTGCCCTTTAAGTGGTCTTTAATCTTGCTGGTCAAGGCCAGACGGTTGGATTTGTCTATATAGAGGTAGAAGAGCTGGACTGACCCTTCTTTTAGGGGGTAGACTTGCTCTGTAAAGGGACATAGGACATCCCGGTCGATGCCAATATCTACAAAGGCTCCAATTTTCGTAGCACTCACCACTCTTAAGGGGCGGATTTGCCCCAGGGTAATCTTGGGTTCTTGGATGGTGGCTTGAAGTTTCTTGTCGTGGTCTTTATAGATAAAGGCTAGAACTTTGTCATTTTCTTTCAAGTCATTTTCACGAAAAGGAATCCTTTGACCTTCTAGGTCACAATAAAAGTTTTTTCCTTCTTTTTTTACTTCTACTTCAATTTGCTTTCCTAATGCATTCATTTTAGGACTCCTTTTTCTTTTAAATATTGGGCAATACACATTTTTCCATAGCCAAAGGTGGCTTGGTTCATCTGTCCGATATAAAGACTGCCCTTGGGTAGGTCTTTCAACACCTGGATGGCGTAGTAGGTGAAATCAGGCCATTGGCCCAGGAGGGTGATGGTTTCCAAGGCTCCCTTGGCCTCCATCAGGTCGTAGTACCTGGCCAGGATCATGCCAAATTTTACGGCTTCAATTTCTTCTGAATACCGCATCAGGTACAGACTCAAGCCCAGGTAGGGCAGGTCTCCTGCATCTTCTTCCCGGTACATCCATTGGTGGTAGTGGTCCAGGACTTCCAGGGTCTTGTGATTTTTAAAAAAGTCATTGATTTGACTTGGACTGGTGGTTTCTTTGTAAAAATAGGACAGGATTGCTGCATCCAGCCCATCTGTATCCTTGCTGGGAGGGACTTTTTCCCCCTTCATAACCCGATATTCCAACTCACCTGGGTCGGAATGGTAGAGTTCCCTCATGGGAACGTATTGTTCTAATTGGACGGGTCGTTTTTCCCAATCGGTCATTTTTTTATATATGGTGGCTTTTTTCTTTTTTGACCATGGCCATTTCATTTTTTGCCCCCTATTCGTCGTTTTGCTTTGAATCTCCCCCACTGCTTCTTGTTCCTACTAAAAGGACCCGGTCTCGGCCAATGTAGGTGGAGGTGGATATTTGTTTCTTTTCAAGGACTTGTCCATCCTTGATAATTTCTTTATAGGTCCTATAGCTATAGCCATTGTGGCCGCTTTCTTTGACCTCTGTTTCCCCCTTGGCCAGGGAATCTGTGTAGATGGTTTTTGTCCTGGGTTTATTGGTAGAAACGAGTTGTGGGATAATTTTAACTTCATAATCCTTGTCTTCCTTGGAGCCAAAGATTTGAAAGGTCAGTTCTCTGCCATCAGCCTGGGCCCCTATATAGATGGGGTGGCTAAAGTCATTTTGAAAGACTAGGTTTTTATAGCCGGTAGCTACGGCCGCATCAGTTCCATTTTTTACATAGCCAATGGGCCTGGAGTGGTTGTGTCTTTCGATAATGTTGGCATCCGCCCGAATTAGGGCATTGTATAGGGTGGTGGATACTTGACAGATCCCACCGCCTACTCCTCGGTCAAATTCGCCATTTCGAATAACCCCAGCCACCTTAAAGCCGGCTTCTTTGGTGATTTGGTCCATCTTGTCATTAAAGGAAACTTGTTCTCCAGGCTTTAGGATGGTATGGTTTAATTTTTCTGCCCCTAGGGCAATGTTGTATTTCCTATTTTTTTCACTGCTTGCATAATTGCTGGTAAATTCTCCCAAAACAGAATCCATTTTTTCCAACATCTTGGCTTGGACATCTGCTGGCCGATCAAAGACGGGAAGGACAATGGCTTGACTCCCATCCCAATTTTCCAAGGCTTCCCTGGTTAGGTTGGTATCCAGGTAACGACCATCCTGGTCTTGGACTAGATGGACTTGACCATCTTCTATAGAGAGTTGAGCATCTTTTGCCAGGATGAAAAGGTCATCTGCCAGGCCATGAAGATAGTCATCTAGCTTGTCCCCCTTAAAAGCTCCCTGGATGGGAAGGGGTTGGCGAAAGAGGCTATAAAAGGCATCCAAAAAGTCAGCTCCCTTGTTGCCTGACCGGCCAATTCTATAGGCCTGGTCCACCATGGCATCAATTTCATAGCTATAGCCCAAGTCTCTTAGGCTGGTGCGGTAGTGTTTGTCTTGGTATTCTAAATCAAGGGTCTTGTCTAGGTTGGCATCCAAGTCTTCTTCCAATTTCTGTTTGGCTTCTGCCTTGGTCATAGAGCCAAGGCCTAGCTTCCCAACCCGGACTCCGGGATAGATTTTATCGGATTGATGAACGATTAGGCCGTAGCCTAAGGCTAGAACTAGGAGGGCTAAAAGGGTTAAGATAATCTTTCCCCACAGGCTTCCTAGTAGCTGGTCTTTTATCCATTTCATTTTTTCGACTCCTGGTTTTTATGGTAATAGTAACAAACTTCTGTCAGGGAACAAATCTCACACTTGGGACTTCTAGAGGCACAAATCCTACGGCCTAAGAAGATTAAAAGGTGGTGAGTCTTGGTCCACCGATCTTTTGGGATGGCCTTTTGTAGCTGGACTTCTGTTTCCTCTACTGTCTTGGCCTTGGCCAGGCCAATCCGGTTGCTGGTCCGAAAGACATGGGTATCTACGGCAATGGCATCCACTCCAAAACAGGTGGAGGCCACGACATTGGCTGTTTTTTGTCCCACTCCTGGGAGCTTGACCAATTCTTCAATGGTCTCCGGCACTTGGGACTGGTAGTCTTCCACTAAAATTTTTGCTGTAGCTACAATATTCTTGGCCTTATTTTTATAAAATCCACAAGACCGGATTAGGGGTTCCAGGCCCTGGACTCCCAGGTCTACAAAGTCTTGGGGGGTCTTGTATTTTTTATAAACTTCCTTGGTTACCATGTTGACCCGGACATCAGTACATTGGGCAGAAAGAATGGTGGCTACCAACATTTCAAAGGGGTTGGATGCCACTAGTTCAGGTTTGGCATCTGGAAAGGTCTCTTCTAAGCGGTCTAAAATCCAGCTAACTTCTTTTTTTGTGAATTTTTTTGCCAATGGTCTACTCCTTACTTTTCCGGGCCCAATAGGCCTCTATAGACTTAAAATTTTCCATCCATTGTTTTTTACCCCGCCAGGCTCCAGTTAGGTGGCCATACTTTTTCTTAAATTCTCGGTTGGACAGGTCTTGGATTTCTTCCTTGCTGATACCTTCCTTTAAGACTTGGTCTAGGGATGTCAAGGGAACATGCTTATTTTTAGGGCAAACCTCCTGGCAGACATCGCAGCCATAGAGTCTGGGCCCTAGCTGTCTAGAACCTTCCTCCAGACTTTGGGTCTTGTAGGAAAGACAAGACATGGGGTCTAAAACTCCCCCTCCCTTTAGGGCGCCTCCAGGACAAGCCTTAATACAAAGCTTACAAGAGCTACAGGTCCCTCCCACTTCTCCATCATAGGGGAAGGTTTTTTCTGTTAATATTAAGCCCAGGGCCAGGTAGGTCCCATAGACTGGGTGGATTAGGGCTGTATTTTCCCCAATATAACCCAGGCCGGCCCTTTGGGCAAAGGCCCTTTCCATCAAGGGGTGGGAATCCACCATAAGCTTGGCCTGGTCTTCTAGTTTTAAGAGCTGGCAAAGCTTATTTCCAGATTCTTTTAAAACAGTATGGTAGTCGGGAATCCGGCTGATTCCCGCCAAAAGCCCTTGACCTTTTTTTAGCTGAATGGGCCTAGTCTTGGTGTTGATGCCAAAAACCAGGACACTTTTTACCGGGCTATAGTGTAGAGAGGGATCCAATCTTTCTTCAATTCTCTGCCCTTCATATTTGCACAGGCCAAAATGAGCCTGCCGGTCTAGTAGGTAGGCTTTTTCTTTTTCTAAAGGCCTTGCAGAGCAAAAACCCAGGACATCTAGGCCTGCTTTTTTTAAGATTGCTTCCCGATCCATCTCTTCCTCCGTCCTTCTATTATACTGGATATAGCTTGGGATTTAAACGGACTGGGGCAAATAAAAAAGAATAAATTTCCAAGAATCTTGGAAATTTATTCTTTTTTGTATTCTTTAAAACTTTTCCTTTAAGGCACTTTATTTCCGTTCATTTAAGAAGTCGTTAATCTTAGGCGCAACTTCTCTTTGGCTACGTCCACTGACAAAAATTCCAATATGGCCTGTGTTGAATTCTGCTAATTCCTTATCTTTGGATCCTACTGCATCCATAATGGGTCTAGTAGCTGCTGGTGGTACTTGGTTGTCCTTTTGGCCTAAAATAACCAGGATTGGACAGGTGATTTTCTTTAAGTCTACCTCTTGACCTTCCAGCTTATACTCTCCCTTATAGAGGGCATTCTTGTGGTACATTTCTTCTGTAAATTCTCGAATAGTGGCTCCTGCTTGACCGGGAGAATCAAAAATCCATTGTTCCATCCTCATAAAGTTCGCCATCTTCATGGGGTCGTCTAGGTCTGGAATCAAGTTAATATACTTGCCAACAGCCAGGTCAAAGGGTTTTAACATTAAGAAACCTGCATTCATAAAGTCTCCAGGAACAACTCCATAGGCTTCTGCTGCCTTACCCATATTTAGGTATTTACCCCACTTAAAGAGGAGGCCATCATCGGTAGAGAAGTCAAGAGGAGTAACTAGAGTTACTAGGTTCTTAATCTTGTCTTGGTTCAAGGCTGTATAAATCAAGGAGAAGGTACCCCCTTGGCAAACACCTAAGAGGTTGACCTTGTCAATTTTCTTTTCTTTTAAAATAAAGTCCACACAACTGTCAATATAGCCGTTGATATAGTCTCCCATAGTCAGGTATTGGTCTTCTTGGGTTGGGTATCCCCAATCGATAATATAGATATCTTGACCGCCATCTAAGAGCTTACGGATCAAGGACCGGTCTTCTTGAATATCCATCATATATTGCTTGTTCACTAGGGCATAAACAATCAAAATAGGATACTTGTTGGGGTCTTTTACCCGAGGACTATAGTGGTAGAGCTTCATCTTATCCATTTCAAAAACCAATTCTTTTTCAGTTTCATTGGAGCCTGAATAGTCTACATCCATCATAGTGGTTAATCCAGCTAAGATTTTTTGTTGGCTTTCAAAAAGTTTTTTCATACTATCCATCATTGTTTCATTCAAGTTTTCCAAAACTTCTCCTCCTATTTATCTGTACTGGTGGTTTTACTGGCGGTTGTGGTTTTGCGAGTTCGAGTAGCCGGTTTTGCTGGCTTTTCTTCTTGCTTTTCACCCTTTATTTCTTCCAGTTCTTTCTTAAGGCTGCGTACTTCCTTTTTCAAGTCATAAACTGTCTTGTAAAGACTGTTTATATCTGTTTTCAAGGCTACAGGTAGGGGACTTAATTGCATTTCTAAAATTTTATCATTGGCAATTTTAAAGTCCATGGCAGCTTCCATATAGGTACTCAGTAGTTTAGAAAATTCATCAGAATAGAAAAGACCATCAAAAGCCTTGTCTAAAGAGGACCGCCAAAGTTCATAGAATTCTTCCATGGTCTTGGGTTGTTCTCCTTCTTGAACTCTTTCCAGAGCCTCTTCATAAACATCCAGAGTGTTTTTATTGGCCAGGATTAAAATTCTAGCTACAAGTTCCATTTGGTAACTAACCATTTTAATAAAGCGATCTGTCGCCTTTAAGATTTCTTCTTGTTTTTGTCCAGAAATCCCCATAGCTGGTAGGTCTAGGATTCTACTGATTGTGTTAGAATAGTCTTTTTGCCATTCTTCAAAGAAGTCTAAGAATCCTTCAGGATCCTTATAAATTCCCTTCATAAAGGCATCCATTAGGGGACGGAAATTATCCATCCAGGGTTCGTAGAAGTAGGAGAAGGACTTTTCCATATTCTTCCCTAACTTCATGGTTTCCTTCCACATTTCTGCCAAGTCATTGGGTAGGAAGGGAATATAGATCTCTTCTAGGTACTTTCCACTTTTTTCCATCCATCCCTTGATGATATTTTCCATATTTTTTTCTTTAGGTTGGATGCTTTGGTCGATAAAGTTTTTGTAAGCTTCATACATATTGTAGTAAACTTCAGAAGCCTTGGTCATTTTATCCCAAACTTCTTTGGGACTTCCTGTGTAGTCAGCAAAGGCCTTAAAGTTTGGTTGGTCCCACCACTTCCATAAATCTTTAAATTCTTCCATGGACCCCCATTGGTTCTTGGTGGCTTCTTGGGTCATTTCTTTCCACTCTTCCATTAATTTCTTTTGTGCGTCCAAATAGTCTGTAAACATATTGTTCATAAAATTCACGTTCTATCCTCCTAGTCTTTTTTCACAAGTGCTTCTCCAGTAATTACTTTCTTTCCATCTTGGTTGACAACTACAGTTTCAAAGAAAATCATGTGCTTGTCATCTCTTTTTTTCACAACCTTTACTCTGGCTGTAATTTCATCACCTATATAAACTGGAGCTAGGAAATTTAATGTTTGGGACATATATATGGTGTTTACGCCAGGTAACTTTGTTCCAAGAACTGCTGAAATTAATGATGCTCCAATGATGCCATGGGCAATTCTTTTTTTAAAGATAGTTTTTCCTGCAAATTCTTCATCTAGATGAAGAGGATTGGTGTCTAGGGAGACTTCACTAAATTTCTGAATGTCCTCCTCTGTAACAACTTTTGAAATCTCTGCTTCATCGCCGATTTTAATTTCATCGTACATTTTTTCTACATAGTTTCCACTCATTACTGTCTCCCCTTCTTTCTTTTTAATCTTCCGACTATCTTATTCATAGTATACCCTATTTGGAATTTTTTATTTCTTTATTTTGATAAATCACCATAAAACTTTGTTCATAATTTTATACAAAAAGAACCTGCCTAAGCAGGTTCTTTTTGTGGATACATTGGTCGGAGTGAGAGGATTTGAACCTCCGACTTCATGATCCCGAATCATGCGCGCTACCAAACTGCGCTACACCCCGTAATAAAAAAATGGTCGGGGTGAAAGGATTCGAACCTTCGACCCCATGGTCCCAAACCATGTGCGCTACCAAACTGCGCTACACCCCGACAAAAATTTAAATAAAGTTTTCAAGCAATCTTCTATATTATAGCAAAACTTCTTGGCCTTTGCAAGTATTTTTACTCTTTCTTTATAGATTTCTTACTTCATGTCTTTTAACGACATATACTATCTTACATCATTTGATGAAAAATTGCAATTGCTTTCTTCCATAAAATCAATTTTTTCTACTTCTATTTATCTTAATTAAAAAGAAAAAAGATACAGGGAAACCCTGTATCTTTTCGTCTTTATAAAGAATAATTAATTAATCAATTTCTTCTTTAAGAGCTTTTTCTTTTTGGTATTCTTCAATTAACTTAGGAACGATAGCGTTTAAGTCTCCTACGATTCCTAGATCAGCTACATCAAAGATTGGTGCAGTGTCATTTTTGTTAATTGCAATGATTAAATCAGATTCTTCCATACCAGCTAAATGTTGGATGGCTCCGGAAATACCAAAGGCAAAGTATAGGTCTGGACGAACTGTTTTACCTGTTTGACCAACTTGACGATCTTTTTCGATCCAGCCAGCGTCAACAGTTGCACGAGAAGTAGAAACTTCCCCGCCAAGTTCTTCAGCCAATTGTTGTAATTGTTTGAATCCTTCTGGTCCACCGATTCCACGGCCACCGGATACAAGGATGTTTGCTTCGGTAATATCTTTTTTCTTTTCTTCTTCTTTTGCAATTTCACGAACAGTTACGTTCATGTCAGCATCAGAAAATTCAACTTTTTCTTCGATAAGTTCACCTGTACGGTCATGGTCTGTAGCCAGGGGAGTCATTACGCCTGGACGTACTGTTGCCATTTGTGGACGGTGTTCTTCACAAAGAATAGTTGCCATTAAGTTTCCACCGAAAGCTGGACGAGTCATCATAAGGTTTTTAGATTCTTCGTCGATTTCAAGGCTTGTACAGTCTGCTGTTAATCCAGTGTGAATTCTTGCAGCTAGTCTTGGTGCAAGGTCACGACCGATGGAAGTTGCTCCGTAAAGAACAATTTCTGGATCATATTTTTCAGTAATTTGGAAAATAGCTTTTGCATATGGTTCTGTTACATATTCTTTTAGCATTGGGTCATCTACTACGATAACTTTATCTGCACCATGGTGGAACAAAACTTCTGCTTGGTCTTTGATGTTGTCGCCAAGTAACATAGCTACAACTTCTTGACCTAAATCTTTTGCAAGTTCATTGGCCTTACCTAAAAGTTCGATACCAACTTTTTGCAATACGCCGTCTCTTTGTTCTGCAAAGACAAATACATTTTTACTCATTTTATCACGCTCCTATTGGTTCGACTCTTAGATAATATATTTTTCTTTCATCTTAGCGATGATAGCATGTGCTGCTTCTTCTGGTGATAAGTCTTCTAACTTAACGCCAGCGCCCTTACCTTGTTTTGGATAAGATTTCTTAACTTTTGTTGGAGAACCTTTAAGTCCAATGTTTGCAAGATCAAGGTGTTCTTTAATATCATCGAGACCCCAAATCTTAAGGTCGTGTTTGTAAGCATCAAAAATTCCGCCAACAGTCATGTATCTTGGTTCTGCTAATTCAGTTAAAGCAGTAACTAGACATGGTGTTTTCACATCAATGATGTGGTAACGGTCTTCAAATTGACGTTTTACAGTTACAGTATCTCCATTTACAGATAGGTCTTCTGCATAAGTTACTTGAGGAATATTCAAGTGTTCTGCAATTTGTGGACCAACTTGTGCTGTATCCCCATCAATTGCTTGACGACCAGTGATAATTAAATCATAGTCACCAATAGTTTCTAGAGCACCTGCAATTGTACAGGAAGTTGCCCATGTATCAGCTCCACCAAATGCACGGTCTGTCAATAGGATTGCTTCGTCAGCACCCATAGCTAAAGATTCTCTTAGAGCATCTTCAGCTTGTGGGGGTCCCATTGAAAGGATTGTTACATGAGTATCTGGGTTTTGGTCTTTAATTCTAAGTGCTGTTTCAATAGCTGCCTTATCATCTGGGTTGATGATACTTGGAACCCCTTCACGAATTAATGTGTTTGTTTTTGGGTCCAAACGCACTTCTGTTGTATCTGGTACTTGTTTTACACAAACAATTATTTTCATAGTTTAACCTCCAATTAATCTCTTATTTTACGCCCATCCAACCACTGATGACCATACGCATTACTTCACTCGTACCTTCATAGATTTCAGTGATCTTCGCATCACGCATCATACGTTCAATTGGATAGTCTCTAGTGTATCCGTATCCACCAAATAATTGTAGACAACGTCTTGTTACATCACTTGATGTTTCAGAAGCGAATAATTTAGCCATTGCTGCATAGTGACCATATTTTTCTCCACGGCCCTTTGTATCTGCTGCACGGTAAACTAACAATTGAGCAGCTTCTGTTTTAGCCTTCATGTCTGCTAATTGGAATTGTGTATTTTGGAATTGAGAAATACGACGTCCGAATTGGACTCTTTCTTTTGTATATTGAACAGTTTGGTCAATAGCGCCTTCTGCAATACCTAAAGCTTGAGCAGCGATTCCGATACGTCCACCGTCAAGAGTCTTCATTGCTAGAGCAAAGCCCTTGCCTTCGCGGCCAAGAAGATTTTCTTTTGGAATACGGCAGTTTTCAAAGATTAATTCACAAGTAGAAGATCCGCGAATCCCCATCTTGTCTTCTGGTTCACTTACAGAGAATCCTGGAGTTCCTTTTTCTACGATAAAGGCACTGATTCCGTGGTTTCCTGGTGCTTTACGGTCGGTTTTTCCGATAACGATAAAGGTATCAGCAAATCCGGCGTTTGTGATAAAGATTTTTGTTCCGTTTAGGATCCATTCGTCTCCATCAAGTTCTGCATAAGTTTGTTGTCCTGATGCATCTGTACCAGCGTTTGGTTCTGTTAAACCGAAGGCACCAATTTTTTTACCAGATAATAAGTCAGGTAAGTATTTTTTCTTTTGTTCTTCTGTCCCATTTTCGTAGATTGGTGCTGCGCATAGAGACGTATGTGCTGAAACGATAACACCTGTAGTAGCACAAACCTTGGAAAGTTCTTCAACAGCCATTGCATAAGCAATGTAGTCTGCTCCTTGTCCACCATATTCTTTTGGGAAAGGAATTCCGAAGAATCCAGCCTTGGCCATTTTCTTGATGTTTTCGTATGGAACTTTTTCGTCTGCATCTACTTCAGCAGCGATTGGTTCAACTTCAGTTTGAGCAAATTCTTCATATAATTTACGAAGTAAAATATGCTCCTTATCCATTTTAAAATCCATTTGATATCCCCCTTGTACGTAATTTTTCTGATATTTTCTTTCGCATAAAATACCAAACTGCACTGTTAATAACATAACATAGATGGTAAAACTTTTCAACCCTTTGCCCTTAAGAATTCATTTATTCGCTAAAATACACTCCTCTTTTGGCCAAAGTTTTGATTGAAAACCATTCCACCATTAATTATATAACATTATATTTTATTGTAAAGCTGTTTTCCAAAAATGTTTGTAAGAGCTTGATAAAGAATTCCCAAAAAAATATTCTAGCTTGAGCTAGAATATTTTTATATCCAAAATGGATAGGTCATCTTTGAATTTGTTGCCTGTGAATTTCCCAAGGTCCTCTTGGACCCTTTTGATGCTATCCCAGGGGTCTTGGACCAGGACTTCTCTCAAGCGGTCCAAGCCATACTCTTCCTGGTCCCTATTAGTGGATTCAATAAGACCATCTGTATAGAGGAAAAGATGGTCTCCGGGATAGGCGGAAATTTCCTTCTGGCTATAGTTGACCTCTTGAAAGTAGGACATAATGGGTAGGCCCGGTGTCTCGAGATCTTCTGCCCTTCCCTGCCTATAAAGGATGGGAGGGCAATTATGGCCTGCATTGGCATAGGAAATCTTATGATCCTTGCTGTCATAGACGCCATAAAAAATCGTAAAATAGAGACTTGTATCCAAGTGAAGGTCAATAAATTTTTTATGGAGCAGGGTCAAGGTTTTTACTGGATCCAAGAGGGTTTTACTATCCATGGTCCGCATGGCCTGGTTGATAAACATGGTCGTCATTCCTGAAGCAAAACCATGGCCTACTGTATCGCTAATATAGAAGGCAACCTTGTGGTCTTGGATGGGAAAAAGGTCAAACAAGTCTCCGCTAATGATGTCTTGGGGCAGATAGAGATAGTTGACCTTTAGGTTTTTTAAAAAACCTTTTTCTGGGAGTAGGGCCTGTTGGATTAAGGTGGCCATAGCCATTTCATGATTCATGGTCTTATTTCTTTCCACCAATTCTTCATGTAGGATCCGGTCCCTGGTGTTTTTCCGAAAAACTTCCACCGCCCCTACCAATTCCCCATTTCCATTCCATAGGGGAGAGGTCTTTACCGAATAGGACTGGTTTTTATAGTATTGATCTTGTTGGATTACCTCGCCGGTTTCAAGAGTTCGCCGAGTTACAGAAAAATCATTTAAAAGTTGCTTGGCTAGTTTGTCTTTTTCATAGGCGGATAGGTCTCCTCCCAAGCTATCTTCCATGGCTCCATTCATATAGATGACATCATTATCTACATCCACCACCCGGACAAAATCGGCAATGCTATTGATGATTTGGAAAAAGAATTCTCGGGAATAACGTCTTCTCCCCTGATTTTTTGAATCCATACCAGCCCTCCAAGTCTTGAATTTATTTTAGGTCGGCTTCAAAATCAACCATGATGGTTTCATCTTCACAATAACGGGCAAAGGCGTAAATAGTGTCAGCCAAACGGTTGACAAATTTTACCACATTGGGGTCTACATAGGCTTGGCCTTGTAGGCTAACAATCCGGCGTTCTGCCCGACGGCAAACTGTCCGAGCCAGATGTAAAAAGGCGGCAGCCTTGCTGGTTCCTTGAAGGACAAAGCCTGTAAATTTGCCTGCTTTAGCCATGTATTTGTCTACAAGTTCTTCCAAAATGTGGATGTCTTCTTCTGTGATAAAATGGCGGACCTTGTCTTGGTTGGAGGTGGCCAAGTTTTCACTAACGACAAAGAGTTTATTTTGAATGGACATCAATTCCTTTTTCAAGTCCTCATCTTCAATATAGTTATTACAAACTCCTAAAGCGGCACTGAGTTCATCTACCGTTCCATAGCTTTCAACTCGAACATCGTCCTTGCTGACACGAACAGAATCAAATAGGGATGTGGTTCCCTTATCTCCAGTTTTTGTATAAATTTCCATTTTCTCACTCCTTTTTACTTTCTTGGGGGTCTCGGTCCATAATATTGGTAGTAATCGACCTTAATCCGCCCATTATATAGTTTTCTCTTTCTTGATGGTTTCTTGCCAAAGGCTTTGGGAAAGTCTTCGTCACTGGTTACCACATAGTAGCTCCAAGTGGGGTCTGCCTGAGCATAGTCTCTTAGGGTCTGGTAGATTTTTTCATTGTCTTTCTGACTTCCAATCCTGTGACCATAGGGTGGGTTGGTGATTAAAACACCATAGGCCTCCCGGGGCTTGTAGTCCTCAATGGAAGCTGTAACAAAGTGGATGTCTGCATCCACCCCGGCTGCTTCGGCATTCTTCTTTCCTGCTCGAATGGCTTGAGGATTGATATCTGAAGCATAGACCTTAAGATCGCTTTCTGCGTCAATGGCTCCAAAGGCCTCCCGGCGGATTTTTTTCACTGCCTCCGGGTCCATGCCTTGAAAGTATTCACAATCAAAGTGCCGGTTGAGGCCTGGGGCAATATTTCTCGCCTTCATACAAGCTTCAATGGCAATGGTTCCTGACCCACAAAAGGGGTCCCATAAGACTCGGTCCTTATTGTAGTAGCTTAGGTCCACCAGGCAGGCTGCCAGGGTTTCTGTCAAGGGTGCCTCCACCGTTTCCAAGCGGTAGCCCCTCTTATGGAGTCCATCTCCTGAGGTATCCAAGAGGATTTGGGCCTGGTCCTTAAAAAGGATGACCTCAATCTTGTAACGGGCTCCACTCTTGGGATACCAAGCCATGGAATAAGTTTGATTTAGCTTGTCAATCAAGGCTCTTTCCGTAATCCTTTGACAGTCCGACACACTAAAGAGTTTACTCTTGGCTGACCGTCCTTGGACCATAAAGTTGGCATCCTTAGGCAGGATTTCTCCCCAAGGAAGAGCTAAAACTCCTTGGTAGAGCTCTTCAAAGGTCTTGGCCGGAAAAGAGGCCAACTGGATGTGGACCCTTTCTGCACATCGAAGCCAAAGATTGGCCCGGTAAATTTCTTCCAGGTTGGCTTCAAAATAGACCCGACCATCCTGGATTTGGATTTCTGAAGAAACAATTTTTTCAAGCTCTCTTTTTACAATGGCTTCGACCCCAAAATTCGCCGTCGCCAGACACGTATACTTTTTCACACTTCACCTCTGTAAGCTATTATACAAGATATTTATAAAGACTTCTAGGCCTTTCAAAAAAGACCTGGGTCTCTTTTCTTCCCTCCCTAAAGATTCTCCCCTGCTTTGAAAGATTTTATTTTCTTACTTTAAAATTTTATATAAATCTGTTAAAATAAAGATGTTCGAAGAAAGTTATGTTAAGGAGGCTTATTGATTATGAAATTAACTGAAACTGTCCAATCTGGCGATTGGAAAAACGAAAAACACGTACCTGTCATCCATATTGAAAACAAAGATGGCAACACAGTTGTTAATGTTCGTGTTGGAGAAGAAATTGAACATCCAAACACTTTAGAACACCACATCCAATGGATTAAAGTTTTCTTACAAAAAGAAGGATCCAAGTTCCCTATCGAAATTGGCTCTTACCAATTCTCTGCCCATGGAGAAGATGACATTTGCACAAAACCATGTGTTCATGCTTGCTTAAATGGAACTTGCTCTGGAACAATCTACGCATTGAGCTATTGCAATATCCATGGCTTATGGGAAAATTCTGAAGAATTTTAAGACTGACCATGTATAGAAAAAAGGAAGGCAATTCGCCTTCCTTTTTTATTGCTTATAAAGCCTACTTTCTATCGAAAAATCTATCAAATCCCATCAATCAAGTTTTTTCCGAACTCCGTAGTCTTGAAAGGCCAAAACCATTCTTTCCATTTCCTCTTTAGGGAGGTTTTTCACTGGCCCCAAGGTTGAAGCTTGAACATAGACAAAGGCACAAAACTCCAAGGTCTTGGCCAGGTCATAGGCCTCTTTCAAATTAGCCCCATAGGCCACCAGGCCGTGGTGGGACAGGATAACAGCCTTGTTGCGCCCAAAGGCCTTACAGGCTTCCCTGGCCAAATCCTGGGTTCCAAAAGAGGCATAGGAAGCTACTTGGATGGGGTCCGGACCGGCAGAAGCCATGAGGTAGTGCATGGTGGGCAGGGACCTTTCCAGGGCCGCCAAAACATTGATGTAGTTGGAATGGGTATGGACTATGGCCTGGGCCTGGCTATATTTTTCATAGATCAGGGAGTGGAGGTGGTATTCACTAGAGGGGTTTTGGCCCGGCTTTTTCTCTCCTCCGACTTCCATCTCTACCAGGTCCTTATCCTCCAAGCTCTCATAGGCTTGACCTGAAGGGGTAATCAGATAGGTCTCGGGACTTAATCGCCGACTAATATTTCCCCCTGTACCAAAGGTCAGGCCATCTTTTAACATGGTTTTGGAATAGTCAATAACAGGATCCATGGTTCCTCCTAGTCCAAGTCAAAAAAGTCATTTTGTCGCAGGGCTTCAAAAAGGACAATATTGGCTGAATTGGCCAGGTTTAAAGACCGTCTCAACTCTGTCCGCATGGGAACCCGGATGAGTTGGTCTTGGTACTTGTCCATAATTTCTTTGGGAAGACCCGAGGTTTCCCGGCCAAAGACAATGGCATCCCCATCCTTGTAGGTCACATCAGTGTAGCGCTTGTGGCCATGGGTGGAGGCAAAGTAAATTTCTCCCTCCATCAGGTCCACTACATCTTCAAAGGAATCATAGTAGGAGATATCCACCAAAGGCCAATAGTCTAGGCCTGCTCTTTTTAAGTGGCTGTCGTCCACAGAAAAACCCAGGGGCTTTACCAGGTGGAGCCTGGTTTTGGTCAGGGCACAGGTCCTGGCAATGGCTCCCGTATTATATGGAATTTCCGGTTGGTATAGAATTATATTTAACATAGGCACTTCCTTTCCTATTTATTATAGGAAATATTTCCCCTGCTGACAATCTTATTCCACAGAGATTTCTCCCACATCCAGGGTCAATTGAATGTCATCTCTCCCTTGACCAAAGCTTTCATGAATTTCATCAAACCCAACTCCGGAATAGTTGTCATCAAAGAATTTGATGGATCCCACATCCACGCTAGTGGTAAACTTTGCGTTGAGTTCCTGGGCATGGTAGTAGATACTCCCATTGTCTACATTAACCGTCAGGGGGAAAGATTGGTCCACATTAACCTTAACTTCTCCATTAGCCAGACTCATATCTCCTTGGAGAAGCCTTGCTTCAATCTGGCAAGACCCGTTGTCAAAGTCTCCCGACAAGATCAGCTTTTCTGGATTTGGACTGGTGATTTCGTAGGAAATGGTCTCTTTTCTTCCTTGGATTGCCAAGCAACCATCCTCTATCCTATAGTAGTGGCTGGCCTTGAGGTCTGAAGCTTTGACTTGGAAGCGGTCCCCCTTGACCAGACGGATATTTAAATTGCCCCCATCCAGTTGGATTCTTTCAATGCCAGATAGGTTATCCTCTAAGACCTGGTCTGCTTCTCTTCTGGAAAAGTCAATTTCTTTTGGAAAAACCACCTCCCAAAGGGAGATGTTTTTTTCTTGGGCCTGGTCCTTTAGGTCTGGAAGGTCCAGGCTGGTAAAGGCAAGGACGGCCCCTGCAGTAAAGATTAAACTCAAGATACCAATAATGACTAAAAATTTTTTCATCTTCGGGCCCTCCTTTTTTTAATTTCCCAGCGGATGGCAACAAAAATCCGTTTGCAAATAGAGTAGATGAATTTTATAAAATAAAGAAGTATGACCACTGCCAACAAACCCAAGCAAAGACAAGCCAAGGACGTAAGAACTTGGGTCAGGGGGTGGAGACTGACATTTAAATGGACCCAGGGAGTGGCAAAACCCAATCCCTTTAAGAAAAGACTGGACCCTATGGCAAAGAAAGAAACCACCGCTGCAACAATTAGGGATAAGACCGTTGCAAATAAGGCAAAGACTAAAGACAAAACTGTCAAAATGACAGGACTTAGGACCAGAAGCCCCAAGACAATTAAAAGAATCCTGACTCCTGGACTTCCAGAGGAAGTTTTTTCCGGCTCCTTGCTGGCAAATTGGTATTCCGAGGCCTTAAAGTCCCGGGCAATTTCAATGGGGCTGCCCAGCTCTGCTGAAATCATTCCCTCACTCTTTCCCGCCTCTTTCCCAAGACGAAAATGCTCTTCATAATCGGCAATAATATCCTCCACTACATTGTCCGGAAGCTTCCTTAAATAATAGCGGAGCAAATCTAAATATTCCTTTTGACTCATTCCTGTCCTCCTAAAATTTCTTCAACGCCTCTTACAAAAGACTCCCATTCCTTCCTTTGGCTCTCTAATTCCAACTTCCCACGAGGAGTTAACTGGTAGTACTTTCTCGGCGGTCCACTTTCAGATTCTTGTAAGTAGGTTAAGACATAACCCTCCTTTTTAAAGCGTCTTAAAAGAGGGTAAATCGTCCCTTCTGAAATAGAAATTTTCTGGGAGATCCGGTCTACCAACTCATATCCATAAAAATCTTTCAAAGACAACAAATGTAGGACTAGAAGTTCTAAGACACCCTTTTTAAATTGAACATTCATCTCCTCACCTCTGCTATAGTATACTGCAACCTACTGTGTATTGCAAGGTAGCTTTTTATATCTTGGGAAAAAATTTGCCCAAGCTTAGATTTTTCAATTTACCCTATTTTTTGTATAAGAAAAAGCACCCTGGTCACCCAAGGTGCTTTTATTTGGTGGAGATGGCGAGAGTCGAACTCGCGTCCGAGAAGTCTTCCTAAAGGCTTTCTCCAAGCTCAGTCCATGGTTGTTTAAGTCACCTGGCTGGTCTCATGAACAAAACCAGGCAGGTCCAGTCCCATAAATACCCCCTCTGCTATGGAACCTTACAGAGCTTCGTGTCCCACTAAATGAACGGCTGTTTAGACTGTGGGGAGCCTAAGAGCCGCAGCTGACTTATTTTATGCAGCTAGTGCGAAATTATTTTCGTCGTTTATTGTTTGTGATCCGTTTTACGCCGAGAATCAATGGCGGCTTGCTTACCTGAATTCCAAATCCCCGTCGAAGCCAATTTCATCCCCTTGTTTGGAAAGTTTATTATACACCATCCAAGGAAAACTTGCAATTGACCTAGCGGGCAAATCGTTTCAAGGCTAGGGGTTTGGCCAGGACCCGGTAGATCAAGTAGCCTATCAGGGCGCCTAAAAGATTTAAGATGACATCGTCAATATCCACGCTCCGGTTGACAAATAGTTGTAAAAACTCAATGAACAGGGTGGTTGCTAGGATCAGTCTAAAAAAAGACTTAAAGTTCTTAAAGCGTTTAAATAGAAGTAAAAGTCCAAAGGCATAGGGAATGAATAGGAAGATATTGCCCCAAAGATTTAAAAAGGAAGCCATCCCCCTACCATAGCGGTGGAAGTTAAAAATCGTATAGAAAGGCCTTAGGTTAATCCCCTGGCCTGTTTGAATCCGAACCAAGGCCGTGTTAACCAGGCCACTTTGCTCTCCTCCAACGACGATACCCTGGCTTTCTAGACTGGTTCCTGGAGTCAAGACGCTCACTAGGCAGGTCATGACATAGGCAGCAAAAAGATAAAGGAGCAATTCTCTGTGAAAGAAGCTCCTTTTTTTAAGAGATCCAAAGATCTGGGTCCGAATCAAGGCAAAGGCAAAAAAAGTCAGAACAAAGGTCGGCAGGAGCCGGGTTAAAATAAAATAAGTCATAACTTTTCAACCAAACCCTGGAGTTCTTTTAAGTCTCGAATGGATTCAAACCTGTCAAAGCGTCCTTTGTCCCAAAGGTCCTTGGATTCGTGGTCATAGACGGCCACAACCTGAATCCCCACCCTTTGAGCTGTTTCCAAGGCATAGGGGGCATCATCCACAAAGAGGATTTCTTCAGGTTCTTTTTCCAATCTTTCTGCTAGGACATGGTAGAAGGCCTCATCTTTCTTGGCCAGGTCCACCATGTCACAGGTTTGAATCAGTTTAAAGTAATGGTCCAAGCCTCTTTTTTCCAAAACCTGACCCAGGTAGTCTGAAGAGGTTGCTGAAGCCAGGGCCAAATCGTAGCCCTGGTCCCGGCAAAAAGCCAAGGTTTCATCTACATAAGGCTTCTTGTCCACATGGTGGAGGTAGTTGTCGATAATCATTTCGCCAATATCATCCAGAAGGTCCTGGGGGGTTTCTTCAAAGTGGTAGATTTCATTTAGTTTTTCCATACCCTTGACAAAACCTGTCGTTACTACCATTTGTTCCAGGTCCTCTGTCAGGACCACCCCCTTGGTCTTGAGATAGTCTCCCATTAAGGAATGCCACATGCCCATAGAATCCATCAGGGTGCCGTCAAAATCAAATACAATTGTCTTTATCATTCCTTATTCCTTTCCCTTCTCTTCTTGGCACAAAACTGGCCTTGCTTAATTTTTAAAGGCTGTAATGGGAGAGGGTATGAAACCACCCCGGTTGATCATCTTTTCGCAAGATCCTTGGTGGACGGGTAAAATTGGAGCATAGCCCAAAAGACCACCAAAGTTTGCCACATCTCCCAGGCCCTTTCCTACAACAGGAATCAAACGAACCGCTGTGGTCTTGTGGTTTATCATCCCAATAGCCGCTTCATCGGCAATGATTCCTGACAGGGTAGCTGCTGTCGTGTCTCCTGGCAGGGCAATCATATCCAGCCCTACAGAGCAGACAGAGGTCATGGCTTCCAACTTGTCAAAAGTTAAAGTCCCCGACTTGGCTGCAGCAATCATTCCCTCATCTTCCGATACAGGAATGAAGGCTCCTGAAAGTCCCCCTACATGAGAAGATGCCATGATTCCACCTTTTTTTACTGCATCATTTAACATAGCCAAGGCTGCTGTAGTTCCATGGAAGCCCACAGAGGTCAAGCCGATTTCTTCCAAAATCCGAGCTACTGAGTCCCCAATAGCTGGTGTTGGAGCCAAAGAAAGGTCCAAACTTCCAAAGGCAATATCCAGGCTCTTGGCGACTTCTTTTCCAATTAATTGGCCCATCCGGGTCATCTTAAAGGCCGTCTTTTTAATGCACTCACTGACTTCTTCAAAGGATTCCCCTTGGACTTTTTCCAAGGCCGACTTTACAACCCCCGGTCCACTAACTCCCACATGGATGCAGGCATCTCCCAGGCCTGGTCCATGGTAGGCCCCGGCCATAAAGGGATTATCTTCTACTCCGTTGCAAAAGACCACCAGCTTGGCACAGGCAATGGAGTCTTGGTCCTTGGTCTTTTCAGCTGCCTCTTTAATCACTTCCCCCATCTTCTTTACTGCATCCATGTTGATGCCAGTTTTAGAAGAAGCTAAATTCACCGAGGAACAAACCTTGTTGGTTTCTGCCAGGGCTTGGGGAATGGAGTCGATAAAGGTCCGGTCTGTTTGGGTCATGGCGGATTGAACCAAGACCGAATAACCCCCAACAAAGTCGATGCCACTTTCTTGGGCCACCCGGTCCAGGGTCTTGGCAAAATCTACGCACTGGTCTTGGTTGCTTTGGGCCACGACAAGACTCATAGGCGTCACGCTAAGGCGTTTGTTGATAATGGAAATCCCATACTTCCGGCTGACCTTTTCTGCATGGTCTACCAAGTTGGCACAATAGCCCATCATCTTGTCATAGATCTTTCCTTGACTAATTTTGGCATCTCCATCAATGCAGTCTAAGAGAGAAATCCCCATGGTGACTGTTCGAATGTCCAGCTTTTCTTGGTCCAGCATCCGGATGGTTTCAAGTATATTGGATTGGTTCATGCTTACCTCCTAAATTTGGTGCATGGCGGTAAAGATGTCTTCGTGTTGGACGCGAATTTTTAAACCCATCTTTTCCCCCAAAGCGTCAAAACCTGCCAAAACCTCGTCAAAATCTACTTGACATTGACTTAGGTCCACTAGCATAATCATGGTAAAATAATCGTCCATAAGGGTTTGGTTGATATCAATAATATTTAAATGATAGTCTACCAATAGGCCTGTTGCTGCATGAACGATTCCAATTTGATCTTTTCCAACGACTGAAATGACTGCTTTCATACTTCCTCCTTCTTTTATCCTTGAAATTTATGTATAAAAAAAGCTTCGGAAAACCGAAGCTTTGCATCCTATCTCTTGGAAAATTGGGGTGCTTTTCTCGCCTTTTTTAAACCGTATTTCTTACGTTCCTTCATACGAGGGTCACGAGTTAAGAAGCCGGCTTTTTTAAGGGCGGGACGAAGTTCTTCATCCATTTCCACTAAAGCACGAGATAAACCTTGACGAATCGCTCCAGCTTGGCCAGTGAATCCACCACCAACAACTTTAACAATTACATCAAGACTTCCTTCTAAATCAGTTACTTCCAATGGAGCTTTTGCAACCATCTTTAGTGTTTCTAAATCTAGATATTCATCAATGTCTTTTTTATTAATCGTAAACTTTCCAGAGCCTTGAGTTATGCGAACTTGAGCAATGGAAGTTTTGCGACGACCTGTTCCTCTATATTGTTCTGCCATGAGCTACTCCTCCCTTAAAATTCATAAGTTTCAGGTGATTGAGCTTCATGTAAATGCTCACTTCCTGCATAAACTTTTAACTTACGAAGCATTCGACGACCAAGACTATTTTTAGGCATCATCCCTTTTACAGCGTATTCCACAATACGTTCAGGATGTTTTTCTAAAAGTTCTTTATAGGATACTTCACGACGTCCTCCTGGATATCCAGTATGGTAAACGTGTTGTTTTTGATCCCATTTCTTTCCAGTTAAGCGAACTTTATCGGCATTGATAACAATCACATAATCACCAGTGTCCACATTTGGTGTATAGATTGGTTTTTTCTTTCCTCTTAGGATACTTGCTACTTCAGATGCGAGACGGCCAAGTACTTTGTCTTCAGCATCGATTACGTACCACTTACGTTCAACTTCTTTTTCTTTTGCAAGATAACTTTTCATGTTGGCCTCCTTCAATTTTAGTGTTATAAATATTTCCGGGGCTTTAAAACACTAACAGATATTCTAAACAATATTCTTGTAAATGTCAAGGCTTGAGAGGAAATTTATTTTTTAAATTTTACACTAAAAATTCCTCTACGTAAATACCTTCTATGAACGTTTCCAAAACAACTAATCTCTTGATGTACTACCCTTTAAAAAACTGACCTCCTTTAGTTGGCTTTTAATTCCAACTAAAGGAGGTCAGTTTAGTTTCTTAGGTGTTCTTTCTTCTTAATAATCTCCTAAATATCCGCCAATATCATTTCCATAATCCATGGTGTATCGCCATTGGATGGTATCTCCATTCTTGACCTTAATAGCAGAAGCTCCTCGGTTGGGATAGATACCATTGATATTATACATCCATCCAGATCTTTGACCTCCATCAAATTCCCCAATTCCATTAATTGCTTGAACATAAATGGAGTTATATTTTGGTGTAAACTCTTTTCGAATCGATATGCCATATTGATTAGCTGCCCTTTGGGTAACGTCCCAAACAGACTCCCCTGGAGTAATGGAGATTTTTGTCGGGTTTAGAAAATAACCATTAGAGGGGATTCGTCCCCGCATATTACTGCTAAAGGCATTTAGGTTTCTTAGCCCAGTTAAAATATCAATAGATACCGTTGCTGTACCTTGCGTTGTTGTAGAACTTTGATTCCTATCTGGTGTCGTTCCTGGATTTACTGTAGTAGATGTCCCATTATTTGTTGGTAAAATCCCTTGATACCTTGTTCCACTACTCGTTGTGGGGCTGGAACCCGTAGTCGTAGTTGCATTGGTATTGAATTGAGTTGATCTAGTTCCAATAACCCGGTTATTCATATTATAAAGAATTTGTGCAATTTCTGCCCGGGTGATTTGCTTCTTTGGCATAAATTGATTGTATTGATTTCCAGTCATGAGACCTTGGACCTGAATAGTCCGAACATCTTCTTTAGCCCAATCACTAATCCGTCCTTCATCGGCAAAAGTCTTTCGACCAACCCCTTCAAACTTAAAGTTCATCACATTGTTGAAACGCCGAAGAATAGCCGCTTCTTGTTCTCTAGTCAAGGTGTCATCTGGATGAAACTTACCATCTCCATAACCAGACACCACGTTGTTCCGACGTCCCCACTCAATAGCACCTTGGAAGTATTCCCCTTTGTGGACATCATCAAAATGGGTATTTAAATAATTTTCTGACCTTTCTCCTGTCAACCGGAAAAGAACTGAAATAAATTCCCCACGAGTAATTTTTTTATTGGGTTCAAATTCTTGCTGAGCATTGCCATAGAATAAGTTGTTTTCCACGGTCCAAACAATAGCATCTTGAGCCCAGTGTCCTCGAACATCCCGAAGAACACTCACTTTTTTATTTGTCAAATCTTGACTTTCATTGATAACCTCTACACAGATAGATGGTTTCGCTTCTAAACCTTCTACCTTTCCATAGATCCAGCTTGTTCCTGCTTTGTTACTATCGAAGTTCTTAGTTTCCCAGGTAACAGAAAGGGATTTTTTGCTCCCATCCTTATAATGGGCAACCACTTGGGTTGGTAGGGTTAACTTTTCTCCCTTTTTAATTTTAATTTTGTCTAAATTTTCAAAATATTTGAACTCTCCGCTAGACTGTCCTAAGACTTCCACTTTTGCAGTAGTAATCTTTTGTGTATTTGCATCTTCAAATCCGCTCGGTATGCGGTAACTCCCCTTTGCAGTGTACACTGCCGATTTATCCTTATCATAATTATAAATCGACCAGGTTAAAGGTGCATAATAAGTCTTTTTATCTGATGCAATTATTTCAACATAGCGGTCTAGCTCTTCCTTGGCCTTATCCTCACTTGTTCCTAAGTTTACCTTAATGTCTTTTGGATTTTTTACTTCTACAATGGATAGTTTTTTAGGAACTGGGGGCGTTGGTTCATCGGGATTTGAGGAAGACCGCTCTAAAGCTAGATAAGCCTTTTGTAAATCCTCAAGTCTCTCATCGATTTGCTTTTGACTCACATTTTCTTTTTCTAAAGCTTGCTTTGCCAAACGAAGGGATACTTGTAAATCTACCCATGTCGCACTTGTAAAGTCTCCTGCCTTTAAGGCTTCAACATCCTTTATTTTTGCTTCCAGTTTTGTCTTATCTACTGGCGCAAACTTAGCGTAAAGCTTTAAGTTGCCTGTTGGTACCTTTGAAAAGTCCCATTCCCTTCCATTTTTTTCAAACCACCCTACAAAACTATGCCCTTCTTTGACAGGATTAGTTGGTTTAGTAAGAGGTTTGGCCGGAGTCGCAGATGTTGTTGTATAAATCTCATCATCTACATAATAGTTCACTTCAAACTTGCCGGGTTGCGGTGTGGGATCTTCTTCCTTTTCATAGGTGAAAACCACATCTTTTTCCCAGACAAAGTCCTCTTCATTCATCCTAAAATCTGTGTCATTATATTTAAAACTTACCTCTTGAGCAACAGGTCTTTTATAGCCTGGAATCTCAGGTGCCTGAATTGTCTCCGTCTCCTTTTGATCTAGATAAAAGTAGTTTTTGGGACAAAGGTAAGTATCATAAGGTCCTACTCTGTCATCTCTTCCAGGGATTTTATATGGAGTAATGTTTTTTGGGTTAAAGCATAGGTACCAATCTTCAACCATTCCTAATTCGTTCCGCCCACCACCTTCATTTACATCTTTATGATATTTAGATATATGTTCTTGTGCCTTGGAGCTGCATTTTCTAAGCTCTTCCTCTTTTCCTTGAAAATAGTTTTGCCAACATAAATACGTTTCTAAATTTTTTGGATTAGGACTTGGAGTTTCTTTATACTTTAAAACAATTCTGTCTGGAAAATCTTCGTTCTTTGGTAAAGCCTCTAATTCGTATTTTTCTAACCCTACTAAAGCTTTTCTTTGAAGTTCTTTTCCCTCTTTATTCTTACAAATTAAGTTTAAACGTACCATGTTGGTATGGTACTTCAACCATGGTGCTAATTTCTTTAATATAGGATCATTATGTGGCGTTAAGATTCGTCGATAGGTTAACTTACCAATATCATAATTAAGTTTATCTTGCCCCTTAAAATCTTCAAAGTAAACATTGCCTAACCAAGAACCATTATAACTAACATCTATTGTTAGTTTCTTCCCTTTCTTTGTGGGATAACTAGCATCCTCTAATTTATAACCTTTTAACTGAGGTGCATGAGGCAAACAAAAATAAAAATCTTCATCTTGGGGAGCGTAGTCTACACCTTCCAACAAAGTCCTGTTGCTTCTAAATTTAAAAAATTTAAGTTTACCATCTTGAGGAAGTTTAAGTCGTTTTACATAGTTCCCATTAATACAATCTGCCTCTGTAATATAGTCTGGGAAAGAATCTCCCCAAGTAACAGCATCAACATATTGAGGTTCCGCTTCTGAATCATATCGATCTTTCCATTTTAGGGGTAATTGTACGTTATAATTATTGTCCTTTAAATACTTTCTAAAAAAATCTGAATGGCCTTCTTCTTCCACACTTACGTCATATTCGAACCCATCAAGTACTACGCCTTCATGCTCCTCCTCATCAAGGCCTTCATATGGATATTTATAACTACCGTTCATATAAACACTAAATATAGGAGGGTCTTCTATAGGGGGGTCTTCCTCTTCCTCTGCATTAACAAGGTTTGGAGACAATATCAAGCTAAAAACTAAAAGAAGAAGCAAAAATTTTTCTTTAAACTTGTGTTTTAACATATTTTTCCCTTTCATTTAGGAAAAAAGAGAGAAATAAAAATTCCTCTCTTTCTAATCCCTTAAAATTAAATACACCTTATTCGTAATAAAATTCCACCGTATTCCCAGATGTTAAGCGATAAACGCCACAACCCATTTGAGGTTCTACCCCATTTACCTTATATTTCCAACCATGATAAGGAGGAGTCTTTGTAGCTTTTTTCCCATTAATTTCAGTAAGGTAGCCATTGGATACATCTATATTGTAGCCACCTGATTTAAGGGCTCCTAGTGCTGTAGGCGCATTTTGAAGAACTGCACCATATTTAATCGGTAAACCTTTATTTACCGTTACTATTTTGTCTGGATAACCTTCTACCTTAAGAATAATATTGGAAGCTCTTGGCTTTGTAACGTCTACAAAAATATTACAAGGAACAGACGCAACTCCAGCATCTTCATAAGAAGCTGTGATTACAACATCTTTTGGCCTTTTTACATTTACTTTAACTATCGCCTTATTAGCATCATCTTTAGTGACTTCAACCGCACTAGGATTATTACTAGATACCGTTACTTTCTTAGGATCAATTGCTGCTGGCTGGTAGTCTGCTGTTAACCCTTTAACTTCAAATTGAAAACTTTCTTTATTCTTAGCAATATAGGTGAAATACTTAGAATCCACCGTTAGCATGGCTAGTTTACCAGCTCTAGCATAAGATGCGCCTGGTAAGATAAAGCTTGCTACCATGGCCAAGGCCATCAACAATAAACCGAACTTCTTACATTCTTTCTTGAGAGTGCTCATGCTCTACTCCTTTCTTACATTTGGCATGTTTTGCCTGAAATAACTGACAAAAGGAGCGCTCTTTTTACCCATAAAAAAGAGCATTGGAAAGCCCAATGCCCGTATTTGCATTCTTCATTGACTTGTTCATCGCAAGTATGTCTACCATGATATGCATGTCTTCTGACTTATGGATCGTTAGGAATAAGAGCCTTCCCGGATTTTCCAGTGGCATTTTTCTTATTCCCTCCCCATTTACAGCGGCGGGACCGTTTTGGATTTACACCAAATTCCATCTTAGCTTCCTAGTTTTTTAGCTAGCCTTCAAAACTAGGAAGAACATACCAATTATTCAATTTTCAGGACTTTCTCCTTCTGCCTTAATAATATAACTTTTTCCTACTCTTGTCAATAGATTTGATTCTTATCTTTTTCTTTATTTTTCGTAAAGAGTCCATAAGATTTGTGCCACTTGAGCCCGTGTTAACTGGGCTTTAGGAGCAAAGGTATTTTTCTCTGTTCCTTGAAGATAGCCTGCTCGGACAAGTCTTATGACAGAATCTTGGTAGGCCTTGGAAATCTTTTTCTTGTCTTTTAAATTAAATTCTTTCTTGGGAGACAAGTCTTTCCCCATGACCCGTAGGGCCTTGTAGGTTAGGTCAGCCATTTCTTCTCGATTTAGAATTTTTTCTGCCCTAAAGTCTTTTGGATTAATAATGGCTTGGTTTATAGCCCAATCCCTAAAGGGAGCATAGTAGGCTTGGTTAGGGCCTTGATTATCTGCCACTCCAGCCATGCGCCCTAAAAGGGTTAGAAGTTCTCCCTGGCTAATGGGGCGATTGGGAGCAAAGTGTTGGTCATCAATTCCTACAAAAAGGCCTTCTTGAACACATTTTCCAATAACTCCTTGAGCCCAGTGCCCTTGGATATCCACAAAGGATGATATATTTTTACTGGAGCTTGCAAATCTTCTTGTTCCTGCCCCGGAAAGAATTACCTTATTTTGTTCTTGGCCAAGGACAGATGAATCTTGGGTAGGATTTTCTTGTGCTTGCTTGGTCTCTCCTTGTCCTTGCCATTGTCTCTCTACATCCTGTCCTTCTTTAAAAGTAGCATCCGACCTAACTTCTAAACTTACTTCCACCACATTTTGGTCTTTACTGGAGGGAACTTGGTAAAAACCTAGTAGGGTATAGGTTCCAGGTCGATCTAATTGAGCTCCAGCTAAGTCCCAAGTAATCTCTACATCTTGTCCTTTCCCATCTGGCCAGATATAGAGCAGGGTCTTTGGCAATTTCCCCATAATATCTTCTTTTGTTTGTCCTCGATTCACTGTGAGCCTTCTTGGCTTTTCTATTTGTCCTTCTTTAATCTCCGGATTCGGGGTAGGATCTACTGGATCTTCTTTTCCAGCTTTTTTACCTAAGGCGTCTTTTAAGGCCTTTATTGCTGCATTAACTTGGTCCGGAGAGGGATACTCTACTAGTTCTAAAAGGGTTTCTCCGTGTTTTTTCGCTTTTTGTAAATTTTCCCAAGCTTCTTTGCTATAGTCTTTTTCTGAAGCCTTGTTGGCCAAGTCTAACAATATCTTTAATTCCTCAATTTCCTTGATTTTTTCTTGTGGAAATTCTTTACCAAAATAATTTGTAAGGTCTAAGGTATAGGCCTGTTCTTCTTGGTCTTTTTTCAGGACAAACCGAATCTTAGTTTCATCGGCTGGTAGTTTTATCGTTGTGCTCTTAAAGGTTCTATGGTCCTCTGTTTCTAATTCTTGCGTTTCAAAATTTTTCCAAGGTTTAATACATTCCATCCTGATAGAGTCTACTTCTTTTTCTGTAGTCAGTAAAAAGCCTTGTTTTTCACTTCGAATGGTCGCTTCCATATGATCCTTATCGATCTCTAGATTCCCCGTAGAAGGAATAATAAAATCTGCTTCTGTTAACTGTACTTCTTTTAACTTTGGTTTCTTATTAATCAAGGGGTCCCCTTCTACATGAAGATTGAAGCTATCTAGTTTGTTTACCCAATATTTCATTGCTGCTGTACCATGGGTTGGTCCTGCATGAACTTGGAGATAAGCTCCATTTATAAAGTAATCTCCTGGGGAAGTCGTCTCCGGTAGTGTAAAGCTGAGGGTGCGTAATTTTTTTAGTCCTTCTAATTTTTCTTGCTTGTTTAAATACATGTTGTGGGCCTTAGGGTAGGTTTCAATTTTTTCTAAACCAGGAATGTTAGAACTATATAACAAATAGGCATAGTTAATAGCATTCGTATTCTCAAAGGTTTGACTTTGTCCCTTATTCTCCGGAACCACATACTTGCTGTGTTTATTATTTAAATCTTCCAATAAGGCATCTGGAATATCTACTGTAACCTCTACCCTCTCTCCTGGTCGATAGCTACTTTTCTTAGGACTTGCCTTAATTAAGCCCTCGTTATTAAAGCTATAGCCGGGGTTTTCTTCAATATGAAAAGAAAAGTCAGGCAACCGTTTATAGGACTGCTTCATTTGTGGTCGATTTAAACCATCAGACATTTTAGAAAGATATTTTTGGATATTTAAATTCGTGTTTTCAGGCATTTGATTTTTTGGGACTTCTTCAAATCCTGCCGAACCATAGGCAACGGTCGTGATTTCTCCATGTTTTAAATCAATTTGACCTGACTTTGTAAAGGTAACAGGAGCCCCTCCTTCTTCTTCATAACCTGCATTAATATAGCCCATACTGGGAAAGTTTGTTATAAACTCTGGAAGCCCCTGCGAGGGATTATAAAATTTCCCAATTTTCGGTTTAGGAGCTAGCATTCCATCGATATGAAGGGTTCCTTCTTCTCCGGCCTTGAGTGTCCGTTCCCCCTTTTTATTCATCACATAGGCTTCTAAATAGGCCGTCCTTAAATTATAGATTTTTGTGGATTTCTTGCCATCTTTTTCCACCGTTAACAGTCCATTTAGCCAAAAGTTTCTTAAGGGGACCTTTGCAGTATAGGTATCATATACTTGTCCACCTTCTTCTTGTGGTTGTCCTTTCCTTAAATCTATCTTTTTTCCGTCTGCATAAAAAGTTACCCCTGCCCCTTGAACTGCCTTAACTTCTAAGGGATAGTCTGGATGGTCTTTGCTAAAGTACAAGACATCGTATTTTGTCAATTCATCTAGAGAAGAACCCATGGGCAATCTTTGTTCTTTAAAGTCAGTCGGTCGATTGGTCACATAAATGAACATGTAAGTCGGACGCCCACTATAATTCGGAGTGGTTACCTTTATCTTTACAAGTCCTTCTTTTAGACCCCGGATAAAATAAGAAGCCCCATCCTTCACATTGGACCAATGGTTTCCTTGCACACTAATCTTCTTCCCAGAATCTCTCCGTATTTCAACTTTATCGCCTCCCAAGACTGGGTCTAGTTTCAAATCTTCTCTTTGGAAGTTTTCATCTTGCCAGGCGGCATGGTGTACATCTAAGTTAAATACTTCCATTTCTTCCCCAAGTTTTAACGTGTAGTCAAGATTGGATAATAAAAAGTCATTTTCTTTATCTAATTGATGCTCATAAAAGGCAAAATTAAAGGTTTGTTGAGGATGTGGATCTAGGGTCCAAGATTTAAGACTTTCCGCTGCTTCCTTTACTTCTTGGTTCGTTGCCTTAAAATTTTTTAAAGTGGCCAAGGCTTTATCATAGCTTGTTTTATAACTAGAATTTTTTAGATACCTATTTTTTTCTCCACTACTATTAATTTCTCCTAAATTTTTCATTAGTTGTGTTTTATCTGTGCCTATGTCATAACCCTTATCTTCACCAAGAATAGAATAGCTTATCCTGATAAAATCCCCTGCTTGTAGTTCTTTTCCAGTTGTGTACTTACTTAAATCTTGGTCTATACTTTCCCCATTCTTGGTTACTTCCCAACGACCAGACTTCGAGCCACAGCCTTTGGCTAAAAATTTTTCATCTGTTTCTTCCTTTAAATTGGAGTCTAGGGGAATATTCTTATTTCTAGCATAGTTTTGAACAGTCTCTGGAATATTTAAGCTCGATTTATCATCATTGTATTGAATATCGCTTATTACAAAAGAAGATGTTAAGTCCTTGGGATATCGCTTTTCATATTTCCCTGCATTCTTTTCCAGGTAGTAAGGAACCACGTAGGATCCTTCGCGATTTCGATTTCTAAAAAAATGCGTTCCCATATTCCATTGGAATTTTCCCGTTGCATTGGCATGGGCATAAAATTGATAGTTAACTACGCTTGCTAAATTTTCCCCCTTATAAATAGGAACTTTGATGGGCCCAAACAAAATTTCATTGTCTGCAGAAATGGCATCCACCATTAAATAAATTTCTCCTAAATACTTTCCTTCATCATAAATGGGATCTAGCCCGGTATCTTTAACTTCCAAGCCTGCTTCTTTTGCTATACTTTGGTTGAATTCTTGGGCAAAAAGTCGGGTCCCTGGAAATAATACTAGAGCAAGAACAAAAAGGCTTAAAATGATTCCTCTTTTTCCTATTCGCATTTGCTTTCTCATTTTCTTTTCCTCTCCTTTCTCTCCAATAAAAAAGAACATTAGCTGACGCTAATGCCCGTATTTGCATGGTTCTTTTTTATATCTTTTTTTCTTTCCTCGCTAAAAAAAGTCTTTTTATGCATGTCTTCTGACTTAGAATCATTGCCTATAAGGTCTTCCCAATTTTCATCAGTGACATTTTCTTATAAGCTCCTCATTTACAGCGGCGGGCCCGTTTTGGATTTACACCAAATTCCATCTTAGCTTACTTTTTAAGAAAGTTAGAACATAAAAAGTTTTCTATGCAGTTTATTTAGCTTAATTATAATCTAAATAAACTGCCTTTTCAATAGCTATCTTATTTTTGTAATTTACAAAATTTATTTTATGATTAAAGAATTTTTCTCCGGATATATATAGATTAAGGAGAAAGGAGATACTATGAACTACTCTTATAAGGATTTTATTCCCGAATGTCCAGGAGGACCCATCCTCAACTACAAACTTTTTCACCAAGACCGTCCCCTCCACTTAAGTCCTGAGATGACCGAAGCCATTGAATACCTTCTCTGGTATGTCCCAAATATTAATAGCCTCCAGTCAAAAACCAACCCCTACATAGAAAAGGAAGTTTTTGATGACTATGTCTTTGAACAAATGCTCAATCTCATGGACATCAGCCCCAGAGACGTCTATATCGGCTCCCATATTCCTGAAGAAATGGTGGCCTATTACAAGGGAAAAATCAATCCCTCCTGTCAAAAAATGCTCTTGACCCAGGGGGACAAGGAAACTAAAACTGCCGCCATGCTCCGGCACATCCGCAATGCCATTGCCCATGGGATTTTTAATGTCATTGAAGATGTCCTGATTTGCTTTGATTTTTCCACCATGAATGCTGCTAGTAGTAATAACTCCTGTACAGCCATTATTAAAATCCGCCCTGCTGGTCTTTTAAGGGCCCTGGAACAGATGGAAAAAGAATATGCCCACGCTCAAATAGCTGCCATAAGTTTCAAAAAGGCCGGCTACAAGGTTACCTTCCACGATAAAAGTTCCTTCGATTTTACTGCGGAGAAGGGGCACCGGGTCTATTCTATTGAATTAAAGACTCTTCCCGACGGGGTTACCTTGACAGAAAATGCCAGAAAGCGAATTATTCGCCGTCTACAAGGAGCTCCAAACAAGGTCCTCTTAACAGATAAAAACAACCTCAGCAAGGAAGACCGGACCATCCTTAGAAAAGAAAATATTAAGATTATGTCCCCCCAAGTCATTGAGCAACTCTTTACGGGACAAGATATTCTAGCTTAAAAAAGCTTGTTCGTCCTAGGGCGAACAAGCTTTTTCTTATTTTCTACTGGATAAACGATAGGAAAAAACATTAGACCGGATATAGGAATTTTCTTCCAAGGTCCGATAAAGAGGAAGACTCACCAGGCTACAAATAACTAATTCCGATAAAAATACAGAAATAGTTGTTGGAATAAAGACTGCCATGCCTTCCAAGTAGGCCACTTCTAGGCCGATAATAAAGGAGAAAAAGGCTGGCATCATGCTGGCTAAAATCCGGTTGTCTATCTTACTCATGGCGTAAAGGGAAACCAAAGTGTGGAGGGTACCCACTACAATGTCTATGACTCCAAAGGGGCTGGCTAGGTTGGCAATGGCACATCCCAAGACCACCCCCGGCATATAGAGGGGATTGTACCAAATTAAAAGGTTTAAAACTTCCGAAACCCGAAACTGGATAATCCCATAACTAACGCTGGCAAATATATAGGTTAGGGCCATGTAGGCCGCTGCAATAATGGCGTTTTTTACAATGATGTCTGTTGTATTATTATTCTTCATCTTCTTGGTCCTCCTGGTTTTTAATATATCCTTGTTCATGGGCAAGTCTCGATGCAGTAGCTGCTGCCAAGGCTGCAACTAGGTCATCTGTAAAGGTGGTGACTTCTCTGCCCTTTCTTTCATCTAATTCTTTGATGATGCCAATTTTTTCCTTGTCCAAATAGCCAAAATTGGTCAGGCCTATGGACCCGTAGACATTGACTATGGATAGGGGCAAAATTTCATCAATCCCGTAAAGCCCCTCATCATTGGCAATAATGCTTTGGAGGGGTTCTTTAAATAATTTCTTTTCGGCCATTTCATCAATGGATAGGCCGGTTAAAACAGCATGGATAATCTCCCTCTTGTGCATGACCTTGCTTAAATGGTTGAGGCATTTTTTCATGGTTAGATTTTCTTCGTAGTCTTTTTGTAAAAGGTAGGCAATTTCTGCAATATCTTCTAATTCGACGCCTTTTTCCTTGAGACTGTCTACTGTTAATTGGTAAAGTTCTTCCATATCATAATTATACATTCTATAGGCTCCTTTGCTTTATATCTTTCCCAGTCCAGGCTGGTTTTCTCTTCTCTTTTTCCTCCGGATCAAGTAAAGACCCTGAGAAATGGAAAATAAAATAGGCCCAAAGAAAACACCCAAGATAGCAGTAGCCAGGTCCAGGGGGACATGACACATCTTAAGGATGGTTATATAGGGCATAGTTATTAGGGTGTAGGGTAGGTTTCTCAGGCTTTGGGCTGGCTCCATTGTAAAAATTTGCTGGTCTAAGCCAGAATAAGCCAGGACTAGGCAAAGGCCTCCCAAGAGGATAAGGGCCAGGCTCGATGTAAATAGATCCCAAATCCCCCGGGTAGACAATAAGCGGCCAAAAACCTGGTAGAGGGCCAGGACCAAAAGGCCAATCAGGGCCTTACCGGCAAAGGTTCCAAACAAGAAGCGGAGAAGGGTTTTATCGTCCTTGGTAAACCAGATTAAGAGAAAAAATAAAAGACTCAAGAGAATCTGGTAGACAAGGCTCAAGACATTGTTCTTAATCATTCTGCCTCCTTGATGTTTTTCCTGTGGTAGGTCAAGAGGGAATCCATCCCGTCTGTATAGTGGATTTGACCATCCTTCATAATCCAATAGGCCTCTACTCCGTCCAAGCCATCGACAAACTTCCGTCCCTCTTCATAGGGCATCAAAAAGACAGCTGTGGACAAAAAGTCGGCATAGCCAGAATCCTTGGTGACGACCGTTACAGCCCGAAAATAATCTCCCGGCATTAAAGTCTTGGGGTCAATTAAATGGTGGTACTTCTTCCCCTCTACAATATAATAGCGTTGGTAGTCTCCGGAAGTAACGATTGAGACATCATTGGTCTTAATAGCATCCAGGACATTGGACCCCTGGCTGTCTTCCGATAAGACATCGGGATTTTGAATACCAATGACAAAGGTCTTCCGATCTTTTTCAATGGGTTGGCCCACTAGGCGGACATTTCCCCCGGCACTAATTAGGGCACTATCTATTTTTAAATCTTCTTCAATGTATTGACCTATTTTTTCTGTTGCATAGCCCTTGGCTACAGCTCCCAGGTCTAAAGCCATTTTGGGGTCTTTTAAGAATACGGTCTTTTCTTCAGGATTTAGGATGATGTCGTCAACATTGCTATGCTTGGCAGCTTCTTGGAGTTGGTCCATAGGGGGAAGCTGGGCTTGCTTATGTTCCTTGTTTAGATCTTGGTCTTGGAAGTCCGCTCCTGCTTCAAATCCATCCCGGTAGTCACTCCAAATTTTTAAGACAGACCCCATGGCAATATTGACTTCCTTAGACTGGGTCTTGTAACGGTGGATGGATTCTTGGATTAAATCAAACAGGGCATCCTCTACCTTGACTGGGCTCTTTCCTGCCTGGTCATTGATGGTTTTTAAGTTATCCATGCCGGGATAGGTATGGTAACCATCATAGAGCTTGTGGTAGTGTAAGAACTTTTCATGGATCTGGTCTGATAGGTCTTTGGCTTCTTCCTGACTCTTGGCCGGAATAGCCACAGTGGTGACGGTGTCAAAGAGATCATAAAATTGAACTGTATACATGTCTCTTTTTTCTCCCTGGCAAGCCACTAGGGAAAGCAGGCAGGTAAAAAGGAGGATTATTTTTTTCATACTAGTCCTCCTTATAGATCCGGTAGGTCTTAATACTCGATAGACGGTGGCGCATCCAAGACAACCAGCGTTTCAAGGACCGGTCTTTCTTGTACCATTCCGTAAAGCTATAGCCTTTTTTCAATTCCTCCAAGGCCAGAGGTCTTAGGGAATCTGGCACATATTTTTTCAAGACATAGGGGTCTACATAGAGCCACAGACCGGAGTCCTTGTGGTAGTGACAGGCCTCTTCCTTGTTCCCCAAAAGGTCCTCTATTAAATAAGTGATAAAATTACAGCCTCCTGCCGTCATACAATAAGACGACCGTCCCTGACGGATATTGATTTCAAAAACCTTATAAATCCCATCTCTGGGGTCTTTTTTTAAGTCAAAATTGGCAAAGCCTCTATAATTGATGGCCTCTAAAAAGTCCTTGTAGTCTTGGTAAACTTCTTGGCCATCCATGGTAACCAGGGCGTGATAGTTGCCAATTTCTGCCGGTAAAACAGCATCTAAAAGACATTGGGCAAAGCACATCATGGTCACCTGGCCCTTAGTATTGACATAGGCGTTTAAAACAGCCATTTGACTGGAATCTCCAGGAATAAAATCCTGGGCAATCATCTGGCCTTGGTAGCCGGCCTGGTAGATCTTTTTTAAAGTTTCCATCAGGTCTTCTTCTTTTTCAATCTTATAGGCCTTGTGTTTTCCCTCAAATTTTAAATTCAGATAGGAAATACTGTCATTGGGTTTCAGGGCAATGGGATAGGTCAAGGGGTTTTCAAAACCCTCTTCCACCATAGCCTGGTCAATAACCAAGGTTTTGGGATAAGGCAGGTCATAGGCCTCGCACATCTTATAAAAATCCAACTTATTTTCCAGGGCCTCTTGCTTATCGGCATCAATGATATTAAAGAGGAAGTCCTTGGCCAAGACATCCTTATGCTTGGTTAATAGCTTAGTATAGCCATCACCACAAGAAATTAAAATCTTATCAATTTTTCTGTGCTTGTCAGCAAGTTGTCGCAAGGTGGCCAGAAAAATTTCATCCTTGTCCATTTTAGGATGGACAATTTGCCGAACGATTTTTGAATTGGCCGTATAAGACAAGTGGGCCTTGCCAATGCACAAACTCTTTATTCCATAGGCTTCATGGATGGACCTTGCCACACCATAAGCGTTATTATCTGTTCCTAATAATATGGGTAAAAATTCCATTTCTACCTCCCTTTCATACTTTTCCATTATAGCATAAGAGGGAATTTGAGGGAATAAAAAGCCAAGACTCTTTGAAATCTTGGCTTTTTTCTCTAAAAACTAGATATTTAACTCGAAATCGTGTATAATATACTATTGATTCCTATCGATAGAATAAATATTACATGGAGGTTATAACCTATGGAAAAAATTACATTAAATGTAACAAAACGCGACAAAGTTGGAAAAAACAGCGTCGATAAATTGCGTTTGGAAAAAACAATCCCCGGTATTCTTTATACCAAGGGAGAAGAATCTGTTACAATTCAAGCCGTTGAAAAAGACCTACAAAAAGTTGTTGCTCAAGCAGGAACTTCTACTTTAGTAGACCTAAACTTGGATGGAGAAAACAAGAAAATTCTTTTCAAAGAAGTTCAAATGCATCCATTCAAAAATCAAATTCTTCACTTTGATGCCTATGCTGTAAACATGAAAGAAAAATTACGTCTTTCTATCCCAGTTGTTCTATTAAACCGTGATGAAATTCACGTACAACCATCTGTTTTATTACAACATTTAGACGAAGTTGAAGTAGAATGTCTTCCAGGATCTCTTCCATCAACAGCAGAAGTTGATGTACAAAACTTGGAAATCGGTGACGCTCTGTTCGTAAAAGACCTAGACGTTGCCAATGAAGAAGGAATCGATGTTATCACAGACCTTGAAGAAGCTGTATGTACTCTTCAAGAACCACGTGAAGAAGAACTTCCTGAAGAAGGCGAAGAAGAAGAAACAGCTGATGCAGCTGACGTTCCAACAGTTGATGAAACTGAAGAAGCAGACGAAGAATAAGCAAGAAATCCTCTTGCAAAAGGAGTATGTAGCTAGCTACATACTCCTTTTTTGTCTTAAATTTAATTTTCTCCCTCTTCTGACAAGGCTTGGATTTCTCGGTCCAGCCCCTCTATAAGCTCTAAAAGTTTAGCCCGAAAGTCCCTAACTTGCCAGATAGAGTCTTTAATTTGCCCTTGGACCCTAAAATCTGTAAAGATATTGTCCATCCAAAGGTCCCAAAAATTATCCCGCCAGCTATCAGCTACTGGCCCGGGAAGGTCCATTTGGACATCTTGCAATTCCCTATTTAATGAATCCACTGCCCTGACCATGTCTTGAATAGCCAAGTTGGCCTTTTTAATCCGCTTTCTTTTAATATAACTAGAAAAGAATCCTCCAGCTAAAATATCAAAGGTTCCCCAGGAAGAAGCCGACTCTAGGGCCTCCAGGGCCTGGTCCAAACAAACAAGAGCCTCTTGCCCTGCTAGCCTTGCCTCTTTCAATTCTTTTAAACGAGTCATCCTACCTTATCTCCCTTCTCTCCTATCCCTGATAAAAATAAAAAATAAGACCAAGCCAAAGAAAAGCAAAAAGGCTACTATAAAGCAATAGGTCCCTCTTAATTCCCTGGGCCAACCGGGTCAAGGCCTCCTGGTTCTTACTCATCTTTTCAGCCTGGTAGAGAATATAGCTTGCCAGGCCTAGAAAAAGAAAAGAAGAAAAAAAGAGAAGGCCCTTTTGATTGCAAAAAGCCAGAATAATAGCCAGGAGATAAAAAATCCCCGCTCCCGGTCTCATCCATTGTAAATAAGTTTTTAAGACTTCCTTGTCTCCTTTTTGCGACATCTTCAACCTCCTTTTCTTACAGCTATTATAATATGAGATCCTAAGTGAAGCAAGGTAGCTAAATATATCTTTTTCTTCTAACTAGCTAGGGAAAGTACTCTTAAGACTCTTCACTATACTTTTAAACATACAAAAAAGCCCCACAAGATAATCTTGTAGGGTTTTCCTTGGCGTACCATAGAGGATTCGAACCCCTGGCCTTTTGGTCCGTAGCCAAACGCTCTATCCAGCTGAGCTAATGGTACAAAATATGGAGCGGAAGACGAGATTCGAACTCGCGACCCTCGCCTTGGCAAGGCGATGCTCTACCACTGAGCCACTTCCGCATGAATAAGATACTATATAATTATAACATTCTGTAGGCTTTTCGTAAAGAGTTTTTTAAGTAAAAGCTAAAAAAATTGAATGTTTAGTAAAATGTGGCGACCTGGATCGGGTTCGAACCGACGACCTCCAGCGTTATTGACCTAACTTAACGAGCTTAGGCGAGTTTTAGTAGGTCAAATGCAACCAAATTCCCAAGAGAAATCTTCGATTTCGATTGGTTGAATTTGTCTGCTGACAGGTTTCCTGTCTTTAAATCAATCGTTTATAAAAAAAGTGGCGACCTGGATCGGGTTCGAACCGACGACCTCCAGCGTGACAGGCTGGCATTCTAACCAACTGAACTACCAGGCCGCAAGAATTATATTTTTTTGGGACCAACTTTATGACCTAACCCGATGAGAGCAAAGCTCGAATCGTTGGTAGGTCAGATGCAATCAAATTCCCAAGAGAAATCTTTGATTTCGATTGGCTGAATTTGTCTGCAGAACTACCAGGCCGCATAAATTAAAGGATTATGGTGGAGGAGAGTGGATTCGAACCACTGAAAGCTGAGCTAACGGATTTACAGTCCGTCCCCTTTGGCCAACTCGGGAACTCCTCCAAGTTTGGAGCTGGTGGGAGGACTTGAACCCCTAACCTACTGATTACAAGTCAGTTGCTCTACCAATTGAGCTACACCAGCTTATGTTATTGTTGCTTGTCCTAGACAAGCCTAGGTTAGATGGTACAAAATCTAATAGACCTCTTCCATCAGTATTATTTGGTGGGCGCAATAGGGCTCGAACCTATGACCCCCTGCTTGTAAGGCAGATGCTCTCCCAGCTGAGCTATGCGCCCAAATAATTATGGTGACCCCATCGGGATTCGAACCCGAGATACCGCCGTGAAAGGGCGATGTCTTAACCGCTTGACCATGGGGCCTTTTAAAATAAAAAACATGGTAAAATAAAAAATTTGTCATTACAACAAACTTTTAAAAATATAAAATATGGTAGCGGCGAAGAGATTTGAACTCCTGACACTACGGGTATGAACCGTATGCTCTAGCCAACTGAGCTACGCCGCCATAAAAAAATATGGTAGCGGGAGAAGGATTTGAACCTTCGACCTTCGGGTTATGAGCCCGACGAGCTACCAGACTGCTCCATCCCGCGTCACACTGGTGCCGAGGACCGGAATCGAACCGGTACGGTGTTTAACCACCGCAGGATTTTAAGTCCTGTGCGTCTGCCTGTTCCGCCACCCCGGCTTGTGGCTCTCAGGGTGGGACTCGAACCCACAACCTACCGGTTAACAGCCGGTTGCTCCACCATTGAGCTACCTAAGATTATGTGGCACTTGGCAAACTTCTTATGCCACTTCTTTCATGTTTCATGCCTTGCGGCTTGTCCGGCAATAGCCTACTTTCCCAGGTCGTTGCCAACCAAGTATCATCGGCGCATAGAGGCTTAACTTCCGTGTTCGGTATGGTTACGGGTGGTACCCTCTTGCTATGGTCACCGGATCCTACATCCTCCAATTTNCTTTTCTAAATATGCTACTGCCAGTAACTTATTTAGTATATCATGGGAGGCTTTTTTACTTGAAGCTAAAGCTTATTTTCCTACCACCAGCATAGCTGGTGGTTTTTTCATGCTAAAGCGTACAAAAACAAAATCGAGTAAGCGAAATGCTTACTCGATTAGGTCCAACTTTATGGGGTCACTCTACTAACCGGGGGTTTTCTAATTACAAAAAAACTGTG
Source organism: Urinicoccus timonensis (assembly GCF_900232945.1). Lineage (GTDB taxonomy): Bacteria > Bacillota > Clostridia > Tissierellales > Peptoniphilaceae > Urinicoccus > Urinicoccus timonensis. The sequence goes on from NZ_OCTU01000004.1 coordinate 93,141, forward strand.
TCTTATTTTTAGACACAGTCTTAAAATTTAATTATAAAATCTCAGTTCAAAGGCATTTGATTTCTTCCCTTTGTGATATAAAAGCTCTCCATTTTGTCTTTCCATAACAGATTTTGCCATAGGAAGCCCAATCCCATAGCCTTTGGAATTTGGATCTATCTTATAAAAACGTTTAAAAACTTTTTCTAACATTTCTCTATCTAAGCCATCTGAGAAATCTTCTACTAATATGCTCTTATATAAGTTCGTGTCTTTTAGATGAATTTCTATATGTCTATCTTCTGTAGCTTCTATACCATTTTTCATCACATTAAATGCTGCTTCATAGGTCCATTTCTTATCGCATATAAGATTAAAATCATCTCCATAAAGTGGAATTTCAACATTATCATTAATAAAATAATCTTTTAGGTTTTGTATGATATCTTCAATTAATCCTCGAGCTGATATCCTATCTTTTGTCATTTCTATTGTTCCAGAATCAAGGGCTGCAAGTTTTAATAAAATATCAGATAAGTTGTGGAGTCTAAGTAAATTATCTCTAAGTCTTTCTATATATTCTTCAGAAAACTTGTCATTTTCGTCTTCTAATAAGTCTAGTAATAATAGAGATCCGGTTAATGGAGTTTTTATTTGATGGGCAATATCTTCCGTATATTCCCTTAGAATTTCTTTATTCTTCTCAGCATTTTCAGCTATTCTCTTGTTTTCTATAATAATTTTAATAATCTCATCTCTAAGTTTGCCAAATTCATCGTCTATAATTTCGTAATTATCAGAGTTTAAATCCAATGAATGGAGAAGGTTAAATATATTATTAATCTTATCTTCTAGCTCTATTTCTTTTTTCTTTTCAAATTTTCTAATAATTAGAAACAGAATTATATTTATAACTAGAAATCCAATAAGTGTTAGAATATCAAATCTTGGATTGAGATAAACTACAAACAAAGACATTATCAAATTTAAAATTAAGACAAGTAAAATATTTTTGTTTTTACTCATTGTCCCACCTATATCCTATCCCTCTAAGAGTTTTTATATGACTGCCATAATCTCCAAGTTTAGATCTGAGTCTTTTTATGGTGACAGTTAGGGTATTGTCATTTACTTCATAAAAATCATAACCCCAAACATAATCTAAAATTCGCTCTCTTAGTAGATTTATATTTTGGTTTTCTAAAAGCATTTCCAATATAGCAAACTCTTTTAAGTTAAGGTCTAAATCTTTTCCATCTATCGAAGCTTGTTTTGATATAAGATCTAAAGATAAATTTTCAAAAGTCAGTTCATCAACCTTTTTTATTCTTCTGCTAAATACATTGTCTATTCTTGCCTTTAGGACAGGAAGAGAAAAAGGTTTTGTAATATAATCATCTGCTCCTTGAGAAAGACCTTTGATAACATACTCATCTTCATTTTTTACAGTAAGCATTATTACAGGAAGGTCAGAAAATCCCCTCAGCCAATTTAAAAAATTAAAGCCTGACCCATCTGGGAGATTAGCATCAAGAAGAATTAAATCAAAATCATTAAAATTAAGATTCTCTGTCTGAGAAAGATTGTTATAAATAATTGTTTCAATATTATGTTTGTTTAAGTAAGTTTTAACAGCAAAAGCAATTGTGCTGTCATCTTCAATCATTAATATCTTTTTCAATGAAATGCTCTCCCTTATATACAGCTTTAAATACATTATACCATTATCACTTATATTAAAAAACAGACCCTTTACGGATCTGCTTGCTTTTAAAAATTTACTTTATTTTCTCAAGAAAAACCACTGATTCTATATGTCTTGTCTTTTGATTGGGAACATAATTTTTTATCCTCGTCATTCTTGTAGGAGCACAATTTATCAATGTCATTGTCTTTAGCATTTTTTCTTTTATCTTTAAAGTTATTAGAATCTTGACTATCTTTAACTCCTGTTTTGAAGTAGAATGTCAGGTCATATGGATGAACTGTTCCGTCTTTGTCAATTCTACCCACCACGACTTTATCAACTATGCTTTCAAATACTGTTCTGTTAAATTCCTCTATAATTTCTTTGTTTTCTAAGACCTTTTTAAATTGCTTTAGTCTTTCTTTAATAGAGTTTTCATCTTTGATAGTTAGCTCTAGCGTTTTCTTTTCATCAAGTAATTCTTCTTTTTGTTTTGTAAGTTTTTTATACTTTTTAGCATAAACTTCTTCGTCTATACTATCTTCTAAATGAAGATCAACTAACTTTCTTTCTTGACTAATGATTCTGTTTAATTGGTTTTCTAACTTTTTCAAATCTTTGACTAAAGTATTATCATTTATTTCTTCTTCTACAATTTTTAAAAAGTCATCTATTATTGTTGAATCTGCATGGCATAATTGCCTATAGCTTTCAACGAAAGCTTTTTCTATTGCTGCTTCTTGTATTCCTTTTGAATGAGGGCAATATTTTTTACCTTTTTTTGTTGACTTTACACATTGCCAGTTAATTTTTTTGTATATTGAACTTGTGTGCCAAGTTCTTCTTGAAAGTATCTCTCCACAAAATCCACATTCAAGCATACTGGAAAAAGCGTATTGTCTTGATAGTTTTTCTCTCTTTCTATCCTTGTTAGCAATGGTGTTTCTATTTTGTGCTCTTCTGAGTCTAATCTCTTGTGCCTTTTCAAAATCTTCTTTTGATATAATTGGCTCGTGATGATTTTCAATGTGGTATTTATCAGATTCACCAAAGTTTGCTAGTCTTCTTTTTGTTATGGGATCAACTGTAAAAGTTTTTCCCATTAGTATATCTCCAATATACTTTTCATTTTTAATTATTCCTAACACTGTAGTATCAGACCATTTTGTTTTACCTCTTGGAGTAAGGTATCCTTGCTCTTCTAATTCCCTACCAATGACTGAGCCGCCATTGCCCTCTAAATATCTTTTAAAGATGTATCTAACAATTTTAGCTTCTTCTTCATTTATAGAGATACTTTTTGTTGTAGGATCATAGTCGTATCCAAGACAACCTTGAAAACCAATAAGCTCCCCCTTTTCCATCTTCATTTTCAGTCCTTTTTTTACATGGGCTGAGGTATTTTCTACTTCTTGTTGAGCTACTGAACTTAATATTGTTAATAGTAACTCTCCATCCATTGTCAAAGTGTCTATATTTTCTTCTTCAAATACTACACCAACATTATTTTCCTTTAAAAGCCTTACATACTTTAAGGTATCTAATGTATTTCTTGCAAATCTTGATATAGATTTAGTAATTATCATGTCTATATCTCCATTTTGACAATCGCTTATTAGTCTCATGAAATCAGCTCTCTTACTAGCAGTTGTTCCTGTTGTTGCTTCATCTGCATATATACCAGCCAAAGTCCAACTCTTATTACATTTTATTAGATTCGTATAATAATCAACTTGCGATTTATATGATTCAAGTTGGTCTTTACTATCAGTGCTAACTCGACAATATGCTCCAACTCGTTTTAAATCTAAATGTAGTGCATTTCTATTTCTAGCTCCTGAATTTGAAGCTTTTATTAATTTTACTTTAGTATTCATTTTACCTCCTTCCCATTTTGTATCTTTCTACAGTGTTATTATATCACAAGATTAACTACTTTCTATCCATCTTCTTATAATCATTTTCTAGCCTGTTCTTAATTTTTGTATATTCCTTATCATTAATTAATTTAAGATCATAAAGTCTACATAACATAGCAACTCTCATACTATAAACCTTTATTGCTTGCATTTTAACCTCCTATGTAAGTTAATTTTTTACCTTGATAAGTTGTTTAAATTTAAAATATACTAATCTCACCTAAGAAATTTATAAATATTCGCAACTCAAAGTATTTTGATTTTTATAGAAAGATGACAAAATACCCCTCACTTTATATAGTGAAATTTGCCCTCTTTGGTAACCAGAATTTTTATTTTTTTATAGTATTTTTGAGTTTTAATGATTAATTGAACATAAAAAAAGGACTTATGCTATTAGGCATAAATCCTCAAAAATAAAAAATATTATAAAGTTTATATTATGAAGTATTCTAAAAAATACTATTCATAACTTCTCGTTTTTCTTGCGTTTTTATCATATGTCCCTCTTGCAATTTACTAATGTATGCATTTTCACAAATACGTGAAATCAATCACTTTATCACAAACTGACTCTAAAAACTCAACATCATGGGATATTATTAAAATCAACTTATCTTCTTCCTTTACTTTCTTTATGTTTTTAGCTACTATTTTCATATTTCTATAGTCCAATCCACTGGTTGGTTCATCGAAAAATAGAATTTTCTTGTCGGATAGTAAAGCGGATAAGATAATTACTCTCTGTTTTTGTCCTCCTGACAAGGTGTGAGGATTCCTATCACTGATATTTTTTAACTCCATATCTTTTAACCAAGTATCTAAAGCATTATCATCTTTAATATTTGATGTTAATACTATTTCATCTTTGACAGTGTCCGTGAATAACTGACAGTTCACTTCCTGCATAATAAGCAGGCTCTCATTTAGCCTACTTTTTATATTTAAATTCTCATCATCTTTTAAAATTTTACCTTTATTTTCTTTGTATAAGCCACATATAATTTTTGCTAATGTAGACTTCCCAATTCCATTTTCTCCAACAATCCCAATAATATTCCCATAGCAAAATTTAAGATCCTCAATGGACAAAATTATTCTGGTATTTCTTTTGAATATCAGATTTTTTAAATCTAATAAAGTCCCTTTATTTGAAGTTTCAAAATCATCAAATTTTTCAATAGCTTTATAATCAGAATGCCTAAGTCCTGTTCTCATTCGTTCATCTTCACTTAAATTTTCAATTTCGTCCATACTATATTCTCTGATGATTTTTCCATCCTCTAAGTATATTGCTCTATCAACAATGTCTTTTAAATACCACAACCTGTGTTCTGCAATAATAATAGTTTTTCCTAAAGATTTAAGCTTTTTTATTGTAAGCGATAATTCTTTAATTGACTTTATGTCTAAGCTTGAAGATGGTTCATCAAGAATAAATATCTCAGGGTTTAATGCGTAAATGCTTGCTATAGCAATCTTCTGCTTTTCTCCGCCAGAAAGATTGAATATATTTTTATTCATCAAGTTATCAAGATGAAGCTCTTTTTCAACTTCTTCAATCCTTTTGTTAATTACTTCTCTTTCTATTCCGTAATTTTCTAAACCAAAAGCAATTTCATCGGTTGTATTGGTTGTATAAAACTGTGTTTTAGGATTTTGAAAAACCGAGCCTACATTATTAGATAATTTATAAATTGGTGTGGTAAATGTATTCATACCATTGACCATAACACTGCCAGAAATGTCCCCATCATAAAACTCAGGTATTATGCCGTTCATAAGCTTTAATAGAGTCGACTTTCCGCAACCGCTCCTACCACATAGAAGAATGCATTCCCCTTTTTTGATTTTCAAATTTATATCTTTTAATGAGTAATCAGATCCTCCCTTATACTTAAAACTTAATTCTCTAATTTCAATCATAAGTCCCACCCTGATACTTTCATAAATATTACTATTGATAAAATTAAAATCATAAGAAATAGAACACCAATATCATTTTTTCTAAACTTAATTAGGTGTCTACTTGTTTTTTTAACAGGAGCATCGAGTCCCCTTATAATGGCTGATTGAGAGAGCTCATCCCCAATTTCTATCACACTTACGAACAATGGCACAAAAAAATATTCCATAATTAATGTTGGTCTTCTTGTTAAATTGATTAAGTTAAAATTAATTCCTCGAGTTTTCATCGCCATATTTATATGACTCCATTCGTCTTTAATAGTAGGCAAACATCTAAATATTACAGAAATCATTATGAGCGAGTCTTTTGAAAGTTTTAATTTTTGTAAAGTTGCCACTGCACTGGAAACAGATGTGGAATTTAAAATCCATTTACCCACGATAATACATGGCAGAAATTTTCTTCCAATTGCTAAGATAAATAAAATTAAATTCAAAAGAAAATTCATATTAAAATAGGCTAAAGATTTTTCCAATACTACACTTATTACAAAAAATAAAATATACCTTATAGCGAATTTTTTATAACCATCGCTAATAATGATGACAAGGAAAAATAATGTAATAAGGCTTTGATAGATCCAATCAACCCCTAAAAAAATTAAAATATTTGCACCTATAAGCAAGATAAGTTTTGTTCTGAGGTCATATTTTGACCCCAGAACAAACTTTGAATTTTCCATTATAAAACTCCTGCGGATTCCAACTTTTTATTTAGTATTTTCTTTGTAAAATAAGAACCAATCAAAGAGAATATAAATGTTCCTATAATCATTACTGGTAACATCCATATTGGTGTCCATGCTCTTACTGTGTTACAAAAGCTTTGATCTAATTTACCTCTTATTAAACTTTCAAAAAATGCTTCTCTCATAACCCAAATTGGTAAGAATCCTCCAAATAAGTTTAGAGAAAAAAACATATGACTAATTGTATTTTTCTTAAAGTCTGTATAATTTCCACCTTTTGCTATGAACATAGCAATTATTCCGGCAGGCACTGCCACTAATGGTGCAATTGGAATATGTCCAGTTGCAACTAATAAAATACTTGGTAAAGTAGCTGCGATTACAATAGCAGTAGCTGACTTTGTCTTTGCAAGAAGCATATGATAGGTTGGTGCAGCAAATAGTGCTACAAGCATAGGCATTAGTAAAAATAAAACAGGGACAGGCATAGATATTGCCCCAATAACTGCATATGTTACAAAGTAAAGTGCAATTAAAACACCGGCTGTAACTGCGTTTTTTGATGATTTCTTTTGTGTTTTCATAAGTTTCCTCCTTTAAAATTGATTGTTACTGTACAATCTTCCATTCTTTAGACTTTTCTTGATAATTCCATAAGTCTTTATATAGCCCTTCATTTTTAATAAGTTCTTCATGCTTCCCAACTTCCTCTACCTTTCCTTTGTTTAAAACAACAATTTTATCAGCTCCCATTACGCTCCTTAATTTATGAGCTACAACCACAACTGTTTTATTTTTAATTAAATTTGATATTGCTTCCTGTATAATAAGTTCATTTTCAGGATCAAGCGAAGATGTTGCTTCATCAAGTAGTATTATTGGGGCATTTTTTAATATTGCTCTCGCTATTGATATTCTTTGTTTCTCACCTCCAGACAGAGTCGCTCCTCCTTGTCCAATCATAGTGTCAAATCCATCATCTTTTTTGACTATAAAGTCATAAGCTCCTGCCATTTTTGCAGCATTCATGATTTCATCTTTACTTGCATTTTCATTACCAAATTTTATGTTGTTATAAATTGTGTCTTTAAAAAGATACACATCTTGAAAAACAACAGAAAATTTATCCATTAATTTATCAGGGTCGGCTGTTCGCAAATCTACCCCACCAATTTTAATTGTCCCTTCATTAGGATCATAAAATCTGGAAATTAATTTAATTAGTGTAGATTTTCCAGAGCCAGAGTAACCAACAAAAGCAGTTAATTCATTTTCATTAATGTCTAATGAAACATTATCGATAACCTTAGATTCCTTGTAAGAAAATGAAACATCGTGGATTTCAATTTTGTTGCTTTCGTTTACATCGGAATTTCCTGACATAGGTTTAGCGTTAAGTAAGTTAATGATTCTCTCTCCTGAAACTGATGCCATTTGTAGACCTGTATAATTTACAAGTGCAAGCTCCAAGGGATCAAAAATCCTTGTGCCTACAAATAAGAACATTAAAAATGTATCAATTTCCAAAGATCCATTTATAAATAAATAGGAACCAACTAAACTCATCAAAGGAAGTCCTATTCTTAAAATCATACTTGCTATAGTAGTTAATGAACCAACCCCTTTCTCACTCTTAATATTTGCATTTCTTGAGTTATCTATATCTTCTTCAAGCTTTATTAATGTATCATCTAAGCTGTTATAAGCTTTTAGAGTCTTAATAGCATCCAAATATTCGTTTATATCTTCTTCCTCTTTTATCCTCATTTTCTTTGTTTTCAAATAAATTTTTTTCTGAAAGTTTTGCATGAGTGTAAGAAGTAGAACAGAGATAGGTAGTCCTATAAGAGTTGCTATTCCCATTTTTACATTAATTATCAAAAATAATATTGAGCAAAGAACCGCTACACATATGCCACTGAAAAATTGAGGTAATTGATGCGTTACTGCCGTTTCAACTTTGAAAAAATCATTCATTAATGTATCTAAGATCTCTGCTGAACTTTTTCCTGAAATATAACCTATCGGCAGTTTTCTTATGTGGTCTGCAAGCTCTATTCTTCCATCTGCACTTGTCTTGTATCCAAGTTCATAGGTATATTTTGTGGCTAAATTTTCCAATAAGAATGTTATTAAGAAAAATACTGCCATTATCCCAAAATACTTCCATAAAAGGCTCGTATCTATACTATCTGCACCTCTATTTAAAAATAGTGTTTCTACAATTTTCGCCAAAGCAATAAATGGTATAAGGTTGGAAATAGATGCCAAAACATTTAAAATAATTGATTTTCTTATATTATTCATCTTTCCTAATGTAATATTTCTTATCATTCATTCTCACTCCCTTCTATATCCATTTGCCAAATATTTGTCTTCTTATAAATATCAAAGAGTCGCTTATATATTCCATCTGCAACGATTAAATCTTCATGCTTACCTCTTTCTGCAATTTTTCCATCAGATATTACTAAAATTTGATTTGCATGCTCTATGGTATTTAACCTATGAGCAATCATGATAACTGTCTTATCTTTAACCAATTCAGACAAAGCTTCCTGCATAAGATATTCATTTTCAGAATCAGCAAAACTTGTTGCTTCGTCTAATACTAATATTGGTGCGTCCTTTAAAATCGCTCTTGCTACGGCAATACGTTGTTTCTCTCCTCCAGATAAATAAGTTCCTTTACCCAAAACTGTGTCATATCCTTCAGGAAGTTTTACAATAAAATCATGACATCTTGCTTTTTTACATGCTTTTATGACATCCTCTTTTGTAGAACCTGTCTTTGCCATAGCAACATTATTGAAGACTGTATCTGTGATAAGATCACTGTCTTGAAAAACGAATGCTATCCTCTCCATTAAGGCGTTCATCGGAATATTTTTTATATTAACTCCACCAATTTTAATAGAGCCTTCTGAAGGATCGTAAAATCTGGGTATTAGCGTTCCAATGGTAGATTTGCCTGCTCCCGAATAGCCAACTAATGCTGTAACTTCTCCTTGTTTAGCACAGAAACTTATATTCTTTAAAATCTCTTCATCTCCATAAGAAAAGCTTACATTCTCGAATTCAAGATCATGACCTTTTATCTCTTCCTCGATATTTTCAATTGCCAATTCTTTTTGATCTATAATTTCGTAGATTCTCAAAACAACTTCATTTAGTAAATTCATTCCTTCTGCAAAATCTCTAAGTTTTAATGCAGGTACGCTAATGGCAGGTGCAAGAATCAAATAGAAAATAAAAACTGTAGCAAAATCCAAGTTATTATTTCGTGACATTAAAAGTATTCCTACTGGAACTATGAATGTAGCAACAGATAAAATAAACATTCTAAATGAAACAAATCCTGGTCTTATCATTGATGTCATCGAACTTGTAAAGTCTCTATATTCTCCTACTGACTTTGAAAAAGTTTTAAATGATTTTGCTCCTGTTCCAAATATTTTCACTTCCGGCATACCTTTAACGTATTCAGTAGTTGCTGAATTAATTTGATCCAAAATCGCAAAGTTCTTCTCAAGTCCACCCGACTTTATAATCTTTGCCATGATTGCAATCTGAATTCCTAAACCAACAAATATAATTAACAAAGTCGTAAGACCTAATATTAAATTTATCTTCAACATAACAATTATCATTGCTAAAATTAGTGCTAAAGTTGAAATTAAATTTGGTAATTGATGAGAAAAATATCCCTCAATTTGATTCATGTCCGCTCCTAATACTTGCCTTATTTTTGACTTGTTGTCTCCGGTAAAAAAACCTAAAGGAAGATTCCCAATATGAAATAATATCTTCTTTTTTAAGTTAGCTATTAAAACATATGAAAACTTATGGCATAAAATACCGCCAATGTAAGTTAAGCAATATGACAATACCACTGCTGCAAGTCCATAGGTGCAGAACTGTATTGTACTTTGTTCTAATTTTCCATATAAAAATAGAGATTTTATGACTTTGTATATCACCAAAATTGGACAAATACTTAATAGCATACCAAGACTAACAAATAATATCCCTCCTACAAGTTGTCCTTTTTTTATTTCACTGTAGGAAATAATATCTTTGATTGATTTCTTCTTTTTCATCTAAAACATACCTCCTTACCGAACGAGTTCGTTCATTTGCCTTAAAACTAATACAAGGAAAACACCATTGATGTTTCCCTTGTAAAATACTTATATTTTATTTTTCTCTAATGAGGTCTTTGAAATAGTTCGCTTATTATTCCAAAGGCTTCACTTGAATTTGTTTTGTTTTCTCCCTTAATAATATAGTCATTATATATTGTTCCAACAGCTCCGTATAAAATAAAAGCTGCAAAACTTCTCACATTTTCTCTGTTTATTCCCATATTATTTTCTATTTTTTTATTTTCAATTCCTTCAATTATAAACTCTGAATAGACATCTATAAATTTTCCAATGTAATGAATTAATTCCCATAGCCTGTAAGAGTTATCTGTAATTGAATTCTCTTTCGAAAAATTATATCTTGTTGTAAATTGACCGATATCTTTTACTATAAGTTCTCTTACAATTTTTATTCTTTCTTCGTAATCCATTTCCTTGTTTTGAAGTATATCCAACTTATTTTTTAGTTTCTCTCCAAAATATGTTTCCATACACGCCAAAAAAATATCTTCTTTTGATTTGAAGTAATAATAAAACATTCCAGGTGCACCGTTAACTTCTGCGAGAATATCTCGCACAGAAACTTTTTCATACCCATACTTTTCAAAAAGTCTGGATGCTATATTTATAAGCTCCTGTTTTCTTTCTTCTGGATCTTTTACATTTCTCTTTGCCAAAACCTCACCACCTATTGACCGACACTCGTTCTTTAATAAAGATTATCATTTTCTTATACTTTTGTCAATAGTGCCCTGAAATTATATTCTGAGTATGGTATAATTTTATTTACTATAAATAAGCACGCTTAACGCTTATAGTCTTAATTACACAATAACAGGGTCTGTAAATAATTTTGTGTATCAACCTAAATCCTGTTTAAAGGGTAATGGTTGATACATTTTTTATGCTTCAATCATCATTGGTGTAGCTACAACTTTTTCTACATCAACATTTTTATCTTCTAGATTATCTTCAAAATTCCCATATTGATTTAGGAACGAAAAAAAGAGCAAGTGGTTTTTCTTGTCCACCTGCTCTAAATATTTTTCATGTTCAGAGACTTTAAATATTTCTTCCTATCAATTATTTAATTTCCATGATTCCGCCTTAGTTTTTGCATTTATAAGGTCAGAATAAAGTCCATTATTTTTAATCAGTTCTTCATGATTACCACGTTCTACTATTTCTCCATCTTTTAAGACTAAAATCTGGTCAGCATTTCTAATTGTCTTTAGTCTATGAGCAATCATTATTACTGTCTTATTTTTTGTTAATGATTCTATTGCTTCTTTAAGCTTATCTTCATTTTCCGGGTCTATATTTGCTGTTGCTTCATCAAAGATTATGATGTCCGCGTCTTTTAGCATGGCTCTGGCTATGGAGATTCTTTGTTTTTCTCCACCAGATAGACTTGCTCCACCTTCCCCAATGATAGTGTTATATCCATCTGGTAAAGCTTCTATAAATTCATGACACCTTGCTTTTTTAGCAGCTTGAACTACTTCTTCATGGCTCGCATTTTGTTTTCCAAATTTTATATTGTTTTCAATTGTATCCTCAAATAGGTATACATCTTGAAATACCATGGAAATTGAATTCATAAGGTTTTCTATCTTATAGTCCTTAATATTCTTTCCACCTATTAAAATTTCTCCAGAATTTACATCCCAAAATCTTGCTATTAGATTACAAAATGTTGTTTTACCAGATCCAGATGGTCCGACAATGGCAGTCATAGTATTTTCTTTTATCTCTGCTGATACATTTTTTAAAATTTGTCTATCATCATAAGAAAAGCTGACATTTTTAAATACAATATCATGATTTTTTATTGGCTCTGTAATACTTCCTTCTTTCATATCTTCCATATCATTTACATAAGAATAAGAATCTATTGCATTCTCAACCATTCTTAGCATAGCCATAGCAGAGCCAGATGTTATAAGCCCATCAAATATTACAAAACTTGCTATAAGTATCATAATAGTATTAACTATTTGACCATTTTCAACAAAATATAATTTTATTGAAATAAACAACATCAAACAAATTGTTATAGCTATTATGATTTTAGCTAATAAACTATATGGCATTATAGTTTTTTCTAAATCAAAAGAATATTCACTAGCACTATCAAAGCTCTTGTCAAGTTTTTTATTATTACTTCCTCGTAGATTATATGATTTTATAATTTGCATTCCTTGCAATGTTGATAAGACTTCTTTGGTAAGTGATACCTGAATCTCATGAATCTTATCTGCATTTTTACTTGACCTTTTTTGCATACGAGCAATGATCATTAAAAATACAATAGAACCAACTATTGCTACAATACCTACCTTATAAGAAAACAAAAATAAGGATAAGATAAAAACAATAGCATTAAGCATGCCACCGAAAACCATAATACACAAAGTTGGAACCCAAGTCTCTACATTATCTAAGTTAGTAGTCGCAATAGTTGTTAAATTTCCTAAACTTAAACTTGAGAAGAATCCCATGGGAACTTTTTTTATTTTTTCACCTAATTCAATTCTCTTGTGTCCAGCCATAAAATATCCGGCATGTGTTTGTTTGAGCATAGAGGAATTTTTTGAAATAATTACTCCGGCTATACTAATTAATAAAAATAAACTTGATATTCCTATTGTTTTAAAGCTTATATCCTTGTTTACTATCCCAAAAATCGCATAATAAATGGCTGCAAATTGTAGAGCATTAAAAATAGAACCGAAAAAATTAGCAAAGATTGATTTTTTTAGATACACTTGTTCTTCAATAGAAAAATTCCATATTTTTTTAAAAACACTAAGCATTTTCTTCTCCTTTCAAGGCAGTTTCCCAAAGATTGTGATAATCTTTTGATTCCTTCAAAAGCTCTTCATGACTTCCTTTACATGCAAGTTCTCCATTTTTAATTACAAATATATTATCTACATCTGTTATTGTCTTTAAACGATGGGCAATTATAATTAGAGTTTTCCCTTTGACAAGCTCTGATATTGCATCTTGAATCAAGGCTTCATTTTCAGGATCGATATAAGAGGTAGCCTCGTCTAAAATAACTATTGGAGCATTCTTTATCATAGCTCTTGCAATTGATATTCTTTGCCTTTCTCCTCCAGACAAATGTTTACCAGCTTCTCCTACTCTTGTATCATATCCATCTGACAACTTCATTATAAAATCATGGCAGGCTGCTTTCTTACATACTTCAATTATTTCCTCATCACTAGCATTTTTATTTCCTATTCTGATGTTATCTTTAATTGACATATCAAAAAGAAAATTATCTTGTGCTACATAGGAAATAACAGTAGATAACTTTTCAAGGGACATATCTTTAATATTTACATTTCCTATACTTATAGAACCACTATCTACATCCCAAAATCCTGAAATTAGTTTTGCAATAGTCGACTTTCCCGAACCCGATTCGCCTACTAAAGCATTCACACTTCCTTCTTCTATATTTATATTTATATTGTTTAGGACTTGCTTATCTTTTTCATAAGAAAAATCTACGTTTTTTATCTCTATATTATAATTTTTTATATCCAAATTTTCATTTTTATGAGATAATTCTCTCGCAGAAAGTATATTTTTAATCTCTTCGAAAATAGTTGACATTCTTCCAATATCATCTTCAAAAGTCATTACTCTCATAATATTTTGGATAGTCCCAAAAGAAAGGATTATCAATGTTAAAAATACACCACCATCTAGTGAACCATTCATACAGAAATATAAACCAAATGGTATAATTGTCAAAATACCAACTGGAGCAATAGACATACTTATCGCATAGTCTCTTGTATTTTCTCCCATCCAATCATAATAGTAATTTGCCTTTTTATACACATTGTCCCTGTATTTTCTATAAGATTTTTCGCCTTGATTAAATGTTTTAATAACCTCTATTCCATTTATATATTCAACCACGGAATTATTCATATCTTGGCCAATTTTAACTGCTTGTGGAAACTTTACCTTCATTCTTTTCATCGGCCCTGTCATAAAAAATCCACCAATAACTAATGGAATTAAAGATATTAAACTTAGTCTATAATCTAAAATTAACATGTAAACAAATAATATTATAGGTCCGATTAAATTAGCTGTCATCTCAGGTATCATATGAGCCAATGTTGTTTCAGTATTATCGACTTGATTTACAATTATGTCTTTTAACTTACCAGTAGATTCATTCAATATATCTCCTAATGGCATATTAAATAATTTTTCCATAAGGCTTTTTCTTATATCTCGTATTATTTTATAGGCTGTTTTATGAGAAATCATTGTTGACAAAAACATAAACACTTCTTTGATTATAAGACATGAAAGTATCAAGAAAATTTTATTTATATAGTAATAAAAATCTTGGCTACCATCAATTAATGATATAATCATCTTACTTAGAATAATATATACAAAAAGATTTGAAATTACTCCAAGTATTGCAAACAAGACAGAAATAAAATATGGTGCTCTATTTCTCTTAATGTATTTTTTTAATAGATCCATAAATTTAACTCCTTTCATCATCTTTTTTCATTACATTTATAAAATAAGTCTCTATCATTTCAGTTAGATATATCTTATTTTTTGTAAAATTCTCACGTGCATTCAAAATTTCGCAAGCCATCAATCCAGAATTCATAATATTAATCATAAATTCAAATGTTTCATCAGAAGGTAACACGTTAAACAAAGTAGAAAACAATTCTTTAAATACTTGTATGGACTCTTTTTTTATTTTCACATATAATTCTTTCAGATCATCATTTTCTTTTAACTCACATAAAAACATAACATAAAGCTTTACATAATCATTATCTGCAAGTATCTTGTCTATAATCATTCTTGAAAACAACTGTGGACTTAATATTAATCCTTCATCATAAATTGATTTTTGAATAATATCTTTTCTATTTAAATTACCTTCCATCATAATGTCGTATAAGATTTCATGCGTAGAACCATAATGATGATACAAGCCACCTCTAGAAAGCCCAGTAGCTTCCATAATGTCATTCATAACTGTATTTCTAAATCCCTTATCCAAAAAGACTTTAATAGCTGCTTGTCTAATCTGCTTTTTTCTTTCATCAGCTTCCATTTTCATTTCATAAATAACCTCCAAACCGACACTCTTGTCGGTAATATTGTATCAACTCTGATAATCATTGTCAATAGCTTCGCTTATACTTCTTTATTAATTTCTTTAAATGCGGTATAATTAATAAAACTGAATAAACGCTTAACGCTTATAACTTTAATAGACCAACTAAGAAAGTCAATAGTTATTTTAAAAAAATGTTAAAATATTTTTCAGTCACAGAACTTAAAAATGTGCATAGCAAATAAACCTCATATACTTTCATTTTTTGAGGCAACACTTTTAATAATTTATGCGACTAACTTACTTTTTTCTCGAATTAGTTTTTGATGTTCTTCGGGTGTTCTTAATTCAAATGATTTTTGGTTTCTGAGAACAGCAAAAATAATTTGAACCATCTTTCGCATAATTGCACACATTACAACTTTGTATGGTTTTTCAGCTATTTTCTTTTCAAAATAAGCTCGCATAACAGGATTTAAATACTCTCGGTTGCGATTTGGATACACATTAGATTTTGCCAGCATATGGAGAATTGAGCGAACATGAGGTGATCCTCTTTTAGAGATTTTATTGTTTTTCCTATTGTATGTTCCACTTTGAGTTACTCCTGGATCCAAGCCAAAGAAGGCAACTAATTCTTTCGGTTTCGAGAAATTAGATATATCTCCAAGCTCTGATAAAACGACACATGCTGTATACTCTCCAACGCCTGGAATACTTTGTAAAAGCACTATTTCTTTATGAAACTTTTCATCTAAAAGAGATAATCTTTTGATTTCATCATCGATTGCTTTCAAAGCTTCCTGTAAACTAAAAATAACTCTTACAGTTGTTTGAATAAGTACTGCCGAACTAAGGCTTACTATACAAACTTCAATAGATTTTTCAGCAGCTTTCAATAGTTTTTCATATTTTACTTCGGCATAGGAGTTGCTTTTATGTGAATTTTCTTTTATCAGTTGAATAATATCTTGCTTATTTTCAGGAGATAATACTTCTTGTATAGTAGGATATTTTTCAAGCAAAGACAAAGGTGTTTTACCTTGTAAATCCGTAAATACTTTTTTGAAATCTGGAAAGGAAATATCTAAAAAAGCGATTAATCGGTTGATGTGTTCCACAATTTCATCCGTCAATTCTTTATGCTGTCTGCAAAGCTTTTTGATACTGTTAACGGTATCTGAGTGTGTAATTGTTTCGTTGTAATTCTTAATACGATATAGCAACGCTATATTATATGCATCTGTTTTATCTGATTTAATTTTTCGGATATTGATATTTTTCAATGCTCCACTTTGAATCGGATTAATTACAATGACTTCGTAATTATGCTTACGGAAAAAATTAGCTAAAATTTGATGATAGTGTGCAGTAGCTTCCATGATAATTACTGCTCTGTCTTTGTACTCATCTTCTACCTTTTCAAGTACATAGATGAGCGACTTCATACCAGTAATATCATTAGAAATTTTAAGTCTTTTGATGATGTCATTATTAGGTGATAGAATACAGATATCACTGAAAGCTTTACTCACATCAATTCCTACAACAATTTTTTCTGACATAATATACCTCCTATAATTTGGGATGCCCTGTTAATCCAAAACCACAACAGGCTCACGAGTTATACAGGTAATCAATAAATGAACCTAACCAACCGAAAAGATGAAAGGCAATGGAATGAGGGTGGAGTCTACCAAATGAGTAATTCCTAAATTGGAAACCCAGCAAGCACATAAAACAATCCCATTTCATCCCTAATATCTATAATTTTATCATAGATGATTAGGTTCATTTTTAAGAACTATGCTTAAAGCTGTTCTTATACTATTAGTATATGAGCAAGCACAGTAAGTGANGAGGAGTATATAGATTATTACAATAACGAAAGAATTCAATCAAAAACAAAATGGATGCCACCTACAAAGTATAGGTTAGCATCCACTACAACGAATTAATTAAATATTGTGTCCAGTTTTATGGGTACACATCAGTCTAGGGCTGGTTTTCTTGCTCTTTATTGGTCTTTCAACTTCTTATACTTATCTCCACTTCCTATGCCAAAAAGCATTGAACCAATGATCCATGCATATTCCGTTTTTCCCGTTTTATAGGACATATATATTGAGGTTATAAGTATCATAAATCCTAAAATCATTAATATTAGCCACAGGTTCTTTTTGTCCATTTTTATTCCCCTTTCCTGTTAATAAGTTCTATCCAATCCTCCTATTCAAAATCTTTCTATCGATTTCATAGGACATATCCCAAAAGATAAACCTATAGATTAGAAAATTCACTATAATCATTGGAATCATGTATTTATAAGAAAAACTGCTATATTCCATTATGGAATAATATAAGCAAATGATCAAAAGTGAGCTTCCTGAAATAAAAGAATGAATAAAACCTATGTTTGTATACATTTTTGCGGGATTACTTATGATAAAGAGGTCTTTTAAACTCTCTGAAATGAAACTTTTTACTATTGTAAATCCACAGACATAGGAAAAATATACTAAGAATGCATTTATTTTTAAGACATATGAAATTAAGCAAAAGACCAAAGTGAATATTAGCAACATGGAAGTCTCCTTTCTATAAACCGATATCTTATTTTCATCTTATAAATTTTACATCACTGGGTCTATATAGCCTAGCTCCATGGCCTTATTGTAGGCTTCAACAATATTATTAACACTTAGTTTTCCATATATATTGGCAATGTGGTTATAGAGGGTTCTCTCACTGATAAAAAGCTTCCTTGCAATGTCCTTTTTATTTTGACCCTTGATTAGCTCTTTTAGGACTTCTATCTCTCGTTGGGTCAGGGGATCAGCAATGTACTTGTCTATTTTCTTATGGTTTCCCCTATATACATTTTTTATTCTCTCTAAGAGTTCCTCAATTTCTACAGACTTATTTATAAAATCCCTGACTCCTAACTTAAAAGCCATATCCTTGTAATAATCTAAATCATAAGATGTTAAAACGATTATCTTTTGCTTGGGATGATCATCAATCAAGTCTTTAATTAAATCAAGGCCTGTCTTCTGGTCTTTTAAATTTATATCCATTAAGAAAATATCATAGGCATCTTTTTGTATCCTATTTAAAAAGTCGCAAGTGTTTGACACATAGTCACATAAGATTTCATCTTCTTGCTCTTCTAAAAGCATCTTAAGAGACTCCCCAAATATTTTATGGTCATCCAACAAAATAATTTTCATCCTGGTCCACCTCCAAGCAAACTCTGGTTGAAAGGATATCCTTATTTAATCCATAAGAAATATTTCCTGCATTTGAATCGATTAAAAGATTCAGGAGCAAGACCCCTCTTTTTGAGTCCTTAATTTTATTATAGTCATCTGGGCCTGTACCATCGCTTTCCATCTCTATATAGACGAAATTTCCTTTTTTATAGAGCTTATAAGATAAATAGTTGGCATCGGAGTGCTTGTAAACATTATTTATCAGTTCCTTTGATATGATTGAAATTAATCGAATGAGTCTTTTATCTTCTGTTAGGTCACTCGCTATACCTTTCGTAATTTCGATATTTTTATGAGGATATAGGGAGCTTACATTATCAAATATGGCTAAGAGGGACCCTTCTAAGTCTGCTTTTTCAAACAAAGAAGATTGGTAGAATTTCATTAGATTTCTTGTTTTTCTTTCTAATTCTCTTAGGATATTTTTTGAATAATTTATATCCGGATTTTTTGAAGATAGGTAATTTTTACTTGCATAGATGTCCTGCAAAATATCGTCATGGATGATCCTTGCAAATTCATCTCTTTCCCTGGCCATATAGTCTGATAGGTAGTAGAGTTTGAAGGTTTTCTCAAAGGCGAGTTCTTTTTCCTTTAAAAATAGGATAAAGAAAAATTCTATAATAAGAAAAACTATCTGGATAAATATATTGATCATTAGCAGGTCTATATCAAATAGGTACATCACTCCACAAATAAAAAATATAAGACCTAGGGTAAAGAGTTGGCTCGATTTTCTTGAAATTGGTAAGATGTTTATATATTTTACATTCTCTAAAACCAGATATTTTTTCATAAATAGGCTTGTTGAGCCTATACTTATAAGGGCGAATACGACCTTATGGGGCAAGGTATTTATTAAAGTCAAGCTCAGCGGCAAAAGGGATGTAAACACAGTCAAAATAGAAATTCTTCCCGGTATTTTTTTATTTGAAATCTCTGTATAGATCAGTCCATATAAGGTATAAAGTAAAATAAGTGAAACCGCATTTAAAACTGGGCCCTCCTCTACTAAGGTCTTGTTTTTAAAAAGAAGACCCCAAAATAAAATGACCATTAAATGGCTGATTACAATTTTTTCTAATTTCTTATACATATCTAATAGTAGCTAACTACAATCCTTTCTTTTTTCGTATTTATACCCAAAAATATACTAATCGAGCCTAGGATAAAAAACTTAGTCATCAAATAGAAGACCAAGGAATTTGTAAAATTGTAGACTAGGACGGAAAATATCATGACGGCTAAGGATAGCCCCATTAAGGACATTTGGAGAGAATTTACTTTATTCATGTTTCGAGTGCAAAGAATGATCAAGACGATTATTAAAGTGTAAAGCAAACTTGATAAGATCAAGTTTAAAGCAAGAATCAGGCTTAGATCAAGTTTTACTAGATTTAATATCAGGCTTGGAAGGACTATTATCAAGGTTGCAAAATAGATGCTAAAGAAATATTTGCCTAGGATTTTCTTCATAGAAAGTCCATTTGCAAGTAAAAATTCAAGCCTTTTGCTAATCTTATCTGATACCAAGGTGTTTTTAGCGAGTTCTACTCCAAACATTACAAAAAGTATTAAAATTCCATCAATTTTAACTATATTCATGACCTTATTTATTTCTTGACTTCCTCTATCGCCAAAAAACAAAGCCATAAAGGAGCAGATGACTGCCATAAGTGACATTAATAGGGCATTTTTATCTAAAAGCTTTCTTAAATCCTTCATGACTATCTTCATGACCAGGACCCTTCTTTCTTAATTACAGCTTCATTGTTCATCTTAGACAAATCTTTTATAGAAAAAACTGCAAAGATGAAGGCTAAGCCTATATTTATTCCTAAGATGATATAGATAATGTTTAGATCATATTTTTCTATCAATGATAGAATCTTCTCTGAAAATGTGCCTGCCAGGTAAATTAAAATTGTCGTTCCAAAGAAAACTATATTTTTGAAAAACTTAAAGTTTTTTTGGGATAGACTTATTAGGTTAAAAAATAGGATTTCAAAATAGGTCATCCCTATCATTGTCACAAATATACCCACAATCCACTTAAATTCGATTTTATAGTCATATAAAACATATGATAGAAAAAATAATATAAAGGGAACAATGGAAGATAGGCGCCACATTTCTATTGCATAGGCTTTCATCACATCTTTTATATTTATTCCTGATGCTAGGATAAATTCTATTCGTTTATTTACTTTATCCTTGACTGTTAAATTGACAAGCATAGAATTAGACATAAGAATTGAAATTCCAAGCATTAGTACATATAGCATTAATACAATATAATCATTTCCTCTAGAATCAAAGGTCCCCTTAGATAGTAGAAAAATAAAGCCAAGAGAAATCAAAGTAAATAATAATAAATTTAAAATAAAATCCTTGTCTTTACTTAAATAGTAGCGACAAGCCCTATTAATATTCATCTTATCCTTCATTTTGAACCTTCCTCTATAAATAAATCTTCCAAGCTTTCTCCTTGAATTTCATCTATATTCTTTGTAAAAAGTAGCTCTCCTGATTTTATCATAGACACTTTGTCAGCCACCTTTTCAATTTCAGAAAGATCATGACTTGTAAGAACGATGGTCTTCCCTTCATCCTTTAATAATTTTATGAGTTTTCTTATCTCAACTCTTGATATTGGATCAACTCCACTTGTTACTTCATCTAAAAATATGATCTCCCTATCCATCATTACAATAATTAGTAAGGATAATTTCCTCTTCATGCCTTTAGAATAGGTTGAAACATTTCTATCCAGATCATTTGTAAGTTCTAACAAATCAGCATATTTTTGGTAAGAATCTAGATTATATCCGAAATACAAACCATATAATTTAATGTTTTCTAGCCCAGTCTTATCTTCATACAAATAGTCATTTTCAAGTAACATTGCATGACTTCCCTTAACATTTACCTCGCCCTTATTTTCATCATAAAGACCTGTTAGTATTCTAAGTAGAGAAGTCTTACCAGATCCATTCGGTCCAACAAGAGCATGAACCGTATTTTCTTCAATCTCCAAAGAAAAATCGTTGAAAAGCTTCTTGTTTTTAAAGTTTTTACTCATATTTTTCACTTCAATTACATTCATTGATAAACCTCCTATCCCTGATGCTGTAGATATTTATACTTGCTCATTCATATCGCAATCCTCTTTTTTATTGTATTTTATCTTAAAGCATCCAGGGATAATTCACATGAGTAAATACTGCAAACTTTAACAAAAAAGACTGGAAATGAATCCAGTCTTTCTTTATTTTATGAGCTATATATATGAGTAAACTATTTATAAGTCTCTAGCAGATATGAATTATAGCTATAAAAAATAATTATTGCTCTATTCAAAAATCAACTTCTATTTTTCATTCAAACTAATTTCATTTTTCTCAATTCTAAGGCTTAAATCCTTAATATTTTTTTCTATTTTAGATATAATTTCCCTAAAAAACTCATCATCCTGACCTGTGGGATCTTCTAAATTCCAGTCCTCTGTGTATTGATTTTCTACAATCGGACAAACCACATCACATCCCATAGTAATGGATATATCAATATCTGGCAGGTCAGAAATCAGCTTTGAATATTGAGTCTTCTCCATATCAATATTGTATATATCTTTCATTAATCTGACAGCATCTTGATTTATCTGGTTTTTTATTTGGGTTCCAGCTGAATAGGAGTCAAACACATCTGAAGCATATTTTTTCCCTAGGGCTTCTGCAATTTGGCTCCTACAGCTATTGTGGACACATATAAATGCAACTTTTGCTTTTCTCATTTTAATTTACACCATTTTGTTCTAGTAAATCTTTCACTTCATCCTTGTTTAAAACTTTGCCATAGGATACAACTTTGCCGTTTATTACTAATGCCGGAGTAGACATAACTCCATAACTTGCGATTTGAGAAAAGTCTGTAATGTGGTCTATATCTTCTTCAACATTAAGTTCAGCCAAGGCTTCTCTGGCTGATTTTTCTAAAGCAGCACATTTCGAGCAACCAGAACCTAGTATTTTTATCCCCTTCTCTTTTTTCTTTTCTTCTGCTTTTTCTATATTCTCTGATGAGTAATTTACATCACAACAACTTGTTTCTTTGACTTCCTTGTTATTAACAGGTTGGCAATTGCCTCCGCAAGTACAATCTTTCTCTCTTTTTTCTTTCTTACCAAATAATCTCATTTTTTCCTCCTTAATCCACACGATTGTTTTCACAAGAGCATCTGTTTTTTGCTTTCTTCTGAATACTTTCATTTTACTCTTCCCCATTAAATTAAAATAGGGCTAAAAATGTTAAATAAATATCCTACAACCATGATCCCAAAAATACAAATTCCTATGAATAGAAATAAAAGCTTTGGTTTAACTGCTTTTTTTAACATAATCAATGATGGTAGGCTTAGTGTTGTTACTGCCATCATAAAAGATAGAATAGTTCCTAGTTGAGCACCTTTTGCCAATAAAGCTTCTGCTATTGGTATACTTCCAAAAATATCAGCATACATTGGTACTCCGACAAGAGTTGCCAAAACCACTCCAAATGGATTCTTGCTGCCTAAGATATTTTCTACCCAAGTTTGAGGAATCCAATTGTGGATCAATGACCCTATGCCCACACCTACTAAAATATAAGGAAAAACTTTTTTGAACGTGTCACTAACTTGCGTTTTAGAAAAATCAACCCTGTTTTTTAATGTTAAACTTGGCGAGCTAATATCAACCTGACTTGCATTTTTTATAAAATCTTCTACATACCTTTCCATATGCATTTTTTCGATGAGGCTACCACCAATTACAGCAATAATTAGCCCTAAAACTACATATGCTAGAGCTATTTTACCTCCAAATATACTCATAAGTAAAACAAGGCTACCCAAATCAACCATTGGAGAAGATATTAAAAATGAAAAACTCACTCCAATAGGCAATCCAGCACTTGTAAAGCCCATGAATATAGGAATTGAAGAGCATGAACAAAAAGGTGTTACGGTGCCTAGTAAAGCAGATATGATATTTGCCCCTAATCCATCAAAACGTCCCAGAATTTTTTTACTTCGTTCAGGTGGGAAATAGCTTTGTATATAAGAAATGATAAAAATCAACACACAAAGTAATATTGTAATTTTTATAACATCATAGATGAAAAATTGTAAGCTTCCTCCAAGTTTTGAAGTCATATCAAGGCCAAAATTTCTTAATACTTCTCCTATCAATTCATTGAGCCATTTCATACCTAGAATTTGATCTTGAATAAAACTCCACATATCTAACCTCCGTAAACTTTAGATTCTTTATTTTCTAAAAACCAGTGTTTTGTATTATTGGTAATATTTACTAAGAATAACATAAGAGGTACTTCAGTCAGAACACCTACAGTGCAAGCTAATGCAACTGGTGAATCTATCCCAAATATTGCTATTGCAACAGCTACAGCTAACTCAAAGAAATTTGAAGCTCCAATCATGCCTGCTGGTGCAGCTATTTCAAAAGGTAGACTTACTTTTTTGCTTAAGGCATAGGCTATGGTAAAAATTAAGAATGTTTGAAGGGTAAGTGGAATAGCTATCAATAAAATATGAAATGGGTTTTCTAAAATTATATTTGCTTGTGAAGAAAATATAATGATTAGGGTCAATAGTAGTCCAATAGTTGTCATTCCATCAAATTTACTTAGAAATTCTTTTTCAAAATAATCCTTTCCTCTTTTATCAACTACTATTTTCCTTGTGATGACACCTCCTAATAATGGAATAGCAACAAATAAAAATACACTAGTAAATAAGGTGCTATAGGGTACTACAACATTAGATACACCTAATAAAAACTTCACTATAGGTACAAAAGCAAATAAAATGATTAAATCATTTGTGGCTACTTGAACCACAGTGTAAGCAGGATCACCCTTTGTAAGAGTCGACCAGACAAAAACCATAGCAGTACATGGCGCAGCTCCCAGCAAAACAGCCCCCGCTAAATAATCATTGGCCAAATCATTAGGAATGATATGTTTAAATATAATAAAGAAAAACAAATACGTTATTCCAAACATTGTAAATGGTTTTATGAGCCAGTTAACAGCCCATGTTACAAATAGGCCCTTTGGATTTTCTCTAACTCTTTTAATACTTTGAAAATCTACTTTCATCATCATAGGATAAATCATAACCCAAATTAAGATTGCTATCGGTACAGATATACCTGCAATTTGCATTTTACCTAAAGCAGATGGGATTATAGGTATATATTTTCCTATAAGTACCCCCACAATCATGCAAAACAATACCCATAAAGTTAGGTATTTTTGAAATACATTAATTCCTTTATCCTTATTTTTTTCCATAGTTCTTCTACCTCCTTTAGTATAGATATATTCAAATGTTTCTATGTATAGCCCAAAAAAATTTACTTATTCCTAGTGTGACAAATACATTCCTCTCCGCCATCAAATATTTCCTTTAAGTCGGATTTCATCTCCTTCAGAATTTTCTTATTGGCAATGTAATATATATTTTTTCCTTCTCTTCGACTAATAACTAGATTGGCATCCTCTAATCTTTTCATATCATTCGATAGTGTTGGTTGTGTTATATCGAATTGCTCTAATATCTCACAAGCACAAAGTTCATCACAAGATAACATATCTATAATTTCTAATCGCTTTGGATCACTCAAAACTTTTAATTTTTTTGATATCTCTAGATATTTATTTTTCATGGAAACCTCCTTCATCTTTTCATATAAAATTATACAAAACATATAGAAGGTTGTCAATGTGTTTCCCTTTATCTCTTAAAATTGTTTCCTTTTCACCATCTCAACTCATTTATACCTATAAACTTGCCTTATCGCTGTCCATTATCCCTGGCTTTATTATTGAGCTATATTCTCTACTCTTTCTAAGATTATCCTCATAAAGATTTCTCCTAGCTGATTTTTGTTTATGATTTTCATAATATACTGATCATTAGCCTGATACTATCTTCCTGTTCACTCCACCTAAAGTATTCGCAGGGAATACAGACTCTGCAATAATTTACAAATGGACTATTTCCTCCAAGTAGCATTTAAAGCAAAAAAATTAGGCTTTTAAGATTTCTTCTAGAGATCCTAAAGGTCGCCTGTTTCAACAGTCTTATAAGCTATTTACTCATTTTTTTGACATCAAGACTATCCTGATGATAACCCTATATCAAGAAATAGGTCTTAACGCTCGTTGCAGAGCGAAAAATAGCAAAGGGAATGTTGTTTGCTGATAAAGCCTAAGGCACTACAAGCTGGGTTTTGTATTACAATTTGTTTCCACTTTCATCAAAAAGCTTCTTTAAAGCTTTCTCAGTAGAAATCACAATTACAATAAAACTCATCATTTGAATCATGGTAATACCAAGTCCTATCCAGCCTATCCTATCAATTGGTTTACTACTCACTGTAGGCATAATGGCAATGGCTAATATCAAGGAAGGGAAAAACATATACAAGGAAATTTTTGAGGAATATTTTTGAGCGAAATCCCATGTATCTTGATTTTTCATAGACCGTTTTGATCTATATCCACTTACATTATTAATTGTTTTAAGTTTTGGGCATAGATACCACATTAATAATAGTGCTGCAGGTATCAACAAGGTAGCTATAAACATAAACATCCAAAATCCCATATTTTACAATTCTCCTCCAACTTCAAATTTTGTTATTTGATAATAGTAATACAGATTCCAAATAAAGTTAGGTTAATTCCAATGATAAATTCTACCAATCCCACTTTCTTGGCATATTGTTTTGTTTTCCTTCCTGCTTTATAACTTCTTCAAAACCGTTGATTAGGTTGTACTTCTTTTGAAAATAAATCTTATATCCAAATGTAGTAAATGCAACACTGAGCGTCACTAGCATAATTTTTAAAAGAGCCCTTAAGTATACCTCCTCCCTAAGTCATTTTTTGTTGCACTTGACAATTCAAGATAGAGAAAAAGCTTTTTACCTACTCTGCTGTGTTCGTACAAGTCTTATAGGTTTTATCTAATAGAAACTTATAACTTGCCAAGCTTGATAAACTTAGATGGTTGAACATCATTATTTAATCAAATGACTACTGATTCTATCAAATGTTTCTTCTCTTAATTTCCAAATACCTGCATAGGGCTGCTCAACATAACTACTATTTTTGTCTTTATATAAATATACAAGGCTTGGACTTTCTTCTGCATTTTTATGATGAAATTTAAGGATAATATAATCATTTATATTTGTGGGTTGATCATTAACACTTTCTCTACCAGTATCATTAGTACTTTCCTTAATCTCTTCAATTATGCTAGATATTTCATCTTGATTCTCAATTTTCAAACTTTCTTCTGAAGTGGTTTTCATAATTTCAATTTCTTTTATTTCTTCGGCTTTTGGTAGGTTTATTTTTTTATTACTAGCATTTTTATTACTAGCATTTTTATTACTAGCACATGCAGTTAATGACAAAATAGTGATTAAAACGAATGCTATTCCAATATATTTTTTCATGGTTTTCATCTCCATTTTCGATTTCTTGTAATGCTATCTCAGCACAATTATTTTCTTTTTTAAGTCTGATTTACCCAATTTCTTTTGAAAGAATAGCTATTGCTTCCACGTGGCTTGGGTGTTAGTGTGGATAAGGTTTAATATTTCTCAAAAACCTCATATGTGGGAATATGTTAATCAATAAGCATCTTATAATTATTATATCATTTTAGAACTAAAAAAACAGCCATACATAATGCTCATTGAAAGAAAAACTGGTTTAGAATTCTTTAAATTACATGGTAAAGGCTATGAGTTTAATGCTCACAGCCTTTTACTTATATACTCTTGAAAGTATTATCTGAGTTTTCGTTTATTGTTTTAAGACCACTTTTTATTGATACTAAAACTCCTGCAATCATAAATACAAATACTACTATTAGAGGGATATAATTTATATTTGCTATAAGACCTTTTATCGCAAATTCTAGTTCATAGTTGCTCCTGTAGGCTCTAAGTGCAATTCCAATAATAAACATAAAGATATATGCCAAGAAAATATTTTTAAATAATATTTTCCCCTCTCCGAAGATCATCTTTTCCATTTGTTTTTCTGTCATACCTGCTGTTGATAGAAGTTTAAAGTCATTGGATCTTGACCTAAGGTTGCCTTTAAAACTATTATAGGCATTGGAAAGAGCGATTGTTATTAGAATGATTTGAATAGCTAGGTTTAAAAGTCTTTCATTCCTTGTTTGCTCTTTGCTTGCTGCTTCTCTTAAAATTTCTGTAGCTGTTCCATGGTCAGACTTTGGTACATAATTTGAAATTACTTTTTCGGCATCTTCAAATACTTTTTCCTTGTTTTTTTCAGCCTTTATTTTTACAAAATAATAGTAAACAGGATCTGATTTATCTATTCCATACTCATCAATAAATTTCTTCATATTACTTGTGCTTGTGTAGATGGGTATTTCATTATTATCATAAGCTTCTAAGTCATAAGGCATTTCATCAATACTTGCGTCAATTTTTATATTTATTGGTTTGCCCTGTGCATTATATTTTAAAGTAATATCTCCAAATCCCTTATCAGAAATTTTTATATACTCACTAAAAGCATACGGAGTTTTATTATCTTTTCTTATCTTATTAAGCAATAAATAAGATGCATGAGAGATGTTATTTTCTTTTAAAAGCTCTTCAAAATCTTCATCTGTTAAAGCATATATACTAGCATATAGTCTATCATTTTCTATTTTGCCACTAGCTAAAGAATCTTTTAAATCTTTAGAAATTAAATCTTTATTATCGTCAAGGTAAAACTTAGTGTCATTTCTTTGATATAGGTGAAGCTCTTTTATTCCGTCAACTTTTTCTAAATCAGCTAATAAGTTTTTATCTAAATTCTTATCAGTGTAAATACTTGAATTAAAATTGTAAGGACTTTTATAAGAGTTATATTTTTCGTTCAAAGTTCTATAGGACTGGCTAACTAAAACTGTAGTCAGTACAAATGCAGAAAGAGCCATTGAAATTACAATAATTCGATAGGTTGAGCGATAAGACCTGTAATAATCTTTTGCCAAAGTCTTTTCTATAGGTCCATTTATTTTTGATTTTCCTAATTTTATATTTTTTTCTGTAATCCCATTTAAACCTTCTATTATCTTTAATTTTGCACTTTTCCTAGCAGGGATTGTCGCAGATAAATATACTGTCAAAAGCGATAATAAAATAATTATTAAAATAGAAGTAGGATCTAAATAAACTAGGTGAAAATCTGGTGCCTTAAAACTTTCTCCAATTATCTCAGACATATTCTTATAGGATACTGAGTTATTAAGCCACATTAAATACATTAATAAGTTTGCGAAAACCCAGGATAGAAGTGTACCTAAGGCTACTGGCAATGCAGATAGCTTAAAGGCTTTCTTTTTTATCATTTTTTTAACTTGTTTTGCAGTCATACCTGTGCTTTTTAATAGGGCAATTTCTTTTAAATCCCTATTGTTCCATACGTTAAATGCACCATAGATAATAAAAGCAAATAGAAGAACTAGAAAAAAATACGCACTATACTCTTCTACAGCAGATTTTATCACTGACTTAGGCGGAAATATTCCTTGAGGATAAATCAACTTATACTCTAAAATATCTGTATTATAAGATAGTCTTCCTATGTCTATTGAAGACTTCTCGTCTATATTCATAGTAGATAAAATTTCCCTAGTCTTTGTATAAGTATCTCTTGGATGCTTATACCATATTAAGGCTTCTAAACCTCCATTATTTTTTAATAAGTCCATCTTTTTATCACTATCAGCCATAGTAAGTAACATAGACTTTTCAAAAGAATATCCATAATCATCATAGGCTCCAACTATGGTATAAGTTTTATCACTTGCAGTAATTTTAGAGCCTATATCATAAGTTTTATTCTTTGTTAAAAATCTTTCTGGTACTATTAGTTCATTTGAATTATTAGGTTCTCTTCCTTTTTTTATTTCGTAGCCAGTTAATAGGTTGCTATATTTTCCATTTTCATAAATATTTGCATTTAAATCTGTCTCTATGATTTTATTAAAGGAAATTTTTTCTATATCCGTATCATTTATTAATTTATCATATAGTTTTTCATCAACTTCAGTAATTGCTACATGGTAGTCTCCAATAGTTTTTCTTACGTAGTTATACTTGTCATTTTTTAAGGATCCTACAATAAATACAACTGTACCTAGCAATATAACTGCTAAAAGTATGGAAATTTTAATAGCAAAACTGTCTTTCTTATTATTTTTTACAGCTCCATCAGCTAGGTCATTAATAATTTTCATAAGTTTCATCTCCTAAGAAATTTAACCTACCATCTACCATTCTATAGACCTTATCACAAGAATTTGCTACTTTTTCATCATGAGTTATTATCATAATTGTAGAATTTAATCTCTTATTTACAAGTCTGAAAAGTCCTGTGATTTCTTCAGAATTTTTTCTATCGAGATTTCCTGTAGGCTCATCTGCTAAGATTATTGCAGGTCTTGTAATCAAACTTCTGGCAATAGCGACTCTTTGTTGCTCTCCACCGGATAATTGTTTTGGATACCTATCAAGCTTTCCTTCTATTCCTAGTATCGATAAAATTTCCTTTAAATATTCGTCATCTGCCTTTTTATTGTCTAACAAAAGAGGAAGTAAAATATTTTTTCGAACGTTGATGTTTGGAATCAAATTAAAAAATTGATATACAACGCCTATATTTCTTCTGCGAAAGATTGTCATCTCATCTTTGTTAAACTTAGTAATATTTTTATCTTGAATAAAAATATCCCCACTTGTTGGTTTATCAACTCCTGCAAGTAAATGAAGTAGTGTAGATTTGCCAGATCCACTGTCTCCAATGATGGCAACTAGGTCTCCTTTTTCTAGTTCAAAGTTTACATTTGAAAGGGCATTCACTTCTACTCCGCCCTTATATGTTTTTGTTAAATCAACTGTTTTTACTATATTCATATTGTATCCTCCTTAACTTGTCTATATAATATTAGACTTAAGTGACTGGAAAGTGACTAGAATAAAAATCCACCGGCGTAGCCGGTGGTTTTTCTCTTGCGGCCCAAAGGGCCTTTTTTACTAGCTACGTCTCAAGGGCGCCTGTGGTTTACCACACGCAATTTTTACTTGCTACCCCTTAAAGGGGTCTAAGTTGTCCATTGTTACTTGTCCACTTAATTCATCTTCTTTAAGTTGACTTTTTATATATTCTTGGATTGCTTTTGTGTTTTTACCGGCTGTATCTACATAATATCCCCGACACCAAAATTGTCGCCCTCTATATTTATATTTTAAGCTTCCCCATCGTTCGTAAATCATGATGCTACTTTTTCCTTTTAAAAATCCCTTAAAGCTTGAGACGCTTAATTTGGGTGGTATCTCTAAGAGCATATGCACATGGTCTGGGCAGACTTCGGCTTCTATTATATTTACTTCTTTCCAACTACACAATTCTCTTAAGATTGCTCCTATCTCTAATCTTTTACTCCCATAAAATACTTTTCTTCGATATTTTGGAGCAAAAACTACATTATACTTACAATTCCATTTTGTATGTGATAAACTATGGGTATGATTCAAATTCATAAAAACCTCCTGTTTTTTTGTGTTTTGGTAAACCACAAACTTATTCTAACATGGGGGTTTTTATTTTTTATCGCTAAAGCTAAACGAAAACCCCCGGTCTAATAGAGTGACCCCATAAAGTTGGACCTAATCGAGTAAGCATTTCGCTTACTCGATTTTGTTTTTACATAACATTCGTTCTATGCGGATTGCATGCGTTCACGGTATTGCTTTGGACTTAGACCTCCTAACTTTTCTTTGATTCGATCTTCGTTGTAGTAACGGATATATTGCTCAATTGCCTGCACCAGTTCTTCACGACTACGGTAATTGTGGCCATAGTAGATTTCTCTTTTCAATAGGCTAAAGAAGTTTTCCATAGGTGCATTGTCATAGCAGTTGCCTTTTCTTGACATACTTTGGAAAATATGATGTTTTTCTAACATGGCTTGGTATGCGGTCATTTGATAACCCCAACCACGATCGGAGTGAAAGGTCCGTCGATAAGGACAGGCCTTTGTTCGCTCAATGGCTACTTCTAAACCTTGCAGCATGGTGACTCCATTGGGCTGATCGGATAGGACGTAACTGATGATTTCCAGGTTGTACATGTCCATGTAGGGGTCGAGATAGAGTTTCTTTGTTTGAAGTTTCCCGGTCTTATCTTCTTCATAGTATTTAAATTCTGTGGTGTCTGTGGTAATTTTTTGCAAGGGGATGCTGGTATTGAACCGGCGGTTGATTCGGTTTTTCTTGATTTTCCCCACGACGCCTTTGTAGGAATTGTACTTCTTGTATTTCTTACCATAGGAGTGGACTTGAAGACCCATGTCTTGGACCAATCGTTGCACTTTCTTTTTGTTCACCACCTGGCCCCGGTTCTTTAATTCCAGATGAATGCGGCGATAACCATAGTCTTTGTGTTGGCTCCGAATGACAAGGATTTCGTCTTTTAAGGATTGATCCTTGTCTTCTTCGGACCATTTTTTCTGCCAATACATAAAGGTGGACTTTGGGAAATGGATGGCGGCAAGAATCTCTATTAGTTGGAATTGTTCTCGGAGTTTGGAGACAATCTTCGCCTTTTGTTCATTGCTTCTTCTTTCTCCAAACTCCTGAGCTGTTCCCAGAACATCTTTTGAATGGTAAGTTTCCGATTTTCTGCCTCTAATTCTTTGATACGATTTTCCAATGCTTCGCGTGTGGAGGCGTCGATGGATTCGCTTTTCTTTACAGTTTTTGGTGGTTGGTTGTGGTCATTTTTCTTTGTCACAGGTCTCCCTCGCTTATGCGGGAGCAGCCCCTCGATGCCCTTCTCTCGGTACTGTCTTCGCCAATTGACAATCATGGACGGATTCGTCAAACCGAGTTCGAGGGCAAGTTGTCGGTAGCTGCATTCGCTCGTTTCATAGCGTGTAATAGCTTCTAACTTAAACTCTACACTATACGCACGATTATTTCTAGAGCGCATTAAGCCTTCATCGCCATAATTTTTGTAATTGCTAATCCATAGCCTGAGAACGGACTTCTCGATTTGGTATTTCATTACTAAGGCTTGATAACTTGTTTTACCACACAAGTACTCCTCGACGATTTTCTTCTTCAGTTCGTAACTGTATTTTGCCATTAAAAGACCCCCAAAGGTTGGATTTCTTGGTCCAACTTTTGGGGGTCAGTGCATAGACCGGGGGTTCTTTATTTGAAGGAAAGGATCTAATTTTTAGGATAGGCTAAAAAATGCAAAATAAGAGTAAAAGATTTTAAAATTTACTTAGGAAGAGGACTATTTTTTATAGAATCCAGTTAAGAAAGGTTGAAGGCCTTAAAAGCAAACCTCAGTAAAAAAAGTTGAAAAATCTTGTTTTTTAAAAAATCAAATAGGCCCAAATGAGTTAATTTAATAAATACCATGTTCAAAAAAATAAAAAATATTTTAGATAAATTAATAAAAAACAGATAAAAACCAGTATTCATCTTAGTTTAACCCATATATTTAAAACTTGAAAAATGAATCACATTTACTAGATTAAAAATAAAATTGTGTTAAAATATAGGGTATGTTAATTTTTCTTTAGAAGTAGAAGAAAACTTTCCTAAGGAGAAGGTAGTCAAATAAGTAGGTTTAGGCAGCTTGCAGATGGAGGAGGCGACTTTCAAAAAATCTGCTGGACCTAAACCAAGAAGATCTTTTAAGCTTAATTTTAGGCTAATCCTTGCAAAGGAAAAGCTTGATTTAAAAGAAAG
The DNA here is from genome assembly GCF_900232945.1 of Urinicoccus timonensis. GTDB lineage: Bacteria > Bacillota > Clostridia > Tissierellales > Peptoniphilaceae > Urinicoccus > Urinicoccus timonensis. The sequence continues at coordinate 126,798 of NZ_OCTU01000004.1, forward strand.
AATATGGTTTGAAGTGGATCTTTAGATCCTAGAAGTTTTGAAAAATCTAGACTTGATGACTTTAGCCTTATTTGAAAATTCTCCCAAGAAAAGACTCTTTTATTTTTAAAATAAAATAATAAGGTAAGGTGAATACATGAAGAAGTTTACAAAATTTATCTCTTACCATCCCAGATTGGTTCTTTTTATAACGACTTTACTTTTGATTCCATCAGCCATTGGATATAAAATGACCGCTGTTAATTATGATATTTTAACCTACTTACCACAAAATTTAAAATCAACAGAAGGCCAGAATATATTAGATAAAAACTTCAACAATGCTGCGACAGGAATGCTCATTTTAAAGGGGACAGATCAGGATGCAGAAAAGCTCAGAGAGGAAATTTTAAAAATCGACGGAGTTGAAGACGTTGTATCAAAATCCTCTATTGTGGGAAATAGTGTGCCGGATGAATTTTTACCAGATAATATAAAAGACGTGTTTTATGCAGAGGACTCCACCTTGATGCTGGTTAAGTTTAAGAATTCTGCCTCGTCTTTTGAGACCATGTCGGCTATTGACCAGATTAAAAATCTTGAGTCTAAGGAAAAGTATTTAAGTGGGATCTCATCCCTGGTGAAAGACACCAAGGATGTTATTGACAAAGAAACTCCCATCTATGTAGCCCTAGCAGTAGTTTTGGGCTTGATTGTTTTGGCCTTGACCAATGAATCGACCTTTATCCCCTTTGTCTTTATCTTGACCATAGGGTACGCGGTTGCCTATAACTTTGGGACTAATATCTTCCTGGGAGAAATTTCCTATATAACCAAGGCCATCGCTGCTATTTTGCAGCTGGCTGTTACCATGGATTACTCCATCTTTTTATACCACCGCTATGTAGAAGAGAAAAAATATAAAGAAAATAAAAATGCGGCCATGGATGTGGCTCTCCAAGAGACGATTTCATCTCTTTTTGCTTCATCCCTAACCACCTTTGCCGGCTTTATTGTCCTTATTTTAATGGAACTAAGCCTGGGAAAGGACATTGGTCTTGTTATGAGTAAGGGGGTAGTGATTGGCCTGTTAACAACAGTGACTGTACTACCGGCCATGCTCTTACTTGTGGAAAAACTTGTTTTAAAATATAACCATAGGGTTCTGCTGCCTTCTTTTGACCGGCTTTCAGAATTTAACATCCGTCATAAGAGGATTATCTTCATGGTTTTTCTTGGACTTTTTATTCCAGCCCTTATAGGGTCTTTAAATACCAAGGTTTATTACAACCTGGACCGGTCCCTGCCCCAAGACCTGGATTCTATTGTGGCCTTGAAGAAGATGAAAAAAGATTATAACATGGCTACCACCCATTTTATTGTTGTCAAAGACAACCTATCCAATACAGCCTTGGATTCCTTGATTGATGAACTAGAGGAAGTCGATGGGGTCAATTCTGTGTTGGGGACCAACACCATGACAGGAGTGGCCTTGCCAGAAGAAATCCTTCCCCAAAAGGTGACGGATAACTTTGCCAAAGATGGCTACAAGATGATTATGGTCAACTCTGAATACCAAACAGCTTCCGAGAAAGTTAAGGCTCAAATTCAAGAAATTCGGAGAATTATTAATAAGTATGATCCAGAGGGATATTTAACCGGAGAAGCAGTTTTAACTGATGACCTAACAGTTATTTCCAATAAGGACTTTAAACGGGTAAACATTGTTTCCATTGCCGTAGTTTTCTTAATTATTGCCCTGGTTTTCAAGTCTTTTGGGATACCGATTATTTTAATTGCGGCCATTGAACTGGCCATTCAAATCAACATGGGGCTCCCCTTTTATATGGGGCAGACAATCCCCTTTATCACGTCCATTATTATCGGCGTTATCCAGTTGGGATCTACCATCGACTATTCCATCCTGATGACCAACCGCTTCCTGGCAGAATACCAAACTTTAGGAGATGTGGACGAAGCGTTAAAACTGGCCACCAAAGAAACCTCCAAGTCCATTGTAACATCGGGACTTTCATTTATGGCGGCAACCATTGGTGTGGGCTTCTATTCTAAGATGGAAATTGTCTCGACCATTTGTACCTTTTTGGCTAGGGGGGCAATCATTAGTATGATTGTCATTATCCTATTCTTACCGGCCGTTATTTCCGTCAGCTTCCCATTGATTAAGAAAACCACAAAAGGATTAAATTAAAGGAGTGTAAAATGAATAAAAAACTAGAAAAAGCCATGGCTTTGGGGATTCTATCATCCATGCTTTTTAGTAACACAGCCCTTGCGGCAGCAAGCATCGTAAATAAGAGTGAAACAGTTTATGTCATTAAAGAAAATGGTCAAAATAAGGATAAGATTGTCTCTGTTTGGTTGAACTCTGACCAAGGGGTCAAGGGTCAAGACAAGACAGACTTAAAAGACATTAAAAACCTAAAAAGTGACCAAAAGATTAAAGAAGAAAATGGCTATATCCATTGGGATGAAAATTCCAAGGATGTTTACTACCAAGGAAAAACCACAAGAGACCTTCCAGTAGACCTACAATTAGACTTTTATTTAGATGGGGAAAAAACAACAAATCAGGACCTAAAGGGTAAGTCTGGGCACTTAAAAATTGTCCTGTCTGCTGAAAATAAGAACTACGTCATTAAAAATATTGCTGGTAAAAAAACCAAGGTTTATGCCCCCTATGTTGTTATGAATACCATGAGCTTTGATGAAAGTGTAGCTAGTAATATCAAGGCAGAAAATTCGAAAGTTGTAAAAGATGGGAAAAATGAAGTGATTAGTAGTGTATTGACACCAGGCTTGACAGAAAACTTCCAAGACCTATTGGAAGATATCCAAATGGAGGATTTTAAAAATCAAGTTACCATAGAAATGGATGTCAAGGACTACCAACCCATTGAAAGTTATGCAGTCATTTCCAACGAGCTATTCCAAAATAAAGCCAATATAAAATCCATCAATGAACTTAGGGATGGGATTCAAAAATTACAAGATAATGCCCAAAAGCTTGTGGATGGATCCATGAAATTAACGGATGCCCAAGAAAAAATCAACCATGGCATTCAGGACATGGATGGGGGAGTCCAAAAGTTAAATAAGGGATCCCAAGAACTTTACGACAAGTCCGGCGAATTGGAAAACAAGGTGGAAGAAGTTATTGACAAGGTCAAACCCATTCCAGGCTATGCCAAGAAGATGGCCAAGGGAGGCGACCAACTGTCCTCAGGAATTAGCGCCTATACTTCCGGCGTGGGCAAGATGAATGCCAATACAGGCAAGATGAAAGATGGAGCAAGGCAACTAGCCCAAGGGTCTCGGGACCTGGACAATGGTTTGGGCCAATTAAAGGGCGCCACCAGCCAATTGCGCTTGGGATCTAAGAAATTAGAAAAAATGGAAGGATTAAAGGTAGATGTGGCTGCCAAGATGGGGGCCCTAAGAGAGGGGATAGGCCAATTATCCAAGGGGGCTTCAAGCTTGGAAGCTGGCATTGGACAAGCCCAAGCAGGGGCAAATATCTTGGCCAATGCCAATGGAGACCTTAATAATGGTATCCAAAAAATCAACAGCCAAGTCCAAGCAATTTCCCTTCCAGCGGGACCAGGTGCCGATATGGCTGGTCAAGTCCAAAATATTGTGGAAAAATCTAGCTCCATTCAAGGATCAGCAAATCAAATCGACCAAGTCATTGGCCTTTTAAGAGAAATCGATGACCCAAAAGCTCAAGCTGCCATTGTCTCCCTAAGTGGGTCTTCTAAAAATATTAAGATGGCTGCAGAGAGTATCCAATCCTCTGGTAGAAATCTGGCCAAGGGGATGGGAAATTCCTCTAGCAGTAATCTGGGTCAACAAGTTCAAGCCCTACAAGTAGGTATGGATCAATTAGCCACTTCCTCTCAAAAACTCAATGAGGGAATGAAGAACTATCCAAATAAGTTTGATGCTTTAAAGGATGGAGCGGCCGGTTTAAAACAAGGAGCCGATAGAATAAATCAACAACTGGGACAAAGCATGCAAGATCTTGATGGGAAACTGGACACCTCTGAACTGATGCAATTGGCCGATGCACTTGTTAAATTGGATGTAGCCACAGGCCAATTAAAGGATGGGTCCAGTAAGTTGAGACAGGGAACCGAACAAAGTGAACAAGGAGTGGACACCTTGGCAGATGCCATTGCAGAGCTGGATTCTAACTCTGCCAAGTTAAATGAAGGTGCCAACGACTTGTCCAAGGGACTTAATGAATTTAGTGAAAAATCCATTATGTTTAATGAATTTCCAAAATTAAAGAGCCAAGGAATTACCCCTATGAGAAATGGGATTCATGAATTAAACTCAGGAATTTCCAGCCTTGGAGATGGAACCATCAAGCTGAAAAATGGGGAAGAAATCTTAACCCTATCTATGAAGACATTTTCTGAAAAATTAGCAGAATTCAAACAAAAGGGGATTGATGAGCTGGATCGAAAGACCAAGGACCTACCAGAAACCAAGGAAATTATTGACACTATGTCAGACTTGGCCAAAAAGGACACCTCCTTTACTGGAAGCAGCCAAGGTTTCAAGACCAAGTACCGTATTATTGAAAAAATAAAATAAGAGCAAGCCCTATAAATAGTTGAAAAAAGCCTAGAAAGAAATTTCTTTCTAGGCTTTTTTATTGACTTAAAATTTCTTTCCAAGTCAATAAAAAAACCAGCGGCTGACCTGAACCCGTAAACACGGAACAATTTAATAATATTTTAAGCGGAATGTAATCTGTACATAACAGGGGACATTCCGTTTAATTTTGTTTTAATCCTATCCTCATTGTACCATTTAATATATTTTTCAATATCATTTATCAAATGTTCATAACTTTTAAAATCTTCCCCATAAAACATTTCCTGTTTCAAGATTCCAAAGAAGTTCTCCATTGGAGAATTGTCTAGACAATTGCCTTTTCTTGACATACTTTGTGTAATATTCATTTTTTCTAGTTTATTAGTCCAAGAGCTATGTTGATAATGGAATCCTTGGTCCGAGTGTATAGTTAAATCTTTAATGTCTCTATTTTTTTCTAATGCTTTTTCTAGCATTGTATTTGTTAATTCTATTGTTGGGTGATAACCTAGCGTATAGCTTATTATTTCACTGTTGTATAGGTCTAATATTGGTGATAGGTATAGTTTTTTTTCTTCACCTTTTATTCTAAATTCTGTTACGTCTGTTAACCATAATTGGTTTGGTTTACTTGCTTTAAATTGTCTATTTACAACATTATTTGCAACCTTTCCTATTTGCCCTTTGTATGATGAATATTTTCTTGATCTAGTTTTAAATTTGGTGCATAGCAAAAATTCTTCTCTCATTATTTTTAAAACTCTTTTATGGTTGACATTAAGCCCTTTATTTTGTAATACTTGAGTCACCCTTCTGTAGCCATATCTACCTTTTGATTCTTCAACTATGCTTGTAATTTCCCTTCTAATTTCTTTGTCTTTATCTACTGGATTTTCTAATTTTATTTTCCATTCGTAGTAGGATGATTTTGGTAACTCAGCTATTTCTAGCCATTCACTTATCTTGCTTTTTGGATATTCTTTTATTAACTTGAGGATTATCTTTGTCTTTTCCTTGCTTCTGCTTCCTCTTCCAGTAGCAAGGCTTGTAGCTTTTTTTCGTATATTATCTTCATTTTGAGAAGTCTATTTTCTTCTCTTAATCTTATTAATTCTTCTCTTTCACTTTCGTTTATTGGAGTATTAAGTTTAGACTTTTTATTTGATTTAGTCATATCTTTACTAGGCCTTCCTCTGTTATCTTCTAACCCAGAAAGACCACGCTCTTGATAAGTTTTCTCCCACCTGTATATTATGGATTCATTTACAAGGTTGAAATGCTCTGCAGTCTCTCTAAGCGAAGTATTCTTGATTTGCCTATATTGTATTACAGATAACTTAAATTCACTAGTGAATTTATTGTTTTTTAACTTTTTAGATAAGTTATCAAATCCTCCTGACTTGTATTTTTCTATCCAGTTTTTCAAAGTTCCATCTGGAATATCATATTTTTTAGCTACCTTTTCACGCCCGCCTGTTTCTCCTGATAAATATTCTAGCACTAGTTTTATTTTAAATTCTTTTGTGTATTTTGGCATAAAAAAACCCCTCCATCCGTATTCCGGATTTTGGGGTTCAGGTCAGATTCAGGCCAGGACATTACCCTAACGGCAGATAATAAAAAGGTCCAAGACCCTTGGACCCCTATCAAACAGCCAGCAGACTATGCCGATCAAGGAGAAGCCAAGCAAGATCAAGGAGAAGCCAAGCAAAGAGAAATTATTGAAGAAGGCAGAAAACGTGGTGAGGAAGCTTTAGAAAAAGCTGACTTAGAGAAAAATCCACTTCCTTCTGAAGATAAAGACACCATCATTAAAAGAGCTAAAGGCTTTATTAATGATACTTTATTTAAAGTATTCGGCAAATTGACTCTTGGTACAGAAGACTCCGCCGTCTATATCGACGGAAACAAGGATGAGGCAAAGACAGAATTATCTGACCGAGGCACTGTCATCGATGTAAACGGAGAGCTCGTGATGAAAAATGCCGTCATTATGAATTCTTATAACAAGCACGGCTACACCGGCCCCATTCGCGTCAACTCTGGCGGAAAGTTCACTATGGAAGGAGGAAGAATTTCCAAAAATACTTCCTTCGAACAAATTGACCAAGACTATACTCGTCCTTTTGCAGCAGGTGCAGTTTATGTTCGTCCAGGTGGAACCTTCACCATGACCAACGGTCTGATTGACAACAACCACGGTGGCCTGACTGGTGGTGTTTTTGCAGGAGACCTTTGGGGGGCTAGCGGAGATCCTGCTGTTGTGAATATTAGTGGCGGCATCATTGCCAATAATCTCTCAGCTACCCGTTTTCAAATGGGCGGCGGTCTCAACGCTTTTCCCAAGTCAAAACTTACCATTACCGATGGGATTATTGCTGGGAACAAGTCTTTTGGCGTTGGTGGTGGAATTGGAGTTTCTTCCCAATACATCGGCAGTCCCAGCAATATCTTGGGCAGGGAAAAAGCTACGGTAAATACAAACTACAAAGAATTCATTAAAACAAACAAAGCCGAAGCCTTTATCGACGGCGGCTTGATCTACAAGAACAGGTCCATCACATCCGGTGGCGGAATTTATGTAGACTCCAATGATGTCAAGCTCGGCAAGACCATGATTCTAGACAACAAGGCCGGGGAATTCGGCGGCGGTATTTACGCCTCCTTCCCGCCCATTACCCAAAAATTGGAAAATATTCTAATTACGGAAAACAAAGCACAAGGTGGAATTACATCCAGCATTATCGGCGGCAGCAATGGCGGCGGTCTTTGGAACTGTCCAACAGGCTTTGTCCATATCGGCGACGGCCACAGCGTCTATGTCTACAACAACGACTCCGGAAGCTACGGCAAAGACATTACTTTTTCCAAAAAGACGTGGTATTTCAAATTAAACGAAACAAATCTTGAAGGCGAATTCTATTCCCACATTTCTCCCGTGACGAAAGACAAAAACATCATAAAGTTTTTGGAAGACGGCTCGAAGAAAGACGAGGGCGTGGACATTCCCGAACGCCTCTCCTACCATAATTTGGTCACCCACTTAAAGGCCATTTATAGTGAAGCGCTTATAAAGGAAGCCTGGAAAAATTCCCAAACCTTTGTTTTGGGCAATCAGGCCCGTAATGGCGGCGGCGTCGGCTCCAATGCCAATATCACCTCGCCGAAGGACGAAGGCGAATATGCCATCGAGTTAAACAAAAAATGGAACGAACGAATTGCAAAATCGGACATTCCGAAAGAGATCAAGGCGGATCTCTTCATCGTCCCCTTGGATAAAGACGAAAACTATGTCAAAGCAAATTACGGCAAAGACAATTCCCTTTTCAAATACGGCGAAATCACCCTGAGTGAAAAAAATAATTGGCACAGCCGCTTCGACACCAATTACTTTAACGGCGCCAACAAAGAGGAAATTTTAAAGAAACTCGGCATCAAGAATTTCTCCGACATCGGTTTACCCGACGGCGCTTACCAAATGGATAAGGGCCTGCCCTTTACGGCAAAGGAACTGGAAGAAAAAGGCTACAAGTATTTAGTCGTCGAACAAGGGGACGACTTCCTCGTGAAGTATGAGGAAGAAAAACCCCAAGATGAAAAAATTGTCCCGGCCGGCGTACTGGAAATCACCAGAGAATACAATGACCGATATGACGATGCGGACGTTCGTGTAGATAAAGACCTGTACTTCTATCTTTACGACCCGGAAAAACAAGTATTGACCCGTCTTGGCAAAACAACCATTCGTGAGGACGAGAATACGAAGGGCGTCGGCAAAGCGACTTTTGCTCACCCTCTCTTGTCGAAGAAGGTGTCGGAATATAAATATTACGGCACCTACCGGAAATTTACGGAATACGAAGGCTGGGGCGATGTCGAAGGCTATCACAATCGGAATAGCGGCTATGCCATTGTCTTGACAGAAAATAAAGATGGCACCTTAACCGTGGAAGTCCCCTATCTGTGGCTTAACGATTATTATGAAAAGGTCGGCTTTACCGCTCTTCAATTAGATAAGAAAGCGGACTATAAGCCGGAGCCGAAGACCCATAGCTTTACCCTGACCAACTATCCCCTCTCGAAATTGGACGTAAAGAAAAGCTGGACAAACATTAAAGAAGAAGACCGGCCCGACGCCATCGACCTCTACCTTCTCTTCGACGGCAAGCGCATCGTGGAAGGCTACGACGAGAAGGGTCAACCCATTTACAAAAAGATCACCCTTACGGCAAAGGACAACTGGGAAGGCAGCTTTGAAAAATTAAATCCTGAGGCATTGTCCGCCGGCAAGTACACCCTCGAGGAAGATTCGGACATCTTTGCACCGGAATTTATTAACAAAAAAGAAAAGTTTAAAATTCGCATCGGCTATGCCAATACGCTTCGCGAAGAAGGCCAGGCTGAAAACGAATCAACCACGACAGGGGGACACTTTAAAGGCTATAACTATAAAAATGAAGACGGAACCATGAAGGGTGTAAAATTAAATTTATACCTTGACGGCAAAAAAATAGACACCAAAGAATTTACTTTTACCGTCGATTATATGCCTGAATATAATTTGACCTTCTACGACCTTAAGAAAAATGTTGTCTTTAAAGAGCTTGAAGTTGAAACCTACGGCCAACCCATCCCGGTGAGATACTATGATGTCATCACCAATGAAACAAACATGGACGAATATAACTTCTATCTCAAGAAAGACGAAAGCGGAGCCTATGCCCTCTATCTTCCACGCCTGGTCATTAACGGCGTCCCCTATGCCAATTTATTTATGGCAGAAAAGTTAGAACCCAATCCTCCCTATGATTCCCATGAAAAAACTAGCCTAATCAGCCCTTTGAGTGGAGATGGAAAATATCAAATCATGGTTGAAAACCATTATGGCCCCAACCATGAAATTGAGATTTTGAAAAAATGGATTGCTGAAGATAATCAAATTCCTAAAGAGATTACAGTCATTGTCACAGATGAACTTGGACAAGTCCAAAAAATTAAACTCACCAAGGAAGATGGTTGGAAAAAGGTCTTAGAAAACCTAAAAGGAACCCTTCGAAAGAAAGGTTATACTATCAAGGAAGTTGAAATTCCAGGATTTACTGGAGAAATTAAGACGGAAAAAGCTGGACTAAAAATTACCGGTAAGGATAAGGATGGTAAGGCAATTACCTTGACCTACATGACTTCTGAACTTAAAGAAGTTTTAGCAAAGGGTAATTACCGCTATGAAGTATTCACACTTGATGCCAAGGATAAAGAATTTAATTTAGAAAATATCGATTCTTTTATCAAAATTGAAAAACAAGCAGATGGTAGGTATATCATCCGTTATGCCAAAGACTTAATGTTGACGGAAATTCTAAACGTTCAAGTGAAAAATACCCATAAACCACCGGAAACTCCACCAGAGACACCTCCGGAAACTCCACCAGAGACACCTCCGGAGACTCCACCAGAGACACCTCCGGAAACTCCACCAGAGACACCTCCGGAAACTCCACCAGAGGTTCCACCGGAAACTCCTCCGGAGACTCCACTTATGCCGGTAAAACCACCAAGTAAAACTATTCCAAAAGCCCCTAAAACGGGACTTGCCGATCATAGTATTTATGTATTTTCTGTGGTCCTTTGCCTTTTAGGCCTTTATGCAACAAGAAACAAAAAAAGAAGTTTTTGATTAGCAAAGATTTTAGCTCTTGCTAGATTTCAGGGTGGGGACCCTTCCCCACCCCTTCTTTATGCCCGAAAACCTATCCAAGATAGTTTTGAACGAACCTTTATGGCCTCCAAATATAAATCCTTACTCCCTTCTCCCCCCTAAACTTCTAGCCTTTTCCTTCTAACTATATTATAATTTAAGCTAGAATATAAGGAGACGCTTATGGACGAAAAAAGAAAGTTTAAATTTATTTTTTGTGCCTTTACACTTTTGATGCTTATTGGCATCGTGGGTTATATGTATCTATTGAAGGTGTCTTTTGTGGATGCCCTCTATATGACTGTCATTACCATATCTACTGTAGGTTTTGGCGAAGTTGGTACCACCAGTAGCCAATCGGAAATTTTTTCCGTCCTTATGATCTTTTTAGGTGTGGGGATTGTTGGTTATGCCTTTACAAATATCGTAGCTATGTTTGTGGAAGGAAAGGTTGTAGACTTGTGGAAAGGAAGTAAAATGAACCGAAAAATTTCCGCCTTAAGTGACCACTATATTATTTGTGGGTCGGGAGAATTGGCCGAAGTTATTATCAAAAAATTTATCGATGAGAATTTAAATTTTGTTGTTATTACTGATAACCAGCAAGACTTGGACGACTATAGTCACCACAATATTTTAGTTGTGGAAGGCCAATCTACAGAAGAAAGTGTTTTGGAAGAGGCTGGAATTGACCGGGCCAAGGGGCTTCTTGCCACCTTGGATACAGAAGTGGATAATATTGTCACTGTCCTTACGGCTAGAAATCTCAACAAGGACATCTACATTATTGCCAATTCCACCAGTCAGTCTGGCAATGCAAAGTTGTTAAAGGTTGGGGCCAACAAGACCCTATCTGCCGTAGAAATTAGTGGCAAGAGGATGGCTTCCTTGATGATTAAGCCCAACATCATCTCCTTTTTGGATGTGGCTACACGAATTGGAGATGTGGAGTTGGACCTAGAAGAGGTCATTGTTAAAAGAGGGTCTTATCTTGAAGATAAGAATTTAATCCAAGCCCAAATCCCTAAAAAACCGGCCTTATTGTCCTGGCCATCAAAAAGATTGAGGATGAAAAAATGCTCTTTAACCCCCCAGTGGACTATACCTTAAAAATTGGCGACGTCCTGATTGTCCTGGGCCGGGAGGACCAGGTGGATAAGTTAAGACACTTGGGTGATGAGATAAAAAATATGGAGGAATAACCCCTTTTCCTACAAAAAAGCTCTTGAGATTTATAAGTCTCAAGAGCTTTTTTGTAATAGCTTCCCTGGTTCTTAGAAGGATAGGATTTCAAAGGCTGTCTCTTAATCTCTCTATCCTTCCTATTCTAACCATCCAATCCAAGAGGATTAAATGATATTGAATTCTTTTAACATTTCTTCGATATCTGTCCCCTTGATGAGTTTGGCAACTTTCATCTTTTGGAGAGGAGATAGGGGAAGTTTTGGTTTTTTGCCGTCAGACAGGGCTACCATTCCATTTAAAAGGTATCTTATGTCATATCTTGAAGCAAAAACTTCCGGAACCGCCTTTTCTACACCGCAAAGGACATAGACAGCTTCCATGGCTGTTCTTCCAGAATATTCTGTTGTAAATACCGTGTCTCTTCCCGGATCATCTAGAGTTTCTGCAAATTGTCCTAGAAAAGCAAAGTTTACTCCACCCTTGGGAACGACATAGGGTCTGTCGCCAAATTTTCTAGGCATGAATTGGGCTGTGATGTAGGGCATCATAACAGGAACTGCAGTACAAGTTTCAGCTAGGTCATCAATTTCTCCTACTGGAACACCAAGGTGATAGAGCCATTCTTTGGTGATTTCCTTTCCTGTACAATCCCGCATTTTCTTCTTGATATAATCTCCTTCTACGTCTGTAAATAAGCCGTAAACCCAAACAGCAACATCATTTTCAGGTTGTTCAGGATATTGACCTTGTCGGTTGATGGTCCAAGACATTAACCAACTGGAGTCAACGCAAGTTACGATACCACCAGTTACTGTCTTTCCACCATAGGGACTTCTTTTAGTGATCTTTTCAATATATTTTGCTACAGATTCATCGTGGCAGGTCACAGTACAAGATTCCCAGTTACTCTTTTCAACATCAGAGCAGAAGACTTCTGGATTTCCAAAATCATCTGATTTCTTGGCGATATTTTTCCACATTTCCCAGCAACCACTTTGTTCATCACTTAGTTCTGCTGGTGTATTGTCATCCCCATAGCTTGAATTTTCAGTCATGGACCCGTTGGTAATAAATAAGAGGTCATTTTCTGTTAGGTCAATAGACTTATCATTTCCATCCTTGTCTTCAGCGATGATTTTTGTTGCTACTTTTTTATTTTCTGAAATATCAAAGTCCACATCAGTTACCTTGATATTGTATTGGAATTTGCATCCATGATTTTCAAGATACTTAACCATGGGTTTTACAATAGAATTGTATTGGTCATATCTTGTAAATCTAAGAGCAGATAGGTTGGTAAGGCCTCCAACATGGTGGATGAAACGGTTTAAGTAGAGCTTCATTTCTAAAGCAGAGTGCCAATTTTCAAAGGCAAACATGGTCCGCCAGTAGGTCCAGAAATCTGAATTTAACAAACCATCTGAGAAAATATCTTCTATTGCCTTGTCTTGAAGAGCTTCATCACTCATCACGCAAAGTTCTGCAATTTCTTTAACTTGGTCTTGGGTTAAATTAAATTTCCCATCATCATAGCGTTGCCCTTGCTTGTGGGTAATACGACAGTTACTGTAGTTGGGGTCATCATAATTTGTATAAAAGTAAGAGTCCAGAATGCTCATTTCAGGATCTTCCAAGCTTGGAATGGAGCTCCAGATGTCCCATAGACATTCAAAGTGTGCTCCTGTTTCCCGGCCACCCCGGGCAACATAACCTCTAGTATCCATATATTGGCCATCTAGAGATCCTCCTGGTATATCCATTTGTTCTAAGAAGGTAATTTTCTTTCCTTCCATATGAGCATCTCTAATTAAAAAGCAAGCAGCTGTTAAAGAGGCAATCCCAGTCCCTACTAGGTAGGCTGTTTTTTCTTCAATCCCTTTAGGCTTTCTAGCCTTTACCAATCTTTGAAAATCACCATTGGTTAAGGTCAATCTTTTATCATAAGTTTTAAGTTCCATCATATCCTCCTTTGATTGTTCTTTATCGTTCCTTCTGTCTTTATTAAAGCACGATTTCGATAAAGTATCATCTACCAAAAGAGGACAATTGGGTTATTTTTACTCAAGATCAATCTTTTGGGTAAACTTTTTTAAACCCTCACTTCTTTTTAAGGATAGTAAAATATTTCCGTCCATCAATTCTCCCATCCTCCGAGTCACTGCCTTGGGATCGGTCTTCATATCTGTAGCAACCCATTGAATCAAGGCACTACTTAGGGCACATTGGTAAAAATAGGCAATCAATTTGACATCCGTTTCTTGGGCCCTGGTCATTTCCGCCTGGCGACTGACATACTTGTTCATAATCTCCCCGGAGATAGAAAAGACATACCTCTCCAGGTCAATCTTATAGTCCGATTCATACATATGCTTGATGGCCTTTTTATTGTCCAATATAAATTTGGTCGCTAAAATAAACCCCTCTTCCCAGGACAGGGTCTCATTGTATTCTTCAATAACCTGGTCCAGCTCTTCATCAAAGATTTCCTTGATTAATTCCGTCAGGTTTTCATAGTGGTAGTAAAAAGTCTTTCTTTCAATTTTACATTGTTTGGCCAGTTCTGTTACCGTCACATTATGGAGCGGCTTTTTATTTAATAGCTTGATAAATTCCGACCGGATTAGGTCCTTGGTATAGTTTTTCGCCATGGGGCACCTCTTTCTAGATGGTTGGTCTATCCTATATATGCCCTTTTTTCCCCTATTCTATCCAAGAAATATCCTGGAAAGAAGACGACCTTTTTATTTTTCCATGGTAAAACCGACTTATTGGTATACCCACTTATAGTCCTTATATATTTTATGAAGCAAGTCTGAAAAGTCACTAGATTTAGAGATCATGAGTCCATGGCTGGTATTTTTCATGAGATACAAGTCTTTTTGTGGTGACTTTAGCTTATGGAAATATTCCTCTGCCAATTTGTAATTGGCCTGGTAATCCATATCACCATTGATATTCACATAGGGGACTTGATATACATATTTCCCCCTTAGTGAAAAAGACTTAAATTCATCTGTTTTAAAGAAATCGAGATAGACCTGCCTGTCTCTTTGTAAGAAAGAAATCCAGTCCATGATGGAATAATTGGGATTAAACAAGAGCGTCGTTCCGATAAAGTAGTCCATTCCATCCTTCATTACACTATACCCATACTTTTTTAAAATCTTATTTTTTGCCTCAATGGAATCCCTTGTAATTTCTTCTGGATGTATCTTTTCGATAAGTTTTTGTGTTTCTTCATCGTTTTTTCCCCATTTACAAGCCTCCGCTATAAAAGCTTTTTCATTTTCTACAATATCAACAAGCTGACCTGCTCCAATAAACAAATTATAATAATCAGGATACTCCAGGACCAAATTGGCTCCATAAATGGACCCCCAAGAATGTCCCAGAATGCTTATCTTATCTACTCCCATATAAGACCGGATAAACTCCGTTAACTCTTTTCCGTCCTCCAGAAAAATTTCCTTGGTCAGTTTTATCTTGTTTTGCCTTTGATTATAGCTTTTACCGCAATTTCTTTGGTCCCAGGTGACAACTGTGTAGATATCGGCCCATTTTCGAGTAAAGGCATAGTCAATTTCACTTGTTGAAGACCCAGGACCACCGTGCAAATAAAGGAGTACCGGATTGCTTTTATCCTTACCATAGATATTGATCCATTGTTTGCTTCCATTAATATCTAGGTACATGGACTCATTGATACCATTCTTGGGTAGGCGTTTGTTCCACAAGCTGCCAAGGGTGTGGAGGCTAAGAAGCACCAGGATTAGAATTCCTAAAATAGATAAAATTCTTTTGAATACCTTCATTTTTCTCTCAACCTCCTTTAAAGCGCCCAAAATTGATACATTTCAAACATTAGGATCACTAAGCCTTGGCCTATGGCCAAAAGTATAGTTATAAAAAATGTATGCTTTTCTTTCTTTGGGGCCTCTTCATAATACTTTTTCATGGCTTTAAAAATAGTAAACCCCGTCCATATGACTAGGACACCGAAGATGGCACTTTGTATCTTATAAGACTCTGGACTACCTATGTCCCCTGTTCTATAGCCCTTGTTCAGCCTGGTAAAAACAAGGCCTAAATTTATAAAGGCCAGGCCCATAAAGGCAGAAATCTCATAAGAATATTTTCGAAGTGGATTCCCTGGTCCTTGTCTCTTTTTCTTTTTTATAGAATCCATAATCACACCCCCAATGATGAGGTGCAATATTCCATAAATACCTGCAATGATAAAAACAAGCATGCACAAGATATTGGTCAAGGCCTTAGGAGTGGAAATAATAAAATCTGAAAATTGGGTCTCCACGATTCCATTTTCCTCATACCACCAGTTTCCCAAGTCTTCTTCACTATAAGAGCTTACGCCTAGAGCGCCTAAAAAGGACAAGGGCCCTTTAATGATTCCCCTAGTATTTAATATCAGCCCCTTAGGGACTTCTCTTTTGATTTGAGCTAGCTTTGAATCTTTGAACTTTCCAAAAATAAGGTCGTACATATCGTAATTATAGGTAGTTTCATGGGCCTGGTTTGTCATTAGGACCATACCAAGGCCACTCATAGGGTCAAATTGCAACATAGATGAGCAGCCAAAGGTGTTGCCTCCGTGGCCAAGGGTCCTTACTCCATATTCACTTGGCAAAAAACCATGATTGTTTTTAGGAATTTTTGTTGATCCATAAAAACTTGTGGGACTGTACATTTCTTTTAAGGTCTTTTGATTTTTAAATAAGGGGGATGGATGCTGCGCATCAAGTGTAAGAGCCTGGGCAAATTTTGCCAAATCCCCTATTGTCCCCATTGCACTACCAGCTGGATAAAGGTAGATATAGTAGATTGTGTTGCCATCAATGTTTTCACCTTCAATATCATAGCATTTTAACTTCAGTCTTTGATGAAAGACCCAAGCATTGTCTCTATATGTAGGACTGATAGAACTGTATTTCATATCAAGTGGTTGAAAAATATTCTTGTGGACATAATCTACATAATCCATGCCAGAAACCCTTTGGACGATAAAGGCCGCCAGGGCTGCACCCCAATTGGAGTAAGTTGTGTAGTCCCCAGGGGAGTAAACCTGTCTAGGCTGTCGAGTTCTTAAGGCTTCTTCTAGGCTCACCATATCAGAGGCATCCTTGGTTTGGATAAAATAAGTATCTTGAAAACCAGCTTGGTGGTTCATCAAATCTAGCATGGTTATGGGCTTATCAAAAGTCACATTCTTAAGAAAACCATCCGGCAAATAATTTTTTATATCCACCTTTAAATCTATTTTCCCCGCCTCATAAAGTTGCATGACACTAACCCATACTAGGAGTTTAGAAATAGACCCCCACTCGTAAACAGTCTCGAGATTCGATTTTCGTTTTCCTTCCTTGTCCATATAGCCGAAAGAATTTTCATAAATAATTTCATTCCTATCGTAGACAATGACATTCATTCCACAGGTAGTTTTTTCATGGTCATGGACGTAGTCTTCTATGGCTCCAGCTAGGTCCCTATAGCTAAGTCTAGAGGGTAAAGTTTTTTCAGTTGCCTGGACTGAACCGATTTGGGAAAATACAAGATGAAAGACTAGGCTTAAGACCAAGATATTTCTAAATAATTTTTTCATCTCCCTCTCCCTCTTTCAGTTTCAATAAATAGGGACAATAAATAGCCGCCACAAGGATTGTAGCAAAAATATATCCCCATTTAGACAGGACACTTTCCTGGGCAAATTTGGAGAAAGCATTCACCATCCCATGGGCAAGGATACAGGGAATAAGACTTTTACTCTTATAGACAATACTTGTAAAGAGAAAGCCCCAAGCAATGGCAAAAATAATCTGAAGGATGGTCTCCAAATTAGCTTGTCCAGCAAATAAGTTGACAATGTGGCCTATGCCAAAGGTCACAGAAACAATCACGATGGCCTTGACCGCCCCATCCTTTGCCAGAATTCCTTGAAAGAGAAAGCCCCGGAAGATGACTTCCTCAATATAGCCTATCAAAAGCATAGACAAGACCGCCCAGACCTGAGCAAGGCCAATATAAGATAGTTCAAAACCTCCCCATAAGTTCCCTGTTGTGAGAATCCAGACCGGGATAAAATACAAGTAGCTTCTCGTCCTTTTGGGGTAGGTGTCCAGACCGTACTTTGCCTCCAGATGGTATTTTTTTATAAAGACTGTAATTCCCGTAGCAATCAAGACAAGACTTAGGAACATAAAAGGACTTTCATCTCCTAATTGCCCCCGAATTGGAATGGACACCAGGCAATAAATCATAATCCAGACCAGGGCAAAAGAAACTTCATTTGTTTTATATAGGCGGTGCATCATTTTCTCCTCTTCATCCATGGATTTCCAAACCTTCCAATTTAAAAAGTGGATTTTTTATTCATCCCCACTTCCCCGAATGTATTTCAATTATAGCACCTTTTTCTCCTTCTAAAATAGCTATATTAGCTATTTACACAAAATATACCTATTGTTTACACCCTCTTGAAATTCTTCTAATTTTTTCCTAAAGGACTTTTTGGACAAAAAATATGGCTTTTAAGGTTTAGTCAAAACCCTAAAAGCCAACCAATCAAATCCTCGAAAAAGAATCCTACTCATAAAGTCCCCCTTCCTAACTTTCGTGGAGATATATTTTAATCTTTATCTTGAGCCAGGTCCCCTTCATTTCTTTTTCCATAACCTTGGCAAAAAGGACCTTTCCGGCATCCATGAGCCGAGAAAAAACCACATTGTCCTGCCGAGGAACATAGCCAATTTTTTCCTTCCTGACAGTCTCTATCCGGATGGCTTGGGGGTCATGGGAGTTTTCCGGTTCCCGGTAAAAGACCAGGTGGTCTCCTTCTTGGAGGGAGGCCCCTATCTCTTCAATCCCCTCAACATGACTCGTCCCAGCTACATGGCTGTCAAAAAGATAGATGTCCCTTTCAAAGGGCTTGGGTAGGACCAGTCCCGATTTTCTGCCTACAAGATAGGGGATTAAACCTCCCTGGTCCTGGTCTTTTTTTACTAAATCATTCATCTTTATCCTCCATTAAATCCCGGATATATTCTTCCTGGGTCCGGATGGCCGTCTTAAAGTTCTCCAGGTCCTCTTTTAATTCCTCTAATTTCTCCGCCTTTTTCTCCTCATCCTCTAAATAAACCTTCCAGCTATAGGGAGGATTTTCCTTGATCAGGTCGATTTCTTCTTGAATTTTCCGAACTAGGCCTTCCATTCTTTGGACTTCTTCCTCCAAGTCTGTATTAGAAGAAGTCAGTTCATCCTTGGATTCTCCACTATCTACAATAGAAAAAATAATTTCTATCTTTGCCAGGTCCCCGTCCTTGTAGGCCTCCGTGGCATGGACAAAAAGCTCCCTTTCCCCCTCCGTCAGGTCCGGGTTCAGGTCCGGATGGAGGCGCTTTACAATGGCCTTATAGAGTTTTTTAATTCTTATGGTCTCTTTTTCCGATAGGTAGTCCCCCTTGGATTTTTTCAGCGCCTGGTTGATTTGGTCCATTTTTTCATCCAGCTTTTCCTTGTAGTCCTGAAACTCCTCATCCAACTGGGCTTCGATAACCTCGATTTTTACCTTCTCTTGCCGGTTCTTTTTAGCCTGGATCAGGTCTTTTTTCCTCCGTAAACGAAGATATTGGCAATAGGCTTGATAAAGCTTGTACTCCAAGCTGCCAAAAGTCAGCATATAAGCTGTTTTTATATTTTCACAAGTGATGTAAAGAAGATTGTCCCTTTCCAAAAGCAGGTCTTCCAAGGTTTTTTTCAGCCTTGCAAGCTCCTCCTTCTTCCTTTTTATATCTGGAAATTCGATAATTTCCCCCATAACCATGCCTCCTCATTCACCGCCCAAAATAATTGTCGTAGTTGGCAAGTAAAAGTCTCAGCCTTTGGACCTCCTCTGCCAGTAGGTTTCTCCCCTCATTAGTTAATATATAATATTTACCCTTTTTTTCCATCTCAACCCTTTTGATCAAGTCATTTTCCAAAAATTGGGCCAAGAGGGCATAGAGGGTTCCTGGCGGGAGCTTTATTCGTCCCCCAGTAATCTCTCCCACCCAGGAGGTGATTTCAGCCCCGTTTCTCACCTGGCCCAGGGCCAGGAGGGTAAAGTACATGGGCTCTGTTAATGTTTGAAATTGGTCCCTGGCCATTAGTCCACCCCCAAGATTTTGCCAAGCTCTTTTTGGACTTGGTCATCTGTAAGGTCTCCGTTGATCTCTAAAACCACATCATGATGTAAAATCACATAGTCATCGTACTTGGCCAGGCTATAAGTCTTGTCATAGGGATAGGACTTGGAAAGATCCTTGACATAGTCTGTCCGATAGGGATGGTTCTTGGCATTTTTGACAATCCTAGCAAACAAGTCTTCTGCCAATCCCTGAGACTTGGCCACCGTCTTGTCCACTTCAAGGTCTTGGTCTTTAGAAGAATAATAGGCGTGACTTTTTGTCAAAAAGCTTCTTCTTCCCATCTTTTTGGAAAAGTTCCCCAAGTCTTCCTCTTGTCTTTGGGATTGACCGGGCAAATAATTGACTAGAAAAAAATTAAAAGCATTTGTTGTCAAGATCATTAAAAGGACCAGACCAAACAAGACCAGTTTTTTGCTGCCCTTTTTTAGATTCATGGTCTTAATCTTTTTCCGAAAGAAGTAAACTGTCCCTAGGATAAAAATAGTGGGTAGAAAGCTTAAGAGGACCACTAGGCCATTAGAAGCCTCACCGGGAATTAAGAAGGTCGTCCCCACAGCCACTAGGACTAGGATAAAGGAAATAAAAACCAAGAAAACAAAGGGCCTAGAAAAACTTAGCCTAGAAAATTTTAAGTCCCCTAGATCCCTAGCCTGCTTGTTCCTCCTCCTAAAAGAGATATGGTCCCCCAAGGCTAAAAGACAAAAAAGAAAAAGCAACATACTGGCCGGAGCCATAAAGATTGGGTAGTTGGAATAATAGATTTCGCTGGAGAAAAAACCAGAAGAAATAAGGAAATGCATGATGCCAAGAAAAAAAGTAGACAGGCTGAGAGAGATGATTTCTCCCTTAATCCCCTTGTTTAAGAGCTCGATTTCTTCCATTCCATCATTATAAATAGAATCTGGACTTCCCGGTTCCAACTTGTAAATGTTCAAGTTAAAAGTCCGGTCTACAAGATGCCAGCCAAGACTTCCAGCCATCTGGTCAAAGTCCCCCAACTCCTCCTTGGAAAAGGCAGAAAAACTTCCTTCATTCGGAGCCAGAGAAATCTTGTAGTGGACCTCTTCTGGCTCAGTCCTTTTAAAACTATGGATAAAGGGCAGGATAATTTTTTCTATTTGCCAGCCCTTTTTGGCCATATCCTCATACCACTTTTCCACCAGGCCAAAGTTTGTATAGGTTAAGTATCTTAATTTAAGCATGGTATTCACTCCTTTTCAATTATCGACTATCGATAGTTAAATTATATATCGAGAGTCGATAGATGTCAATTCTTTTTGTTGGTGGAAATTCTTCTCCTATCAACCATCCCTTAACCAGACTTCTTTCAGGTCAAAGTCCTATGGGCTTATAATCCTACTATAAAGAGAAAAGCTAGCAATGAAAATCGCTAGCTTTTGCTCTTATAGGTTTTTACTTGTCATAGACAAAGCTTGTATTATTCACTTCAAACCATCTTTCATCTTGACCATTGGCCTTTCGTTCATAGCTATGACCATTGGTGGCTTCAACAATGGGATAGTAGGCCCAGTGGGCTTTTTCCATATCCTTGTAAGGAATAATTTCCTTGGGGTTGTGGTTTACATAATCTTCATCCGCAAAGCGGTTGAGCATCCGGTTTGTAACGGCCACAACTTCCGCCCGGCTAATGGCTTGGTCCGGTTTAAAACTTCCATCGGGATATCCAGAAACCCAACCGGCTTCAGCAGCCCTTTGAATGGACTCATAGGCCCAATGATCCTTGGGAACATCTGTGAAAGTTTTACTTCCTCCAGTAAGTTGGGCAAAACGAGTGGCCATGGCTGCAAATTCTGCCCGGCTAATATTGGCAAAGGGTCTAAAGTTCCCATCGGGATACCCCTTAACCAAGCCCAACTTACTCATATAGCTTATGGCCGTTGCAGACCAAAGGTCATCTGGAATATCCTTGTAGTCTCGACTGTAAATCATCCCTTTTTGTGGACGTTCATTTAAAAGCCGGGAGAACATAGCCGCCACTTCTTGACGGGTTATTTGATTGTCTGGTCTAAAGGTTTGGTCTTTGTAGCCAATCATGTACTGAGCGTGGTCTTTAAGATTTAATAGGGGCCTATCTGCCGGTATAAACATGAAATAGCTTTTTCCTCCATCGTGAGGTCTTTTCGGTTCGTCGGGTTTTTGTAGGTCTACTTTTTCCCATTGGGCAATGAAAATATACTCCGCATCCAATTTAAACTTATCTCCAGCTTTGAAAATTTTTCCTTCATTTAAATTTTCAAGTAATTCCTCTGGCAACCCCTTTAATATTTCTTCGGGTATATTCATTGAGCATTTCCAACCAGTGAATTTATAGCCAGCTCTGTTAGGTGCATCTAATAATGTTATTTCCTTGTCCTTATCCTCTTTAACGACTCTTATATCTTTTGGTTTTTCTCCGTCTTTGAATTTACCTTCATTTGGATTGAAATAAGCTGTAACCTTTACATTTTTAAAGTTAACGTCATAGTTATTTAATAGTGATTTTGCTACATCTTGATTTGGAAGTACGTCTTTAAAGGAGTTCCTATCAAAAGCAAGATTCGTATACTTATCATAATTTACTGGTGGATTGAAAAATCCTGATAAAGCTACATTACCTTTGAAAACTGTATCTTCTGATGTTAATAAATTTCGATAGGCTTTTTCTTTAAGTTCATCTTTAGATACGCCAGTTTCATAACCTTCTATATCGTATAAGTAAGGTATTGTAAATATAGCTCCACCTTGTCCTTTTACACAATTGTTATTTATAAATTTAGTATTTTCAGAAATTTCAACCTTTATATTAGGCTTTATTCTAGCTATATTTTTTTCTTCATCTCTAGCAACACCACTAATTCCGATTGCTCCACCTGAACCTCCAGCCATATTTTCTTCAAACGTGGCTCCCTTAATGACTGTATTGTTATCTATAATTTCTATAGCTCCACCAACTCCAGAATCATGTGGGTTTTTTTGATCGTCTTGAGGATGAACCATGGCTGTATTTTTAGTAAACGTGCTGTTTGTAAGCTCTGTTGGGAAGGCTGTAAATATTCCAGCACCCATAAGGGATAAATTATCTGTAAATTTAGAAGAATCTACTTTTATATTAGTTTTTTCTTTATCTACATTTCCAGTTCCAGCACTAGAAATACCAGCACCATATGCAGCTTCATTCTTTAAAAAATTAGATCCATTAACAATTAATTTAGAATTCTTTCCTAGATATATTCCACCACCAAAGTTATTTGAATAATTTTCTGTAAATGTAGTATCTGAAATTGTGGTTGTTCCATTATTTTCATGATTTATGAAAATAGCTTGCGAGCCATTTTTTGTAAACTCACAATTTGTAATATTTGAATCGCCTTTTGTAATATAGATTGCTCCGCCATTTCTATCTGCTGTATTTTCTGTAAAAGTAGAGTTTTTTATTTCAGCTCCACCTTGTAAATACAAAGCACCTCCGGCTGAATTGGCTTTATTATTTTTAAACGTAGTTTCATCTAGTGTTAATTTCTTTGATGAAAAAATTGCTCCACCCCAAGTAGCTTCGTTGCTTTCAAAAGTAGTTTTTGAGACACTAAAAGTTTTTGAACTGTATATTGCACCACCGGTAGAAGCTTTATTGCCTTTGAAGGTTGCGTTGGAAATACTTGCTGTATGATTTTTCCCAATAATAATAGCTCCGCCAGTTACTCCAGTTTCATTATCTTCAAATTTTCCACCTGTAACATTTAAAGGCCCAAAAGCAGCAATCGCTCCTCCACCTCTTTGGGCGTTGTTATTCCTAAAAGTTCCCCCACTAATATTTATTATAGAATCATTACGAGCTTGTATAGCTCCGCCTTGTAAACTATATTTATTATTTTGAATTATAGCTCCTTCTAAAATATTCAAAGTTCCACCGTTAAGATATATTGCCGGCCCATCGAAATCTGGATATTCCGAGAAATTTTGCACCACCGCTCTGTCAGCTAATGTTAAAGTTCCCCCGGTAATACCAAATGCTTGTGCACTGTTGCTACCATCTAATATTACATTTTCAATTTTAAGTGTAGTGCCGCTATATAATGAAGCAAGATTCTTATTACTTCTCTTCAATGTAAACTGGTTTCCTTCTTTAGATTTCAAGACCATATTTACATTTGATTTTCCCCACATGGCTTCTGTTTCTGGAACTGTATAGTCATTATTCATAGTAATTACATATTCATTGGTTAAATCTTCTTGTTTGCAATTGTTGACTGCTTCATAAAAAGTATCGTACTCGCCTACAAGTTCTCCATCTCCTGCACTTCCAAAAGATCTCTTTGTAACGGTAAAAGTCTTTTCAGTAGCCGGTTCTCCCACTACTTCTGGAACTTCTTCCTTACTTATTTCAAGCCCATCGTCCTTCTTTAACTCTTCCTTAACCTCTATTTTTTCAGAATCTTTTTCCTCTTCCTCTGCTTTTACTTCTTCCAGAGTACCCTTCTTATCTTCAAGCTTGATCTCTTGGACCTTTTCAACGGGTTGATTCATCCCTGGGACTTCTTGCTCATTCTCAGCAAATACTGAGGTTCCATTTAAAAATACCGATGCTATCATCAGTAGCGCCAAAAATAAGGCTGTGCTTTTCTTCTTTTTCATAGCTCCTCCTCTCCCTTAATATAGATTGACAAAAACCAATGATGAATCTTTTTCTAAGCCTATTTCATCTTCTCTATAAACTTTTTCTTTTCAACAACTAAGACTCTTTTTAAAAAAGTATAGTCTTATCTACCTTCATTATACTCCTATTTCTTTAACTTATTTTATTTCCCATTCAATGGTAACCGTATCGCTGACATCAATATCATCGGCTTCAATGTCTATATCATAACCGGAGCCTAGCAGGGGCATTGCCTTTATTTCAAAGGAATCAATTGGCGAAGACTTGATATTAATTTCACCCCAGGAATAATCCATTCTCAGAATTTGACCCAGTTCCACCCCGGCTGCTCCTGTTAAAATTTCTGCCTTTTCCCTGGAATCTTCCACGGCCTTTTTCAAGAGGGTATTTTTTACTTTTTCCCTGTCCTTGACAGTATGGTTAATGGAAAATTCAAGATCTACCGGGCACCGAGCCAGCTCATAGAGGGTCCGCCCCAGTTGTTTGTTGTCGTTGGGAAAGGTAATCTCGGTCCGGTGGTAGAAACTATAGCCCAAAAATCTCTTTTTATAGTTATCATTATAGTCTCGATAGCTCTCATATTCCGATTGGACAGAAAAATCCTTGGTCTTTAAGTTCTGGCCAGGCAGGCCCGATTTTTCTATGGTCTTTCTCAAAAGCTTGGTATGGTCTGCGGACTTTCTGATGGCTTCTTCATAGTCTGGATAGGTTCCTCTAGCAGTAATATCTAGGCAAATCATGTCGGGCTTGACAGAAATCTTGCCCTTGCCTGTGACCCTAATTATTTTTTCCATACTTCCTCCTTAAATCTCTTCCTCACTTTTTAACCCCAGACAACCTCGTCAAAAACCTCAACCCATTCTCATAATAGACAGGATTCGGTCAAACATATCTTGCGAATAGGCCTCTGTTTCCATCAAGGCCTTCCAATCCAAGACGGCTTCCCCGTCCGTCACTCCCGGGGGCAAAACCAGGCTCCCGTCCTTCAAGCTAATGGAGGGCGAAAAGTCCAAGACATCGTCCCTGTAACGGATCGTGATCTTTCCATTTGGAGCAATATCGCTGATATTTTGACAGACAAAAGTGGTCCCGGTGGCAGAGAGATTGTCCAAAAATTCATTGTCCACTTCCTTTAGCTGACCATCCTGGGAAATTTCCAATTCCTTTAAAGAAACAGCAGCGTTCCGGTACTTAGGAATGACTAGATAACACTCCTCGCCAATGAGGTAGGCCGTATCCCCTACCAGGCTCATTTTCATGGCCATCAGCATGCCGGGGTCCTGGTAGTTTGAAAACACGCTGGTCCAAGCATAGAGCTTTTCCAGGGGAGCCTTCAAGCTATCCGGGTCAGCAGCCGAACCCAAATAGATGACAAAGGCCTTGTGGTTCTGGTCTTTAGGATCCATCCCCAGCCTCCTGGCCATCTTGAGATAATCCTCAGAAATCGCCCCTTGGTCAAAACGGTTGGCCTTCAATTTCAAAACCACCGGACTTTGACCCCTGTCAACACTGGCATATGGTCTAAAGACAAAGTTGGGCTTCCCCATTTCGTCTATAAAGACTTGTCCATCCCTGGACTTGTAATTGTCCCAAAGGTCATGGAAAACCAATCCGGTCAAGCTGGTGGGATTATAGAAATAAGAAGAATCCCTGACATCATTATAATAAACCTGCCTGTCCAGGTCCTGGGCCTCCCTCAAACTATCTTCGACCACCCCTAAGATTTGGTCCTCCTCCAGCCCAAAAGCCTTCATGACCTGGGCATCTTGGATAAACTTACCATCCGGCAGGGAAAAATTAAAGACAGAAATTTTTGGAAAGTCCCCCTCCCAAACATTAGAGGTCTCCACCATAATACTCAAGATCCTCTCGTCTTGGTAGACAGAAAAAGATGCATAGATCCCAGTATCCACCCCCTCCATGTCCTTCTTATGTCCAGCATATTGGTCCCGGATTTCTTGGACCAAACCATCGATCTCCCGGTTGGCCTCCTGGGCATCCTTGGAATCCAAAAGAATCCTGGGCAGGTGGATGCCAAAAAACTCCCTTTGAGCAGAAGCCAGTTGATCCTGGTCCACAAAGTCCTTCCAGACCTCCCTGTCCTCTACCCAAGAAGACATGGACCCCGGCTTGGCCCCAGCAACAGCCCTTAGTTGGGGATCCCCCTTCTTAAAAGGCTCCGGCCCAGAAGCTTCTCCTCCAGCCTGGGCCGAAGGTCCCTCCTTTTGACAGCCAGCAAGAAAAACTACCGTTAAGATCAAAAATAATAAAAATCTAAACCTTCTTTTCATCCTATTCCTCCTATCCATTCTGTCATTTACTTAAGCCTATTATAGTACAAAAGACAAGTTTCTTCAGGTTAAAAATACCCTCCCTACCAGTTTGTCCAGTAAAGAGGGTACTTTTCACATTCTACAGTATCCTAACTATTTAATTTTCTATATCCTTTTCATGGAAAAGTCATCCTAACGAACCAAGATAGACCGGTATATGGTCACCGTCATGGTTTGGCCATTCCAGATAATGTCCCTGCCATCTTTAAGCCCAAGAGCTCTTGCAATATTGGTAACGGGAAGCATGGTCCGGTTGTTTATAACTTCCGGTTTGACATCGCTGGTGTAGACTTGGCCATTGACCAAAATCTTCTTGCTGTCAATGGGAATTTCTATCCGGGTGTCCCGATCTTTTAAGACCACCGTCCGGATATTTTTAAAATCTTTTTTCCAAGTGCTTTAAAAGAAAAAGAGCCTGTCAAAGACAAGCTCTTATAGTTCTTATGACCTACATAACAGTCAGCCCACCGTCGGACACCAGGATTTGTCCTGTGATGTTGGAGGCTTGGTCGGATGCAAGGAAGAGGAGGTTTTCAGCAATTTCTTCGGCGCTGGCCACCATCTTGTCGAGTTTTGGTCCCCTCATAACTACTTCCATGCCTTTTTCATCTACGTCGCTTAGGTTTTCCATTATTTCAGTGGCAATACCACCAGGGGCTACTGCGTTGCAACGAATCTTGTCGTTTGCATACATGGCTGCTGTATTTTGCACCAGACCATGGATGGCACTCTTGGACATGGTATAGGCTACTCCGGCCTTGCCGCCCCGGATGCCGGCGATGGAAGTGGTGGCTACAATGGCTCCACCTTCCTTCATAAGGGGAATGGCACCCTTGAAGAGTCGGAAGGTTCCCTTGACATTGATGGAGAAAATCCGGTCCAAATTTTCTTCTGTACAGGTGGTTACTGGTTCGAATTTATCCATGACACCAGCATTGGCAATGAGGACGTCTAGCTTGTCGTTTTCGCTTTTTACTTTTTCAAAGAGTCTGTCTACGTCTTCTGGCTTGGAAATATCGCAAGGCACAGGGATGACTTGGCCTTTACAGCCTAGGGACTTTACTTCCTCTGCAAGGGCAAGGAGTCTTTCTTCCCTTCTAGCCACTGCATAGATCTTGGCCCCTTCTTTGGCTGCCATCAGGCTAGTGGCCCTACCAACACCAGAAGAAGCTCCGGTAACTACAAGAACTTTATTTTCGAATCTCATACTTTTCCTCCCTTTTTTTATTTTATTTCTTATTTACTATCATACCCTATTTTTAGGATTTTTATTCTGTCTTATAGATTTGCTTGTAAAATAAATGCTCTAGCTGAATCTAATTTTAACCTATAGGCTCGCGGA
Source organism: Urinicoccus timonensis (assembly GCF_900232945.1). GTDB lineage: Bacteria > Bacillota > Clostridia > Tissierellales > Peptoniphilaceae > Urinicoccus > Urinicoccus timonensis. Next base: position 154,810 of record NZ_OCTU01000004.1, read on the forward strand.
CCATTTAGCATTCTACCTTACTTTTATATCCGGCCTTATTCCCTCCTCTGTATCTGACATCTTTTCTGATAGGACCCGCCCAACAAATCACATTTCTGATTCTTTAAAACAATTTTTGCTTCCATCCTAGCCTGCCTAAATCCGCACTTCCCCTTATAAGCTATGGTTGGAGCAATCGAATTCAACCCTATACAAGTAATTCCTCTTCCTTATTGACCGATACCCCCATTAAAAAGGCCCCACCAATCAATGGTAGGACCTTTTGCATTCTATTCTATTTACTTAGTTTACAAAATATTTGTCTAGAATCTTTTCGATTTCTATCCCTTCATTTGTGATTCCATCATCAGTGATATATTCTGAACTCGCCACTAATAGCTCCGATAAGAAGTTTTGTCTATCTTCTTCCTCTTGAAATTGTAAGCTGTTGTTACCGGTGGTTATGTTCCCAATCTTATCTAGGAGTTCTCCCAACTCTCTTTGGATAATCTCCATTTCTTTTTCCTTGAGTTGAACCTCTATCATCTTAAGCCCCCTATTGCCCTATGGCGGTTATAATCTTATCTGCTTTTTAGGTTTTCCTATTCTCATCTTTCTTGGATATTTCCAGTTGGGTCGTCTTTAGGGCATCCTTTGTTTACCCGTCTCGGGGCCTTTTTTGGTCCCTATCCTTCTTTCTATAAGGTGAGCTAGATAACCCTCGATTGTGTTATGCCGGATGTTTTTTCTTCTACCATCATCTTTTGAAATTCATAATTTTTTAAAAGTTTGTCTGTATATAGTAGATTTTTATAATCTCATCCCCTTGCTCTTCTCCCATTAGGATCACTTCTACATGGTCCTTTTTCCAATTTACCCTCCAATTAGTCTCATCAAGATGTTTTCCATCGTTTGCTATGGAGGTGTTGATTTCTTGCCTTTCTGTCCTTTCCCGGCCATTGGACTTTAGTTCTATCCTTACCTCTGATGATCCAAAGAAGGCAGGACTGTCCGTTTCTATAAAAGATAGGCAATACTTCTTGTCCTCGGAAGATGATTCCGCTATCAGTCTTGGCCTAGTTACTAGGTATAGTCCAATAGCTAGGATTGCCAGAATAACAAGTGCACTTATCGATATAAATTTCAATAGTTTTTTCATACCTAACCTCGAAGCCTAATCTTATTGCATTCAAAATATTATCTTAACTATTGAGCCATATTCTTCTTCTAAACAGTCCATTCATAGGTCTAGACTGGCTAGCAGGTCTGGCTTTACTTAAATGAGCATGTAGAGGTTGTAAGAAGTGGCAGATGCTCTATCTTTCAATTCCCAACCCATTTCTTCAGCGTATCCATCGTCGATTGCCATACAAAAGTTCCTGTAATCACCTTCGATTACATCTTCATTTTCCTTGATAACCCGATCAAAATCCTCTCCTGTAAAACGACAAGATGGCCTGTAGTCTTCAATAACTGCATCATAGAATTCTTGGTAGGTTGGCTTTTCCATAAAATTTCCTCCTAAGTCTAAATGGTGGATTTTTCTCTATGCTCAATCTAAAGATAAGACCTTTTTCTAGCTTTATTTTAACACAAAAGACCCCTATGGGGCTCTAATTTTGCTTCTATATCCTATAACTTCCTTTTTTATTGTCCATGTGGCACAGCAATCCCTTGGTCAGGGGCCTTTTCTAGATGAATAGGGCTTGTTTGGAAAAATAATTTGGGGGATATGGGATTACTTGCATTAAAAGCGGTGTCGATGTAATAGATTTCATCTTCAACAATGACATAATTCCACCTGTGCTTCATAATCTTACTGTTGATACATCCAACCTTTAGCCCAATCGCCTCTCCTAAGATCAAAAAAAGTTGTGCGAAGGCGACACAGGTTCCCTTGTGAGTTATGGCAGCAGCAAGAGCAGATCTCGATCTGTGTTCTTTGTCATAAGCGATATTCTCGGTTAGAAAAGTGTTTAGGAATTCTATTTTTTCTAAGTCAGTTTTTAAGTCCTTGGTTTGTTGCTTTATATCCTCTTCCAGCTCCATTAAGTTTTTGAAGTCCTCTTTTTCTGCAAAAAATTGGACCAATAAGTCACATTCATAATCGTCGCCTTCAGGTCGTATCTCCTCAAGTCTTACTATCAAAAGATTGTTCAAGGCTGAACTCCCTGGAATTTTAAATTGCTTGTCTATTCCATCTCTCATTTGGATTTCTTCTAAAAAGGTCTTTAAGTCTTTATCCACTTTAATCCTTATGGGTTTGTAGGCATCCATATCTCCAGCTTCAAGAAAGACTCTTTTGGCCATTAAGCCAAGCTCTTCTTTACTTCTTAAAATTTTATCTTCTAACATTCAGGCCCTTCAATCAAAAATACACCCTTTGCATCTATTCGATCTTCTAATATTTTATCCACTAGCCTAGGTAAATAGTTTTTCATACTTGCCTGACTTTTGCAAATTTATTCTATCATCCCCTCAAGTGATTGTCCATTTCCTATTCAAGTATTTGTCTAGTTTTTATTCAAGTATTCGGTCATTATATTTACTAGAATCTCTTAAAAACTGTCTAAAATAGCACCTACAAGTGTAGGTGCCAAATTAAAATTAGTTACTTTTTCCTAATCCATGGTAGTACTCTATTTACTTCATTTAAATATGTTTCATATTCTTGTCCAAATTCATTTTTTAACCATTTTTCTTCTGTGTTTTTCATCAATATTGTTAAGAAAGCCCAGAAAATAAATGGTAATATTAATAAAATATAGTTTGCCATAAGTAGTAAAAGGCCTGTAAATATAAATAAAAATGCTGAATAAATAGGATTCCTTACAATACTGTAGATCCCCCTTGTAATCAACTTCTTCTCTTTAACTTTTTTGTTTATTTTCTGAACTATAACTGCTTGTACCCATAAATATATGCCTAAAAGTATTAATAATATCCCTGCTACAATAAAAAATATTTTTCCTTTACTTAGGTCGCCTTGATCTAGGTATCCTTTAAGATCAAGGTATAATCCTACTATTGTAAGAATGAAACAAGTGATGACATATATAGGTCCAACGCCGAATATGGGCATCTTAAATTCTTTGGATTTCATTTTGTCCCCTGGCTATTGTTTTAACAATTCAATAATTTCATCTTGTGCAACTCTTCCTTCTCTAAAAAATCTTACCAAGGGATAGCAGTGGCACATTCCTTTGCCCACAATTATTTCATAGGGAGCCTTGTATTTCTCCATTGCTTTTTTAAATTCGTCCGCAAAGGCATAGAGGCATTCATTTTCGCCGTAATAAAAATATGTTTTCGGAAAGTCGGTAAAATCTCCTACCGTTCCGTCAAGCATATACTCAGGTATGTCTGCATCTCCTTTTACGATTTCCCTTGCCGTCTTTAGATATGTAGGATCAATCATTATGTCCTTGTGGTTAAGGGCATTTACTCTTTCCCATATGTCTTTATTTTCTTCAAGCCTTACATCGGGTATGCCGCCGGGTGAAACTGAAATAATTTTGCCTGGCATATTAAGAGGTCTACCTATTGCATTGTTATGCAAAAATATTCCTATTGCCAGACAAGCTCCTGACGAAAAACCGAGGACACTTATGTTTTCAGCCTTATATGTTTGGGTCATCAGCCTATAGGCTTCAAAAGAAACTTCATATGTCTTATCTATCTTTACATCTTCCGAGCAAAGGGGATAGAATAAAAACCAAAGGTCTTTGCCGGCTTCTTCCATTATTCTTTCCGCCAAAGCAAAATCCAATTTGTCCGGCTGTGTAATCATTCCTCCGCCGAAAAGATATAGCACTGCTCCCTCTGCAGGACTTTGATTTTTTTGATATGAAATCAATCTGTATCCCATAAGGTCTCTGTCGAAAAGATAGTAATTTTTTCTCTCGGCTCTCTTCCTTGCCTTATCTAAATCAAATACCGCCTTTGCATTTTCTCCCTTTGCATACTCAAGCATCTCTTCCTTGTTTTTTAAAAACATTTTTTTGACACCGGCAAGTCTTACTATTGTCGATGCAATTTTATAAGTTAAAGTCATTTTATTTTACTCCCTTAAGAATCAATTCATCACAAGTTTTACCAATACCTTCTTCTTATAGCTTGGATTCATTCTCTATCCCCCGTGATAAAATAATCGCAACAAGCTGCTCCATTTGCTATGGTGTTTTTTCTATGCAGTACTCCATGTTGAAGGCTTATCATAAGCTCGTCTAATTCACAGAATAGCGGCATTAATTCAGCCACCCCCAGCTTCTTTGTATAAGTACAAATCGGACAACGTGTAATTCGATAGTAACAAGCCCCTTCATAAGGCTGACCTTCGAAGTCGACTTTAAAAGAAGTCGGATAGAGCTTTTCTTTTTCTGGGGTGTACCATTTGTAATACTTAAGAATATTTTTCTTATTGGCCTCTTTCCCCCTCTTAGTATTTAGATTAATTAAGGAAAAATACCATTTGACAGAATAAAGAGATTGGCGCATCATTTCTTGGATGGTCTCTGGTGGAATCTTTTTCTCGCTTGCTAAATATGGGGCAACAAAGGCAAGGGCAAACCACTCATTGTAGGCCATGGGATTATCATCGCCGATATCATCTGCTCCTTCTATTAGTTTTCGATAAATTTTTTTGCTTTTTTTCATTATTTCTCTAGAATAATCATGTCCATAATTTTTCAGCAAAACTTTTTTCATAGGATGTTGAAATAAATTGAAATAAAAACTGTGATATTTCATTTTGCATACCTCATTAATTTTCTAAATTTTCTTAGTAATTTATATACAATTTTATTTTCTCCCAATAAGAAGAGTTGAGCCGTAAAGTCCTAGCAATAAAGCTTCTTTGTGGCCCATAAAAAGATCCTTTGTTGTATCAATTAATTGCACATTTTCGTAGCCATCTTTTTTAAGCTTTTCGATAAATTTATTCATATCTCCGTATCTTGACTTATTCATCAAATCATGAATAACAAAAACTCCACCCTTTTTAAGTACACGCAAAGTTTCCAGTAGAAGTTTCTGCTTATTATGTCCCATTATATTGTGATAAAGATAGTTGCTTGTTACTGCATCAAAACTTTCATCTTCAAAAGGAAGATTCACTGCATTTCCAATTTTAAATCTCGCATTTTCTATTCCCTCTAATTTTGCATTATTTTCACAGAGCTCTTTAGAAAATTCACTCTTGTATGACCCACTCCAAATATCGCAGCCCACCATGGTCGCCTTAGGATTTCTTTTTGCGGAAGCAATGGTAAGTGCACCGCTACCACATCCTACATCTAAGCCCAGACCACCATCTGGGATCTTTACATAGTCGGCAGTCCCCTCTATTATAGCTTTGGCAAGCTTTCTTTTTCCATTGTAATCAAAAGCCTTATGTAGTACTCTCATCCAAATTGCAAAGAAAGTAAGTTTCAGCGTAGCATATCCAAGAATAATGGCACAGATAAGACGAGTTTTTCCACTAAATACAAGATCACTGACACCGAAGGCTATAAGTAAGATAAAAGCTACGAGACTTGCAAAGATTAAATTCTTTAACAAGCTTTCAGGAACCCAGTTTTTATAGTCAGCTTTTGTTTTCTTGTCATCAATAAAATTTAATTGTTTCATAAATTTTCTCCTGTAAATAATTAATTTTATAAAATTTGCTTTGTTTACAAAAATAATAATTTTAATCTCTGACTTATAAGCTCATAAATTCATATTAGTATAGTTTATCAATAAGATTAGGTAGTAAATAAAATATATTATGTTAAACCAACCTCCACGAATAATCATATGTAGTCCCTTTGGCAATCTGCCGGTAAGAGGAGTGAGAATCAAAAGAAACATAGGTGTAAATAGGACTTGCCATCTTGGGAATACTGTAAATCCAAATAAAATTACCAAAGCTATTCCTATATTTGCTATAGCCATAATTCCAAAAACTATTTTAGCCTGGAGTTTTAAAAATTTTAAAAATTCATCAAAAGCTCCCTTGTTTTCGTATCTTGATAAAAGACCTAAGTAAGTACATTGAATATGATAAGTACCTCCTAGTATTATTCCAAAAATATTTATTAAAAATACAAACCAACCTATAGTTAAATACTTTTCTTGTATGGCCAAAACAATATGATAAAATCCAATACAATATATAAAGGCACATATTGGACCTAAAAGACCACCAATGTATAATCTTTTTATGCTAACATTTTTCATTATGCCAATAATATTATTTATAGTATTCTTGCCATCGTAATCATTAGAATCATAATATAAAATCATATCTCCTAAAAACATCAGGAATGAAGCAAAAAGACCAATTAATATACTCATGTATAAAGTCACGACTAGACACCTCTTTTTATTTAGATGATATCAATTATCAGTATAATTATAGCATGTAACGCTGATTCCTTTCAATTATATGATTTACTGCATAAAACTAAGTAAAAAATAAAGGCAGTCCAAAGACTGCCTATTTTTATCATATTGGAATAATCCATACCACTTGTAGATTCGTCGAAATAGACAAACGGAGAATCTTTGCACATAACAGATGCTATTGCACGTCTTTGCTTCTGTCCTCCTAATAAATAAATTCTTCTGCCATTTTTGTCTTTTCAATTAAATTCTTATAAACTTTTGATTTTTGTAAAAGCTCTTCATGCTTGCCTTCTCTTTCTACTCTTCCATTTTCAAGAACTACTATCTTATCTGCATTTTCTATAGATTTCATTCTGTGAGAAATGATGACAACAGTTTTATCTTTAATTAAATTATTTAAAGACTCTTGAATTTTTTTCTCGTTGTCAACATCAAGGCTTGCCGCTATTTCATCTAAGATCAATATCGGTGCATCTTTTAAGAAGGCTCTGGCTATTGATAGCCTTTGTCTTTCTCCTCCTGATAACTCAGCACCGTTCTCACCGATAACTGTATCGAAACCCTTATCCATTTTTTCTATAAAATCTGTGCAGTTTGCAAGCTTTGCTGCTCTTTTAACTTCTTCGTCACTTGCATCTCGCTTTCCGATTCTAATATTCTCCATAACGCTTTGATTAAAGAGAACTACATCTTGGAAAACAATAGACACCTTGTCAAAAAGAGATTCTGTTGATATTTCTTTTATATCCTTGCCATCGATTAAGATTTGTCCCTTGTCATAATCATAAAGTCTTGATATAAGTTTCAAGATAGTTGTTTTACCGCAGCCGCTTGCTCCTACTAAAGCAGTGACCTCTCCCTGCTTAGCTCTAAAGCTTACTCCATTTAAAACTTTTGCGTCTTTATTGTAAGCAAATTCAACATCTTTTAGGTCAATATCAAATTTTTTCAAATTATAGTCTTCGCCTTCTTGTAAATCTTGATTTTGAATTTCTTTTATTCTTTCAATCTTCGGTGTTAAATAAAATATTTCCATCAAGCCCTCTTTAGATGCATCTAAAGCGTCTTTTATCTTCATAGCTGCCAGTAAATATCCTACAAGGTAGAGAGCGCTTATCTCTTTACTAATAATTAGATTTACGCCAACAAATATTACGACAGCAAGGGATATAAAGCTAAAAATTGATGAAAGTGACATAGTTAAAATAAGTCCTATCTCTGTCTTAACATGCACCTTTTCACTTTTGTCCATTTTTTCATATAGCTTTTCTTTCATTTCCTCTGACAAGCCATAGGCTTTGATCTCCATTTGCATTTCGATATTTTCTTGAAAGCTTTCTGAGTTTTCTCTTAGAATATCATAATATCTTTTCTGTCCCTTAACCTGATGTTTTTTAGATAAGGGTATAAATATAAAGCTTAAAAGAGATGGAATAATTACAGCTAAGCCCATCTTGACATTACCCACCAGCATCATGATGGATATAAGTGGGAAGAAGAGTGCCATTCCGCCCACTTTTGGTATTGAATGGCTCATTGCATGTTCTATGCCTTCAATGTCAGACATGATTGTTTGGGCTAGGTCTGAAATATCATGCTTAGAAAAGTATGATAGAGGTAGTTTTGATAAATTCTCCGCTGTCCTTATTCTTAAATCTGCACTTTCTTGATAGGTTGTACTATATAATTTATCGTATTCGACAGAAAGCAAAATATACATTGCTATCAAAGTCAAAACTGAGAATACTATATAAAATCCCTTGCTTTTACCCATATTTTCCAAGACTTCCTGAGCAAAAATCATTAGTAATATGGCAGGAAGCATGTTTATACAATAAACGAAAAATGAAGCCAGGGTTGCTTTACTTAAATTTCTTGCTCCTTTATCTGTGAGGGCAAATCTTTTTTTATAAAACTCCTTCATTTGAAACCCTCCATTCATTCGCACTGTTAAACATCTCTTGCAGTCTCTTATACCTTGTATCTTTTGACATTAGTTCTTTGTCGGAACCTCTTTCTATAATTTTTCCGCCATCCATCACAAGTATTTCATCAAGGTCTTTAATTGTAGATAGCCTGTGCGCAATCATGATAACTGTTTTATCCTTCATAAGATTTTTGAAAGCTTTTTGAAGTTCAAACTCGTTATCTGGGTCAATTGATGCCGATGCCTCATCCATAATAATAATTTTGGAATCCTTTAAAATTGCTCTAGCAATTGCAATTCTTTGTTTTTCTCCACCAGATAAATAAACTCCTTTTGAGCCTATGACTGTATTTTCTCTTTCTGGGAATTTGCCCAATATCAAATCGCATCCCGCTAATTTTAAGGCTCTCATAACGTCATCTTTCGTCGCATCTTTATTAGCTAAAGCAACATTGTCATAAATGCTCTTCTTGAATAATTTTGAATCTTGAAAAACAAAGGAAATGGCTTTAATTAAAGCTTCGTCAGAATATTCACTTATAGGCATGCCACCTATCTTTATCCTTCCTTCATTAACATTGTAAAAACCTGATATAAGTTTTGCTACAGTTGATTTACCTGATCCAGATGAACCGACTAGTGCATAGGACTTTCCTTCTTCTAATTTAAAGGATAAATTTTCAATTACAGCTTTATCATTATAAGCAAAGCTAACATTCTCAAAGTCTATATTATAGTTTTTAAAATGATTGACATTACCATGCAATAATTTGTCTTTTTGCATATCCTCGTATAGTGCTTCTAAAGTATCTACTGCATAATTGCCTTGAGAAATATACATGGAGTACCACATCATTCTCATAAATGAAACGAAGAGAACTCCCGATAAAAATAAAGTCATGATAAGCTCAAGTAAAATCACCTTGGTACTGCCTAAGCTAGTCATAAAATAGACTATAGGAATAATTAAAATTGCAATTAAACCAAAAAATAACCATTGGTACAAAACATAAGGTTTTTTACAAGATAGGGAATAATCATAAGCATATTTCGAGTAATCTTTTATCGCCTTGTAAAAGCTTTTAAAGGACTCTACATTTGCTTTAAATATTTTTACAACTTGCATCCCTCTAACGTACTCAACAGTTTCAGCACTTAGTTTAGATAGGGCTTCTTGGTATATCTTCATAAATTCTTGCTCGCCCATCATCGCCCCTAAAATTAAGCCGCCAATTATAGTAAGAGCAAGCAAGGTTATACCAACTCTTATACTTACTATAAAGCCAAGTGCAAGGACAAGCACGGGTGTAACTATTGCCTGAGAACTATCGGGTATCATGTGGGCTACTACCTGATGAGTTTGTGCGGCATTGTCATCTATGATCTTTCTTATTTGACCAGATGGATTTAAGTCAAAGAACCTAAAACTTGCTTTCTCTAGGCCGTCGATCCCTCTTTTCCTCAAATTTGTTTCAAGCCTAAATCCCAAGATGTGTGAAAACATTCCTGAAACAAAATAAAATATCGCTCCACTGGTTAGTGTAGTAACAGATTTTAATGCTAAGTTCTCTGCACCAGATAAATTTGAATTAATTATTAACTTATCTAGAAATTTGTAGATTAAATAGTATCCATATACCGTAAGCACAGCAGATATAGCAGAAAAAATAATAGCTAAAAAGCCGAGATATTTTTTATCTTCTACATAAGCAAATAGTTTTTTGTAAATCTTCATAATGACATCTCCTTTCTTTGATATTCCTTTTAGATATAAATTTACTTAATTGATAATATCTATCATTGCCTTTCTATTATACATCGGTTATAATTACCAATACAATAGTTTTGAATTAATAAGGCTAATTGGGATATTGTCTAAAAGGGATAGGTGTATTATGACATATTACGATTTTGTAAAAGATTATATGAAAGTAGATGAATGTAAAAACAATAAGAAATATTCAAGTGCAGGGCACACTTTTTGTTGGAATAAAGATGACTCAACTTATGCAGAAGGTCTATATTGGTTTTATGAAGGAGATGGCTTCATTATTGATGTTCACGATTTTTATATCAGAGAGGAAGTAGTTCAAAATAATACTTATAGTATGGCAGACTATGTGTCAATATATTCAAGCTACATTGTCAGCGCAAACGGCGAGAGATTTAGTCCTTATCAAACGTTGACTGCAAACTCTTTATGCACTCTTGATTTTGATAATATAGGAGATGATTTTGTTTTTTTATTACATGAGAACTGCTATTATCTTGCTGTATCTATAGGATTTAAAAGAGAACTCTTAGAAAAACATCTAGCATCTATTAACATTAATCCAGAATTATTTTATTCAGCTTTACTGCAAACGAATCAAATTATACTTACAAAGGCCTTAGAAAAAGTGGCAATGGAAATATTAAATTGTAAGATGGACGCTCCTGCCGCTGATTTTTTCTTTAAAGCCAAAGCAAATGAATGGGTAAGTATAGTAATAGATACCTACTTAAATAGGAAGAAATATAAAATTGAGTCTGATGATAATAAAGCACTTGAAGATATAGCAAGATTCTTAGATGATCATTTCGCCATGAATGTAAATCAAGAAACCCTTGAAAAAATCTCAAGAATGAGCGGAACAAAATTAAAAAACTTGTTCAAAGAAAAATATGGTCAAAGTATTACAGAATACACCCAAAGAAAAAGAATGAATGTAGCTGAAACTCTTCTCTTAAATACCGAACTACCTATAAAAGAAATTGCTGAGTCTGTTGGATACACATCCCATAGCAAATTTTCCATTTATTACAAAAGATACAAGGGAAAACTTCCAAGTGAAGTCCGTAATTTAGCCTGCAAAGATCACAATTTAAAATGCGATTACTGCGACTAAGCTAAATTTTTTTACACCCCCATAGCTTATCCTTATAACTCAGGTTCTTTCTCTATCGCCTGTAATAAAATAATCACAATAATCTGCTCCATTTGCTATAGTACCTTTTCTGTGAAGTACTCCATGTTGAAGACTTATCATTAGCTCATCAAGTTCACAGAATAGCGGCATTAATTCATCTACCCCCAACTTCTTTATATAAGCACAAATGGGGCAACGAGTAATTCTATAATAACAAGCACCATCATAGGGTTCTCCCTCAAAATTAACCTTAAAAGATGTGGGGTAAAGCTTTTCTTTTTCCTCTGTATACCATTTATAATACTTAAGTATATTTTTCTTATTGGCCCCTTTTCCCCTTTTAGTATTGAGATTAATCAAGGAAAAATACCATTTGACAAAATAAAGAGAGCGACGCATCATTTCCTGGATGGTTTCTGGTGGAATCTTTTTCTCGCTTGCTAAATATGGAGCAACAAAGACAAGGGCGAACCGCTCATTGTAGGCCATGGGATTGTCCTCTCCGATATCGTCCATATTTTTTATAAGTTCTCGATAAATTTTTTTGCTATTTTTAATAATGTCTGAAGCATATGCTTTATTATATTTTTCTATGAGAACTTTCTTCATTGGACCTTTAAATAATAAGAAATAAAACCTTTATATTTCATTTTTTTATCCCTCGTCTTTCTTTATATGGCCTATTTTTTTGCAATGAATGCGACTTGTTTTTTCCTATCTAAATGATAGTCACAGTAAAAGCCAGCATTCGTAAGCATTTTTGTCAAGTCGTCGGGTGTATATACTTCCATCTCTATACTATCCGCTAATTTTTTTACATCTCTTCTTTCCTTAGATGATGCTTCATTACATATTAAAAACTGTCCACCTTTTTTCAACACGCGATAAATCTCTTTAAAACATTCCACTATGTCTTCCCAAAAATAAATCGTTTCAAAAGCTGTTACAATATCTATGGATTCATCTTTAAAAGGAAGGCTCTTTACATCTCCCAATGAGATTTCGCATCTTCCCGACTCAATCGCTTCTTTATTTATCTCCCTTGACATTTTTACACTCATTCCTGAGTGGTCCATACCATAAACTTTATTGGCTTTCGCTAAAAAATATTCTATGTTCCGTCCACCACCACAACCTAAATCTAAAATCGTATCTTCTTGATCAATTTTTAAGTAAGATCTTCCCCATCTTGCTAATTTTTCATGCCCCTTATTCATACTCTTTAGCATAAATCTGCCGGCAAAATTGTCTTTAGGTTTTCTAAAATTTTCTAAAAAACTCTTAAACATTCCCTCCTCCTCTGGACACTAAATTGAAATCAATTATCACTTATATTATATCACGTTTCCTTTGTTTAGATTTAATATTTTACTAGAAAGGCATCCTTTTTGAATTATAAGCCCCTATCGTTATCCCGTCCTATAGCCCTATAAAAAGCCATGATTATAGTTATAACTCCCTCTATCTTTTCTGTAGATTTTTTATCAGCACTTCTATTTCTTCATTTGCCTTTTTGCATAAAATTTACCACCATCCACTTAAACTATTCCAAAGTATTTTTTTAAGAAGTCGGCCATGAATTCTTTACTGCAAACAAATACCTTATTTATATTTCTCAACAATATAGTTTAAAAAATAATGGCTCTAAGATTTTTTTAAATCCTAAGAGCCATTGATTGCAAGGCGTTTATAGCCTATGATCTTATTTCTTATCATCAACACTACAATCTCCACATATGGCTTGAATGGTCAGTATGGATAATGTTTAATCTTTTCAAAAGCTTAGTATGTGGGAATCGGCCTAGTCATTAGTTAATTATAAATCATTCTAGATATTTTAGACTTTTCATGCATACAATTTTTTTCTACAAGACCTTGAATGATTAGCTAATCTTTCATCTTCATTTCCTCTATTTTAAAAATCTTTACTTGTTAAATGTATAAATAGCTCTTTTTCAGGATATTTTTATGATACAGGGCTTCCTCTATCTATTAATTTGTTATAATTGAATTAGATATTAAGGGAGGTTGTCATGGATAAAATTTTAATTGGCAAAGGGAATAGGGAAAATTATATTCTTTTAAATAAAATGAATCGGCACGGACTGATTAGCGGCGCCACCGGAACTGGAAAAACCGTCACGCTAAAGGTGCTTACAGAAGGTCTTTCTGAGGCTGGTGTTCCGACCATCCTTGCAGATGTGAAGGGCGATCTTGCAAATATTTCAAAGCCTGGCGAGATGAATGACAAATTAAATTCAAGACTTGAAGAACTTGGCATTTCTAATTTTGATTTTAAAAATTATCCTGTAAATATGTGGGATATCTACGGCGAAAAAGGAATCCCACTTAGGGTTACTGTTTCAGAGATGGGTCCTCTTATGCTGGCAAATATTTTGGAGCTAAATGATACCCAGACTGGGGTTTTAAATATCATTTTCAAGGTTGCTGATAGCGAGGGGCTTCTGTTAATCGATTTAAAGGATCTTAAGCAAATGATCAATTTCGTCGGTGAAAATAGGGAGGAAATTAGTAAGACCTACGGCAATGTGGCTAGTCAAAGCCTCTCTGCCATTTCTAGAAAACTTTTGTTTATTGAAGATGCCGGTGGAGACCTATTCTTCGGAGAGCCCGCCATAGATATCGGCGACCTTATTAGAACAGACACAAGTGGCAAGGGTCTGGTAAATATTTTAAATGCTACGAAATTGATTTCAAATCCACTTCTCTACTCCATGCTTCTTCTATACTTGCTTTCAGAAATCTATGAAAACTTCCCAGAGGTTGGAGATTTAGACAGACCTAAGCTTGCCTTCTTCTTTGACGAAGCTCATTTACTCTTTAAGAACACGCCAAAAGTTTTACAGGACAAGATTATCCAAGTAGTTCGTCTCGTGCGCAGTAAAGGGGTGGGAGTATTCTTTATCACTCAAAACCCTCTCGACGTGCCGGAATCAATTTCATCACAACTTTCCAACAGAATCGTCCATCAACTAAGGGCTTATTCTCCAAAGGAACTAAAGGCGATAAAGGCTGTTGCAGATACATTTAGGCAGGATGAATCCATGGATCTAAAGGAAGAGATTATAAATCTTAGGACCGGAGAAGCACTCGTTTCATTTGCTGATGAAAGTGGTGCACCAACTGTGGCAGACAAGGCGCTGATCCTTCCGCCCCACTCATCCTTTGCTACACTCACCGATGAGGAGTATAGGGCCTTGGTTGGTTCTTCGCCCCTTTATACAAAGTACAAGGATCCAATCGATAGAGAATCCGCCTACGAAATTCTTTTAGAAAGAATCGAAAGAGAAAAATCAGAAGCTCAAAGACAGAAAGAACTTGACGCTCAAAGAAAAGAATTAGAACGGACACAAAAGTCCAACCGCAGCCAAAAGACTTACATCGATAAAGGCATCGACTCCATGCTGGGAACCATTACGAGAACCATTGGTCGTGAAATCGCAAGAGGCCTCCTGGGTTCCATGACAAAAAGAAAATAATAAAGAAACCAGCCTAGTCTGATATGTACCCTCTTTACTGGACAAACCAGTAAGGAGGGTATTTTTGTGAAATATAGCTATGAGTTCAAAAAAGAGTGCATACAGTTGTATAGGCAAGGGAAATGGCCTGATACACCTGATGGGACCAAAGAAGAAAACCTTCATGCTTCCATTAGAAAATGGTTTAGATTAGAAGAACTTCATGGCCCAGAAATTTTAAACCATGGAAATAATATCCACTGGACACCAGATGAAAAATTAGAAATGGTGTCGAAAGTGCTGGCTGGAAATTCAATAAAGGCAACTGCAATCGAAAATGGAATCAATGAAGGACAACTTTATTCATGGCTTAACAAGTATAAAAAGGATGGATATAATGGTCTTGTGAATAAAAAGAAAGGCCGTAAATCTAAAAATACAACCATGAAAAAGAAAAATATCCATAAACCAAAAGAACTGAATGAATCCGAAAGAGAAGAACTCATAAGACTTAGAGCAGAAAATGAATATATGAAGGCTGAGAATGAAATCATAAAAAAAGAGATCGCCTTGAGAGAAGAACGTTACGCTGCGCAACTCAAGGCGAAAAAGCAGCGATTGTCAAAGAACTCAAAGAAAAAGGATACAGACTAAAGGATCTTTTAAGAGCCATTGATTTGCCGAGGTCAACATACTACTTTGAACTAAATAAAGTGGATAAAATAAAAGTTAAGAATCGTTCAATTGCAGATAAAATAGCCCAAATCTTTCACCTACACAAAGGAAGATATGGAGTGAGAAGAGTCTATATGGAGTTAATAAATCAAGGCTATGTCATAAACCATAAAAAAGTACAAAGGATTATGCACGAACGAAAACTTTTTGGAAAGGGCTCTAAAGAAAAATACCACTCCTATCAGGGGAAAATAGGTAAAGTAGCAGATAATCTAATCAATAGAGACTTCAAAGCAGATAGACCTTTACAAAAATGGACCACGGATGTCTCTGAATTTAAATTTTCTTGGGGTAAATGCTACATCTCTCCAATACTTGATATGTATACCAATGAGATTATCTCCTACGACTTATCCTTAAGTCCTAATTTAAAACAAATATCTACTATGTTAAGAAGAGCATTTAGAAAATTTCCAAAACTAAAGAACTTAATCCTACATTCAGATCAAGGATGGCAATACCAACATAAATATTATGTAAATGAACTTAAAAAACATGGGATAAAGCAATCCATGTCAAGAAAAGGGAATTGCTATGATAACTCCATTATGGAAACATTCTTTGGAAGGCTAAAAAATGAAATGTATTATGGTTACGAAAAGAGCTATCGCTCTTTTGACGAATTTTCGAGAGCAATAGAGGAGTATATAGATTATTACAATAACGAAAGAATTCAATCAAAAACAAAATGGATGCCACCTACAAAGTATAGGTTAGCATCCACTACAACGAATTAATTAAATATTGTGTCCAGTTTTATGGGTACACATCAGTCT
>NZ_OCTU01000004.1:171006-207811 GCF_900232945.1 Urinicoccus timonensis
ATGATGTGTACCCATAAAACTGGACACAATATTTAATTAATTCGTTGTAGTGGATGCTAACCTATACTTTGTAGGTGGCATCCATTTTGTTTTTGATTGAATTCTTTCGTTATTGTAATAATCTATATACTCCTCTATTGCTCTCGAAAATTCGTCAAAAGAGCGATAGCTCTTTTCATAACCATAATACATTTCATTTTTTAGCCTTCCAAAGAATGTCTCCATAATGGAGTTATCATAGCAATTCCCTTTTCTTGACATGGATTGCTTTATCCCATGTTTTTTAAGCTCATTGACATAATATTTATGTTGGTATTGCCAACCTTGATCTGAATGTAGTATTAAGTTCTTTAGTTTTGGAAATTTTCTAAATGCTCTTCTTAACATAGTAGATATTTGTTTTAAATTAGGACTTAAGGATAAGTCGTAGGAGATAATCTCATTGGTATACATATCAAGTATTGGAGAGATGTAGCATTTACCCCAAGAAAATTTAAATTCAGAGACATCCGTGGTCCATTTTTGTAAAGGTCTATCTGCTTTGAAGTCTCTATTGATTAGATTATCTGCTACTTTACCTATTTTCCCCTGATAGGAGTGGTATTTTTCTTTAGAGCCCTTTCCAAAAAGTTTTCGTTCGTGCATAATCCTTTGTACTTTTTTATGGTTTATGACATAGCCTTGATTTATTAACTCCATATAGACTCTTCGCACTCCATATCTTCCTTTGTGTAGGTGAAAGATTTGGGCTATTTTATCTGCAATCGGACGATTCTTAACTTTTATTTTATCCACTTTATTTAGTTCAAAGTAGTATGTTGACCTCGGCAAATCAATGGCTCTTAAAAGATCCTTTAGTCTGTATCCTTTTTCTTTGAGTTCTTTGACAATCGCTGCTTTTTCGCCTTGAGTTGCGCAGCGTAACGTTCTTCTCTCAAGGCGATCTCTTTTTTTATTATTTCATTCTCAGCCTTCATATATTCATTTTCTGCTCTAAGTCTTATGAGTTCTTCTCTTTCGGATTCATTCAGTTCTTTTGGTTTATGGATATTTTTCTTTTTCATGGTTGTATTTTTAGATTTACGGCCTTTCTTTTTATTCACAAGACCATTATATCCATCCTTTTTATACTTGTTAAGCCATGAATAAAGTTGTCCTTCATTTATTCCATTTTCGATTGCAGTTGCCTTTATTGAATTTCCAGCCAGCACTTTCGACACCATTTCTAATTTTTCATCTGGTGTCCAGTGGATATTATTTCCATGGTTTAAAATTTCTGGGCCATGAAGTTCTTCTAATCTAAACCATTTTCTAATGGAAGCATGAAGGTTTTCTTCTTTGGTCCCATCAGGTGTATCAGGCCATTTCCCTTGCCTATACAACTGTATGCACTCTTTTTTGAATTCATAGCNTTCTGGGCCATGAAGTTCTTCTAATCTAAACCATTTTCTAATGGAAGCATGAAGGTTTTCTTCTTTGGTCCCATCAGGTGTATCAGGCCATTTCCCTTGCCTATACAACTGTATGCACTCTTTTTTGAATTCATAGCTATATTTCACAAAAATACCCTCCTTACTGGTTTGTCCAGTAAAGAGGGTACATATCAAAATGGGTTGATTTTATTTCTTCTCTTTCCTCTCTTCTTGCCCTTGAAAAAACATTAGACTAAAACTCAAAGACAAAAGTAGACAAGAAATCCAAATGGTCTTCATTCCAAAATAGGGAATTAGGGAAGACCCCAGGGCCGCTCCCAGAGCAAAAGAAAAAATGACTGCAAAATACCGCCAAGCCAAGACTCCTTTTCTTGGCTTACCCTTTAAAATAAAGTGGCATAGGGCTTCCATGCCACTGCGTAAATTTCCGATACACATGGTGGAGGCATAGTTCGCTCCCTTAATTTTACGAAAAGCCTGGACCTGCATGGCACAGGAAAAGGACACTAGGGCATTGGCCAAGAGGTTTAACTCAGCTGGTAAAAATCCCACAATAAATAAAAGAACCATTTCCACAACTAGAACTCTTTGCCGCCAATGGACTCTTTGGTCCTCCTTGTGCTGGGTGTGGATCAACTCACTTATGGCCACCCCCAGGGCAAAAAAGATTAGGGGAACCAAGTATTCCAAGACGATGGGCCAGTTTTTTTCCATAAGGTTGACGCTCAAAAGGACAATATTTCCTGTTTGGGCGTTGGCAAAGACATGGTCCCGGGCCAAATAGGTATAGACATCTTGGAGACCCCCAGATAGGGACAGGAAAATCGCCGTAACAAAGGCCTCGGACATCTGCCCATCAAAGGAGGTTTTTTTCTTCCAAGTCACAATTAGCCCTTCATGGGAAGGTAGGGAGCAATATTTCGTGCCAATTTTTGAATAGGCATGGATTGGACAAGAACCTTACCAGGACCTTCCACTACCGTATTAAAAAGTCCCTCTCCACCAAAGAGGATGTTCTTCATCCCTTCCACTTGTTCTATGGACATTTCACAAGTAGAATCCATCATAGCCAAGCTCCCTGTGTCCATGACAAGTTTTTCTCCCACATTTAAAATATATTCTTGACAGTGGCCATCAATTTCTAAAAAGACCTTTCCTGGTCCAGTAATTTTTTGCATGATAAAACCTTCCCCACCAAAGAGACCCGTTCCCAATTTTTTTCTAAAATAAATGGACAAGTCCACCCCTTGGTCGGCACATAAGAAGGCCTTTTTTTGGGCAATAATACTTTGTCCCTCTGCCAGGTCAAAGGCATAGATAGACCCGGGGAAATCTGATGCAAAGACAATCTCAGAAGGACTTTTCGCCTTGTAGGAGCTTAAAAATAAGCTTTCGCCGGAAAACATCCGCCCCAACATTTTTCCCACTCCGCCCCCGGAAATAGTTTCGGTTTTAATGTCTCCCTTCATCCAGGCTCGACCTCCAGCCTGGCTTATTAGTCCTTCTCCTTCTTCTAATTCAAAACGGACAACGGGTAAGTTATCTCCTTCAATATAATATTTCATAGACTCCTCCTTTACTGATTTTTATTTTATTATACCATGGGATTCTTTCTTTAAAAACTTTTGCTAGACAAATTTAATCATCTTCCGCAAGGGGAAAAGAATCCAAGGCTCCATAAGCCTCCACGACCCTGGCTGCATAGCTTGTGGCAAAAGCCATGGCCTTTTTGATGTCCTTCTTTTCCAAATACTTTTTGACAAAGGCTCCGATATAGGCATCTCCCGCCCCTGTTGTGTCCACGGCCTTGACCTTGTGGGCCTCTTGGTAAAAGCTTCCGTCGGCATGAACCAAAAGAGATCCCCGACTCCCCAGGGTCACCAGGACCTGGCCCACCCCCTTATTTAAAAGCTCTCGAGCAGCTTCCTCCACTTGATCGGAAGGAACCTTCCTCCCAAGGAGGTCGGATAGCTCTCCTTCATTGGGGATTAAAAAATCTACATAGGTCAGGTATTTTTGATCAAAATCCACTACTGCTGGAGCCGGATTTAAAAAGGTCAATACCCCTTTTTTCTTAGCTACTTCCAAGGCCCTATAAACTAAATTCAAAGGCAGCTCCAATTGTAGAACCAGGGCTTGGACCCCCTCTAAGGCCTGGTCCAAACCTTCTAAATCTTCCAGGGTCATGGCAAAATCCGCTCCCGGATAAACCACAATCGTATTTTCTCCATCTTCTTGGATGTAGATTGAAGCCCTACCTGTGGGACAGTCTTTTTTCATTAAATAGCGGATGTCCACTCCGTCTTCTTCCAGGGCCTTCTCTAGCAGGGTCCCATTTTCATCCCTACCCACAGCGCCAAAAACGCCTACATGGCCACCACAACGACAAATGGCCACAGCTTGGTTTTGTCCTTTTCCTCCTCGGGATAGGTAGGCTTCCTTGGCCAAGACTGTTTGCCCCGGCTTGGGAAAGGCCTCCAAGATATAATTTTGATCCATGTGTAGACTAGCCAATACTAAAATCTTCATTGATTCCCTCCTTGGTCCGACTTCCTGGACATGGCCTCTACTAGATAGTCCAAGATTTCTTTTTCTTTTAGCTTATAATAAATCCTTAAGGTCTTGGCTCCCTGATCTTTTCTTCTAAGGAGCTGTCCCCGGCTTTCCTCCTGGCAAGACACCCTAAAGGCTAGTCTTTCATAAGAAAAAAGATCTGGTCTTTCATAGACCAAGAGGGTCATGGGATCATTGATATAGCATCCCTCAATCCCTTCTTCCCTGGCATAGGCCTCCATGTAAAGCCTGGTAATCGACTCTAAGAAGTTCCCCATGGCCGGATTGGCCCTAGCAATTTTAGCAATCTCCCTCTTAGAAAAAATACATTGGCTTGTCAGGTCCAGAGGGACCAGGTCCAAGTCCCCTGGAAAATTCCTTAGCACTTCATCTGCAGCCTCCGGGTCTACATAAAAGTTAAATTCCGCCAGATCGCTGGTATTTCCCTTGACCTGATAGGCTCCTCCCATAATGATGAGCCGGCTTCCTTCAAAGGCTTGTGGATTTTTCCTCAGAGCCAGGGCAAGATTGGTCAGGGGCCCCAGGGCAAAGATACACAAGTCCTCCTCTTCTTGGGCAGACCGAATTAAAAAGTCCACCGCTTCTCCCGATACAGGATAGTCCTCATAGGGCAAGTTACTTTCTCCCAAACCATCTTGACCATGAATTTCCCCTGCTGTTTCTAAGGGCCTTGTTATGGGACCCGGGCTCCCTAAATAGATAGGAAGTTTTCTCCCTAAAAACTTAGCCAGGCGAAAGACATTGGTCTTGGCTGTTTCCAAGTGAACATTTCCCGCCACTAGGCTTAATCCCAAAATAGGATAAGCCTCTTGCCGAGCCAGGACTAGGGCAATGGCATCGTCCACTCCAGGATCTGTATCAATAATAAATTTTGTCATCAGGGCCTCCTTTTCTCTATCTATTATAGCTAAAATTTTTCGTCCTTGGGGTTTTTCTCTAGGATAAAGATAAATAATTTGATAAAATAAGGAACAAAGAGAGAGAGGAAACTATGTATATTTTAAAAAACATCAAACTTCCCTACCAGGCGTCCAACCAGGACCTCCAAAGGGAAGTAGACCGTCTATTAAGGGGTAAGGATGTCCCCTTTGAACTTTATAAAAAATCTTTAGATGCCCGCAAGGGGGTCTTTTATGTCTACCAAGTCCTAGTAAAAAAAGACCTAAATAAGAAAACCCTCCGGTCTTTGAAAAACCGCATCCAGGCCTACCAGCCCCAAGACCTGGTCTTAGAAAATAAGACCAGGATTAAAAAAGTCGTCATTGTAGGCACAGGTCCCGCCGGACTTTTTGCAGGTTACATCCTAAGCCAGGCCGGAGTCCAAGTCCATCTTATTGACCAGGGAGAAAAAATCCAAGACCGGGTCCGGTCTGTCCAAGCCATGATGGACCATGGAAGTCTCAACCCCCAATCCAATATCCAATTTGGCGAGGGCGGGGCTGGAACTTTTTCCGACGGCAAACTCACCAGCCGGTCCAAGGATAAAAGGTCTCGAGAGGTATTTAAAATTTTTGTTGAAAACGGAGCCCCGGAAGACATTCTCTATGAGCAAATGCCCCATATCGGCACCGATATCTTACGGGCTGTCATTGTTCGGATGCGAAAAAAAATTGAAAGTCTTGGAGGGACCTTTCACTTCCAAGAAAAATTTACCGACCTGGTCCTTGAAGATGGGAAAATCCAAGCCATCAAAACTGATAAGGCTAATTACCAGGCCGACCATTATATCCTGGCCCTGGGAAATTCCGCCCGAGACACTTTTTCTCTCCTGGACAACTACATCAGCCTGGAACAAAAGCCCTTTGCTGTGGGCTTTCGTATTGAGCACTTGCGTCAAGATATCAACCTGGCCCAATACAAGATCCAAGACCCCCTTCTTCCCCAAGCTTCCTACCAGCTCAATTATTTTAACCGAGAAAAAAACCTATCTGTCTACAGCTTTTGTATGTGTCCAGGAGGTTATGTCGTTCCGGCCTCCAGTGAAGAAAACCGTCTTTGCGTCAACGGCATGAGCTACCATGACCGGATGGCCACAAACTCCAACTCAGCCATCGTCATGGCCATTGATCAAGAGTTTTTTGGACCTGGTGCCTTGGCCGGCTTGGACTTCCAAAGAAAAATCGAAGAAAAAGCCTACCAACTAGGTGGTGGTCAGTTTACTGCCCCTGTTCAGCGCCTAGAGGACTTCTTCCTGGGTCGCCCCAGCCAGTCTTTTGGAAAAATCCAAGCTAGCTACCAACCCCAAACCCACTTTGCTGATCTCAACCTGGTCTATCCCGAAAAAATCAATGAGGGAATTAAGGAGGCCCTTTTAGCCTTTGACAAAAAATTAAAAGGCTTCGCCCATCCTGATGCCCTTTTAACTGGAGTGGAAACCAGGACCTCTTCTCCAGTCCGCCTCCTAAGGAAGGACTACCATAGCCTTGAATTTGATAATCTCCACCCCATTGGAGAAGGGGCTGGCTATGCCGGTGGAATTGTCTCCTCGGCCCTGGACGGTTTAAAGTGCGCCCTTCAACTTTTGGCTTGTCAAGACTCCCAGGATAAAAAAGACTAGTCCCTTACTTTATGTGGATTTATATGCAAATGACCCCTCCTTGGGGTCATTTTTCTTATTTTATAAATCCGCAAAACCAAACCGCCCTATCCTGGTCAAGGACCCTATGCCTGATTCCCTTTTTGATAAAAAGAAAGTCTCCTTCTTCCATCTCGACCAAGTCATTACTTGTTTCTATGGATGCCTTTCCCTTCATCAAGACCACAAACTCATCCTGGTCTTGAACCATAAAGTCTGTTGTCTGGTTCAGGGACATTGTCCGAAGAACTCTAAGGGCCTCATCCTCATAAATATCTTGGTTCACTTCCTCCTCTTGAGAAAATGTAAGATTTTTTAAAAGCTTAAAAATTTTCATCTTACCCCCCCCTGTGATAAATTACCTTTACATAAACTAGCTAAAAACTTTTGTGGGGAGTGAAAGTAGACCTTATCTTTCCTCTTTTCCCAGAAGGTCCTTGTAATAAGTCAAATCTTGAACCGTCTCCAGGACTCCCTTATACTCTCCCTCCTCATTCCTCACTGCATAATAAGAAATGGCCATGATTTTTTCTCCCATTTTTTTCATCAACTTAAAAGAGTCTTTTTCCCCATCTTTAAAGTCTTGAATGATCCCCCTTACCATGGGTTCAATTTGAGGGGGATGGCAGGAGTAAACAGGTCTGCCCAGGGAGCTTGTAGGCCTCTTAAAGACTTTCGCCTCCTTGGGATTGTTGTAGTAGGCATTTAGGTCATTTTCATCCACAAAGGTCAACTCAATCTCCAGGGTGTCCAAAAGAGCTTCCAACTGGTCCAATCTTAACTTCCCCTTTTTAAAGTGGATATAGCCATCTTCCGTTCCCTTGCTGGAACCTGTCCTTCTTTCCTCATAGGCAACCAAGTTGTGGTCGTAGTCTTTAAGATCTTGATAGACCAAGTCCAGGTCATCCCCTGTAAGATTTTCCTTCACTAGAGGGTAGAGGATATTTTCTTCTTTATAGGTCATTTCATCTGCCCGCTGTAAGGCTTCCTGCCAGAGCTTCTCATTCTTTTCCTTCTGAGCTCTTTTTAAACTTTTAATAATTTCTACATCCACAGCCCACATCACATCCGAAGGACCCGGTTTGTTGTATTTTACTTTTAAGAGAGGGTAGATCAAGTCCCCCTTTTTCTTATAATGAGAGGTTATTTTTCCCAAGTCCAAAGTAAAATCGTCCCTTGACCTGGCAGCTTCCACAAGGTCCTTAATCTTATCATTCTCCTGATTCATGTATGATAGAAAGGCTTGGCCTTCATACTTGTCCTTTTTATTTTCATTTTCCGTCATTCCGTGAAAAAGGGCAGAATGAATGTCACAAAGCTTTCTCACCTGCTCCTTCTCCGCCCCAGAATTCAACAAGTCTTCTTCCACATCCATAATTTCAGAGGAAGAAACCCCCTTAAAATTTTTGACAAAATCCTCCCGAACCCCTTCCAGGTCTTCCCCTTGGGACAGCCTTTCAATATAGGATTTTATCAGGTCCTTCCTCTTTTGAGCTTCCGGTGTTTGAGAGGAGTCATAGACTTCATAACCCTCTTTTTCTAATTTTTCCACCAGGCCTTCAATGCCCATCATCCTTGCCCCACGCTTTATTGAAATTTTCTTAGCCATGGTTTGAACCATGATGGGGTTGTCCAGTCCCTTAAAGCCCAGGTCAATTAAGGTCTCTTTTAATTTTGGATTATCTTTGACAAGGTCATACACAGGTCTACTTATATCAATTTTCATAATTTACCTCCTTCTTATCTTCTAAACTTATTATAAGGCATTCGATAATAACAATCAGTAATATTTGTTACTCTTTTTATAAAAATCTTTAAAATTTTTCCAACATAAAAAAATAACCGGTTCCTCCTGAACCGGCTACTTTCACCTAGTCTCTAGACTGTTTTTCAAATTTTAATGTCCTGGGGCAAAGATTATTTCCTGCCGGTCACTATTAATTTCTGCTATACGGACCATAGAGTAGACTTTTACGCCAGCATCATCCAGTCGTTTTCGTCCCTTTTGAAAGGATTTTTCTACACAAATTCCCAGTCCCACCACTTGGGCTCCTGCCTGGTCCACCAAGTCCATTAGCCCCAAGGCTGCCTCTCCATTGGCTAAAAAGTCATCAATAATCAAGACTCGATCGTCCTCTTGCAGGTACTGTTTGGATACCACAACATTGGATGTGGTCCCCTTGGTATAGGAATAGACCTTTGTTTCATAAACCTGGTCTTTTTGTAGGGTTGCAGCCTTGGCTTTTTTTGCAAAGAGCATGGGAACATCAAATTGGGCTGCCACCATAATAGCTGGGGCTATCCCCGATGCTTCAATGGTTAAAACCTTGGTAATTTTTTCATCCTTATAGTATTCATAAATTTCTTGGACAATTTCTCGCATGACTTTCGGGTCAATTTGTTGGTTTAAAAAGGAATCAATTTTTAAGACATTGTTGGGAAAAATAACTCCATCCTTAAGAATTCTTTCTTCTAAATAAGACATAGTCACCTCTTACACAGGTTTATTTACAATATAATTACTTATTTCCACCAGTTGGTCCAGGGCCCGGAAGGCGTGATAAACCGCCGCCCGAATTTTAAATTCTTCATGGGTCTTGGGTAGGTCTAAAACTTCTATATGGTCTTTCAAATAGTTCATCCGTCTTTTCACTTCCATCATGGCCCCCTTCTCTGTCAGCTGGGTGGAGGTAGTCCGGAGCATCTCCGACATGTGGATCCCTTCTACATAGGAGGGAGGAATGCTAGCCAAATCTTCATAAATGATCTTTAATAGGTTGGCTTCTCTTTCTCTTAAATGAAGGTCATAGAGTTGCATAGAAGAATCTTGAATCATATTTTCATCCTCTATCACGGCTAGACGAATGGCTTCTTCTAGGTCTTGGTCCAGGTCTTTAAACAGGTCGGTATAAAGTTGAACGTCTAAGTCCTCTGTTAGGGCCCGGGAGAAAAGATTCAGAATGTCTTTCATCTTTTCATCCACTTGGCCTATTAATTCTTCTAACTTTTTTTGCTTGCTAGGAGCATAAAAATTCGTAGCCATAGCAAAACCTGTTCCTATAAAGACCAGGGCCATTTCATTCAGGATAATGGAAGGAGTCACTGTTCCAAAGGCCATCAGGTGGGTCACCAAAACACTGGAGGGCCCCAAGCCCAATTCTACCTTGAGAAAAAAGGACAAGGGGACAAAAAGCAAAAGATAGAGACCAAAAACCCAGGTATTATAGCCAAAACTTTCGAAACATAAGCTTCCAATGGCTAAAGCTAAAATAGCGGAAAGGGTTCTTTTCAATCCCCCCTCTACGGTAGCCCACCTGGTTTCAAAGACATTTAAAATTGCAATAATTCCAGCTGCAGCTGCATAGTCCAAGCCTAATTCTTCAGCAATTAGGATTGAAAAAAGTGACGCAAAGGCTGTTTTTAACGTTCGAACCATAACCGTTTTGCTCATTGCCGTGTCCATTCTCCTTTTTCTTTTTAATTATTATATCACAAGACCATTCTTCTGGGGAATTTATAAAAAATCATGGTATAATAAGAAAAAGCTTGAACTAACTAAAGGAGGATTTCATGAAAAAATTAGGTTTTGGCCTTATGCGGCTGCCCGTTCTTGACAATAAAACAGACCAAATTGACATCAAGGCCCTGGAGGCTATGGTGGATGCCTTTTTGGACCAAGGCTTCAGCTACTTTGATACCGCTTGGTTCTACCACAAAGAACAATCTGAGTTGGCCATTGGCAAAGCCTTGGTGGACCGCCATCCTAGAGACTCCTATGTCTTGGCTGACAAGATGCCCATTGCCCTGCTGAATCCTGGAAAGAAATCTCCAGAAGAGCTTCGCCAAGACTTAGAATCCTACTTCAACCGTCAGTTGGAAAAAACTGGAGCTAGCTATTTTGACTACTACCTCCTCCATTCCTTAGACCGGAAAAAATTTGATGTGGCCAAAACCTACAAGGCCTATGAATTTATCCAAGAAAAAAAAGACCAGGGCCTGATTAAGCAGATTGGTTTTTCCTTCCACGATACCGTAGATGCCCTAGAAGAAATGCTCAAGGCCTACCCAGCTATGGACTTTGTCCAACTGCAAATCAACTACCTGGATTGGACCCATGAAAGCATTCAATCCCAAAAAATTTACCAAATGGCCCGAGCCTATGACAAAGAAATCATCATCATGGAACCAGTAAAGGGTGGAACCCTCTCCCATCTTCCTCAGTCCATGACCAAAAAGTTACAAGCAAAAGACCCTCATGCTTCAACCGCCTCTTGGGCCATTCGCTTTGCAGCCAGTTTAGATGGGGTCTTTATGGTCCTGTCCGGCATGTCCAACTTGGACCAATTAAAAGATAATATGGCCACCATGAAAAACTTCCAACCCCTGTCTCAGGAAGACCAGGACTTTTTAATCCAAGAAGCCAACCATCTCAAGGAAGCAAGCTTAATTGGCTGTACTGAATGTGAATACTGTCTTAATGAGTGTCCTAAAAAAATTCCCATCCCAACCTATTTCAGTCTCTACAACCGAGACCACCTGGACCTGGGACTGGATCCTAAAAAGAAATATCAATCCACCAAGCAAAACAACTCCAGTCCCCAGGACTGTATTGCTTGTGGTGCCTGTGAAAAGATTTGTCCTCAACATTTAGAGATTATTGACCTCTTAAAGAAGGTGGACTCCTATTTTAAATAAGAAAAAACCGTGCTCTAGAAAGGTTAATTTTCTAGAGCACGGTTTTTTTATCCCTCTTCCAAACGGTTTAAATATAGTCCCAGATCAAAAGTAAATTTTCAGACTCTGAGTTACATATTATCCTTAACTCCAACAGCTACCATCCGAGCGCGGGCTCGAACTTGACCCTCTACTTCCATTTCCATCTGGATAATGGCCTTTCTGTCTCCCAAATCTTTCAATTTTGCCCTTACTTGAATTTCCTGGTCCATGGGCACAGGTTTTAAATAGTCCACTTCAAGTCGAGCCGTAATATAGCGACCAATAACCGTATCTTCTGTTAATTCCAAGCCCTTCTTATGGTGGTTAAACCAGGCAGCCGAAGCCGTCCCATGACAGTCAAAAATCGTCGCAATCATTCCACCAAAAAGCTTGTCCGGTACCCCACCGGTATATTGTTTTGGAACCTTAACCCGACAAAGGCAGGCCTCTCCATCTTGACTGGGATAGGAATGGAGATGGAGCCCCTCTTGGTTCTGTAGGCCACATCCCCAGCAGTGTTGAAATCGGTCTCCATAGCATTCTTGAATAGCAATTCTTTTCTTTTCTTCCATGCTTCTCTATCCTTTCTTCTATTTTAATCCTTCCATAAACTTTCTTTCCTTGATAAAATACCCCATTTATCCACTTTTATTCTTCAATCATCCAAGAATAAGTCATAGTAAATTTCAAGGATACTAGGCCTAAAAATGATTAAGAACTACAAAAAGCATTGGCTCCTAAAAAGACCAATGCTTTTCTTATGGTTTGAATCCTAGTCTCTTTTCTTTTTGGACCCATAGGCCAAAATCAAGCAGCCTGGTCCTGTATGGGCGGCAATGGTTAGGCTCATCTCATATACGTGGACCTTGGATATCCCCAGTTCTTCTATGGCTTCTTTCAAAGAA
This sequence comes from Urinicoccus timonensis, assembly GCF_900232945.1. GTDB lineage: Bacteria > Bacillota > Clostridia > Tissierellales > Peptoniphilaceae > Urinicoccus > Urinicoccus timonensis. The sequence goes on from NZ_OCTU01000004.1 coordinate 183,210, forward strand.
AGGGCCTCTTCTCTGGAGGAGGAATAGGAAACATAGACCTCATCATATATAGAGGAATCCATGTTTTCTTTCAAATTAGAAAGAAGGATCCGGACGGCTTTTTTCCGCCCCCGAACACTATTGGATAGGTAGAGCTTCCCTTCCTGGTCCATAGATAGGATAGGGACCACTCTTAGAGCTGTTCCAAAAATTGCCTTGGTCTTGGAAATTCGCCCTCCTCTTTCCAAGTGAAATAAATCGTCAATAATAAATTCTACCTTGGTATAGGGAATATTCTCTTCTAAATATGCAATGACTTGGTCCATGGTCTTGCCCTTGGCTTGTTGGCTCAAGGCCATATCCAAGACTAAACTTTGAATAGTGGCCGCAGACCGGCTATCCACAAGACCAATTTTTCGGTCCGGATAGGCCTTTTGTAAGTCATTAATAGCCAACCTGGCATTGGCATAGGAGGAAGATAGACCTGAAGAAAAAGCAATGTACAAAAAATCCTTTCCCTCTTTTAAAAGCTTTTCAAAAAAATCCTGGTAGTCTGAAGGGTTGGCTGCCACAGTTGTTGGTCTTTCCCCCTCTTTGATTTTTTGAAAAAAATCCTCCAGAGAAATTTGTTCTCGGTTTAGTCCATATTCAATATCGTTCATTACAGTATTTATAGGCACCAAGCTGACCTCCTTGGCCTTGATTTCTTCAGGAGAAAAGTCCAGGCAGGAGTCACTTACAATGTAATAATGGTTCATTTAATATCCCCTTTTTTTATTTGTCCCTTTATTATACTATAGCCAGCCTAGACAAAAAAGGTCTTAGTGGCAAACGGAAACAATATTTTGATATTTATTTTTATTTTACCAATCTGAAAATTTTTCTATGACTATGGACCTTTTTAGACCCCCAGGACAAAGCGTAAAAGAGCAAAAAATAAGAGGTGACCAGGATAAAAGGCGTAGTTGAACCACTTATTTTGCTTGCCCCTTTGTCCATTATAGGTTAGGACCAGACCAAATCCCAGAAAGGACCAAAGCTCCTTAAGAATAGACAAATAACCCAGGATAGACCCCCACCAGGGCCGGTCTCGAAAGAGATAAAAAAAGTAGGCCACCAAGATAGCGTGGTAGTCATAGTCCAAACTCAAGTACATGGATAGGACCCCCATACCTAAGAGAATTGGCAAGGAAGCAAGATACCAAAGAAATTTGGCCCGTCCCATCAACCTTCCCTTAAGCCAATCCACCATCCAAATCGTGGCCAAGGCCATGGCTAAAGAAAAGAAAATATTATTCCAATAGGGGTCAAAAAAGACCTTGGAGGTAAAAAGATCAAAAGGAACTTCTGAAATAAGCCCAAAAAGTAAAAGATTTTTCAAGTAGCCCTTACGAGAATGGGTTTGAAAAAAACCTTCCACTAGAAAGAAGAAAAAAATAGGAAAGGCAATCCGACCCAGGATGCTGAAAAAGTTGCTGAGATAAAGAAGAAACCCCTCTCCCTTTAAATAAGGCGTAATAACCGAATTATTCATATGGTCAATAAACATGGATGCAAAAGCCAGGTACTTTAGTTGAGCCCCATTTAAACACCGCCAAGGCCTAGTCACTTTAAGATTTTCCATATACTCCTCCTTAAATAATAATAGGCTTCTTATTTTACAAGATAATCATCCACATGTCTATAATGACCTATCCCAATGAAGCCGAGCAAAGCGAAGGCTGAATTGAGGAAGGTTCGCAGACAATTGCAGCCAAATTGAAAATTTGGGCAATTGGTTGTATAAGACCTACCCCCATGAGAGCCAAGCTCAAATCGTTGGTAGGTCATGTATCCAAACTTTACCTATATAGATATAATTTAATGCGTGGATTGCCTAACAGTTTTATAAGAATTTTGTATGCCTTCTTATTATAATTATTAAAAGGTATAGAAAGACGATGAAAATATCCTCTCCCCGTCTTTAGGTTTGTCTCTCGACTTAAATATTAAATTTGAAATATTCATAGTGCCACCTCCTCAAAGTAGGTATAAAAATAGCACCTACAAATGTAGATGCTAAAATCTATTAATTTATTATTATTTGTTTATTAACAAAGTTGACATATTTCTCAAAACTTTCATCTCCCGTGCCTTGAGAAATATGTCGCCTTTCAAGAACGAGCTTATTTTTTATATCCTCTATTCCATCTAAATGTTTATCATTTAGACTCCAACCCATCGCTATTAATACAATAATTTGAGGCACTATGGTCTGACATATTATCTGTATTTGTTTGTAATCTCCACAAATTAAAATATTTCATTTCTAATCTCCAGTAATCATGGTTATTTATTAATTATAGTATGAATACATCTATATTATTAACTCGATAAATTGTTTTACTATAAATTTTAGATAATTTTAATCGTACGTTTCCGTATATTTTCTAACTTTATCAAAAAATTCTGTAACTTCCACAGTATTTTTAAAACCTCTAATTAAATCTTTATACATTTGAATCTCTTGTGGATACATATCTCTAAACAAACCATTATACCCTGCATACAACTCTAGTGGAGACCAGCCTATTACATTATCTTCAAAAATAATATAAGTCCCCTTATTATCCATTATAAACAAAGGATGTTTTGAAAAACGAGGTTCATCCTCTCCCTCTACATAGAAAGCTCTATAAAATAAATATGCTTTATCTGATATCATATCTCTATGTGCAAATTTAGGACGCTGAGTATAGAATATCTTCACATTATAATAAGAGCCAGAATTATCGCTTTTTAAGTGCTTGTAATTGTAATCCCAACTTAAAACATCATATCTAAATTCACAATTATATATTTTAAAAAGAATGTTGCAAAATTCATCCGGATCAGTGCAGCTATCTACTTCTTTAATAATTTCAAGCTCATTAATATCAGGTTCTTCAAAATAACCATCAGCCTTTACTCCAAATGTATTTTCCATTTCCCCATTTGAATTTTCATCAGATTGAGTATCATCAGTTAAATTTTGTTCACTTGATGGAGTTTCGCCTGTAATCTCATCTTTTACATGCACTCCTATTCCTTGTAAATAGTCAGTTGTTAAGTATTCAAATTCAAGAAAAAAGCTCATGGCTTTAGTCCAACTGGAATATATGTCTTTATTTGGGTCATCTTCGATATAAGATCTTTCGCACATATATAAATCTAATGTAGATCAAGCTGTAATATATAGTTTTTCTTCACCATCTAATTCACTAATAGAATATTCATATTTGTCTTCTTCAACTAGATAAGAACCATATTTATCCATAATAAAAGTTGGAGTATCAGATGTTATAGGGCCTTGTCCATCATCAAATTCTTGAAAAAAAAGATATACAGTTGGTTTAGCCATTATATATTCACGCTTCTTATAATAAGCATCTATACCTGCGAGCACTTCCGTCTGCGAATCTTTAAAATAGAGTCTATCTTCTTTATTATCATATTCCAACTTCTCATATATAAATTTTGATTGATAAATATTGCTTAGAATGTCAGCTAACTTATCTGGGTCAGTACAACTTTCTATTTCCAAGATTTTAGAGTAAAGTCCATCATTTTCGTAATCGCCTACATATTTTGCTTCTGGGTTTTTCAATTTTGGAGATTTACTTGATGAACTCCCACAACCTGACAATAAAAATATTAGTATAAAAATCAAGCCTACTTCAAAAAACCTTTTCATTGCTTAACCTCCATCTTCTTATTTGCTAACTATATTATACTATATTTTCAAGATAATAGAAGTCCTCTATCCGCATAAACAGGCTCACTCATATCTTTTCTACACCTAATAGCTCTATCAAGAGCCATAATTATAACCTCTTCTCCAAGACTAAGATATCTTACTTTAAGCTTTGGCTCGCTTTTATAGTCTTTCCCCTATAAAATTTTTAACATTCTTAATAAGATAGGGAGCTCCTATCAATTAGAAAGCTCCCTAGTCCACCCTATCTGGATTTGTATAGATATTAAACCGGTTCCCTCGGGTAAAGCCCAGGAGGGTTACATTGTATTCTTTTGCCAGGTCCACTGCTAGGTTGGTTACTGCAGCCACAGATACAATGGCCGGTAACCCAATTTTTATGGCCTTGGACATAATTTCAGCTGAAATTCGACAAGAGGTCATCAAAATTTTATCCGACAAGTCAATTTTGTCCTTCAAAATTCTTCCGATAATCTTGTCTATACAATTATTTCTTCCTACGTCTTCTTCATAAATGATAAATTTTCCTTCATGAATCAGACCACAGGAATGGGCCGCTCCAGTATCTGCAAAAAGAGTGGACATTTTTTCAAAATCTAAAGATAGACGGCAGGTAAGGTCTCCTGGAATCCTCAGCTCATTGCTTTCCAGAACCTTTAGGCCATGGCCTTCTTTGGATTTCCCTTTTCTCTTTTCCAAAAGCTCTGGATCTATTTGAACATAGACAGCAGATTTTTCCTTGTTGATTTCTAGGTTTTCAATGTCCTCATAGCCTTCGATATAGCCCTGCAAATAGAGGTGGCCAATCATCAGGTATTGGATGGACTTGGGACTTGCGTAAAAATTGGCTACTTCTTGCCCATTTACAAAAAGTTTCAAGGGACATTCATTAATCACCTTGTCCAAAACTTCAGTCCTATTTCCCTCTTTCACCCGATGAATTTTTAGGGTGTAGCTTTCTTGAAAGGGATCTTTATTTTCTAGTGCCATTAATTGCTCCTTGGTGTTGATATTGGTAAAAATACTTAGGTCTGGGGAAAATTCTCTAGCCTTATCCAAACTAATATAGGCCGGATTACCTAGTTGTTTTATGAACCGAGTAATGGAATTTTCTCTTTTTTCTAGACTTTCTTCAATCCTATCTCTAAGTTTAACATTGTAAAAGCCATGGAAGGGCTCAAGCTGGTCTCCTTCTTTGCAAACTAGAGCATCCATTTCTCGCTTCAATTGACCCTTTAAAAAATCGATATAGGCCAGGTTTACAAAGGGCATATCACAGGCCAAGAGATAGGCAAAGTCGCTCTTACATAGGTGGAGGCCCGCATGGAGTCCCCCTAAAGGACCACGACCTTCAATTAAATCGAAGGTCGTGAGTACATTGGATTTATCTTTATACAATTGGGGGTTTTTCCCTACAACAATAATTTCTTCAAATGCAGGGCTCAATTCCCGAATGAGTCGGTCCATCAAGGGGCTCCCCTGAAAGTTCATGGTCTCCTTACTAAAGCCCATCCTCCGGCTCATACCCCCCGTGAGTATAATGGCTGTGGTTAATTTAAGCATAGGGCTCCTATCAACCACCCCAAGACATGCTCATATATTGGTCCATCCTCTTTTGGTACTGAGCCTTAAAGAGTTTGGCATGGCCATTTTCCCAACCAGCAAATTTAAGCAGGATTTCCTTTAATTTTTCATCTTCTACTTTTTCTGCCATATTGGTGTAGTATTGTTCAAAGTCTTCTTCAATCAAATAGGCCATTCTCAAAACATTCATATCTGGAATCATGGATTGCTCCAAGGCTGCATCCAATTTTTCTGATTCCTTTCTGGTTTTGAAGATGATGTCTTCTTCTTTTGGCATATCGATCTTGCCACTGACTTCACTTGTATCTTCGTATTCTTTTAAAAGTTTTTTCAAATATTCATAGTGGCTTAGTTCAATTTTCGCCAGTTTTTGTAAAATTTCTTCTGTCATTGGATTTTCAGTTTTTTCAGCATTTTCCTTGTAAAAATTATGACCTGAAAGTTCCATTTCCATTGCATAGCGTATGATGCTTGCAGGATTATACATTACATGCCCCCTTTATCTTGTTTAAAGAAACAGCAGCAACCTTGAGTTCTGGTATCTTAGCTATTGGGTCCAATACTGGATTGGTCAACCGATTTGCTGGCCCATCTACAAAATGGAAGGGCATAAAGATAACTCCCTGTTCAATTTTGTCTGTCACTCTAGCTGTCGTGTTGATACTTCCTCTTCTAGAGGATACTTCTACCAGTTCCCCATCTTCAATACCATAGCTGGCAGCTGTTTTGGGATTGATTTCCATATAGGAATGGGAAACGATTTGGTTAAGGCCTGGAACTTTTCCAGACATAGTCCTTGTATGGTAGTGGTATAGAATCCTTCCTGTTGTTAAAATAAGTGGATAGTCTTCATCAGGAAGTTCCTTACTTTCTTGATAATCTATAGGCATAAAGAGCCCTTTACCTCTAGCCATGACTTCTTTATGGAGATATTTTGTTCCTGGATGGTCCTTGTTTAGACAGGGCCATTGTAGACCTTCCCCTTCTAAACGATCATAGCTCATGCCTCCATAGGATGGTGTCACACTGGCAATTTCGTCCATGATGTCGGCTGGGCTATCATAGTGTTCTTCATGGCCCAGGAGATTGGACAGTTCCATGATGATTTGCCAGTCTGGTTTGACTTGGCCAAGAGGTTCAATGGCTTTGCGAATTCTAAGAACTCGCCGTTCAGTATTGGTAAAGGTTCCGTCTTTTTCTGCAAAGCTGGCTGCCGGTAAAACAACATCGGCATATTCAGCTGTTTCTGTTAAGAAGATATCTTGTACAACCAAGAAGTCCAGTTTTTCTAAGGCCCTCTTAGTATGGTTTTGGTCTGGGTCTGAAAGGATGGGGTTTTCTCCCATGATATACATGAAGTTAATTTCCCCTTCATCCACTGCATTTAAGATTTCTACAATGGTCTTGCCTTTTTCATCTGGAACTTGAGTTCCCCAGGCCTTGGACATTTTTTCTCTTACAGCAGGAATAAAGACCTTTTGATAACCTGTATAGTCTGTAGGTAAGGCTCCCATATCACAAGCTCCTTGGACGTTGTTTTGTCCACGAAGTGGGTTAACTCCTGAGGATTCCTTACCAATATGGCCTGTCATCATGGCCAGGTTGGAAGTAGACATAACACCACTTGTTCCGGTGGAGTGTTGGGTAACTCCCATGGAATAGTAAATGGCAGCCTTGTCTGCTTGCCCATAAATTCTTGCTGCCTTGACAATATCTTCTGCCTTGACGCCACAAATCTTGGCTGTATATTCTGGTGTATACTTCTTCAAGACTTCTTTTAATTGGTCAAAGCCTTCGGTTCTTTCATCGATATAGGCTTGGTCGTAGAGGCCTTCTTCTAGGATAACATGCATCATCCCATTCATGACGGCTACGTTTGTACCAGGTTTGATTTGCAGGTAGACATCTGCCATCTTGGCAAGTTGGATTTCTCTAGGGTCTGCCACCACTAGCTTAGCTCCACCTTCCCGAACCCGTTTTCTAATTTTTGTTCCAATAACTGGGTGAGTTTCTGTGGTGTTGGATCCGATGACAAAAAAGGCATCGGTGTTTTCAACCTCTCCAATGGAGTTGGTCATGGCTCCACTACCCAGGGTGTTGGCCAGTCCTGCAACAGTTGATGCGTGGCACAATCTTGCACAGTGGTCTACGTTATTGGTCTTAAAGACGGTCCGGATAAATTTTTGGAAAAGGTAGTTTTCTTCATTTGTCGTTCTTGCAGAAGAGAAACCGGCAAAGGCTTTAGGCCCATTTTCTTCCATATTTTCATGGAATTTTTTCTTGATTAGAGCATAGGCTTCATCCCAGCTTGCTTCTACAAATTTTCCATCTTTTTTAATAAGAGGAGTCTTTAAACGGTCGGGATTGTTGATAAACTTGTAGCCAAATTTTCCCTTGACACAAAGGAGTCCATCGTTGGGTACTGTCTTGGCTGGGATAACATCCACTACGTTGTTTCCCTTGATAACCAGGTCCATTTGACAGCCTACTCCACAATAAGAGCAAGTTGTTCTAACCTTTCTTGTTTCCCAATAGCGGAAGGCGGGATCTTTTTTCTTCATTTTTGGTTGAAGGGCTCCTGTAGGACAGGCTGATACACAGTTCCCACAAGATACACAGGCAGAGTTACCAAAGCCTCGATCAAAGGGAGCGCCAATAATACTATCAAATCCCCTCTTTTTAAAGCTGATGGCAAATTCACCCTGAAGTTCTTGGCAGGTCCGGACACAAAGTCCACATTTTATACATTTTCTAGAGTCGTATTGGAAGAAGGGACTTGTTAAGTCATAGCTAGGTTTTTGTACCTTTCCTTTATAGGTTCCCTCTTCTACTCCATATTCATAGCAGTAGTTTTGTAGCTTACACCTCCCAGACTTATTGCATTGGAGACATTCTTTGGGGTGGTTTGAATACAATAGGTCTAGAATTTGCTTTCTTTGCTTTAGAATTTTTTCCGTATGGGTGTGGACTCTCATTCCATCTTGGGCCTTGGTGGTACAGGATGTCACAGGTCCATTCATTCCTTCCACTTCAACAATGCATAGCCTGCATCCGCCATAGGGTTTTAAGCGTTCATCATAGCAAAGGGTCGGAATGTTTATATTATTTTCACGACATACTTCCAGTAGCGACTTGTCTCCATCCACCTGGTATGATTTGTCATTAATATAAATTTCCATAATTACTCCTTATTTAAACGTTCAAGTTTTTCTATAGCCCGGTCAAGCCCTGTAACTTGCCCCCATGTAGTTTCTACAAAACCATCTTTTTCCTTTTTATAGGGAGTTTCAGGATGGTCTAAATACATGAGTTCTGCCGTCATCCGTCCCTTTAGGCAAAGAGGACGACCATTATCTGGTTTATTGGCTTCAACTGCAATGTTTTTTCCATTTTTGGATATCACATCAAACTTGCATCCATATTCACAAACTTCACATTTTATGGTCTTTCTTTCCGTATCCCAATAACGTCCCTTTTTCATGGACCTTCGATCAATTAAGGCTCCCACAGGACAGACAGAAACACAGCGGTTACAGGATACACAGGTGGACTCATCAAAGTGTTTACCCCAGTCCATGGCAACCCTTGTTTGATAGCCCCTGTTAGACATGGTTAAAACTTGTCTTTCTTCAATTTGATTGCAAGTTCTTACACACTTGCTACAAAGGATACACTTTTGGTCGTCCTTTAAAATATAAGGACTTGTCGTGTCTTTTTCATACTCTCTTTTTTTACCCTTGTGGTCTCTAAAGACAGCATTGTATTCATAGGCATATTTTTGAAGCAAACACCGACCAGCCTTGTCACAAGTCAAGCAATCATTGGGGTGACTGTCTAGCAAGAGTTGTAAAAGTTGCTTTCGCATCTTGGCCAATCGGGGTGTTTTTGTCTCTACGACCATGCCTTCTTTAACCTTTACTGTACAAGCTGTATCAGGCTTTGGCATTCCCTCAATTTCCACCATACAGAGACGGCAAGAAGCGACAACTTCCAAGTTGGGGTCTGTACAGAGGGCCGGAATTTCTATTCCTACATTTTTTGCGGCCTCAAGAATACTAGAACCTTCTTGCGCTTTAATTTTCTTGCCATCAATTGTCAAATTAATTAAAGTCATGGCTTCCTCCTATCGTAAGACGACTGCCTTGGGTTTTAATGGGCATGCTTTCAAGCAGGTACCACACTTGATACACCTATTTTGATCAATAACGTGGCGTTCTTTTGCTTGTCCATTAATACAACCAACAGGACATTCCCTCTTACACTTGCCACAACCGATACAGTTTTCTTCGATAAAGTATTTTGTCAAGGCACTGCATTGGCCAGCTTCACAGTGGTTTTCTTCAATATGTTCCTTATATTCATCCATAAAATAGCGCATGGTTGAAAGAACAGGGTTGGCAGCTGTCTTTCCAAGACCACACAGGGCGGCATCGGTTAAGAGTTCTCCTAAGTTTTCCAATTCCTTGATATCTGACTTTTTGCCTTCTCCCTTGGTAATCCGATCTAGGATTTCATATAATCTTGTGGTTCCTTCCCGGCAGGGAGTACACTTACCACAGGACTCGTCAATTAAGAAGTCCATGTAGAATTTTGCCAAGTCTACAATACAAGTGTCTTCATCAACGACAATCATTCCTCCAGAGCCCATCATGGATCCTAGTTCTTTAAGAGTTTCATATTCTACGGGGGTATCTAAGTATTCTTTGGGGATACAACCACCTGAGGGTCCTCCTGTTTGGATGGCCTTTAATTCTTTTCCTCCCGGGATACCACCGCCAATATCATAGACGATTTCTCTAAAGGTCATCCCCATAGGTACTTCAATAAGTCCACCATGTTTGACCTTGCCTCCCAGGGAGAATACCTTGGTTCCTGGACTCTTTTCTGTTCCAATAGACCTAAACCACTTGGATCCCTTGAGCAAAATCGGACAAATATTAGCATAGGTTTCTACATTGTTAATTAGGGTTGGTTTGTTCCAAACCCCACTGTTGGCTGGGAAGGGTGGTTTGTTTCTTGGGATTCCCCTGTGGCCTTCGATGGATTCAATCAGGGCTGTTTCTTCCCCACATACAAAGGCTCCAGCACCCAATCTTAGGCTGATTTTAAAGTTAAAATCTGTTCCAAAAATATTTTTTCCTAAAAAGCCTTTTTCTTCGGCTTCTTTAATGGCGATGCTCAATCTTTTAACGGCAATGGGGTATTCTGCCCGAATATAGATAAATCCTTCATCCGCTCCTACAGCATAGGCTGCAATAGCCATGGCTTCTAAGACTGTATTGGGGTCTCCTTCCAGGATGGACCGGTCCATAAAGGCTCCTGGGTCTCCTTCGTCGGCGTTACAGACGACATACTTTTTATCGCCCTTGGCCATTTTAGTGAATTCCCATTTCTTTCCTGTAGGGAATCCTGCTCCCCCACGGCCTCTTAAGCCCGAATCGGAAACAATCTTGATAATTTCATCCGGTTCCATATGGAGGGCCTTTTCCAAGGCTTGATAGCCTCCTACAGCAATGTAGTCATCAATATTTTCAGGGTCAATCTTTCCACAGTTTCTTAAGGAAATCCGAACTTGACGATTGTAGAAGGTAACTTGGTCAACAGGCTTTAGCTTGCCATCGGGGGTATCTTCTTCTGCTTCTGAGAAAAGGAGTCTTTCAACAATCTTGCCATCTTTAAAGTGGCTTTCGATAATTTCATCTACATCATCCAAGCTAATACCACAATAAAAGATTCCTTGAGGATAAACCACCAAGTTGGGGCCTACTTCACATAGACCGAAACACCCGGTTTGGTTGACTTCAACCTTATCTTGAAGGCCATACTTTTCTATCCCCTCTTTGAGCCGGTCTCTTAATTCTAGGGAATCAGAAGCTTGACAGCCTGTCCCACTACAAATCATGGCATGGATTTTTCCATCTTTTCTAAGCCCTTCTTCTAAACCATAGTCATGTTGTTCTTGAAATCTTAGCTTAATTTCTTCGTAGCGATCTTCTTTTAATTGGTCCAATACCGTTTTATTCATGATCATTCTCCCTTATATTGTCGATGATTTCATGGACTTTTGCCGGAGTACACTTCCCGTAAATTTTTCCATTAATGGACATTACCGGGGCCAATCCACATGCTCCTACACAACGAGTTGTATCTAAAGAAAACATTCCGTCGTCAGTGACTTGTCCTCCTTCGATGCCAATGATACTTTGAAGTTCTTTCAAGACGTTTCCTGCTCCCTTGACATAGCAAGCAGTTCCCAAACAAAGTTGGATTTCATGCCGGCCCTTGGGTTGAAAAGAGAATTGATGGTAAAAGGTTGCTGCCCCATATAGGGTTGAGGCTGGAATATTGGTTCTTTTTGAAGTTTCGAAAAGAACTTCTTCTGGGATATAGCCAAACGTTTCCTGGATCTTTTGAAGGATTTTAATATTAATCCCTTTCTCTCCGCTGTCGATTAAATCATTTAGAAAAGTAAAGTAAGTATTGAGCTTTTCTTGGTCAAATTTTTCTTCTAACATAATTTCCCCCAAACTGTTTTTTGTTAAGCACTTTTCTTTCTATAGACAATCCAGTAAGCCAGGGCTACAAAGACCACCCCACCTACGATATTACCTAGAGTAACTGGTATTAAATTATTTGTAAAAAATCCGGACCAGGTTAAGTTTGCAAGTTCATCTGCTCCGAGACCTGTAGCTGCCAGAAAATCTGGATTGGCCTTAGCCATAATCCCTGCAGGAATATAATACATGTTGGCAATACTATGTTCAAAGCCTGAAGTGACAAAGAGCATAATTGGGAAGAAGGCACTGAGCATTTTACCCACTTGAGAGTCTGCCCCAAAGGACATCCAAACTCCTAAACATACCAACCAGTTGCAAAGAATCCCTAAGATAAAGGCCTTACCAAAAGTTAAACCTACCTTGCCATTGGCAATTAAAATGGTCCTGGCTCCCAAGGCATTGGCCGCTGCTCCCCATTGACCCGACTGGCTAACCATCCAGGCAATAAGCAAGGAACCAATAAAATTGCCAATGTAGACAAGAACCAGGGTTCGAATTAAGCTAGCCCAAGTAATTTTCTTGTCAAAAAGAGCAGCAAACATTAACATGTTCCCGGTAAATAACTCAGCTCCAGCAATTAATACAAAAATAAGTCCCGGTGTAAAGACCAGACCACTGACTAATTTACCCAGACCAAAGGTCTCCGGTTTGGCCAATAAATTAAAGGCCGCCATGTTGGATCCTTGGGCCGCAAAAGCAATGAAGGCTCCTGCAAGAATTCCTAAGATCACTTGGTTGATAGGTTTTGTGTTGGCTTTAGCAAGCCCAATATTCGATGTAGCTTCGAGAATTTCTCCCGGTTTCAATAGTTTACCCATAATTACCCCCTCTAATAAAACTAAAACCGATCATTCTGCGACATTCCTACCATAGGGGCTATAGGCTTAAGGAAGATAAAAAAACGATTTCCATTTCCTAGAAAAGCTTGCAATTTATAACCTCTATTTACTATAAAAATAGCACACTTTAACCTTATTGTCAAAAATCTGTAAAAGTCTTTTTTTTATTTTTTAGGCACCTTCTTTTTCTTTTTTTATAAGTTGAATTTCATCTCCCGCTTTAATGATTCCGGCTTTTTCCACCCTTGCAAAGATTCCTTCCTTAGGCATAACACACTGGCCCACCTCTTGTTTTATGGCGCAACCCTGATGGCATTCCTTGCCTATTTGGGTCACCCTAAGTTCCAGATCTCCTATCTTTAATAGGCTTCCTATGGGTAGTTCATATAAAACCAATCCTTGGGTGGTAATATTTTCTGCAAAGTCCCCTGGCTTTAAATTTGGCAGGTTTTTTTTCATCTTGTCGATGCTTTCTTGGGCCAAAAGGCTCACCTGTCTATGCCAAGGCCCCCCGTGGCCATCGCCTTCCAAACCAAAGTCTTGGATAAAGTTTCCTTCCTTTATAGGTTTTTTAACCACTCCTTTTTCCTTGGACCGATTTACCGATATTACTTTTGCCATTCTCTTGCTCCTTTTTTCTCTCTATCTTTACAATAATTTTTACTTTTGTGATACTATAATTATATAATAAAGTAAGATTTAAATACAGTTTATGAGAAATTAGGAGTAAAAAATGGATATTGATTTATTGCAGGTAAAATCCTTGCAAGATTCCATTGATCTTTGTGTTGAAACAATGGGCTCCCTGGATTTTAAAAGAGAAAAAGAAATAAAAGTTGAAGATGCCCTGGGCTATACCCTGGCCCAGGATATCCTTGCCAAGGAAGACATCCCTGCCTTTAGTCGGAGCACCATGGATGGTTTCGCCCTTTGCCATAAGTCGGTGGTAGGAGCTTCTTCTAGCATCCCCACCATCCTGGACTTTCAAGAGACCATTGAAATGGGCCAGGTGCCAAAAAAATCCCTGGACGCAAACCAAGGCAGTCAAATTTTTACAGGTGGCATGGTTCCCCCGGGAGCTGATGCTGTGGTTCCCATTGAATATGCTGAATTCATAACCGACCAAGTCATTGCAGTTTACAAACCCGTAAGCTTTTTGGAAAATATTATTGACCTGGGAGATGATGCCAAAAAGGGTGACCTCTTCTTTCGAAGAGGTCAAAGGGTAACTCCTCAAGTGGTTGCCCTTTGTGCAGACCTGGGCTATGGAAAGATTCGGGTGTTTGAAAAACTCAAGACCAGGATTATTTCCACAGGAGACGAAATCCTCCCTCCTGAAGCAGACATCCCCCTGGGAAAGATTCGAGATGTCAATTCCTATTCCCTGGAAGCCTTGGCCCGAGAAGCGGGTCTAGAGGTTTTGGAAAAGAAACATGTCAAAGATGTAAAAGAAGATATTGAGAGGGAGCTCAAGGCCCAAGACGTAGATCTCGTCTTAATTAGTGGGTCTAGTTCCAAGGGCGAAAAGGACTTTGTCCCCCGCCTGGTGGCAGAAAATTTCCATCCCGGCCTCTTGGTTCATGGTATTGCCATTAAACCAGGAAAGCCCACCAGCTTTTCTAGCGATGGGAAAAAAATAGTCCTAGGGCTTCCCGGCCATGCCGTAAGTTGCTATACCGTCTTTAAGGTCTTTTTCCAAAGGGCCCTGGAAGAATTTTATGGGTCACCTAGGCCACTTTCCTTTCCGGCAATTCTGAGCCGAAACGTCGCCTCCAGTCCTGGAAGAGCCAAGGTGCAATTTGTCCATTTAGAAAAAGACGGCCAAAACTTATTGGCCCAACCAGTTTTTGCCGCATCAGGAAATATTTCCCTATTTAAAAAAGCAAATGCCTATTTTATCATTAGTGAAAATGAAGAAGGAAAGGAGAAAGGGGAAACCCTTTGGTGTACACTTTTAAAATGAGAAACCGATATTTAAAAACTAAATCTTTAGAAGAAGTCAACCAATTAATTGATGAAGCCTTTAAAGATTTTTATAAGCAATTAGAAGTAGAAGAAATTAAGGTCCGGGATTCTCTTGGACGAGTTGCCTGGGAAGAAGTTTATTCAAAATACAGTTCCCCCTCCTTCCACTCTTGTGCCATGGATGGTGTCATGGTGGAAAGTCAAAAAACCATGACTGCCCGGGAACACAAACCCCTGACCCTGTCCAAGGATGATTTCGCCTATTGTGATACAGGAGACCCCCTAATCAAACCCTATGATGCTGTAATTATGATTGAAGATGTCCTGGAAAAAGACGATGAAATCATCATCCAAGCCCCTGTCCACCCCTGGGAAAATGTCCGTCCCATTGGAGAGGACATTATTGAAAAGGACTTGATTTTCCCCCAATTCCATCAATTTATTCCTATTGACCTATCTATTATGCTTTCAGCAGGTTTAAAAACTGTCAAGGTCCTAAAAAAACCTCGCATTGCAATTATCCCCACTGGAGATGAAATCGTCTCTGGTGATGAGGACTTAAAGATTGGACAAATCATCGAATCCAACTCCGCCATGTTTGTAGCCATGGCAGAAGAAATGGGAGCCCAAGCAGAAGTTTTGCCCATTGTTAAAGACGACAGGGACCTTTTAAGAGAAACTGTAGCCAAGGCCATAGAAGACTACGACCTGGTCCTTATGAATGCAGGTTCCAGTGCCGGCCGAGATGACTACACCTCCAGTATCGCCCAAGACCTGGGCCAGCTCTTGGCCCATGGAATCTCCATTAAACCTGGAAAGCCCGCTGTTATTGCCTCTATTCAAGGCAAACCCTTTATTGGTATTCCAGGCTATCCCGTTTCCGGCCACATTGTCTTCCAAGAAGTCATCCGACCTCTTTTGGAAAAAAAGATGCACCTGAAGACAATAAATCACACCTATCTTGAAGGCCAATTGACCAGACCAGTTATTGGAGCCTTAAAAAATACCGAATACGTCCGGGTTAAAATTGGAAAAATTAAGGACAAGCTCTTTTTTACCCCCATGGATCGTGGGGCCGGCAGCTCCTATTCCCTCTCCCAAAGTGACGGCTATTTGATTATTCCTAGAAATTCTGAAGGTTATTTAAAAGACCAATATGCCCAGGTCCGCCTCCACGACCATGTAGAAGTCAAAGATCTTGAAAACCGTATTGTAAGTATCGGATCCCACGACATGGTCCTGGACTTGATTAACGATCTCTTTGCTAAGGAAGGCTCGGACTACCGTCTTCTTTCCTCCCATGTAGGGTCCTTGGCCGGCCTTAATGCTCTTTTAAAAGACAACTGCCACCTTGCCCCTTCCCACCTCTTGGGCAAGGATGGAAGCTACAACAACGAAGCCGTGAATCTTCTTTTCAAGGGACAGGAAATGGCCATGATCCAAGTTGTAGGTCGTAGACAAGGCCTTATGGTGGAAAAAGGCAACCCCAAAAACATCCAAGCTATTAAAGATTTAAGGGGCTTAAAAATGGTCAACCGTCAAAGAGGGGCTGGCACCCGAGTTCTCTTTGACTACCTCCTGGGCCTGGAAGGAATTGATCCTTCTGAAATCCCAGGCTATGACCATGAGGTAACCACCCACCTGGCTGCTGCCTTGGCCGTTAAAAATAAGGATGTGGACTTTGCTGTAGGTGTAGAATCGGCTGCTATTAAAATGGGGCTGGACTTCATCTACCTCCAAGATGAGGATTATGAGTTTGTCTTGAAGAAAGAAAGTTTAGAACTTGAGCCCATCCAAAAGCTAATCCAAATGTTAGAATCCCAAGTTTTTAGAGATGCTGTAAATGCCCTGGGAGGCTATACAACATCTCAAAGTGGCCATGTGAGATATTATGAAGGATAAATTTCAAAGAGAAATCAACTATTTAAGAGTTTCCATTACCGACTTATGTAACTTTCGCTGTGGCTATTGTATGCCCCAGGAGGGCCTGGTGGCAAAAAGTCGCCAAGAGATTTTAACTTTAGAAGAAATCTATTATCTTGTGCATACTTTTGTAGAAAAGGGTATTAATAAGGTGAGACTGACAGGTGGAGAACCCCTCTTAAGGAAAAATGTCCTGGCCCTAATTGAGTCCTTGGGAAAAATCGAAAAAATCAAGGATTTTGCCTTGACTAGCAATGGCTATCTCCTAAAAGACTATGCCCAAGACCTAAAGGCTGCTGGGATTCAAAGAGTCAATCTTTCTCTAGACACCTTAAATGCTCAAAAATTTGAAAAAATAACCCACTATGACGGTTTTGACAAGGTTTGGCAGGGCCTGGAAGAGGCCCTAAATGTGGGCTTGGGCGTCAAAATTAACGCTGTTCTCATGAAGGGAATCAATGATGATGAAATTGGAGACTTGATCCAATTGACCAAGGACTACCCTCTAGACCTTCGTTTTATTGAATTGATGCCCATTGGTCAAACCCAAGATTTTGCTCAAAAACACTTTTTATCCTGTGATGAAGTCTTGAAATTTGACGGTTTGTTGGAAGTAGAAAGAGACGATCCCCACTCCCCTGCCCAGCTCTATCGTCTAGAGGGGGCCCAAGGACGAGTGGGCCTTATCCGTCCCATTTCTCAACACTTTTGCCAAGCATGCAACCGCCTAAGACTCACTTCTGACGGCAAGGTAAAACCCTGCCTCCACAGTGATTCCAGCTTGGACCTTATGACTCCCTTGCGAAAGGGGGAGGATATCCGCCCTCTTATTGACCGGGCCACCCAAGCTAAGCCTGAAAGGCACCATCTCTTGGAAAGGCAAACCAGTCAAGAATCCATGAATAGAATAGGAGGATAAATGGCAAGTCAATTTACCCATATGGACGAAAACAATCGTGGCCAAATGGTGGATGTTTCCCAAAAAGAAGTTAGCCACCGTACTGCCATTGCCCAGGGCCGGATTCGGCTCCGGGAAGAGACAGTCCAGGCCATTAAGGATTTAAAATTAAAAAAAGGCGATGTCCTAGCCATTGCCCAGGTGGCTGCCATCCAGGGAGCAAAAAAATGTTCTGACCTAATCCCCATGGCCCACCCCCTCTTCTTAAGCTCAATCAAGGTAAATTTTGAATTTGAAGAAAATGACCTCTATTGCCAGGTTACCGTTAGCTGTCAAGGTAAAACCGGTGTAGAAATGGAGGCCTTAAGTGGTGTTTCTGCAGGACTTTTAACTGTCTATGACATGTGTAAGGCCCTGGATAAATCAATGATTATCGACGATATCAAACTAATGAAAAAAACCGGTGGAAAATCCGGAGACTTTGTGAGGGAAGAAAATGTTTAATTATGCCATCGTCATAGCCAGTGATACAAGATCTAGTGGGGAAAACAAGGACCTTTGTATCGATACCATTCAAAAAATCTTAAAAGAACCTCATTACCAGTGTGTTTATGAAAATATTTTGCCGGATGACAAAGACCGTCTCAAGGAGGAATTGATCCACCTGGCAGACCAAGAAAAAGTCAACCTAGTCATCACTTCCGGTGGTACGGGCCTAGCCCCAAGAGATGTCACCCCAGATGCCACCCTAGAAGTCATCCACCGACAAGTTCCTGGAATTTCCATGGCCATGCTCTTGGCCTCAAAAGAAAAAACTCCCATGTGGATGCTTTCAAGAGCTGTGGCCGGGGTTCGAAATCAAACCCTAATCATCAACCTTCCTGGCAGCCCAAAGGCTGTGGAAGAATGTTTAACTGCTATCTTGCAGGCCCTGTTTCATGGGCTTGAGATAATAAATAACATTGTCAAACAACATTAGAGAAAGGTGGAGTCAAAATGAAAAAAAATTGGAAGATTATAACTTTAGTTATGCTGACTGTCTTAGCCCTTGCCGCTTGCGGTAATAAAGACAATGCCCCTGCTAATGGTGGCGAAAATAATGCAGCAGCTAGTCAAACAGAAGAAAAGGGAGACGTAAAAAAATTGAGATTAACAACAACAACGAGTGTCAACGATTCAGGTCTTATGGACTATTTAAGACAACCTCTATTAGATGATATAAACATCGAAATGGAAATTGTATCCAAGGGATCCGGTGCAGCCATTGAAGATGGTCGCCAAGGAAATGCCGATGTAATCCTAGTCCACTCTCCTAAGGCTGAAAAAGAATTTGTTGACGAAGGATTTGGTATGGACCGTATTTCCTTTATGCACAACTACTTTGTCATTGTAGGACCTAAGGATGACCCAGCAAAAATTGCTGGTAAACAAGCTGAAGAAGCCTTTAAGCTAATTAACGATGCCAAGGCTCCATTTGTTTCTAGAGGAGACGAATCCGGTACCCACAAGAAAGAATTAACTATTTGGGAAAAAGCTGGTCTAAACCCTGAAGATTTAAAAGCCAACGAAAACTACAACTCTCTTGGAGATGGAATGGGCGCAACCTTAAAGTTTGCCAATGAAAAACAAGGCTACGCTTTAACAGACCTTGCTACCTTCCTTTCCATGGAAAAAGACCTTAACTTAAAAGTATTGGTTGACCAATCTGAAGCATTGAAAAATGTATACTCCATCATTCTTATCAACCCTGACAAGGTTGAAGGTGTCAACACTGAACTTGCCAAAGAATTCCAAGACTGGATGACCAGCGAAAAAGCTGCTCAATTAATCGACAAATACGGTGTAGAAGAATACGGCCAACAACTATTTATTAGTGGCGAATAATGTGAACAGGAGATAGGAATGAACGAAACCCTAAGCATTGTGCTTTTAACCTTGAAACTTTGTTGTCTTTCAACTCTTCTTTCCTCAATTATAGCCATCCCCTTGGGGATTCTTTTGGGGATTTATGAAAATAAAACAAGTAGATTTCTAAGACCAGTATTTACAGCCTTTACAGGCCTGCCCCCTGTTATTGCAGGGATTGTGGTTTATCTTATTTTTTCCAACCATGGAATTCTAGGCAGCCTTAAATGGCTCTATACCGGCAAGGTTATCGTCATTGCGCAAATGCTCATCGTTATTCCCATCATTTGTTCTCAAATATTCCCGGCTATTATGCCCATTCGAGACACTTATCTTTTGAACTCCTTGGGTCTGGGCTTGAGTCCCTTTAAAATACTCAAGCAAGTCCCCAGGGAAATCAAGATGTCCATCATTGCGGCTATGATTTCAGGCTTTGGCAGAGCCCTGGCTGAAGTCGGTGCTGTAATGATTGTGGGTGGAAATATCCGTTTTAAGACCCGGGTCATGACCTCGGCAATTGTCCTTGAAAACAACAAGGGCAACTACCAAATGGCCCTCCAGTTGGGATTCATCCTGGTAATCATTTCTCTAATAGTTAGCTTTTCCGCAATGAAATTTTCAAAGGTGGCCGAAAATGATCGAACTTAATAATGTTGTTTGCAAACTGCGAGATAGGGAATTGTTCAAAATCGAAAAATTCACCTTTGAAGATGGATCTTCCTACCTATTTAAAGGAAGAAACGGATCTGGCAAAAGCACCCTCCTAACAGCCATCCTAGGCTATGGAAACCTGGTGCAGGGAAAGATAAGCAGTGATCAAAAAATCACCTACCAACCCCAACAAATCTATCTCTATAAAAAAACAGGCCTGGACAATTTTAAGCTTGTCCAGGGCCATGAAAAAGTCTGGCAAAAATTGGCCCAAGATTTAGGCGTTTCCTCCCTAGTCAACCGCTCGGTTGATGTCCTTTCAGGGGGTGAAAGACAAAAATTTGCCTTTATTCGCTCCCTTCTAAGCGCAAAGGAGACCCTAATTCTAGATGAGCCCTTTTCTCAAATGGATGTCAAATCCAGAGACCTGGCCCTGGCCATTGCCCTGGACTGGCAAAAAGAAGCTGACAAAAGACTTTTAATTATCGTTTCTCACGATAGTCTTGATGAAGGACTTTTTGACCATGTTATTACCATTGAAAATCAAAAATTGCTAAAACTATCTTAAATGATAAAAACATAGAAAAACCGGTAGATCCTTAGAAATCTACCGGTTTTTTTATGCCTTCTAGTCCAAGACTTTAAGGGTTAAAAATTCTTCCCTAGTTAGTTTTTCTCCCGTCACTGCATTGGTTAGGGCCCGTAAGTCTTCTTCTTCCAGTCTTCTTCCCGCAAAGATACAAAGTCCTAACAAGTCCAGGATTTCAAAGAAGGAGTCTCTTTTCTTCATGGCTTCAGAAGTGGTCTTAAGTCCTTTCTTAGCCCCTCTGTCTTGGGCCGTTTCTCGAATAAAGTCATTGATTCTACATCCGAGTTTGGGGTCATCTACTGCATCCTGAATAAAGTCCAAAATCCCTTGGGGGTCTTGCCAGGTCAGGCCCCCCTCCTCTTCCATGGCATCCTCTAAATAGTTTACCAGGCCCAGGGTATCCAGGCCCAGGTCATCCGCCAAGGCATTGGCCTTTTTATTATAAACCTCCCTATCTTGGGGGTTAAACTTCCAAAAATACTTGTGGTCCTTGGGGTCTTTTTTCCCCATCCTCCCCTTGTTACATAGGATAGGACAAGAATAGCAGGAAGGATTTAAATTTTCTTCCAGGGCCCGGGCCCTTCTTTCTTGAAAAATTTCTTCTGAAAAAGGAGCCCCCAGACTTTCAATAATAGGAAGCAAGAGGTCCTCTTGACCGCCTGAGTCTTCTTCCAACCTCTTTTTCATGGACTCTTTGTCCAAATGAAGACTTTCCTTGGAAAGAAGGCTAATGGCCTTGAGGTTTTTCTGGCCCAAAAGGGCCCCGAAAGACTTTCTCCCACTGGCCCTATCTCTATCTTGGATCAAGCAAGCCAAAAGCAGACCTCTTTCTCCCCCGGGGCCGATATAGATAGAGGATGAATCAGGACCATAAAGGTCTTGGAGCCTCTTATGGACCTCCCTGGACCCCAGGCCCCATAGAGAGTCTCCCCTTAAAAACTCCACCTTTGCCTCTTCTTGCCGGCCATCAATGACAAGTCGCACCGGTTCAGGAGATTTTCCCTTGATGAAAAGTCCGTCAAAACCTGCATAGGCCAAGCGTCTTCCCCAAGCCCCTCCAGAGTTTGACTGGACGATCTTTTTGGAATGGACATCCCTAGCCAGAATATTAAACCGTCCCCCCACTGGCAGGTTGGACTTTGTAAAGGGACCGGTTAAAAATAAAAACCCATCCCCTTCTAATAAGTCTTTTTTACAAACGCCATTTACTATGGCAATATCTTGACTTCCCAAGTCAAGGGAAAGAATCTTCTTTTCTCTATCCATATCAAGCCCTCCTTCAGTCTACTTTCAATCTCATCACAAGTACTTTATTCCTTACAGGCTAAAAGTCCTGTCTCACCAATCTTTTCTTTATCATACCATAAGTTTCCCAAAAGAATAAATACCGAGACCTTCTTTCCCACCATCTACCTCATACTATCTAAGATAGGGGGCATCCCCCGGAACTATAGCTATTTTCCCTAGGTCCAGGTCTTGTAAACTTCCTAGAAATAGCTTACACTGTTGGTATAAAGTTTGCCTTATTCACAGTTCATGAATAGGTAAAGGATCCACTGTTTCTAAATTAAAAAAGGAGGTTCTTATGAAAAAGTGGTGTAGCTATCTAGTAATGGTTTTTGTCCTAGCCCTTGCCCTGGCTCCCCAGTCCGTCTTGGCCCTTAGCCGGCAGGATAAAATTAACAGCTTAAAAAATTCCGGCGTAGTCAGTGGTTATCCCGACGGAACCCTGGGACTGGACAAGCCCATTAGTCGGGCTGAACTTGCTGTTTTATTGACTAAAATCAAGGGACCAGACCTTACAGGCCAAGCTTCCCCTAATTTTAAGGACGTTCCCAATAACTATTGGGCTAAGCCCTATATAGACAAGGCCTGCTTCCTTAAAAATCCCCATGGAGTTCCAGCTATTGTAGGCTACCCCAATGGAACCTTTGGCCCCGACCGAAACATTAGTAATATTGAAATGATAAAAATTTTAGTCGCCGCCAATAAGTCTGACTTAACCCCCTGGGATGTCGAAAATGCTTCCTGGCCCTTGTCTTGGATCCAATGGTCCATTGATATGAAGATCCTGGGTCCCAACAGTGGCTTACCCAAGCTGAGTGCCCAGGCCTCTGCCAAACGTGGAGACGTCTTTACCATGATTTACAATGCTATGGAAAGTAACTTCCAAGGACCATCTCCTAAAAATCCCAACAAGAAGGACCCAGAAATAAAGATTCCTGGCAAAATCCTTCCGGAACAAGGGCCTGGCAAACAAGCTCCTAAGAGTTCTGAAAGTAAAAAGACTCCATCCCCTAACACGGCCAATGCATTTCGAGATTTTAATAGTGGAAAAAGTTTTGACCATAAAAAATTCCAAATGCAATTCTTAGCCTTGGTCAATGCCGACCGTAGGAGGTTGGGCCTAGAAGACCTGACTTGGGCCCAGGACCTAGACCAGGCTTGCTCCATCCGGACCGAAGAACTTTTGAAAAATGGGTCTATTGACGTCGATGGTAGGGTCCATGTCCGTCTGGATGGCAGACCTTGGAGCACCGTCCTTGACTATCTCCAACCCCAAATTCTCACCACTCCCCATGGTGAGAACCTAGCCGACATGACCCAAACTTCCAGCAGCCAAAAAATAAGTGCTCGAAGTCTGAAACTCATGACCAATGAAAGCTTTCTTGCCCAAACTTTTTACACCATGTGGTGGAATTCACCTGGCCACCGAGCCAATATGATGAACCCCAACTACCAGTATTTAAATGTCAAAATCCGAGTAGGAAATTACTCCAAAGACTCTTCTCCAGGTCAAAATACTGTCTTTTTTGTAGGAACAACCCTTTTTAGAGGAGAATATAGATAGAAATATGAGCCAAGACCCCCATTTGGGGTCTTTTTTATGAGAAAATATGGGCCTTATAAAAGTTGTAAGCTACTTCCCACTAAAAAATTCTTCCTCCCTAACCTCCTATCCTACATTTATAATCTTTTTATTTAACTCTTATAATCTTTTTATTTAACTCTTTTCTAGAATTCTTTCCAATATTGTGATATTATAGGTAAATAGTATAATATTCTTTTATGCTAAATATATAATGAAAGGAGGTTACAATGAAAAAAATACAAAATCCTAAAAAGAATTACTTATTTTTAGTCCTATTCCTTGGTTTTTTTCTCTTGCTAAATTTTCCAGTTTTTGCAAATTCAGAAAGAGAAAATTCCCCTGCTCGACCTAGGCAGCTAGACAGTGATATTCCTAGCCAGGATTCTTCGAAGGCTGAACAAACTAAAGAAAGAGAAAATGAAAACCAGTCTTCTCCTTCTCATGAAGATGGGGCCCAAAAGAATCAAACTGTATCAAAGGAAATATCTGATTCAATAGGGGCTTCTAAGACTCCCGAAAATCTAGGTCAAAAAAATCAAGCTTCTTTAAAGAAAGATCCTGATTTAGTAGAAACTTCTAAGGAAGAATCTCCTGAAGTTCCCGGAAGTCTAGACCAAGAAAACCAAGCTTCTCCAAAGGAAGAGCCTGATTTAGTAGAGACTCCTAAGGAAAATTCTCATGAGGATAAATCATTGGAAACCCCTAAGTCAGTTTCTGAACAAGCTGGGCCAGACTTGGACCAGGAAGAAGTCAAGAAAGCTTCTTTGGAAGAAAATAGCCTTTTGAAAGAAGGTAAAGTTTTAGAAGTGGACTCCTTGGCAAAAGAACCTATGGCCTTTGGTAGCCCAGCTAAAACGCCCGAAAAAACTATTAAAGTAAAGAGTTTTGAAGAATTAAAAAAGGCAATTGCTGATGCTGGTGATGAAAAAACCACCATTATCATTACGGAAAGCTTTACATTGACTGAAACTTTGACCATTGATTGACCTGAACCCGTAAACACGGAACAATTTAATAATATTTTAAGCGGAATGTAATCTGTACATAACAGGGGACATTCCGTTTAATTTTGTTTTAATCCTATCCTCATTGTACCATTTAATATAT
>NZ_OCTU01000011.1 GCF_900232945.1 Urinicoccus timonensis
TGTCCGGCAATAGCCTACTTTCCCAGGTCGTTGCCAACCAAGTATCATCGGCGCATAGAGGCTTAACTTCCGTGTTCGGTATGGTTACGGGTGGTACCCTCTTGCTATGGTCACCGGATCCTACATCCTCCAATTTTTCCTTGGTCAAGTCTTCGGCCGATTAGTACTTCTTAGCTCCACACATTGCTGTGCTTCCACCTGAAGCCTATCTACCTCATTTTCTTCAAGGGGCCTTATTCTTTCGATGGGAAATCTCATCTCGAGGTTGGCTTCGTGCTTAGATGCCTTCAGCTCTTATCCAGTCCAAACGTAGCTACTCAGCTGTGCACTTGGCAGTACAACTGATGCACCAGCGGTTTGTCCATCCCGGTCCTCTCGTACTAAGGATAGCTCCTCTCAAATTTCCTGCGCCCACGACGGATAGGGACCGAACTGTCTCGCGACGTTCTGAACCCAGCTCGCGTGCCTCTTTAATGGGCGAACAGCCCAACCCTTGGGACCTACTTCAGCCCCAGGATGAGACGAGCCGACATCGAGGTGCCAAACCTCCCCGTCGATGTGGACTCTTGGGGGAGATAAGCCTGTTATCCCCGGGGTAGCTTTTATCCGTTGAGCGATGGCCCTTCCACGCGGTACCACCGGATCACTAAGTCCTGCTTTCGCATCTGCTCGAGTTGTCGCTCTCGCAGTCAAGCTCCCTTCTGCCTTTGCACTCTGCGCACGATTTCCGTCCGTGCTGAGGGAACCTTTGAACGCCTCCGTTACTCTTTCGGAGGCGACCGCCCCAGTCAAACTGCCCGACTGACAGTGTCCCGCTTCCGGTTTCACGGAAGTCGGTTAGAATTCTAAGATAAAAAGAGTGGTATCCCACCAATGGCTCCCCATATACTGGCGTACATGGTTCTTTGCCTCCCACCTATCCTGTACAGTTTATCCCAAAATCCAATGTCAACCTACAGTAAAGCTCCACGGGGTCTTTCCGTCCTGTCGTGGGTAAGCGGCATCTTTACCGCTACTACAATTTCACCGGATCCTTTGTTGAGACAGTGCCCAAATCGTTACACCTTTCGTGCGGGTCGGAACTTACCCGACAAGGAATTTCGCTACCTTAGGACCGTTATAGTTACGGCCGCCGTTTACTGGGGCTTCAGCTCAGAGCTTCGCTTACGCTAACTCGTCCCCTTAACCTTCCAGCACCGGGCAGGTGTCAGCACCTATACTTCGTCTTTCGACTTCGCAGATACTTGTGTTTTTGGTAAACAGTCGCTTGGGCCTTTTCACTGCGGCCCCCTTTTACAGGGGCTCCCCTTCTCCCGAAGTTACGGGGTCATTTTGCCGAGTTCCTTAACAAAGGTTCTTCCGCTCGTCTTAGGATTCTCTCCTCACCTACCTGTGTCGGTTTACGGTACGGGCAATGGTATCTCTTAGAAGCTTTTCTTGGCAGTTTGGTTCGTTTAGACTTCTCTACTTGTTTTCAATCCGCATCACACTTTAGCATCTGCAGAAGACGGATTTGCCTATCTTCTTGCCTTTGTGCTTGCACGCCTCACCAACTGGGCGCTCTATTTCCCCTCCTGCGTCACTCCATCATCAACAATACCATCGGTACAGGAATTTCCACCTGTTGTCCATCGACTACGCTTTTCAGCCTCGCCTTAGGTCCCGACTTACCCTGAGTGGACGAGCCTTCCTCAGGAATCCTTGGGTTTTCGACGGGTGAGATTCTCACTCACCTCTCGCTACTCATGCCAGCATTCTCTCTTGTATAGTCTCCACAATGGCTTACGCCTTTTGCTTCGTCGTCTATACAATGCTCCTCTACCAACGTTATACGTTCCACGACTTCGGTATCTATTTTAGCCCCGGTTATCTTCGGCGCAGAGTCACTTGACTAGTGAGCTATTACGCACTCTTTCAATGGATGGCTGCTTCTAAGCCAACATCCTAGTTGTCTGAGTAACTCCACATCCTTTCCCACTTAAATAGTATTTTGGGACCTTAGTCGGTGGTCTGGGCTCTTTCCCTTTCGACAATGAAGCTCATCCCTCACTGTCTGACTCCATAGGCTTTGTTTGGGTATTCGGAGTTTGATAGGCCGCGGTAACATCACATGTCCCTTGGCGATTCAGTGCTCTACCCCCCAAACAGTCTTCCTACAGGCTAGCCCTAAAGCTATTTCGAGGAGAACCAGCTATCTCCGTGTTCGATTGGCTTTTCACCCCTATCCACAGGTCATCCGATAACTTTTAAACGTTACCCGGTTCGAGCCTCCATGTCGTTTTACCAACACTTCACTCTGCCCATGGATAGATCACACGGTTTCGGGTCTACAACTTCAAACTCTTCGCCCTATTCAGACTCGGTTTCCCTGCGGCTCCAAAGTTTTTCTTCTTAACCTTGCTTGAAATCATAACTCGCTGGCCCGTTCTACAAAAAGTACGATATCGTGGCCTAAAACCACTTTATCTGCTTGTAAACATCAGGTTTCAGATTCTATTTCACTCCCCTCCCGGGGTTCTTTTCACCGTTCCCTCACGGTACTATGCGCTATCGGTCACCAAGGAGTATTTAGCCTTAGGGGGTGGTCCCCCTATCTTCCCACAAGGTTTCACGTGTCTCGTGGTACTCTTCGGAGTTCGCTCATTTTGCATTTCATGTACGGGGCTGTTACCCTCTTTGGCGAATCTTCCCAGATTCTTCTACTATACAAAATCAGTCGTTACGCTCCTGGGCTCTTTCCCGTTCGCTCGCCGCTACTTGGGAAATCGAGGTTTCTTTCTTTTCCTCGGGGTACTTAGATGTTTCAGTTCCCCCGGTCTTCCTTCCGGCCACTATGGATTCATGACAGGATGTATGAGGTTTGCTCATACGGGTTTCCCCATTCGGACATCAACGGATTAACGTCTATTTGCGACTCCCCGTTGCTTTTCGCAGCTTATCACGTCCTTCATCGGCTCTTGGTGCCAAGGCATCCACCTGATGCTCTTTCTAACTTGACCTTTGTTTCAGTTTTCCTTAAAACTGTTTTTCTATCCGGTAAAAATGTCTTTTCTTTACTCTCGTTATTGAATAATTTGAAAATCTCATTCTTACTTTTAAAAATTGGAGTATGTAGTTTTCATTGTGCATCTAAACTAAACCGAAGTTTAGTTGTGGTGGACCTGGGTGGACTCGAACCACCGACCTCACGCTTATCAGGCGTGCGCTCTAACCAGCTGAGCTACAGGTCCATGCCAGAGCCAAAAAATCCAGTGTAAGAGTTAAGAAATGTCTTGATTGCTCAAAGGCCACTTCTNTTTTGAACTCCTTAGAAAGGAGGTGATCCAGCCGCACCTTCCGATACGGCTACCTTGTTACGACTTCACCCCAGTCATTGATCCTACCTTCGACGCCTGCCTCCAAATGGTTAGCTCGGCGGCTTCGGGTATTACCAACTCCCATGGTGTGACGGGCGGTGTGTACAAGACCCGGGAACGCATTCACCGCGACATTCTGATTCGCGATTACTAGCAACTCCGACTTCATGCAGGCGAGTTGCAGCCTGCAATCCGAACTGAGATCGGCTTTTTGAGATTCGCTTGAGATCGCTCGCTCGCTGCTCTCTGTACCGACCATTGTAGCACGTGTGTAGCCCAAGGCATAAAGGGCATGATGATTTGACGTCATCCCCACCTTCCTCCGATTTATCATCGGCAGTCCCTTTAGAGTTCCCATCCGAAATGCTGGCAACTAAAGGTAAGGGTTGCGCTCGTTGCGGGACTTAACCCAACATCTCACGACACGAGCTGACGACAACCATGCACCACCTGTTTTACTGTTCCGAAGAAATGGTCTATCTCTAGACCGGTCAATAAAATGTCTAGCCTTGGTAAGGTTCTTCGCGTTGCTTCGAATTAAACCACATGCTCCGCTGCTTGTGCGGGTCCCCGTCAATTCCTTTGAGTTTCATGCTTGCGCACGTACTCCCCAGGCGGAGTGCTTAATGTGTTAACTGCGGCACCGAGTTACCCCGACACCTAGCACTCATCGTTTACAGCGTGGACTACCAGGGTATCTAATCCTGTTTGCTCCCCACGCTTTCGTTCCTCAGCGTCAGTTTAAGTCCAGTAAGTCGCCTTCGCCACCGGTATTCTTCCTAATATCTACGCATTTCACCGCTACACTAGGAATTCCACTTACCTCTCCTTAACTCAAGTCTATCAGTTTCCAATGCTTACATGGGTTAAGCCCATGCCTTTCACATCAGACTTGATAGACCGCCTGCGAACCCTTTACGCCCAGTGATTCCGGACAACGCTCGCCCCCTACGTATTACCGCGGCTGCTGGCACGTAGTTAGCCGGGGCTTCCTCCTATGGTACCGTCATTATCTTCCCATAGGACAGAGCTTTACGACTCGAAAGCCTTCATCGCTCACGCGGCGTCGCTGCATCAGAGTTTCCTCCATTGTGCAATATTCCCCACTGCTGCCTCCCGTAGGAGTTTGGACCGTGTCTCAGTTCCAATGTGACCGTTCACCCTCTCAGGCCGGTTACTGATCATGGCCTTGGTAGGCCGTTACCCCACCAACTAGCTAATCAGACGCGAGACCATCTTTCACCACCGGAGTTTTAACATTTCTTTCATGCAAAGGAAATGTGTCATAGGGTATTAATCCCGGTTTCCCGAGGCTATCCCCTTGTGAAAGGCAGGTTTCTCACGTGTTACTCACCCGTCCGCCGCTAATCCATTTTATCTTCTCTCCGAAGAGATCGGTTAAAATTTCATCGCTCGACTTGCATGTGTTAGGCGCGCCGCCAGCGTTCGTCCTGAGCCAGGATCAAACTCTCAATTAAAAAGTTTTTTCCATTTTATCGTCTTTAGACTGACTCCGGATTCTTCACTGAAGTTCCGCTTTTTGCTTTTGCTTGTGTGTTCATTCTCTTACACTGTTTAGTTTTTTTGGTTCTGTTTAAACTGATCTCTTTACGAGATAGCTTA
>NZ_OCTU01000010.1 GCF_900232945.1 Urinicoccus timonensis
ATCCAAAGGATAAACATCATAGGCAGTCGGGAGGGTAGTCGGAACCGAAGAAGACTCAAAGCGAACCAAACAGGCAAAAAATTTAGGGTCGGCATCAAAAGCAATATCAGCACCAACAGAAACAACCTGATTAGCGGCGTTGACAGATGTATCCATCTGAATGCAATGAAGAAAACCACCATTACCAGCATTAACCGTCAAACTATCAAAATATAACGTTGACGATGTAGCTTTAGGTGTCTGTAAAACAGGTGCCGAAGAAGCTGGAGTAACAGAAGTGAGAACCAGCTTATCAGAAAAAAAGTTTGAATTATGGCGAGAAATAAAAGTCTGAAACATGATTAAACTCCTAAGCAGAAAACCTACCGCGCTTCGCTTGGTCAACCCCTCAGCGGCAAAAATTAAAATTTTTACCGCTTCGGCGTTATAACCTCACACTCAATCTTTTATCACGAAGTCATGATTGAATCGCGAGTGGTCGGCAGATTGCGATAAACGGTCACATTAAATTTAACCTGACTATTCCACTGCAACAACTGAACGGACTGGAAACACTGGTCATAATCATGGTGGCGAATAAGTACGCGTTCTTGCAAATCACCAGAAGGCGGTTCCTGAATGAATGGGAAGCCTTCAAGAAGGTGATAAGCAGGAGAAACATACGAAGGCGCATAACGATACCACTGACCCTCAGCAATCTTAAACTTCTTAGACGAATCACCAGAACGGAAAACATCCTTCATAGAAATTTCACGCGGCGGCAAGTTGCCATACAAAACAGGGTCGCCAGCAATATCGGTATAAGTCAAAGCACCTTTAGCGTTAAGGTACTGAATCTCTTTAGTCGCAGTAGGCGGAAAACGAACAAGCGCAAGAGTAAACATAGTGCCATGCTCAGGAACAAAGAAACGCGGCACAGAATGTTTATAGGTCTGTTGAACACGACCAGAAAACTGGCCTAACGACGTTTGGTCAGTTCCATCAACATCATAGCCAGATGCCCAGAGATTAGAGCGCATGACAAGTAAAGGACGGTTGTCAGCGTCATAAGAGGTTTTACCTCCAAATGAAGAAATAACATCATGGTAACGCTGCATGAAGTAATCACGTTCTTGGTCAGTATGCAAATTAGCATAAGCAGCTTGCAGACCCATAATGTCAATAGATGTGGTAGAAGTCGTCATTTGGCGAGAAAGCTCAGTCTCAGGAGGAAGCGGAGCAGTCCAAATGTTTTTGAGATGGCAGCAACGGAAACCATAACGAGCATCATCTTGATTAAGCTCATTAGGGTTAGCCTCGGTACGGTCAGGCATCCACGGCGCTTTAAAATAGTTGTTATAGATATTCAAATAACCCTGAAACAAATGCTTAGGGATTTTATTGGTATCAGGGTTAATCGTGCCAAGAAAAGCGGCATGGTCAATATAACCAGTAGTGTTAACAGTCGGGAGAGGAGTGGCATTAACACCATCCTTCATGAACTTAATCCACTGTTCACCATAAACGTGACGATGAGGGACATAAAAAGTAAAAATGTCTACAGTAGAGTCAATAGCAAGGCCACGACGCAATGGAGAAAGACGGAGAGCGCCAACGGCGTCCATCTCGAAGGAGTCGCCAGCGATAACCGGAGTAGTTGAAATGGTAATAAGACGACCAATCTGACCAGCAAGGAAGCCAAGATGGGAAAGGTCATGCGGCATACGCTCGGCGCCAGTTTGAATATTAGACATAATTTATCCTCAAGTAAGGGGCCGAAGCCCCTGCAATTAAAATTGTTGACCACCTACATACCAAAGACGAGCGCCTTTACGCTTGCCTTTAGTACCTCGCAACGGCTGCGGACGACCAGGGCGAGCGCCAGAACGTTTTTTACCTTTAGACATTACATCACTCCTTCTGCACGTAATTTTTGACGCACGTTTTCTTCTGCGTCAGTAAGAACGTCAGTGTTTCCTGCGCGTACACGCAAGGTAAACGCGAACAATTCAGCGGCTTTAACCGGACGCTCGACGCCATTAATAATGTTTTCCGTAAATTCAGCGCCTTCCATGATGAGACAGGCCGTTTGAATGTTGACGGGATGAACATAATAAGCAATGACGGCAGCAATAAACTCAACAGGAGCAGGAAAGCGAGGGTATCCTACAAAGTCCAGCGTACCATAAACGCAAGCCTCAACGCAGCGACGAGCACGAGAGCGGTCAGTAGCAATCCAAACTTTGTTACTCGTCAGAAAATCGAAATCATCTTCGGTTAAATCCAAAACGGCAGAAGCCTGAATGAGCTTAATAGAGGCCAAAGCGGTCTGGAAACGTACGGATTGTTCAGTAACTTGACTCATGATTTCTTACCTATTAGTGGTTGAACAGCATCGGACTCAGATAGTAATCCACGCTCTTTTAAAATGTCAACAAGAGAATCTCTACCATGAACAAAATGTGACTCATATCTAAACCAGTCCTTGACGAACGTGCCAAGCATATTAAGCCACTTCTCCTCATCCAACGCGTCAGTTTTTGACAGAATCGTTAGTTGATGGCGAAAGGTCGCAAAGTAAGAGCTTCTCGAGCTGCGCAAGGATAGGTCGAATTTTCTCATTTTCCGCCAGCAGTCCACTTCGATTTAATTCGTAAACAAGCAGTAGTAATTCCTGCTTTATCAAGATAATTTTTCGACTCATCAGAAATATCCGAAAGTGTTAACTTCTGCGTCATGGAAGCGATAAAACTCTGCAGGTTGGATACGCCAATCATTTTTATCGAAGCGCGCATAAATTTGAGCAGATTTGTCGTCACAGGTTGCGCCGCCAAAACGTCGGCTACAGTAACTTTTCCCAGCCTCAATCTCATCTCTCTTTTTGCGTTCTGCTTCAATATCTGGTTGAACGGCGTCGCGTCGTAACCCAGCTTGGTAAGTTGGATTAAGCACTCCGTGGACAGATTTGTCATTGTGAGCATTTTCATCCCGAAGTTGCGGCTCATTCTGATTCTGAACAGCTTCTTGGGAAGTAGCGACAGCTTGGTTTTTAGTGAGTTGTTCCATTCTTTAGCTCCTAGACCTTTAGCAGCAAGGTCCATATCTGACTTTTTGTTAACGTATTTAGCCACATAGAAACCAACAGCCATATAACTGGTAGCTTTAAGCGGCTCACCTTTAGCATCAACAGGCCACAACCAACCAGAACGTGAAAAAGCGTCCTGCGTGTAGCGAACTGCGATGGGCATACTGTAACCATAAGGCCACGTATTTTGCAAGCTATTTAACTGGCGGCGATTGCGTACCCGACGACCAAAATTAGGGTCAACGCTACCTGTAGGAAGTGTCCGCATAAAGTGCACCGCATGGAAATGAAGACGGCCATTAGCTGTACCATACTCAGGCACACAAAAATACTGATAGCAGTCGGCGTGTGAATCATTAGCCTTGCGACCCTCGGCAGCAAGAACCATACGACCAATATCACGAAAATAGTCACGCAAAGCATTGGGATTATCATAAAACGCCTCTAATCGGTCGTCAGCCAACGTGAGAGTGTCAAAAACGATAAACCAACCATCAGCATGAGCCTGTCGCATTGCATTCATCAAACGCTGAATAGCAAAGCCTCTACGCGATTTCATAGTGGAGGCCTCCAGCAATCTTGAACACTCATCCTTAATACCTTTCTTTTTGGGGTAATTATACTCATCGCGAATATCCTTAAGAGGGCGTTCAGCAGCCAGCTTGCGGCAAAACTGCGTAACCGTCTTCTCGTTCTCTAAAAACCATTTTTCGTCCCCTTCGGGGCGGTGGTCTATAGTGTTATTAATATCAAGTTGGGGGAGCACATTGTAGCATTGTGCCAATTCATCCATTAACTTCTCAGTAACAGATACAAACTCATCACGAACGTCAGAAGCAGCCTTATGGCCGTCAACATACATATCACCATTATCGAACTCAACGCCCTGCATACGAAAAGACAGAATCTCTTCCAAGAGCTTGATGCGGTTATCCATCTGCTTATGGAAGCCAAGCATTGGGGATTGAGAAAGAGTAGAAATGCCACAAGCCTCAATAGCAGGTTTAAGAGCCTCGATACGCTCAAAGTCAAAATAATCAGCGTGACATTCAGAAGGGTAATAAGAACGAACCATAAAAAAGCCTCCAAGATTTGGAGGCATGAAAACATACAATTGGGAGGGTGTCAATCCTGACGGTTATTTCCTAGACAAATTAGAGCCAATACCATCAGCTTTACCGTCTTTCCAGAAATTGTTCCAAGTATCGGCAACAGCTTTATCAATACCATGAAAAATATCAACCACACCAGAAGCAGCATCAGTGACGACATTAGAAATATCCTTTGCAGTAGCGCCAATATGAGAAGAGCCATACCGCTGATTCTGCGTTTGCTGATGAACTAAGTCAACCTCAGCACTAACCTTGCGAGTCATTTCTTTGATTTGGTCATTGGTAAAATACTGACCAGCCGTTTGAGCTTGAGTAAGCATTTGGCGCATAATCTCGGAAACCTGCTGTTGCTTGGAAAGATTGGTGTTTTCCATAATAGACGCAACGCGAGCAGTAGACTCCTTCTGTTGATAAGCAAGCATCTCATTTTGTGCATATACCTGGTCTTTCGTATTCTGGCGTGAAGTCGCCGACTGAATGCCAGCAATCTCTTTTTGAGTCTCATTTTGCATCTCGGCAATCTCTTTCTGATTGTCCAGTTGCATTTTAGTAAGCTCTTTTTGATTCTCAAATCCGGCGTCAACCATACCAGCAGAGGAAGCATCAGCACCAGCACGCTCCCAAGCATTAAGCTCAGGAAATGCAGCAGCAAGATAATCACGAGTATCCTTTCCTTTATCAGCGGCAGACTTGCCACCAAGTCCAACCAAATCAAGCAACTTATCAGAAACGGCAGAAGTGCCAGCCTGCAACGTACCTTCAAGAAGTCCTTTACCAGCTTTAGCCATAGCACCAGAAACAAAACTAGGGACGGCCTCATCAGGGTTAGGAACATTAGAGCCTTGAATGGCAGATTTAATACCAGCATCACCCATGCCTACAGTATTGTTATCGGTAGCAAGCACATCACCTTGAATGCCACCGGAGGCGGCTTTTTGACCGCCTCCAAACAATTTAGACATGGCGCCACCAGCAAGAGCAGAAGCAATACCGCCAGCAATAGCACCAAACATAAATCACCTCACTTAAGTGGCTGGAGACAAATAATCTCTTTAATAACCTGATTCAGCGAAACCAATCCGCGGCATTTAGTAGCGGTAAAGTTAGACCAAACCATGAAACCAACATAAACATTATTGCCCGGCGTACGGGGAAGGACGTCAATAGTCACACAGTCCTTGACGGTATAATAACCACCATCATGGCGACCATCCAAAGGATAAACATCATAGGCAGTCGGGAGGGTAGTCGGAACCGAAGAAGACTCAAAGCGAACCAAACAGGCAAAAAATTTAGGGTCGGCATCAAAAGCAATATCAGCACCAACAGAAACAACC
>NZ_OCTU01000006.1 GCF_900232945.1 Urinicoccus timonensis
TAGCTACCTTTTCACGCCCGCCTGTTTCTCCTGATAAATATTCTAGCACTAGTTTTATTTTAAATTCTTTTGTGTATTTTGGCATACAAAAAACCCCTCCATCCGTATTCCGGATTTTGGGGTTCAGGTCAGGCTCAACCGCTGGTCTAAAAGTCTTTTATTTTCAATTATTGGTCAACATAGGAGTCAAAGTATCCTTGAATCCAAACCACAGGGGTTCCCTTGTCTCCACTACCACTGGTAAGGTCACTTAAGGACCCTAAAAGGTCGGTTAGGTTTCTAGGAGTGGTTCCCAGGGTTTCATCGGCTCCAACCAGAGATTCTGGCTTGGTCTTAATTTTTTCTTCTAGGACAGCATATTTTTCATCATCAGACAGGCCTTCCAGTTGGTTGTCGGCAACGTACTTCATCTTGATTTCGTTGGGGGTTCCCAAAAGTCCCTTGGTATAACCAGGAGAGACTACAGGGTCCGCAAGTTCCCAAATTTGTCCTACTGGATCCTTAAAAGCGCCGTCTCCATAGACTAAAACTTCAATATGCTTGTTGGTTTTTTCATAGAGGCGTTTTTGAAGGTCTTCAGCAAAGCTTTGGGCATTCCTAGGGAATAACTTCACTGTGTGGTCATTGCTGAGGTTGGATCCCAAAAGACCATAATCATCGTTGTAGCCACCAGTTTCACCAGGGCTAGTCATAATATCATCCAGGCCGTAAACCACCTTTGCACCGGCTTGCTTTAGCATGTCTTTAATTCTTTTCCGGGTATGGATACTGGCCACCAGGACTTCATCACAATAATTTAAGATGGCACAGGGGTCGTTGGCAAAGTGGATTTCCACTGGAGTATTTCCACAAACCTTGTGGTAGAGGTCAACATAGTCTACACCGGTAAAGGCATGTTCCAATTTACCGAAGATATGACGGAATTCGTCTTCTTCTAAAACATCGGTATAGGGATTGGTCTTACTCTTATAGAGGGCCTCAGGTAAGATTAAGTGGTTGCCCACTTCATCGGCAGGATAGCTCATTAAAATATGAATTTTTTTACCGGCTTGGGCAATCCCCTTTAATAAAATCGAAAAGCGGTTCCGACTTAAGATTGGGAAGACAAGGCCAATTTCGCCGGAGTACTTTGAATTAATATCTGCGGCAATTTCTTCTGTAGTACAATAGTTTCCTTGAGCTCTAGCAACTAAGGATTCAGTGACAGCAACGACGTCCTTGTCGCGAAATTCGATGCCTTCTGATTTAGATGCACGCTCTAAAGAATCTACCACAATGTCAATAAGGGGATCTCCATTCATAACAATGGGAGTTCGAATCCCTCTTACAGTTGTTCCAATATAACGATTCATTCAATAACTCCTCCATTTCATATTCCATTATAGTCTACTTTAACTTGAAATAAAAGGAAAAAATGACTAGATTTCCCTTAGACCCTTTTCAGTAAAGAGGGCTTGGACTGGGATATCGTAAGAGGCAGGATCCAGGTCAGGGACGATTTGTTCTTCCAGGCAAAGACCAATGCAATAGCAGGGGTGGTCTTTTAGGAAACGATCGTAGTAGCCTCCTCCGTAGCCAATCCGGTAGCCTTGGAGGTCAAAGACCAGGCCCGGAACTAAACAAAGGTCAATCTTTCCCTTGTAGGCAGGAGTATTGGCCTCAATTAAATGAAAAGGACCAGCTACTAGGTCTTCCTTGGACCGGATGGGGCAGGCTTCCATGCTTCGGTCTTGAGGCTTGGTTCTAGGGATTAAGATTTGGTGGTGGTGCCAGGTGGAATAAAGGGCCTTGCGGGTAGGGAGTTCGTCTTCAATACTAAAATAAGAAAAGATAGTTTGGGATTCCAGGTTAGAGAGAAAGTCCACTAAGGCTTCTTGAAAAGCTTGAATTTTTTCTGCTTGGAAGGTCTTTCTTCTTTCTAACCAGTAGCGACGGTAGGTATTTTTATCCATAAATCCTCCTAAAAGGGAAATAAGTAACAAAAAAGTAACAAATTTTTACAAAATAGTTTCAATCTCATTCTACTTATATTATAATATAAAATTGAAGAAAGTGGAATGAGGAGGAATAGCTTTGATTATTTTTAATCATGTCTACAAGGAATATAAGAATGGGGTTATGGCACTCAATGATGTCAGCCTAGAAATTCCTTCCGGGGATTTTGTATTTCTTGTTGGAGCAAGTGGAGCCGGAAAGTCAACGATGATTAAATTACTTATAAGAGAAGAACAAGTCAGCAAGGGCTTTATCCGCATTAACGATACAGATATTTCGGCCATGCCTAAATATAAAATTCCAAAACTCAGACGAGAAGTCGGGGTCGTGTTTCAAGACTACCGTCTACTAGATCGAAAGACAGTTTTTGAAAATATAGCCTATGCCTTGGAGATTACCGGGGAAAGTAGTAGTGAAATAAAGAAACGGGTAGAATCTGTCCTGGAAACTGTCCACTTGGAAGACAAGCAAAACTGTTATCCAACAGAGCTGTCTGGGGGAGAATCCCAAAGGGTTAGTATTGCTCGAGCCATGATTCATCGGCCTAAAATACTTGTTTGTGATGAGCCTACGGGGAACCTGGATTTTGATACAGCCAAGGATATTATGGATGCCTTGGATCGATTTAACCAAGAAGGGGTTACCATTGTTATGGCAACCCATGCCAGAGAAATTGTGGACGCCATGAAAAAAAGGGTTGTCTCCTTAGAAAATGGATCCATTTTATTTGACCAAGAAAGTGCGGGATATTATGAAAACCCTCAGACAATTTAGAAATATTATTCGAGAAGGCCTGGTGGGCATGTGGAGAAACCTGGGCATGACTGTGGCTTCAGTAGTATCCATTACTTTTGTCCTTTTGATGTTTGGCTTTGTCCTTCTCATGGTACTTAATGTAGAACAAGTGGTTTTTGAATCGGGAGCCAAATTGCAAAAAATTGTGGTCTTTTTCGAAAATAATACCCCCCAGGACAAACTAACAGAGGTTGAAAAAAAGTTTAAGACCATGGAGGGTGTTGATAAGGTTGAATTTACCAGCAAGGAAGAAGCCTTAAATGAAATGAAGGACCGCTTAAAGGGTGATGACTACATCCTGGAAGGACTTCCAGAAAACCCCCTACCCGTTTCCTTTACCCTCCACTTAAAAAGCTTAAATGATGGAGAAAGAGTGGCCCGGGAAGCCAAGACAATTCCAGGTGTCTACAAGGTCCAATACTATAATGAACTGGTCAACAATATGTTGAGAATCTATCGGGGGGTTCGCTATGGAGGGACGGCCACTATTGGAATTTTACTTCTGATTGCCATTGTCCTAATCCACAACACCATCCGAATTACCCTACAAAATAGGCGGAGAGAAATTCAAATTATGCGCTATGTAGGGGCCAACAACTACTATATCCGAGGACCCTTTTTGATAGAGGGGCTCTTGTTTGGATTACTTGCAGGAGTTTTAGCCTGCGTCATTCTCTACTTGCTATATCAATATAGTTTTAATCGATTTAATCCTCAATTGTTAGATATTTTAGGAGTCGGCTTGTTTGTACCCGACCGGAAGTTATCCATGAACTTGTTTGTTATTTTAGCAAGTCTGGGGATGGGGATTGGTTACTTGGGAAGTATTATTTCCGTAACCCGTCACTTAGATG
Organism: Urinicoccus timonensis; assembly: GCF_900232945.1. Lineage (GTDB taxonomy): Bacteria > Bacillota > Clostridia > Tissierellales > Peptoniphilaceae > Urinicoccus > Urinicoccus timonensis. The sequence goes on from NZ_OCTU01000006.1 coordinate 3,645, forward strand.
TTTAGGAGGTTTTTGTGAAACATAAAGATTGGTTGCAAAGAGGGCTCTGTAGCCTCTTGATTTTGACAAGCTTGGCACCTGGAGCTATTTACGCTTCATCCAAGGACCTGCAAAAGGCCCAAAGCCAAAAAAAGGCAATTCAAGAACAATTGAATAACAAGCAATCTGTAATCAATTCAACCAAAGCAGAAGTATCCAGTGTTGCTGAAGATATCAAGGCCTTGGACCTTTCTATAACCAATGCTAGCACAGAACTTTATGCCCTAATGGACAATATTAAGGTTTTGGAAGGCGATATTGCCAAGGCCCAAAAAGAACTTGACCAAGCCCAAGCGGAACTTAAAAAATCCCAAGATGCCTTTGCCCAAAGAATCAAGGTCATGTATGTTAAGGGGGATATAGGCTACCTAGATGTCTTGTTGAATTCCGAAGATATGGAGTCTTTCTTAACCAATGTAGAATTGATTAAGGTCATCAACAGACAGGACCGGAAATTGGTGGCCAAGATTAAAGCTCAAGTAGATACCATCCGGGCAAAAAAAGAAGAGCTGACCCAGAAAAAAGCAGCCCTTGAAAGTCAAAAGGCCCAAGCCGAAGAAAAGAAAAGAGCCTTGGAAGAAGCCAACCAGGCCAAGCAAGTCTATATGGTGAACCTAAAGGGAGACCTTTCAGCCTATGAAGATGACTATGATGAAATGCTTAAGGAAAGTAAGCAGCTGGAAGCTAGGATTCAACAAATCAAAAATGACATCCAAGAACAAAAGCGTTTGGCCGAATTAAAGAAAAGGGCCCAAGAAAAAGCCAACAAGGCAAAAAGGGCAGGATCCTCAGGTACAGTTACAGAACTTCCTATGGCATCTAGTCCCTATGTTCGGAGCAATAAAAGTTTAACCTGGCCAGTTCCAGGCCATAGCCGTATTTCTTCTCCCTTTGGCTACCGGATTCATCCAGTTTTGGGAACTCGTAGGCTTCATTCAGGAGTGGATATTCCTGCACCGAGTGGAACCCCTATTGTAGCTGCTAAGTCAGGCATTGTTATTACAGCCAGCTATATGGGGTCCTATGGAAATGTCGTCATGATAGATCATGGAGATATTGTTACTGTCTATGCTCATAATTCCAGTCTCAAGGTCAGTGTAGGCCAACAAGTATCCGCAGGTCAGGTTGTGGCCTTGGCCGGATCTACAGGCCGCTCAACAGGTCCCCACTGCCACTTTGAAGTTAGGGTAGGAGGAAGACCTGTAAATCCCTTGAGCTTTGTATAATAAAAAGGGGACGATATAATGAAAAAAAGATGGATTTTCATGACCCTATCCCTTTTATTGGTGACCAACCTACTTACTTTTTATTTTTCCAAAAAGGACTCTGTATTCTCTAACTCCTTAACTGGAAAACAAGCCATAAAGATGGAATACCTCAAGGAGTTTATAAAAAAGAACTACTTGAGAGAGGTGGATGAAGGTAAGTTTTATGAAGGTCAATTAAAGGGGATTGTGGCTTCTCTTGGAGACCCTTATTCAGAATATTACAGCAAGGAAGAAATGCAAGAGCTGATGGACTTTACTTCAGCTAGCTTCTACGGAGTCGGCATTGTCCTATCTCCAGGAGAAGACAATCGGATTACAGTGGTTTCAGCCATCAAGGGAAGTCCAGCGGACCAAGCGGGACTTTCTGCCGGAGATAAGATTATCAAGATCAATGGCAAGGACTTTATGGGAGACCAGTTAACCAAGGCTGTGGAAGAAATCAAAGGAAAAGAAAACACCAAGGTTCAAATCCAAGTCTTAAAGTCTGACAGCAATAAGCTGGAAGACTACCAGCTGGAGAGAAAGAAAATCAGCGTAGATACGGTTATTTCTAAAAAGTTGGACCAAGATATAGGATATATTGGGATTACCCAATTTTCAGACCACACTAGCAAGGAGTTTGACCAACACTTGAACAAGCTCCAAAAGCAAGGAATCAAGGGCTTAATTCTTGACCTTAGGGGGAATCCTGGAGGCTATATGGATGCAGCCACAGCCATTGCAGATAGCCTTCTACCCCAGGGCACCATTGTTACAGCCAAAAATCGTGCCGGCAAATTGGTGGAAAATGTCCAATCAGACAACCGGGCCCTTAACCTGCCCATGGTGGTTGTGATGAACAAGGGGTCAGCATCAGCCAGTGAAATTTTGGCTGGAGCCTTGAAGGACCATAAGAAGGCAACCTTGGTGGGAGAAACTTCTTATGGCAAGGGAGTTATCCAAATTGTAAAGACCTTTCCCAAGGGGGATGGCCTAAAACTTACTGTAGCTGAATATTTTACACCAAATGGGGTAAGTATAGATAAGAAGGGCATCGAACCAGATGTCCAGATTAAGTTGCCTGAAAATATTAAAGGAATTGGTTTGGACTATCTTGAAACAGATAGCCAATTAAATAAAGCAAGAGAGATATTAAAGGATAAAATTTAAAGAAAAGCTATCTAGTTTTGCTAGATAGCTTTTGTGCCTATGTAGAAAAGAGGGAAGCGATGGAGTTTAAAGTACATGCGCCTTTTGAACCCATGGGAGACCAGCCCCAGGCCATAGACCAATTGGCCCAGGGGATTGTCCGAGGAGATAAACATCAAACCCTAAAGGGGGTTACGGGGTCCGGGAAGACATTTACCATGGCCAAGGTCATTGAAAAAGTTCAAAAGCCAACCCTGGTGATTGCCCATAATAAGACCCTGGCCTACCAATTGGCCAGTGAGTTTAGGGAGTTTTTTCCTGAAAATGCTGTGGAGTATTTTGTCTCCTATTATGACTACTACCAACCCGAAGCCTATGTGCCTCAAACAGACACCTTTATCGAAAAGGATTCTTCCATTAACGATGAAATTGACAAGCTGCGCCACAGTGCAACCATGAGTTTGTTTGAAAGAAAAGATGTCATTATCGTAGCCAGTGTCTCCTGTATCTATGGTTTGGGGGACCCTATTGACTATGAAAATCTGGTAGTTTCCTTACGACCGGGGATGGTCAAGGATCGAAACGATATTATGTCCAAGCTAGTGGACATTCAATATGTCCGTAATGATGTGAATTTTATCCGGGGAACCTTCCGAGTTCGGGGGGATACTTTGGAGATTTTTCCAGCCCATAGTTCAGAAAATTCCTATCGGATTGAATTTTTTGGCGATGAAATCGACCGGATTACAGAAGTCAATGCCTTAACAGGGCATGTAGTGGGTTATTGCAACCATGTGTCTATCTTCCCGGCCTCCCACTTTGCCACTTCGGAAGAAAAGGTGCAAAGGGCCCTGGTGACCATTGAAGAAGAATTAGAAGAACGCCTAGCTCAACTGAAGGACCAGGACAAGCTATTAGAAGCTCAAAGGTTGGAGCAAAGAACCCGCTATGACCTGGAGATGTTGGCGGAAATGGGTTTCTGTACGGGAATCGAAAACTATTCCAGACACTTGTCAGGACGGGCTCCTGGCTCAAAACCCTATACCCTGATTGATTATTTTCCCAAGGACTTCCTCACCATTATTGACGAGTCCCATGCCACCATTCCTCAAATTGGAGGGATGTACAATGGAGACCGGGCTAGGAAGACAACCCTGGTGGAATATGGTTTTCGACTGCCCTCAGCCCTGGATAACCGGCCTATGAGGTTTAGTGAATTTGAAGCCATGATGCACCAATGCCTCTATGTATCAGCCACACCTGGCCCCTATGAAAGAGAGCATTCCAGTCAAATTGTAGAGCAAATTATCCGTCCTACCGGACTTTTAGATCCGGCCATTACTGTTCGGCCTACGGAAAATCAAATCGACCAAATTGTTGCAGATATCCACAAGCGGATGGAGAAAAAAGAAAGGGTCCTTATTACAACCCTGACCAAAAAAATGGCAGAGGACCTGACGGACTATTTAAAAAGTCTAGACCTCAAGGTAACCTATATGCACTCGGATATTGACACCATTGAAAGAATGGAGATTATTCGAGACTTGCGACTGGGAGTTTATGACGTCTTGGTGGGCATCAACCTTTTACGGGAGGGCTTGGACCTACCGGAAGTTAGTCTTGTTGTCATCCTAGATGCTGACAAGGAAGGCTTCCTACGGTCTGAAACAAGCTTAATCCAAACGGCTGGTCGGGCCGCTCGAAATGTCCAAGGCCAGGTCATTATGTATGCTGACAAGATTACCGACTCCATGCAGGTAACCATTGATGAAACCAATCGGAGACGGGAAATCCAAGATGCCTTTAACAAGGCCCACCACATTGAACCCAAGTCTGTTCAAAAGAGTGTTCGAGATATTATTGCCGCCACGATTGCTGCCGAAGAGGAAGAGGACTACCAGGATGAATTTGATGTGGATGACATCCAAGCCATGATTGAAAACCTCAAACCAGAAATGTATCGGGCTGCAGAAGAACTGGACTTTGAACGAGCAGCAGAAATTCGTGATAAGATTAAAGAATTGAAGTTACAAATACAATCCATCTATGAAAGGGAGGCAGAATGAGAGATTCCCATATTGTCATTCGTGGAGCAAGACAACACAACTTAAAAAATATTAATGTAAAGATACCCAGGAATAAATTTGTCGTAGTAACGGGTCTATCAGGGTCGGGGAAGTCTTCCCTGGCCTTTGATACCATCTATGCCGAAGGGCAAAGACGGTATGTGGAAAGTCTATCCTCCTATGCCCGGCAATTTTTAGGCCAGATGGATAAACCGGAAGTGGATGAAATAACCGGCATGAGTCCGAGTATTTCCATAGACCAAAAGACCACTAGTAAAAATCCCCGGTCCACTGTTGGAACAGTGACTGAAATTTATGACTATCTCAGGCTTCTTTTTGCTAGGATAGGCCATCCCTATTGTCCCAAGTGTGGCAAGGAAATTACATCTTTCAGCATCGACCAAATGGTGGATGAGCTCATGAAGTTGGATGAGCGGACCAAGATTCAAATCTTGGGTCCCAATGTAGTTCAGAAAAAGGGCATGCATAAAAAGCTCTTGGAATCCATTAAAAAAGAAGGCTATGTCCGGGTCCGGATTGATGGTCAACTCCATGATTTAATGGAAGACATTGAACTGAATAAAAATCAAGCCCATACCATTGAAACTGTTGTAGACCGGTTGATTATCAAAGAGGGCATTGAGTCTCGCCTAGCAGATTCTCTGGAATTGGCTACAGAAATTGGCCATGGCCTGGTCCATGTGGATGTCATTGGAGGAGAAACTAAGGTTTTTTCAACCAAATTATCCTGTCCCCATTGTGGTATTGCCATTGAAGAAATTAGCCCCAGGTCTTTTTCCTTTAACAACCCCCTGGGAGCCTGTCCCACTTGTAATGGGATTGGTTATTCTAAGGAACCTGATGTGGACTTGATTTTACCCAATAAGGACTTGTCTATAGACCAAGGGGGGATTTCCTGCTATTCCAACAGTCCGGGAACCTACTACTATGAAATTATTCGAGGCTTGGCCAAGAAGTTTTCTGTAGACACCAAGGTCCCCATTAAAGATCTGCCAAAAGACTTTTTAGATGCCCTCCTTTATGGGAGTGACCAGGAAATTTCTATCAGCTTTGATTCTTATTTTTCTGGTCGTAAGCGCTATCGTGGAACCTTTGAAGGGATTATCAACAACCTCAAAAGACGCTATACAGAAACAAATTCAGACCGGATGATTGATCGGATTGATGACTTTATGACTGATATCCCCTGTCCGACTTGTCATGGAGCTCGGCTCAAAGAAAGTCTCCTATCTGTTCGGATTGACGGCTTAAACATCTATGAAGTGACGGAATTATCCATTAGCAAGACCCTGGACTTTTTCAAGAAGTTGGAATTAACAGAAAAGGAAAAAATTATTGCCAGTGAGATTTTAAAAGAAATTATATCTCGCTTGTCCTTCCTGGACAATGTGGGCTTAAACTACCTGACCCTGGCTAGGATGAGCGGTAGCTTGTCCGGGGGTGAAGCCCAAAGAATTCGTCTGGCCACACAAATTGGATCGGCCCTGGTAGGAGTCATCTATGTTTTGGACGAGCCTTCGATAGGTCTCCACCAAAGAGATAATGCCATGCTTTTAAAGACCCTCCGGGACTTGACAGACCTGGGAAATACCTTGATTGTGGTAGAGCATGATGAAGAAACCATGGAGGCAGCTGATGAAATTATAGATATTGGACCGGGAGCCGGAATCCATGGAGGCCAGCTGGTGGCCCAAGGAACAGCTGAGGATATTATGAAGGTCAAGGAGTCCATTACAGGAGACTATCTCAAAAAACGGCGACAAATTAAGGTGCCCAAGGAAAGAAGACCTGGAAATGGCCACAAGATTCATGTCAAGGGGGCTGGTGAAAACAACCTCAAGGACATTGATGTGGACTTTCCCCTAGGTAAATTTATTGTGGTTTCAGGGGTCAGTGGGTCTGGAAAGAGTTCTCTAGTCAATGAAGTTCTCTTAAAGTCCCTCCAACAAAAAATCAACAAGTCCCGAGTTAAGCCGGGGCGCTGTAAAAAAATTACAGGTCTAGACCAAGTGGACAAGGTAGTGGATATTGATCAAAGTCCTATCGGTCGGACACCGCGGTCAAATCCTGCAACCTATACAGGAACCTTTGATATCATTCGAGATCTTTTTGCCATGACCAATGAGGCAAAAATGCGGGGCTATAAAAAGGGACGCTTTTCCTTTAATGTCAAAGGGGGCCGGTGTGAGGCCTGCAAGGGGGATGGTATCATCAAGGTAGAAATGCACTTTTTACCTGATGTCTATGTCCCCTGTGAAGTTTGCAAGGGGAAGCGCTACAATCGAGAAACCCTGGAAGTAAAATACAAGGGGAAGAATATTGCTGAAGTTTTAGATATGACTGTGGAAGAAGCCTTGGACTTTTTTAAAAACCATCCTAGGATTGTCCGCAAATTACAGACCCTTATGGATGTAGGGCTGGGCTATATCAAGCTGGGGCAACCTTCTACCCAATTGTCTGGGGGAGAAGCCCAAAGGATTAAGCTGGCAACAGAACTTTCCAAGCGGTCCACAGGAAAGACAGTCTATATCTTAGATGAACCTACCACAGGTCTCCACATGTATGATGTAGACAAGCTGGTCCAAGTCTTAAACCGCCTGGTAGACCTGGGCAATACCGTTATTGTCATTGAACACAATTTAGATGTTATCAAGGTGGCTGACCAAATTATCGACCTAGGTCCCGAAGGGGGAGATGGTGGAGGTCAAGTCATCGTTACTGGAAGTCCAGAAGAAGTTGCCCAATGTGAAAAATCATATACAGGTCAATTTTTAAAGAAGATATTGTAGGAGGAAGGAATGAAGAAGCTAAGAAAGAATCTTATGATTTTGATGGTCTGCCTAATCTTATTGCCATCGAACTTATATGCCCAGTGGGTTAGGCCCAACCACTTTGTCAACCAAAAGGGAGCCCAAAGGGTTGCGGAGATTAAAAGGTTTCAAGCCCAAAATAACTTGGTTGTAACCGGGGGCTTAAACAAGGAAACACAAAACATGCTCTACAATCAAGACCTCCGAGCCCGGGATGTGGTGAAGAATCCACCCAGTCAAGGATATTGGATTGTCGTAAATAAGACTCGGCTTTCTTTAACCCTTTATAAGGGGGACAAGGTTGCCGGCAAGTATCCGGTTTGCCTGGGGACCAGCCGGACCTCTACCCCATCCGGCAAGGGGAAAATTCAGAACCGTCAAATCAATCCCGCCTGGGGAGGAATGAATGGAAAGTACAAACCTATTGGAGCCAATGATCCTAGAAATCCTCTAGGGGAACGCTGGATGGGACTTAAGCTTCCTGGCAAAAGTGGCTATGGAATCCATGGCACCATTAAACCTCACGAAATAGGGACTTATTCTAGTAATGGCTGCATTCGGATGTACAATTACGACATTGAAAATTTTGTCTTTCCCAGGATGACTCTAGGTGCCCCTGTTTGGATTGGAACAGATGCTGAACTGGCTAAAATGGGCATCCAACAAGTCATTGAAAAGGGAGCGAGCCAAGCTCAAAATCAAGCTCCTCCAGTAGAAAAAGAAGTTAAATTAAAGGCCATTACCCTATATTAAAAGTAGGATCCCAGGGATTTGAAAGAATTTCTGGGATTTTCTTTGTATTGAACTTGATTTTATCGGATAAAGTGTTATATAATGATTCCATTATATTTAATTTTGGAAGGAGGCCTTAATCTTGATGCCCAATTTGTCATGCAAGAGCCACTGGAGCCACTGGGTCCACACTACAGACTCCAAATCTATGAGAAGAATCCGTCTGTAAGTTTGGTAAGCCGTTGAAATACAGAGGAGGAAAATCATGTTAAAAAAGTTATCTAGTATATTGTTAGTTATTGCAATGATTGCAAGTATTGCTGCTTGTGGAAAACAAGAGTCTAATGGAGGCTCATCCCAAGGACCGACCCTAGCTAAAATTAAAAAAGAGGGAAAATTAGTTTTGGGAACCAGTGCAGACTACCCACCCTATGAATGGATTTCCAAGGACCAAGATGGCCAAACCCAAATTATTGGAGCCGACATTGCCTTGGCTCAAGCCATTGCCGATGAATTAGGGGTTGAATTGGTGGTTCAAGACATGCAATTCAATGCAATTATCCCATCTTTAAAGTCTGGAGAAGTAGATATCGGCCTGGCTGGAATTGTTGACAATGAAGAACGCCGTGAAGTTGTGGACTTTTCAGAATCTTACTTTGCTGGAGACCAAGGTCTTTTGGTCCGTAAGGCTGATGCCGCAAAATATACATCCAAGGACAGTTTAAAGGGAGTAAAACTAGCAGCACAAATTGGAAGTACCCAAGATGAATTGGCCAAGACCATTGAAGGGGCAGATTACGAAGGAATGACCAACCAAAACAACATTGTTTTAGAGTTAAAGAACCATACCTTTGATGCAATGGTTGTTGCAGGTCCTCCAGGACGTCAATTTGCAAGTTTAAACCAAGACCTAGTCTACCAAGATGTAGGCTTTGAAGATGAAGGAAAAATGTCTGTGGCTGTGGCCAAGGGCAATGAAGATTTAATCGAAATCATCAACAAGGTTATTGGGGACTGGACCAAGGAAGGTAAGATGGATGCAGAAATTGCAAAATACACCGACCTATCCAGTAAAGAAGTCGAAGAATTACAATAAAACTCCCGTTAGGGAGTTTTTCATTTAAGGAGGAAACATGGACTTTATACAAAAGCGAGTCTTGTTTATCAGTAAATATTGGAAGGACTATGCCAATGGATTAAAAGTAACCTTAATCCTGTCCATTATTGGAGTCTTTTTTGGGGTTTTAATTGGAGCCCTTTTGGCCCTGGGACGTCGGAGTAAGAATCCATTTTTAAATAAGCTTTCCTCAGCAATTGTAGAAATTATTCGGGGAACCCCCTTGATTGTACAAATTACCTTATTTGTCTACTCGGTCCTCAACATTATTCCACCGGAATTCACTTTTTTGAGAAATAAGATTTTTCTAGCTTCAATTCCCATGTGCTTAAACTCAGGGGCCTATATTTCTGAAATCATTCGGGCGGGAATCCAAAGTATCGACCAAGGTCAAAGTGAAGCAGCTCGGTCCTTGGGAATGAGCGAGCGACAAACCATGCTTCATATCATCCTACCCCAGGCTGTAAAAAATATCCTACCGGCCCTAGGAAATGAATTTGTCACCTTAATTAAGGAGTCTGCTGTGGTTTCCATCGTAGCCCTCCACGATATGATGTATTATGCAGAAGCCATTCGGGGAGCAACCTTTAAGGCCTTTGAACCCTATTTTTATGTGGCAGTCATCTATTTTGTACTAACCTACAGCCTGACAAAGCTTTTACAACAATTTGAAAGGAGGCTCCACCGCAATGATCGTTACTAATAAAATCAGCAAATATTTTGGAGACCATAAGGTCCTAGATGAAATTTCAGAGGAAATTCAAGACGGAGAAGTCGTAGTTATCATTGGACCCAGTGGATCGGGAAAGTCCACCTTCCTGCGTTGTTTAAATGGCTTAGAAGAAGTAACATCAGGGTTAATCCTTGTGGATGGGCAAGACATTACCCAGCCTGATGTCAACATCAACCAAGTCCGGGAAAATTTGGGTATGGTTTTTCAACATTTTAACCTCTTTCCCCACAAGACTGTTTTGGAAAATTTAACCCTGGCACCCAAGCTTGTCAAAGACAAGGATGCCAAAGAAAAAGCTCTTCGCCTCCTGGACCGGGTGGGTCTTTTGGACAAGAAGGATGCCTATCCAGCTTCCCTGTCTGGGGGACAAAAACAAAGGATTGCCATTGTCCGAGCCCTGTGTATGGATCCCAAGGTGATGCTTTTTGATGAGCCTACATCTGCCTTGGACCCTGAAATGGTGGGAGAAGTTTTAGAAGTAATGAAGGACCTGGCTGACCAGGGAATGACCATGGTCTTGGTCACTCATGAAATGGGCTTTGCCAAGGAGGTGGGAGACCGAATCCTCTTTATGGACAAGGGACAAATTATAGAAGAGGGTCGGCCAGAAGACCTTTTTAATAACCCTCAAGAAGAAAGAACCCGGGACTTTTTGTCCAAGGTTTTAAGTTAAAGACGAGTAAAGTAAGAGTGAGAGAAATCTCACTCTTTTTCATTGTCCAAAAAGAAGGCTAGTAAGACTTACCGGGCTTTAAATTAAAGGACTGGGAAAAATTAAGGAATCTATTTTGCCTAGCTACTTTTTTATTTGGTCTATTTCGGATATAATAGAGAAGAATGAAGATTTCGAAGGGGTGAAGTATGATTGTTTCAATCGTTCTGGCAGCAGGCGAAGGGACACGAATGAAGTCAGACCTACCCAAGGTCTTGCATCGGATTGCAGGTAAACCCTTGGTGGACTATGTCATTCGCGGTGCCAAAGAAGCTGGCGCAGAAGAAACAGTAGTCGTCATCGGCCATAAGGCAGACTTGGTCAATGAGGAATTAAAAAATAAAGGGGTTGTTATCCGAAAACAACCAATGTCTGCAGATGTCCCCTATGGGACTGGTTTTGCCGTTATGCAAAGTTTAGATTGTTTTAAAGATGACGATGTTGTAGTTATTTTAACGGGAGATACCCCCTTAATTACAGCAGATACATTAAAGAACTTTATAAACTTCCATCAAAACAATGGCTATGAAGCTTGTGTTTTAACGGCAAATTTAAAGGATCCCACAGGCTATGGGCGGATTGTCCGTAGGGAAAATTCTAGTATTGGCAAGATTGTAGAAGAAAAGGATGCTACCATCAAGGAAAAGGCCATTCAAGAAGTGAATTCAGGAATTTTTACCTTTCAAGGAAGGGCCTTGCGTAATGCCCTAACCCATTTGGAAACGGACAATGCCCAAGGGGAACTGTATTTAACAGATGTTATTAAGATTCTCAACGAAAAAGGTCACAAGGTTGGGGGCTATACCCTAAAGGATGCCAATGAAATGTTGGGAATCAACTCCCGTATCCAGTTGGCCCATGTGGATTCCTTAATCCGCAAGAGGATTAATGAGCGTCATATGGAAAATGGGGTTTCTTTTATGGACCCCGGGTCCACCATTGTGGAAGATGATGTAGAAATTGGTCAAGATACCATCATCTATCCAGGAGTCGTCTTGTCAGGCAAGACCAAGATTGGAAGTCACTGTGTCCTATATGGGTCTACCCGGGTTGTAGATTCTACCGTTGGGGACCATGTTATTTTGGATAATGTCTTGATTGAAGAATCCATTGTCCATAATCATGTAAAACTTGGGCCCTATGCCCACTTAAGACCCAAGTCGGAAATCAAAGACCATGTGAAGATTGGAAACTTTGTAGAAGTAAAAAATGCTAGTCTTGGGGAAGGAACCAAGGCCGGCCACCTGGCCTATATTGGAGATGCCAGTGTGGGAGATGGTGTAAATATTGGTTGCGGAACAATTTTTGTCAATTACAATGGCCTGGAAAAATTCCATACAAATGTAGGAGACCATGCCTTTATAGGGTCTAATTCAAACCTGGTAGCACCAGTGGAAGTGGAAGACTATGGATACATTGCAGCAGGATCAACCATTACCAAAAAAGTGGAAGAGGGACAATTGGCCATTGAAAGAGGAAAGCAAAAGAACATTGACCATTGGTCAGAGAGAATGGGCATGAAAAAAGACGAGGGGGTTCAAAAATGAGTCAAAATTATGGAGATATCATCGTATTTACAGGGAATTCAAATGATTCCTTGGTGGAATTAATTTGTGAAAACTTGGGGATTGAAGAAGGGGATTGTGAAGTTCGCCAATTTTCAGATGGAGAAATCAATATCAATATTGGTGAAACCGTTCGGGGCAAAGACGTTTTTGTCATCCAATCCACATCCAGTCCGGTAAATAATAATTTAATGGAATTATTAATCCTCATGGACGCCCTAAAGAGGGCTTCTGCCGGTCGGATTAATGCCGTGATTCCCTACTATGGCTATGCAAGACAAGACCGTAAAACCAAGGCTAGAGAACCCATTACATCAAAGCTAGTAGCAGATCTTATTACTGTAGCTGGGGCAGACCGGATTGTTTGTATGGACCTGCATGCTGGTCAAATCCAAGGATATTTTGATATACCTGTAGACCATTTAAGTGCTATTCCCTACCTGGCAGACTATTTTAAGGATATGGTCAAGAAAGAAGACTTTGTTGTCGTCAGTCCAGACCTAGGCGGGGTAACCCGGGCTCGTAATTTCTCCAACCACCTAAACCTTCCTATTGCCATTATTGAAAAAAGAAGACCTAGACCTAATGTCAGCGAGGTCATGAACATCATTGGAGACATTGAAGGGAAAAACTGTATCCTAATTGACGATATTGTAGATACAGCAGGAACCATCTGCCAAGCTGCCCAGGCCCTCCAAGACCGGGGAGCCAAGAAAGTCTATGGTTGTGCAACCCATGGTGTATTATCTGGACCGGCCCTAGACCGTTTGGAAAATTCTGTTTTGGAAAAATTCATCATTACTGATACCATTGAACTGCCAGAAGAAAAACGAGGCCACTCTATTGACGTCGTTAGTGTTGCCAAGGTTTTTGCAGATGCAATTTCTAGAATCAATGCCAACACATCCGTTAGTGCTATGTTTGATTAAGGTGTCCTGTGAAAGTTATTGTTGGCTTAGGAAATCCCGGGAAACAATATGAAAACACCCGGCATAATGTAGGCTTTAACGTGATTGACCTTTTGTCTCAAGTCCTGTCCATTCCCGTGAACAAGGCCAAGTGTAAGGGGCTTTATGGTCAAGGGACTCGGAATGGAGAGAAAATCTTTTTATTAAAGCCCCAAACCTATATGAATAATAGTGGGAAAAGTGTCCAAGAATTTATTCGATATTTCAATATTCCTATCCAAGATGTCTTGGTTTTGGTGGATGATATTGACATTGACTTTACTGAAATCAAAATCAAGGCCAAGGGGTCAGCGGGAACCCACAATGGCCTAAAGTCCATTATTGCCATGACAGGATCTCAAGACTTCCCCCGCCTCAAGATTGGCGTAGGGAAAAAACATCCAGAGGAAAATTTGGCAAATTTTGTCCTGGGGCGCTTTCCCAGGGACCAACAAGAAGAAATGAAACAATGCCTTGACCGGGCTGCTGAAGCAGCGATAGCCATTTTGGACCATGGAGTTTCTTATGGAATGAATCACTTTAATGGAAAAGCAAAAGAGCTCAAGTCTTAAGACTTGAGCTTTTGAAGTGGAGGAAAGATGGATTTTTTTATTGAATGCATGGAAAAGACAAGTTCATACCAAGAGCTAAGGACCGGCATTCAGGAGAAGAAGTTTCCCCTTATGCCCTATGGCCTTGTAGATGGTGCCTACGAACACCTTTTGGCCAGTCTTTCCCAAGACTTGGACCAAGCCTTTTTGGTCCTATATCCGGATGTCTTTTCTGCTAGAAAATTTTATGAAAGCATCAAACATATTGGGGAAGAGTCTGTTTATTTACTTCCCTATAGGGAATATTTTTATTTTACCAGCCTGTCCTCCAACCAGTCTGATAAGGGAGAGGGATTAGAGGCTCTAAAGGCTCTTTTGGAAGGTAGGTGCAAGGTCCTAGTTACCAGCATTGAAAATCTAGAAAAGAGATTTATGGCCCCGGACCGGATGAAGAAGGCTTCCTTTTCCCTTGCAGTGGGGGATGAGCTTGACCTGGAAGACCTCTTGGAAAGGCTTGTAGCTATTGGCTATGACCGGGTAGACCAAGTAGAAGGACCGGGGCAGTTTTCCAACCGGGGAGGGATTGTGGACCTCTTTACTTATGAAAAAAATCCCATCCGGATAGAGTTTTTTGACACAGAGGTGGACTCACTAAGAAGCTTTGATGTAGCCAGCCAAAGGTCTATTGCCAGTAAAGACAAGATAGATATTGTTCCCTATGGGGAATTTATCTTCAAGGCTGGGGAAAAAGAGGCCATTGTGAAGAGGGCCAAAAAGGACCTGGAGGGGGAAAATCTACCTGACCGGAGCCTGGAAAAATTTCAGCCCTATTTTGAAGAATTTTTAGAAAGCAACCAGGTATCCAATATGGACCTCCTCTTGCCTTACCTGGGTAAGGCGTCCTATGCAAGTATCTTGGACTACTTTCAAAGTCCACCCCTGGTCTTTATCAAGGACCTCCACCAAGCCTTCCAAAATTTGGACCACAAGGCCCAAAAAAACTTGGAGGATTTGACAGAAATGCTCCAATTAGGAGAAGTCTTAAAGGGCCACCTAAGTCTGGTCAAGACCAAAGAAGATAGTCTTAAGGCCTTAAAGGACCAAGACCTGGTCCTCCTCCAAGGAGTCATATCCTCTTTAGAAGGAGTGAGGGTTAAGCAAAAAATTCCCTTTGATTTAAAGACCACAGTTAAGTACAAGGGTCGAATGGACCTCTTCTTGGAAGAAATCCAAGGTCATGTCCAAAAAAAGACCCAGGTCATCATTTTTGGAGGAGACAGCAATAAGTGTCGGGACCTGGTGGACTATTTAACAGCCAACCACTTGGCGGTTACCTACCTGGAAGACCGTCAGCAGGAAGTCGAGGATGGCATTATTATTACACCAGGATCTATTGTTTCTGGCTATGAGTACCCCAAGGAAGGCTATGTCATCTACAACCATGGGGAAATTTATGGCCAGGAAAAGAAGAAAAAGAAGAGGTCTAGAAAAGGCAAGGCCTTAAACTTTGAAGACTTAAAAATTGGCGACTATGTAGTCCATGAGGCCCATGGGATTGGTCAATATGTAGGCACCAAGCAATTGGAAATCCAAGGAACCATAAAGGATTATATTAAAATTTCCTACCGGGGAGGAGACAACCTCTTCCTTCCCATGGACCAATTAAGCATCATCCATAAGTTTATCGGTAAGGAAGGCCAGCCGCCTAAGATAAACCGTTTAAATAGCCCTGAGTGGAACCGGACCAAGTTAAAGGCCAAAAAAGCTGTTGAGGTCATGGCAGAGGACTTGATCCAACTCTATGCCAAGAGGGAAGAGGCCAAGGGCTTTAAATTTTCCAAGGATGATAGTTGGCAAAGAGAATTTGAAGACGCTTTTGAATACGAGCCTACAGAAGGCCAACTGGAAGCGTCTAAGGAAATCAAAAGAGACATGCAGTCCAACCGGCCCATGGACCGGCTCTTGTGTGCCGATGTGGGTTATGGAAAGACGGAAGTAGCCTTAAGGGCAGCCTTTAAGGCGATTTTAGACGACAAGCAGGTGGCTTTTTTGGTTCCCACCACCATCCTTGCCCAGCAACACTACAATACAGCCCTTAAAAGGTTTGAAGATTTTCCCGTAGACTTAACGGTCCTATCCAGGTTTCGGACGGCCAACCAGCAAAAACAGGACCTGAAAAAATTAAAGTCTGGGCAGATCAACCTGGTTATTGGGACCCACAGGCTCCTATCCAAAGATGTCCACTTTAAGGACCTGGGCCTTTTAATTGTCGATGAAGAACAACGCTTTGGGGTCCGTCATAAAGAAACCTTGAAGATGTTAAAAGAAAATGTAGATACCTTGACCTTGACAGCAACTCCCATTCCCAGGACCCTGCAAATGTCCATGGTGGGGATCCGAGACATGAGTGTCATTGAAGAACCTCCCCAAGAGAGGTTCCCTGTCCAAACCTACGTAGTGGAACAAAATGACTACATGGTCCGGGAGGCCATCTTAAAGGAAATTGAACGAGGAGGCCAGGTTTATATGGTTTACAACCGGGTAGCCACTATGGAATCCAAGCTTAGACAGCTCAAAGACCTGGTACCTGAAGCCCGCTTTGCCATCGCCAATGGACAAATGAGTGAAAGTCAATTGGAAGACACCATGTTGGACTTCGTCAATGGAGAGGTAGACGTCCTCTTGTGTTCCACCATTATAGAAACCGGCATGGATGTAAAAAATGCCAATACCATGATTATCTATAATTCCAACCACCTAGGTCTGTCTCAACTCTACCAATTAAGAGGACGGATTGGTCGAAGCAACCGGATTGCCTATTGTTATTTAACCTATGAAAAAGATGTCAGTATGAGTGAAATAGCAGAAAAGAGGCTCCAAGCCATAAAAGAATTTACAGAATTTGGTTCTGGCTTTAAAATCGCCCTTCGAGACCTGGAAATTCGTGGGTCTGGGTCGATTTTAGGTAGTAAACAGTCTGGTCACATTGATGCCATTGGCTATGACCTCTATGTTAAATACTTGAAGGAGGCCATTGCTGAACTTAGGGGAGAGGCTCCACAAGAAAAAATAGACACCAGCATTGAATTAAATGTAGATTCCTATATTGAACCATCCTACATCCAAGACCCATCCCAAAGAATGGAAATCTATAAAAAAATTGCCATGGTGGAAAGCCAAGAAGACTTTGAAGACTTGATGGATGAATTAATAGACCGTTTTGGAGAACCCTCCAAGAAATTAATTAGCCTCTTAAGAATCAGCTGGTATCGGAATGCCAGTGGCCAGTATGGCATTGAAAGCATTAACCAAAAGGGACAAGATATCCAAATTAATTTTGCCCAGGGAGAAAAATTGGACCTGGCTGTGGTCAATGAATTAAAGCGAAAGTATCGTGACCAAGTGACCTTTTCCCTATCTGGGGCCAACTATATCCATTTTAAAAAGGTTAAGGATCCCCTTTTGCTTATTGAAGACAGCCTAAAAACTCTTAAAAAACAGAAAAATTTCACATAAATTTCATAGAATATTGTATAATGGATACTATAACTGAAGAAGATGAAAGAGAAAGGATGTTATTTGATGAAGAATAAAGCAGTAAAACTAGTAACTGGTGCCCTACTGATGGGACTCTTGGTCACAGGATGTGGAAAAAAACCTGCAGGAGTGGCAGCCAGCGTAGATGGGCAAGATATTCCCATGGAAGCCTACCAAACAGAATATTGGATGCAAAGAAACTATATTGTTCAACAATATGGAGATAAATATCTAGAAGAAAATGTAGTCCAAGGTCAAGATAAGACGGTAGATACAGCCTTAAAAGAAATGGTTTTGAAAAACTTGGAACAAATGGAAATGATCCGTCAAGAAGCCAAGGATGCTGGCATTGAAATCAAGGATGAAGATGTTAACCAAGTTTTGGAAAATATGAAAAAACAATATGGTGGAGAGGAAGCCTTCCAAAAAGCCTTAAAAACAGAAGGAATGACGGAAGATTATTTAAAGAAAAACATTAAAAATTCCATCTTAATGGAAAAATATTCTGCCCACCTTCAAGACACTATTAAGGTTTCAGATGATGAAGTGAAAAAATACTATGACAAGCACAAGGATGAATTGGCCCAAGTAGATGCCTCTCACATCCTGGTTAAGTCAGAAGATATGGCCAAAAAGGTCAAAAAAGAGTTAGACCAAGGGGCTAAATTTGAAGATTTGGCTAAAAAATATTCCACAGATACCTCCAACAAGGACAATGGAGGAGCCCTAGGCTACTTTGGAAAGGGACAAATGGTCAAAGAGTTTGATGAAAAAGTCTTTTCTATGAAGAAGGGTGAAATTTCTGATCCTGTTAAGACTGAATTTGGCTACCACATTATCAAGGTTAACGACATCAAGGATTCTCTAGAATCCATGAAAGATGCCCTAAGCCAACAAGTGAAGTCAGAAAAAGTTCAAGAAAACATGAAAAAAGTTGAAAGTAAGAAAAAAGTTAAAGAATACGTCAACTTTAAAGATGAAGTAGAATTGCCTAAGGGAATGGAAAAGGTAACAAAGAATGACAAGGCCCAAGACCAAGGCCAAAATCAAAAGGCAAAAAAAGAAGATAAATAAGACAAGGAGGGCTGGATTTTCCAGCCTTCTTTTTTTCTTTTTAAAATAAAAAAGAGCAAGCTAAGGAAAAAAAGCAAGAAAAATTAGGGGGTAAGATAAAATTTCATAGAAAAATCCTGAAAAGTGGCTTTTTATCTAGACAAACGGTTCATAATCTAGTAAAATACATACTTGTTAGGGGGTTCGATTTGGGAAAAATATATATCGTGGGTCTTGGACCATCGGATGCAGACCAGCTGACCAAAAAAGCCCTGGAAGCCATCCATAGTGGTCGGAAGAACTTTCTTCGAACAGACCAACATGAAAGTGTAAGCTATTTTAAAAACAATGAGATTCCCTATCTAAGTTTTGATGGTCTCTATCAAGAGCTAGATTCTTTTGACGAAATCTATACCGGGATCTACCAAGAGCTCATCCAAGCTGCTGAAAGAGAAGATATCAACTATCTGGTGCCGGGAAGTCCTATGATTGCTGAGAAGACAGTAAAAATGCTCTTGGACAAGCTAGACTCAGACCAATATGAAGTGATTCAAGGTTTAAGTTTTCTAGAACCAGTTTTTACCCTATGCCATTTGGACCCTGTAGAGGGATTTATCCTGGTGGACGGGGATAACTACCACTGGACGGACTTTAATCCCCACTTGGCTAATTTGGTAACCCAGGTTTATAATTCTCGTATTTTAGCAGACTTGAAACTGTCCTTAGGAGAAATTTATGGAGATGATCATGAAGTTTTCCTTGTCAGCGATGCAGGCTTAAAGTCTGAGAAAATGGACCGGGTAAAGGTTCATGCCTTGGACCGGTGTCAGGCTTCTTACCAAACCAGTCTCTTGGTACCGAAATTGGACAAAAAGAAAAACTGGCAAGACTTGGCCAAGGTTATGGAAGAGCTTCGAGGACGCCATGGTTGTCCTTGGGATTTAGAACAAACCCATGAAAGCATCTGCCCTGATATGATTGAAGAATCCTATGAGGCAGTGGATGCCATTAAAAGTGGCGATTTAGACCAAATGGTTGAGGAGCTGGGGGATGTATTGTTTCAAGTTTACTTCCACAGCCAAATTGCCTATGAACAAGGGGAGTTCAACCTTTATGATATCTGGACCCAGGTGACCAACAAACTTATCCATCGTCATCCCCATGTTTTTGACCAAGAAAAGTATGATGAAGGAAATTGGGATCGGATTAAAGACCAAAGCCGAGGCTTTAAGACCTTTGCTCAGCGTCTAGAAGATATCCGGGGGCTACCAGCCTTAATGAGGGCACAAAAAATAACCCATCAAACTGGCAAAATTGGATTTTTTTGGCAGGATGCTCAAGAGGTTTTTTCCTGTGTCCAAGAGGAAATGGATGAATTAGCCCAAGCCTTAGCAGAAGGAGATTCCAACCATATCCAAGAAGAAATTGGAGATGTGTTTTACAGTTTGGTCAACTTGTGCTATGCTTTAAATTACGCAGCAGAAGACATTATGCACCAAGCTTGTAAGAAAATAATTCATCGACTAGAAAAAATGGAAGAATTGGCGATGAAGGATCAATTAGATTTTCAACATCTAGATTTCAACCAGTTAGAGAACTATTGGAAGCTAGTGAAGAAAATAGAAAAATAATGCATTATTTTAGGAGGAAAATTATGAACAAATCTGAATTAGTAGCAAGCATTGCTGAAAGTGCTAACCTAACCAAAAAGGATGCTGAAAACGCATTAAACGGCTTTTTATCCGCTGTAGAAGGTGCACTATCTAAGGGAGAAAAAGTACAATTAGTTGGCTTTGGAACTTTCGAAGTACGTCAAAGAAAAGCTCGTGAAGGACGTAACCCAAGAAATCCAGAAGAAGTTATTAAGATTCCAGCAAGTAAAGCACCTGTTTTCCGTGCAGGAAAAGCTTTAAAAGAATCTGTAAATAAGTAAAAAAAAGCACTTGCCTAGCAAGTGCTTTTTTCTTAAGGAAAAGTTATGCGAATCGATAAATTTTTAAAAATATCTAGGTTAATTAAGAGAAGGACCGTGGCCAAAGAAGCTTGTGAAGGGGGCCGGGTCAAGATAAATGATAAGATAGCAAAACCAGGCGACGATGTTAAAATTGGCGATATCATTGAAATTTCTCTAGGCCAAGGAGAATTCAAGTGTCGGGTTGTAGACCTAAAGGACCACGTTGGAAAAAATGAAGCCCAGTCCTTGTATGAAAGTCTTTAAATGACTTGAATATTCCCATTAAACGTGTGATAATAGACTTGAATGGGTGATAGGATGAAAAATTCAAAAAAGGGAATTTTTTTGCTGGCTTTTAGTCTAGTCGTTTGTATAGGACTTACATACCGAGTGTATACATCGAGTAATCTACGCTATGACCGGGCAAAACAAATTGTCAAAAACGAGGAAAATATTCAAGGGCTCAAGAGTGAAATTAAGACCATTCACTCAGAAATAAAAGAGTCAAATTCAATGGATTATGTCGAACAAGTTGCACGTGAAGATTTAGGAATGGTCAAACCTAGGGAGATTATTTTTGTTGACGAAGGGGCCAAGGCTCCTGATCAAGAAAGTCAAGTAGAAGAAGGAGGAAATTAAAGCTTGTCAGTTAAAGTAAATGAGATTGTTGAAGGTGTAGTGACGGGGATCACTAATTTTGGTGCTTTTGTCCAAATTGATGAAGAGACCAGTGGCCTTGTCCACATTTCTGAAATATCGGATGAATATGTAGAAAAGACATCGGACTTTTTAGAAAGAGGCCAAAAGGTTAAGGTAAAAGTTGTCAATATTGACAAGAATGGAAAAATCGGTTTATCCATTAAAAAAGCCCAACCTCCTAAGAGTAATAATAAGCCTATGGACATCAATTGGCTGAAAAAGGATAATCAAAAAGACCTTTCCTTTGAAGACAAGATGGCCAAATTCTTAAAGGAAAGCAACGAAAAGATTGAATCTGTTCGACAAAGAAATAATAGCCGTGGCAATGGAAAATGGAGAAAGTAAAGAAAAAGTGATAGCTAGCTATCACTTTTTCTATTCGAGGGGAAAATGAAAAAAGTAATTGATGAAATTTTATCCCGAGACTACCTAGAAGAAGGGGATCGTTTAGTGGCTGGAGTCTCTGGTGGAGCGGATTCCATGGCCCTAGCCTGTATCCTATACGATCTCAAAGAATACCTATCTTATGACCTGGTTATCATGCACATCCATCACGGCTTAAGGGGCCAGGAAGCAGACCGGGATTTAAATTTTGTCAAGACTTGGGCCCAAGACCACCAACTTCCCTTTGTGGAAAAACACGTTAAGATGGACCAATACGCCAAGGACCACAAGCTGTCCTTGGAAGAGGCGGGGCGGATTCTACGAAGGCAGGCCCTGCTAGACCAGGCGGGAAAAGATGGTTTAGTTGCCTTGGCCCACAGTCAGGATGACCAGGCGGAAACTGTCCTACATAGGATTATTCGGGGAACAGGTCCTGATGGGCTCCAGGCTATGGTGGAAAAAAATGGCCCCATCCTTCGACCTCTTTTGAAGGTCTCCCGGAGGGAGCTGTTGGCTTATTTAAAAGAGAGGGGTCAAGATTATTGCATTGACTCTACAAACTTGGAAGATGACTATACGAGAAATTATATTCGTCACCATATTTTAAAGGAGTTAAAGGTTCTAAACCCACAAATCAAGGCCTCCTTGGGTCGTTTGGCAGACCTTTCAGCCCTGGACAAGGCTTATTTTCAAGAAGAGGTCCAAGCCCTTTACCAAAACTTGGTCCAAGAAGAATTGGACTATGGCCTTTTAGGAGTCCGGGATCTTGAAAAACTTCCACCGGCTTTACGTTTTCGACTTTATCGGGAAGTTTGCAGCCGCTATGGAAGCAAGGGGATGAAGGACCTGGCCTACAAGCACTTGCTGGCTATAGACCAGCTCTTGACCCTGCCATCTGGCAAGGGAATTGACATCCATGGTCTAAGATTGGAAAAAACCTATGACCAGGTAATTTTTTTCCAGGAAAAAATCTACCAGCCCTACAAGCTTCAAGAAGGAGACCAGGTTTGCGACTTTGGATTTTATGCTGTCAAGCCTATTGATGGGGAGGGGCCCAAGGGACTTTCCTGGAAAGCGGGAGAAGAGCTTTGGCTTAGACCTTGGGAAAAAGGGGACCGGATTCTTATGGAAGGAAAAAGGGTCAAGGTCAAGGAAATTTTTCAAGAAAAGAAGATTCCAAGACCTTTAAGAGAGCGAATCCCTATTTTAGTGGGTGAAGAGATTTATGCAGTGGCTGGTTGTTATAGTGACCATTGGGTAAAAGATGGTCCAAGGATACTTATCAGGAGAGGAAAGCTATGAAACACGAATTAGAAGACGATATTTTAGATATTTTAGTATCGAAGGAAGAAATCCAACAATATACAAAGGAAATTGCAGATAAGCTTACAGAAGATTACAAGGGAAGACGTCCCCTTTTAATTGGGATTTTAAAGGGAGCCTGCCCCTTCTTGTGCGACCTAATGCAAGCCATGCCCATTGATATTAGCCTAGACTTTATGTCTGTGTCCAGCTATGGGGCTAGTTCGTCCTCCACAGGAGAAGTTCGAATTTTAAAAGACCTAGACACCAGTGTCCAAGATCGAGAGATTATCATTGTTGAAGATATTATCGACTCAGGGAACACCCTCTTTTATTTGAAAAACCTCCTCTTGAGTCGGGGAGCTAAGTCTGTTGAGTTGGTGACTCTTTTAAATAAGCCCGATCGTCGGACTCGGAATATTGAAGTGAAATATATTGGTAAGTCTATTCCAGACCATTTTGTCGTAGGCTATGGCTTGGACTTTAATGAAACCTACCGGAACCTTCCCTATATTGGAATTTTGAAACCTGAGGTTTATTCATAAAGCCTAAGTTAGATAGACTGGTCTAAAGCACTGAATTCCGATATTGAAGCTTTTAAAGAAAATATGCTATAATAAGTAATATCGGAAAATAAGGAGGAAGACGATTGAAAAGAAGAGTTAGTGGGATGAGTTTTTACTTAATCCTACTTTTAATGCTACTCATAGCTTATAGGTTTATTAGTCCTCCCAGACAAGCCGTACCTGAAATGGACTATAATACCATGGTTACGAGCATACAAAAAGGGGACATAAAATCCATAGAAATTCACAACCGCATTGTCCGTGGAGTTACCAAGGAGGATAAGTCCTTCCAAGCCATCATACCAGAAGGGGCGGAAGACTCATTCTATAATAAATATGTTCAGCCTCAAGTGGAAAACTCAGCTTTAAAGGTAGTGGGGGTTCCTGAAGAAACCACATCCAAGTGGATTTCCATCCTACCCAGTCTACTACTTGTAGGGATGATGATTTTTTTCTGGTTTGTCTTTATGCAAAATGCCCAAGGTGGCGGTGGCGGCCGGATGATGAATTTCGGCAAGAGCAAGGCCAAACAGTTAAAGGACGACGAAATGAACCATGTCACTTTTGCAGATGTGGCTGGGCTTCATGAAGAAAAAGAAGAATTAGAAGAAATTGTTGATTTTTTAAAAAACCCAAGAAAATTTGTTAAAATGGGAGCCAGGATTCCCAAGGGAGTTTTAATGGTGGGCCCTCCAGGAACTGGAAAAACCTACCTATCTAAGGCTGTGGCTGGGGAAGCGAAAGTTCCCTTCTTCACCATCAGTGGATCTGATTTTGTTGAAATGTTTGTAGGAGTTGGAGCCAGTCGGGTTCGAGACCTCTTCCAAAATGCAAAGAAGATGGCCCCCTGCATCATCTTTATAGATGAAATTGATGCTGTCGGTCGTATTCGGGGTGCTGGTGTTGGTGGAGGTCATGATGAAAGAGAACAAACCCTAAACCAACTTTTAGTTGAAATGGACGGTTTTGGTACTAACGAAGGTGTTATTGTTATGGCGGCTACCAACCGGGCTGACATTTTAGACCCAGCCCTATTAAGACCCGGCCGTTTTGACCGAACCATTACCGTAGGTAGACCGGATATTCGAGGTCGAGAAGAAATTCTAGACATCCATGCCCGAAAAAAACCCCTGGCTAAGGATGTAGACTTAAAGGTTGTAGCAAAAAGGACACCGGGCTTTACTCCGGCAGACCTGGAAAACCTAATGAATGAAGCGGCTCTTTTGGCTGCCCGTCTCAATAAGCCCTCTATCACTATGGAAGACATTGAAGAGGCAAGCATCAAGGTCCAAGCAGGACCGGCCAAGAAGTCCAAGGTAGTTTCTGAAAAAGAAAGAAAGTTAACAGCTGTCCACGAAGCGGGCCATGCTGTAGTTTCTAGACTTTTACCCAACCACGATCCTGTCCACATGATTACCATTATCCCCAGAGGATCAGCTGGTGGTTTTACCGCCTATCTTCCAGATGAAGACCAAAGCTTTATGACTAAGGGACAAATGGAAGAACACCTGGTATCCTTATTGGGAGGACGGGTTGCAGAATCTTTAGTTCTAGATGATATTTCTACAGGGGCCAGCAATGACATTGAACGAGCCACAAAAATTGCCCGGGCCATGGTAACCCAATATGGAATGACCAAGGAGCTAGGTACCATTACCTATGGTACAGACGATGAGCAAGTTTTTATGGGGCGAGACTTTAGTCGGGGACGTCATTTCTCCGATGAAACTGCCAGCATGATTGACCGCCAAGTGCGGGCCATTATTGACCATGCTTATGAAACCTGTGAAAGATTGTTAAAAGAAAATATGGACAAGCTCTTAAGAGTTTCTGAAGCCCTTTTGGAAAGAGAAACCATCAATCGAAAAGAGTTTGAAGACCTATTCTTAGGTCAAGCTCAACCCAGCTATGATCCGGCTCAAGGAGATATCTTTAAAGATGAAGACATTTCTGAACAGGCCAAGGAAGCCTTAAAGGAAAGTGAAAAGAAGTCTGACGATAAGTTTGCTGGGGAAGAGGATCAAGAAGAAGAGTAAAAAGCACGCTTAGGCGTGTTTTTTACTTCCTGAGAATAAGCTATAAATAAGACCATATGATGAGAAAATTTTAGAGGATCTTATCTTTAGATAGGAGAAGGGAGGAAGCCATGAAACTTTGGATCCACCGTTTAAAAATTACATTTTTCAAAAATCGCATTCGATTAAGAAGGGGTATTTTAAGGACAAAAAAATCCTTGAGTCCCCATAGAAGAAAGGGACACAAGGTTAAAAGGGCTACAAAGGTCCTATTAAGAGCCCTAATGAAATAAAAGAGCCCCACAAGTTCTAATCAATCCCACCTGAATTCAGGAAGGGATAAGAACTTGTGGGGCTTTTCTTTTTTAGAATTGGTCCATGCCAGAGAAGCCAAGGAAGAGTAAAAGGCTTCCAACAAGGACAATTCCTACAATAATACTTATCATATGCTACCTACTTTCCGGACTTTATTTTTTCTTTGCAGTCGGGACATAGGCCAGTCAATTCAAACACGTGGCCTGTAATATCAAAACCTGTATCTTTACGGATGTAGTTGTCAAAGGCATCCATGGGACAATTTTCCAAAGCAGCTACTTTACCACACTTGGAACAGACAATATAATGGCGGTGTTCACCGGAATTATATTGGTAGTACATAATTCCATTTTGATAAAGCATTGATTTCAAGAGTCCCTTTTCAGATAGTTGGTTCAAGATACGATAGACAGTGGATAAACTGGAACATATCTCACGAGGAACCAAGTCATAGACTTGTTCAGCTTTCATGGGCTCATCTTTTCTTTTTTGCATGAGCTTTAGGACCTCTTTGCGACCTTTAGTGACCTTTAGGCCATTTTTTCGCAAGAGATCCTCTAAAAGATTTTCTGTCATATTAAATTACCCCCTTAGTGAAATCACTATATGGATATTATAAAACAAATAATAATCTTTTGCAATCTCTTTATAAAAGGAAATTGTCCAAAAGCTGGGTCCATGTTACAATAAGGGGGGAGGTATCTAAATGAAAAAAACAAATGCAATGAGAAAACTAGAAGAGCTAAAAATCGACTACCAGGCCATTGAGTATGATGCAAATACTGAGGTGGACGGAGAAGTCATTGCCAGTGTTGTTCATGAGGATCCAAAACATGTATATAAAACTCTAGTTATTGAAGGGGTCCAAGATCATGCCTACTATGTCTTTTGTATCCCAGTAAATGATCACTTGGACTTAAAAAAAGCAGCCCGGCTTACAGGAGAAAAAAAGCTAGATATGCTGGCTATGAAAGACCTGCGAGCTGTTACAGGTTATATTCGAGGTGGGGTCAGTCCCCTGGGGATGAAGAAGGACTTTCCGACCTTTATCCAGGAAATCCAGGAGGGCCCTATTTGTATTAGTGCTGGTAAAAAGGGAATGCAAATTAAGCTGGATCCAAGAGAGCTTGTAGAAAAATGCGGTTTTTCTTGGGGAGATATTGTAAAGGAGTAGACCATGAATCAGAATTTAAGAGAGTGGTTGGAAGATTCTAGGATTGATGCTAGGACTAAAGAAGCGATTGACAGGATGTCTCCAGAGGAAAGGGAAGATGCCTTTTATCAAAAATTGACCTTTGGTACAGCTGGTCTAAGGGGGAAATTAGGACCTGGTAGCAACCGAATGAATACCTATACTGTAGGCTTGGCTGTGGAGGCCCTGGCTCAATTTTTACAAGAAAAGGGCTATGAGGATCAATCTGTAGTCATCGGCCATGACACCCGCCACCAAAGTGATACTTTTGCCCGGGAGGCAGGAAAAATTTTACAGGCCCATGGTATCCGGGTTTATTTATTTAAAATTCCTGTACCAACGCCACTTTTAGCCTATAGTGTCCGGGATTTAAAGACATCGGCTGGTATTATGATTACCGCTAGTCACAATCCTAAAGAATACAATGGTCTTAAGGTCTACAATAACAAGGGGATTCAAATTGATGCTTCTTGGGCAGATGGAATTTTAGAGAAGATGAACCAACTGTCTTTTGGAGATGTAAAAAAATCTCAGGAAGAAGATTTTTCTTTGGTTCCTGAAAAGACCATAGAATCCTATTTTGCCAAGCACCTAAAGAGACAGTTAAGGGACGATATCAATAAAGATTTTTCCATTACCTACACCCCTTTGAATGGGGTGGGCAATCTTTTTGTCCGTCATATCCTAGAGAAGAGAGGCTTTAAGAAGGTCCAAGTGGTCAAGGTTCAAGAAAAGCCTGATCCTGATTTTACCACTGTAGGCTATCCTAATCCGGAAAATTTTGCAGCCTTTGACTGTGCTATCCAACAGGCGGACCAAGAGGGAAGCTCTTTTATTTTGGCCACAGATCCAGATAGTGATAGGGTGAGCCTGGCCATTAAGCATGATGGAGAATGGATTCATTTAAATGGCAACCAAATCGGTGCTCTTTTGATGGATTATATCCTCCACGAATTAGACAGGCAAAATCGTTTACCCGAAAGGCCGGCTGTGGTTAAGAGCATCGTAACAGGAGACTTGGGCTTTGAAGTGGCCAAAGAGTTAGGCCTGGAAAGATTCAATACCCTAACAGGCTTTAAAAATATTTGTGCGCCAGCTGTGGATTGGGAAGAAAATGGAGACTACACTTTTGTCTTTGGTTATGAAGAAAGCATAGGCTATATTTATGGCAATGATGTTTTTGATAAGGATGCCGTTATTATTTCTATGATCTTGTGTGAAATGGCGGCCTATTATGATAGTCAAGGCCGGGACCTCTATGACCAATTGCTGGATCTCTATGCCCGGTATAAACCCCACAGGGAGCTTCTCTACAGTATTATTTATGAGGGCCAGGAAGGTTTAGAGACCATGGGGCGGATTATGGATGGGTTAAGGAAGGATCCTTTGACCCAAATTGGCCAAGAAGAGGTGGGAGAAGTGATTGACTACCTCCATGGCCAAAAAGGAAAAATTGACCTGGCACCACAAAACCTAATCCAATATGTCTTAAAAGACCGTGGAAAAATTTTCTTCCGGCCTTCTGGAACGGAACCGAAATTAAAGATTTATATTTATCTAGTAGATGATGACTTAGAAGTTGCCGATAAACGCTTAGAGGCTATTCAGGAAGATTTGGCAAGCCTTTTTAAAGAAATTGAGGAAGCCCAATGATTTTAATCTTTGAAGCCAGCCCAAAATTAGTGACCCAGTACAAGATGGATCCTGTAAAAATGGGCCAGGTTAACCAATTTAAGGACAAGTTTGTAGACATTGCTTCTCCAGGAGTTTTGGCAGCTCGAATTTTCAAGCAACAGGATGAAAAGCCCCTGCTCCTAGCCCCTATTGGAGGGAAGATTGGTCAAAAAATCAAGGAAATTGCCAAGACTGAAAAGCTGGGTCTAGTGGATATTGATTTTCGAGATGAGTCCATGGAGGAGGTTAGGCTGGGCCTAGAAGACCCTCTAATCCTTCAATCCAGACCAGCTCGGGTGACCCAAGAAGAGTTTAACCGACTTTTTTCAACCCTAGCCAGCTACCAGGAGGAGGTAAAAAACTTCTTACTACTAGGAGCTTCAGAATCTATTGAAGAAAAGTATCCTTATTTAATCAAGAAGTCTTACGATTTGGGTCATCCTGTCTTTGTTTGCTTGGAGGGAAGGATTCAAGACTGTATCAAGGAAAAACCCTATAGCCTGGTTTGTAGCAAGGACCAGTTGGAAGATTACAGTGGCTTAAAGTGTAATTTTACCCATGAGGTCATCCAGGCCGGCAAGATGGTTTTAGCGGCAGGAGTGAGGGAGCTTTTTATTGGGGGCAGTGGAAAAACCTCCATCTATATGAGGGACCATTCCTACTGGACTATCCAATCCCAAGACTTGACCCGGCAAGACCTAACCCTAATTACCATTGGCCTATCTGGAGCCTATGAAAAGAAATACGACTTGGAGATGGCCCTGAAATTTGCCAGGGGGCTAGGAGCTTTTGACAGCCAGGTTGTGAATCAAATTGACCTGGCTGACTTAAAACAAAAGATGAAAGACCTATCGATCAAGGAGGGAAAATTTGAATAATCGCTGGAAATTAAAAAGAGAAGACTGCCTACTTTTGGCTGTGGATTTTCAAGACCGTTTGATTCAAGGGATGTACAATCCAGAAGAGTTCATGAAGGAAAACCAAACCTTAGTACAGGGGTGTAGAATATATGGTGTCCCCATCCTCTTTACAACACAATATAAAAAGGGTCTTGGAGAGCTTTCGGAATCCATAGGTCAATATGCAAAAGATGCCAAAAGAATTGATAAAAACGGATTTAGTGTTTGGACCCAAGAGGAAGTCCAAGAAGAATTAAAGAGGCAGGGAAAGAA
Source organism: Urinicoccus timonensis (assembly GCF_900232945.1). GTDB lineage: Bacteria > Bacillota > Clostridia > Tissierellales > Peptoniphilaceae > Urinicoccus > Urinicoccus timonensis. The sequence continues at coordinate 33,197 of NZ_OCTU01000006.1, forward strand.
GCAAATTATCGTTACGGGAATGGAAAGCCATATTTGTATCTTGGCTTCTGTCAGAGATTTGATTGATGCAGGCTACGAGGTCTTCCTTCCTAGAGATTGCGTTTCTTCAAGAGATCCCATGCGCTATACCAATGGTTTAGACCAAATGAGAGAATATGGGGCTGTTATTAGTAATACCGAGTCCATCTTATTTGAAATAGCTAGGGTAAGTGGGACGCCGGAATTTAAAGAAATGCAAAAGTTAATTAAATAGGTGGCTTGGGCCATCTATTTTTAGATGGAGAAAAAAATGAAACTTGTGCACAGTGCAGATTTACACTTGGGAAGGGCTTTTTCAAGCCTGACTAGTCAAATGGCAGAAATTCGCCGGGAAGAGCTTTGGCTGGCCCTGGAAAACCAGGTGGCCTATTGCTTGGACCAGGGGGTTTCCTATCTCTTATTGACTGGGGATATCTTTGAACAAGACTATACTGGCTATTTTGATTTAAAGCGCTTTGCCTCCATTGTCTCTCCTATAGACCATGTCATTGTAATTAAGGGCAACCATGACTATAGGTTGGGAGCCATTGAAGGTGAAAACATCCACTTGATAGACGATATAGAGATCTTGGAATTTCCAAAGGACCACCTGACGGTCTATGGCCTTTCTTGGACAGGCCCCCTAGAACCTGATTTAAGTCGTCTCAGGGACCTGGACGTCCTAGGAGATGGTTACAAGGTCTGCCTATTACACGGAGACTTCCAGGCCAGTGACTTTCAAAAGGCGGAAGATTTTTTTAAGAAGATGGACTATGTGGCCTTAGGCCATATCCACAAGGCTGGCCAACTGACAGACCGGGCCTACTATCCAGGGTCACCAGAACCCTTAGATATTTCAGAAGAGGAAGACCATGGATTTTTAAAGGTAGACTTGAGACCCCTAAGGGTTGAAAAAATTTCTAAGGCCAAAAGAAAATGTCATCGACTGGTCCTAAAAGATGAGGACTCTTATCCCAGTCATTGGAGTGAAAAATATGGCTTAAATCAAGAAGACTTTTATGAATTGACCCTAGTAGGGGCCAAAAAGTTGGACTTAAATGAGAAATTAATCCAGAGCTTTTTCCATAAAAATTCCTACCAGGTAAAGATTATAGACCAAAGAGAAAAGCAGGAGGAGGCTCTTGATTTTATGGAAAGGGAAGATATCTTGGGAGACCTCTATCGAAGTTTATCCAAGGAAGAAGGTCCCCTAGGCCACCGGGCCCGAGAGCTTTTTATCGATCTAACAAAGGAAGTCCTATGAAGATAAAAAAACTAGACCTATGGTCTTTTGGAAAATTTCATAAAAAAAGTTTGGACCTGAAAGAGGGAATAAATGTAATTTATGGGCCCAATGAATCAGGCAAGTCCACCATCCACCAATTTATTTTGGGCATGTTTTACGGTTTTAATAAGTATTGGACCAAAAGTCACAGCTACCGCCAGGAACAAGACCTCTATGCTCCCTGGTATGGCCAACAATATGCAGGGGCCATTGAGTTTGAAGATGGAGGTCTTGTCTATCGGGCCGAAAGAGACTTTAATAAGAAGCAAGAAGACTTGAAGCTTTTTAATTTAACAGAAAACAGTAAAGTGGACCATGTGGACTTATACCAGGGATCCAGAACACCCAATATGGGAAATTACTTTTTGGGAATGAATGAAAAACTCTTTCGAGAGGTCTATTTTATCCCCCAATTAGCCCTGGAGCAAAAAGATATTGAGACCAATGACCTCTTAAACTTTTTTTACCAGGTCAACTACCAACAATCCAACAGCCAGCTAGGAGCCTTTCAAAAGGCTATCCGGGAAAAGATAGACTCTTATGGGACAGAGGGCCAGTCTCGATCTATATTGGGGTCAAAAATTAAAGAAATTCAAGACCTAGAAGATTTGGAAAACAAGCTTAAGCTTAGCCTCTACCAAGACTATGGCAAGCGAGATGAATTTGAAAAGTTGAAAAGGGAAGAAGAAGAGGTCCGGGAAGCAATCCAAGACTTGGAAAAACAGCTAAGGATCCTAGAGCACCAGGAGGAAGGTCCTGGACGGGCCAGACGGATGTATGAAATCAAACTGACCTATCTGAAAAAGAAAGAGGAAGCAGAAGGTTACCAGACCCAGTTGGGTCGCCTTCGTCAGGCAGAAGACCGGTATAGGGAAAGGGACCGGGCTGTAGTTAGACAAGTTGGCCTACTTAAGGGTCTACCCCTGGTTTTTGCCCTGGCTTTTCTAGCCCTATTTTTGGGTCAAGGCGTTCTATCAAAAAAAGTCATGATGCTAGTGGGATGTTTTCTGGTCTTTTTAGGTCTAGGATCCTATCTTTTAGGGCACTTTTTGCAAACAAGGCTAGAGGACTATTATGGAATTCCCTATTCCCAAATCAGACAAGACCTGGTTAAAAATAGACCAGGCAAGGATAAAGAGCTGGAGAAAATAAAAAGGGCCTATTCAGCCTGCTTGGAAGAAATGGAGTTCCTAGAAAACCAATACCCCTACCTGATTGAGGAAGGGGGACTAGTTATGGAAAATTCCAAGCTAAGAGAGGCAACCAGGCTCAACCGACAAGTTATGGATCGAATGGATGAAAGAACAAGACTTCTGGGAAAGATCAAAGACTATGAGCACATCTTTCAAGATGAAGAGAGAAAGATGCAAAGACTTCAAGAGAGTGTAGAAAAAAGACAAAGACTAGAAGAAGATGTGGCTGATATTCGGAAGGATATTGGGGCCTTAAAGAAGATACAAGAAAAACTCCAAGACCTTTTAAGCCAGCGACAAAGGGTGGACCAGGACCAGGTTTTTGAAAGAGCATCAAGCTATTTAAACCATCTAACCCAGGGTCGCTATGTGAGAATCCAGGGGCTGGCTGAAAAGGTGGAAGTCCAGATGAAGGATGGACCTACCATTCCCTATAAGTACCTATCCCAGGGAGGCAAGGACCAGGTCTTTTTGGCAACTAGGTTGGCCATGGCCGACTGTTTAAATACAGGAATGTTTATTGCCTTGGACGATAGCTTCAACCACTTTGACCAAGACCGTTTGGCCTTGGCTTGGGACCTATTGGCTGACTTAAGTCAAAGACATCAGATTATTTATTTTACAAGTCGTAGGGAAGAAATTCCAAACCTTCCCTGCCATAAAATTTATTTAGGAGGTGTGGATGAGTAAGATTTGGGCTATTGGAGATTTACACTTAGACCATACAAAAGATAAGAGCATGGATATTTTTGGCCAGGACTGGAAGGACCATGATCAAAAAATTTTCGATTATTGGGAAAATCATGTAGGCAAGGAAGACTGGGTTTTGATTCCCGGGGATATTTCTTGGGCCTTGAAGTGGGGAGAAGTCTTTCAAGACCTCAAGGCTCTGGACCAACTTCCGGGGGAAAAAGTCCTATCCAAGGGCAACCACGACTACTGGTGGACCAGCTTGAAGAAAATGAATGAGGCAAACTTCAAAAGCCTCCACTTCATTCACAACACGGCCATCCAAATCCAAGAGGGCCTTTATGTAGCAGGAAGTCGGGGCTGGATTCCTAGGGATGCAAAAGATTTTGACGACAAGGATGAAAAAATATCTCTGAGAGAAAACCAACGATTGAAAAATTCCCTAGACCAGGTTCCTCCGGGCAATGACATTATTGCCATGATCCACTATCCACCGCTTTTACAAAGTTTTGAAGATTCTGCCTATACAAAAACTCTCCAGGACTATCCTGTAAAACTTTGCCTTTACGGTCACCTCCATGGGGCTGGGCACCGTTTTATCTATGAGGGCCAAAAGTCAGGGATCCAGTACACTTGTGTAGCAGCAGACTATTTAAATTTTCAATGTAAGGAGATTCTATGGAAAGAGAAATAGAAGTCAAACTATTGGGTTTAGATGTTGACCAACTGGAAGAAAAGTTAAAAAAATTAGGGAGGGACTTTTTAGGAGCAGAAGAGCAAAGAAACATCAATATTTGGTCCACAAGGCAATATTGGCCCCAAGACCAAGGTTATCTGCGCCTTAGAACCATCAAGACTGACCAAGGAGAGGTCCATGAGTTTACCTTCAAAAAGCAAGTCTCCAACCAAGGGGTCCGGGACAATTATGAATACACCACCCATATTGACAATCCCCAGGCCTTAATGGAGATTTTAAAGGCAACGGGTTTTGATCGCTTTGATACAGGCTATAAGAAAAGACGGAGCTATATTTATAAAGACTGCCGTTTTGATTTTGACCAATGGGACCCAGAAACCTATCCCAAAGCCTATGTAGAAATTGAAGCCCCGAGTCGAGAAGCCCTGTACCAAATGTTGGACCAATTGGAGATTCCTAGGCATGCCGTCTCCACCCTGTCCATTGCCCAGTTAAAAAGTTTGGTGAAAAAATAAAATAAAGAGTGACATAGACAACAAATATGTTATAATAAATAACAAAGGAGGGATTAAGTATGTCACAATACTCTTATATTAAGTGGTTTACAGAAATTCAAAAGGAAGATGTAAATGTTGTAGGTGGTAAGGGAGCCAACCTTGGAGAATTAACTTCCATGGGGGTGGATGTACCACCAGGATTTTGCGTTACTGCCGGAGCCTATGATGTCTTTATGAAAGAAGCAGGTCTCGTGGACAAGGTCCAAGAACTTATGAAGAACTTGGATGTTGAAAATGTTGACGACCTACAAGCTGTCAGTGGCGAAGTTAGGGATACCATTGTCAATGGTGAAATTTATAAGCCCTTGGAAGAAGAAATTATCAAGGCCTATGAAGAATTTTCTAAAAATATAGGCATTGAAGATCCAGAAGTTGCTGTACGGTCTTCAGCAACTGCAGAAGATTTGCCTGATGCATCTTTTGCTGGACAACAAGATACTTATCTACACATCCATGGTGACCATGAGCTCATGAACCATGTCCGTAAGTGCTGGGCATCTCTATGGACAAGCCGGGCTATCTACTACCGGGAAAAACAAGGCTATGACCATTTTGACGTTTCCCTATCTGTTGTAGTTCAAAAAATGGTAAACTCTGAAAAATCAGGAGTTATGTTTACGGCCAACCCTATTAATGGAAATACCAATGAAATGATGATCAACGCATCTTGGGGCCTAGGAGAAGCCGTAGTAAGTGGTACGGTAACTCCAGATGAATACACCATTGATAAGGCAGAAAACACCATCGTTGAAAAACATATTGCTGAAAAGAACACCATGGTTGTTAAAAAAGCATCCGGCGTTGGAACAGAAGAAATCTCCATTGCTGAAAGTCTAGGACCAGACTTTGTAGACAAGGAGTGCTTGACTCCAAAAGAACTAACCATCCTAATTGACCAAGGACAAAAAATCGAACAACTTTATAAAAAACCACAAGATATTGAATGGGGTATTGACCGAGATACAAAACATCTCTATATTCTTCAATCTAGACCCATTACAACTTTGAAAAAAGAAGATAAAGGAGAAGTAGAAGCAGTGGAAGAAAAAGAAGAATTAAAGGCACTTTTAAGAGGTCTTGCAGCCAGTCCTGGAATCGGTCGTGGCGTTGTCCGTCACATTAAAGATGTCAATGAAATCAACAAGATTCAAAAGGGTGACATCCTAGTTACTGGCATGACCAACCCAGACATGGTTCCCGCTATGCGGAAGTCTGCAGCCGTTGTAACCGATGAAGGTGGACGAACCTGTCATGCGGCCATTGTTTCCAGAGAATTGGGAATTCCCTGTATTGTTGGGTCTAAGAACGGAACAAAGATTCTTAAAGAAGACCAAAAAATCACTGTAGATGCAACCCGGGGAGTTGTCTACGAAGGTCACGTTCTTCAAGAAAAAGAAGAAGCCAAGACAGAAAACCAAGCTGGTGGCATTGCCAATGAACAATTCTTAAAAGCTGTTGCTCCTGTTACAGCAACCAAGATTTATATGAACCTTGGAGAACCCAGTCTAATTCAACGCTATAAGGACCTACCCTTTGATGGAATTGGCCTGATGCGGACAGAATTCATCTTTACCAACATGATTGGTGCCCATCCAATGTACCTGGTTAAAACCGGTCAAGGACAAATGATGATTGACAAGTTGGCTGAAGGAATTTCCACTGTAGCAAGTGCTATCTATCCAAGACAAATTGTTGTCCGGATGAGTGACTTTAGAACCAATGAATTTAGAGGCTTAAAGGGTGGGGACGAAGTAGAACCCATCGAAGCCAACCCCATGATTGGATGGCGGGGCGTATCTCGTTATATCTCTCCTGAATACGAAGAAGGTTTCCGTTTGGAATGCCGGGCTATGCGAAAGGTTCGCGAAGAATTTGGCTTGACCAATGTTGTGGCTATGCTTCCCTTTGTCCGGACTCCTGAAGAATTAAAAGTAGTTAAGGGCATCATGGAAGAAGAAGGTCTAAAACAAGGTAAGGACTTCAAGATTTGGATTATGGCGGAAGTTCCTTCTGTTGTCTTCCAAGCTGAAGAATTTGCTCAATTAGTAGACGGGTTCTCCATTGGATCCAATGACTTAACCCAATTAGTTATGGGGGCTGACCGAGACAATGGTGTCCTAAACAACATGGGTTACTTTGACGAACGAAACGAAGCCGTTAAACGGGCCATCAAGATCTTGGTAGATGCTTGTAACAAGTATGGCACAACCTGCTCTATTTGTGGTCAAGGACCAAGCCAATATCCAGAATTTGCAGAATTCTTGGTAGAAGCAGGCATTACCTCCATGAGTGTAAACCCAGATACTGTAGACTATACAAGAAGACTGGTTGCCCAAGTAGAACAAAAGATGATTTTAAGAAAATTAAGAAACCTATAAGATGGTTCAAGTCCCTGGTAGCCAGCTGCTACCGGGGATTTTTTTATGGTGGAAAATTCTTCTGGCTCTAGTATAATAGGGAGTAAGAGAATTGAAAAAGATAAAGGAAAGGAAGAAATAGATGAAAAAAATCCACCAGTCCTTGGTCTTACTCCTTGTAATTTTCCTCTGTGCCTGCCAGCAGGTGGGCCCTGGGGAAAATATACAAGCCCAGGAACAAGCCGACCTGAACCAGGAAGAAGTCAAGGAAGCACAAATTGCCCGCCTATTTTTTGTAGGAGATGTGATTTATCACTATCCTGTTTATAAAAATCTAGCCAGGAATGAAAATCCAACACAATTTCGAAGCCACTATGAACTCATGGAACCCTATATTCAAGGGGCAGATTTTGCCCTGGCCAATTATGAGGGGTCTGTATCTTTTGATGGACAAACCCACTCCTATCCCATGTTTCGAGCCCCCCATGAGACCATAGATGCCTTAAAGCTCAATGGTTTTGATGCCCTATCTACAGCCAATAACCATTGCCTGGACGGAGGAGTGGATGGAGCCAAGAAGCTCATAGACCTTTGCCAGGAAAAGGGGCTTTACCAATTTGGGACCTATAAGGATCCAGATAAAAAAGGAATTCTTGTAGACATTAATGGAATTCAAGTAGGCTTTCTGGCCTATTCTCAAATCTTTAATGGTCTGGATGGCTTGGCAAAAAATGAGCCCTACTTAATTTCTCCCCTGAACCTGGACCAAGTCAAGGCAGATATTGATAAGATAAGGCCCCAGTGTGATTATTTAATTGTTTTACCTCATTGGGGAACAGAGTATGCCCAAGGGCCCAGTGACCAAATCAAGACCATGGCCAATGAAATCCTCTCTTATGGGGCGGATGCTATTATCGGGTCTCACCCTCATGTGGTCCAAGGTCTGGAAAGACGAAATGATGGAAAATTTATTGCCTATTCTTTGGGAAACAGCCTATCCAATCAAAAACGAGCCTTCCAAAATACCAAGAGGGTTGAGGGGGGCCTGGCCCTGGAATTAACCCTGAGTAAGAGGGAAAAAACCCGAGTTATTGGCTTAAAAGAAATAGCAACCATGGTTGTTCGAAGACAAGGCTTGGCCCAAGTAGCTGCCTGCCAGGATATTATGGATGGAAAAATTCCAGGAATATCTCAAGAAGACCTGGCTAGAAGTCAAGAACTCTACCAACAAGTATTAGAAGACACGACAAAATATTAAGGAGACCAGATGAATAAACACGATGGACTTACAGGAAGCAGTTTAAAATGGTTGGCCATGCTTTCCATGCTTATAGACCATGCTACGGTGGCCCTGGTGGAACCAATCTATCTTTATCAAGATAATCCTCAAATTATGGGGTTAGATGTCTGGAAGGTCTACGATATGGGGAGGAACCTGGGTCGTTGGGCCTTTCCTATCTTTTGCTTCCTCTTGGTAGAGGGGTTTTTCCATACCAGAAATCGGAAGAGGATGTTTCGGGACCTTTGTATTTTTGGCATCTTATCTGAAATTCCCTTTGACCTTTTATTTAATCATGAAGTCTTAGCAAATTTTTCTCAAAATGTGTTCTTTACCCTGGCCTTGGGTTTTATGGCTTTATGGGTCATGTATAAGGAAGGGCTGAACAAGTATTTAAAGGTTTTGGGCCTAGTGGTCTTGGGACTAGCAGCCTATTATTTCCAGGCAGACTACGACCTAAGGGGCTACCTGGCCATCCTCTTATTTGGCTTGGTCCATCCCTATAAAAAGATTTACCGCCTACCAGCAACCCTGGCTGGCTTTTATTTCGAGGGATTTTGGGGGATGTCAGCCTGTCTTCCTATTTATTTTTATAATGGAAAGAGGGGGGACCTAGGCCTGCCTAAGTATTTCTTTTATGCCTTTTATCCAGCCCATCTTTTAATTCTTTGCCTTTTGCGCTATTTTATCTATGGAGGAAATTCTTTCTGATTTTTACCTTTACGATTGGCAAAAAAAGGAGTATACTATAATGTATCTCTTGCAGAAGTGGCGGAACTGGCAGACGCGCAGGACTCAGAATCCTGTGATGGAGACATTGTGAGGGTTCAAATCCCTTCTTCTGCACCACATAAAATAGTATTTTTACCTATCTTTACAAATGGCGTAAAATATACATTAAAAAGGACGTAAAGATTTTATCTTTACGTCCTTTTACATAGAGTAAGATCTATTGTAGGGGCTATAAGTAATAAAATAGGGGGGAAATGATGAACTTATATGAGCTAACGGAAATTTATCAAAATTTATTGGATTTAGACCTAGAGGAAGAAGACCTTCAAGTCCACTTGAAAAATATCAATGACGCCATTGAAACTAAGGCTGAAAATATTGCCAAGGTTTTAAGGGACTTGAATGCCGAAGCAGAAGCCTATAAGGAAGAAATTGAACGGATGACCTTAAAAAAACAGAGAGTAGAAAATAGGATGAAGAACTTAAAGTCCTATCTTGAAGAGGCCATGAAGGATGTTAACAAGCGAAAATTCAAAACAAGATTATTTTCTTTTTCCATCCAAAAAAATGCACCCTCTTTAAAGATTTTAGACGAAAGTAAAATTCCGGACGAGTATTTTAAGCTTGAGCGGAAATTAAATAAACAGGACTTAAAAGAAGCGGTGAAAAAAGGTCTTTATCCAGAAGCGGCAGAGCTGGTTCAAGGAGAAAGTTTAAGAATTCGCTAAAAGGAAAAAAAGTAAAAAAATTTTAAAAAGTCTATTGATAAATAATATCAATTAATATATAATAGTCCTATAAGAGTTAAGAATAAATTGAAAACCTTCTTAAACATCTTGATGAACTATTGATTTAACGAAATGATTTAACGAAAAAACTTCCTGCTAAATGCAGGAAGTTTTTTTATCTCATGCTTATTTTATTCTTTAAGTAAATAATTTTTAATACCTTGGGCACCAATCTTACCAGAACTCATAGCCAAGATGACAGTGGCGGCTCCTGTAACGGCATCTCCTCCAGCAAAAACTTCTTCTCTGGAAGTTTGACCCATTTCTTCTACTACGATACCACCCCAATCTTCTATTTCAAGGCCCTCTGTGGTCATGGCAATTAAGGGGTTAGGGCTGGTTCCCAGGGCCATAATCACTGAGTCGGTTTCCAGGATAAACTCAGATCCTTCTATAGGGGAGGGTCGACGGCGACCACTGGCATCTGGTTGACCCAACTCCATTTTGATACACTTCATGGCCTCAACCCAACCCTGGTCATTGCCCAAAATTTCCTTGGGGTTGGTTAGGTAGGCAAAGTGGATGCCTTCTTCAATGGCATGGTGGACTTCTTCGGCTCGAGCGGGCAGGCTATCTTGGTCACGACGGTAGACAATGGTTACATCGGAGCCCAAGCGTTTAGCCACCCGGGCAGCATCCATGGCAACATTGCCTCCGCCAATGACAGAAACTTTTTTTCCTAGCTTAATAGGAGTATCATAGTTTTGGTCATTGGCCCGCATAAGGTTGGCCCGGGTTAAAAATTCATTGGCTGAAAAAACACCATTTAAATTTTCGCCGGGAATATTTAAGAACTTGGGAAGGCCGGCACCTGAACTGACAAAGAAAGCTTCAAAACCTTCTTCTTTTAATTGGTCAATGGTTACAGTTCGGCCAATAATTACATTGGTTTCAAAATGGACTCCCAGGGCCTTTAAATTTTCCACCTCAGCTTCAACGACATTGTCTGGTAGGCGAAAGGAAGGAATCCCATAGATTAAAACTCCACCCAGTCTTTGGAGGGCTTCAAAAACATGCACTTCGAAGCCTTCTTTGACTAGTTCACCGGCACAGGTTAAACCTCCGGGGCCACCACCGACGATGGCAACTTTATGGCCGTTGGCTGGTTTTTTTCCCTCTAAACGCCAACCCTGGTCTCGGGCATAGTCTGCAGCAAAACGTTCCAACTTACCGATGGATACGCTGTCTCCACGGTTGGTCAAGACACAATATTTTTCGCACTGTTTTTCTTGGGGACAAACCCGACCGCAAATAGCTGGTAGGGAAGTATCTTCCCACAGGCTTTCAATGGCCTCTTTGAAATTTTCATTGGCTATGCCGTAGATAAACTTAGGAATATCAATGGACACAGGACATCCCTTCCGACAACGGGGAACCTTACATTGGAGGCAACGATGGGCTTCTTTGATGGCTTCGTCCTTAGTATAACCCAGGCAGACTTCTTGAAAGTTATTTTTACGAACCTCGGGGTCCAATTCTGCAACAGGAATTTTTTGGAAACGTTGAGATTTATTGTCCATAGCCATCAACTCCTTTTAATTTTTCCACATCGGCGTATTGAGCCTGCCTCTTCATGGCTTCATCAAAGTCTACTTGGTGACCGTCGAATTCCGGTCCATGGACACAGGCGAATTTTGTTTTGCCAGCTACTGTACACCGGCAGGCACCACACATGCCCGTACCATCTACCATAATAGGGTTTAAACTCACCGTTGTAGGAATCCTTAATTTTTTGGTTAAAAGAGATACATATTTCATCATAACCATGGGACCAATAGCTACGCAGTGGTCATAGTGGTTGCCTTTTTTTACCAGGTCCTCTAGGCAGTCGGTAACTAGGCCCTTGAAACCTTGGGACCCATCATCTGTAGCGATATAGACTTTTTCGGCCACTTGTTTCATTTCTTCTTCCAAAATAACCAGGTCCTTGGACTTGCTACCGATAATGACTTGGCTGGCAACCCCATGATCGTGGAGCCACTTTACTTGGGGGTAGACAGGGGCAGCCCCTAGACCTCCACCAACAAAAAGATATTTTTTCTTTTTCAAGTCCTCCAAATCCATATGGACAAACTCACTGGCTTGGCCCAAGGGACCAACAAAACTGTGGAAACTATCTCTTTCATTAAAGAGGTTGATCTTTTGGGTTGAAGGTCCCAGGGCTTGGATTACAACCTGGACGGTTCCCTTTTCTCGGTTATAGTCTGTAATGGTAAGTGGAACTCTTTCAGCATACTGGTCTGCAATGATGATGACAAATTGTCCCGGAAGGGCCGCTTTGGCCACCCGAGGTGCTAAGACATCAAAGGCTACAATATTAGCTGCTAGAGTTTTTTTCTTTATAATCTCAAACATGAAAAACTCCTTAAAGTGATCTTAAATTCTTTAATGAACGTATTCTATTATAACCGATAATGGGGCTTTTGTATAAATTTATTTGAAAATAAGCTTATAGAAAGTCAAAGTGGGCTTTTCTTTTCTTATTAAATAATCTTTGCTATAATAGGATAAAGTTTAGGGGGAAGTATGAATACAAATTTTAACAATATAAAACGACTTGTTATTAAAGTAGGCTCATCGTCCATTACCCATGAAACTGGGGAAATTAATTTAGAAAAAATAGACCAGTTGGCTTGGGAGTGTGCTAATTTGAGAAATAAGGGTATTGAGGTGGCCCTGGTTTCTTCTGGAGCCATCTTTGCAGGAGCCCACCGGATGCTACTGAGTGAAAAGCCCAAGGATACACCTAGAAAGCAGGCAGCCTCAGCAGTAGGCCAAGTGGCCCTAATGAACACCTATGCTCGAAGTTTTCACAACTACAACTACCAGGTGGCCCAACTTTTATTGACCCGAATGATTGAAGAAAATACCACCATGGGGGTCAATGTAAAAAATGCCTTTGATGAACTTTTTAATTTGAATGTAGTGCCAATCATCAATGAAAATGATGCAATATCCACCTTAGAAATTGAATTTGGGGACAACGACAAACTGTCTGCAGTGGTGGCTCGGATTATCCAAGCTGACCTTTTAATCCTGCTGTCAGATATTGACGGACTCTATAATTCCAATCCTAAGACCAATCCCCAGGCCAAGCGCCTGTCTTTGGTAGAAAAAGTGGATGAGGACCTCTACAAGATGGCGGGCAATGCCATTTCATCTGCCGGCACAGGAGGCATGATTACCAAGTTGGATGCAGCTAAGCTCTGTATGGAACGGGGAATTGATATGGTTATTGCCAACAGTCAGGACCTATCAGTTATCCGTAAAATTATTGCTGGAGAGGATGTAGGAACCTTATTTGTAGGAGGGAAAAATGCTGGACTTGTTTAAAAATGCAAAAAAAGCAGCGACTAAGTTAAGAGACTTATCAAGCAGAGAAAAGAATGAAATTCTCCAGGCCTGGGGCCAAGACCTTTGGGCTAGACGAGAAGAAATTATTGAAGCCAATGAAAAAGACTTGGCCTATGGGGAAGAAATTGCCTTAAACCCTGGTCTCATGGACCGTTTGCGTTTAAACGAAGACCGAATCCAGGGAATGATTGATGGCTTAAAGGTTGTAGCCGGTTTGGAAGATCCTATTGGATCAGTGGACAAGATGGTTGAAAATGAAAATGGTCTGAGAATAGGAAAAATGCGGGTCCCCATTGGAGTGATTGCCATTATTTACGAGGCAAGACCCAATGTGACAGTAGATTGTGCAGCTCTGACCTTTAAAAGTGGCAATGCTCTTTTGTTAAGAGGAGGCAAGGAGGCCATCCACTCCAATCGGAAGTTGGTGGAGATTTTAAGAAAAACCCTAGAAGACAAGAATTTGGACCCAAATTTTGTCCAATTCGTTGACGACCCCACCCGGGAAAGTTCCAAGGCCCTGATGGAGGCTGTGGGCTATGTGGACCTTTTGATCCCCAGAGGGTCTGCTTCCTTGATTCGGGCCTGTATAGACCAGGCCAAGGTCCCGGTCCTACAAACGGGAGAAGGAAACTGTCATATTTATATAGATGAAACAGCCGATTTGGATATGGCCCTGAATATTGTGGAGAATGCCAAAACCCAAAGAATTGGTGTATGTAATGCCATGGAAAGTCTCTTGGTCCATAAAAAAATAGGGGCAGACTTTTTAAGAGCCTTTAAGGAAATTCAGGAAAAGCATGGAATTAAGGTTCACGGAGACCCAGGAACTTGTCAGCTTTTAGATGCTGAAGAAGCAACAGAAGAGGATTGGGGTAGGGAGTACCTGGCCATGGAATGTTCTTGCAAGTTTGTAGATTCTGTAGACCAGGCCATTGACCACATCAACAAATATTCCACCGGCCACAGCGAAGTCATTATTACCAACAGTTATGAAAACAGTCAAAAATTCTTACAAAAAGTAGATTCAGCCTGTGTTTATGTAAATGCTTCCAGTCGTTTTACCGATGGAGGTCAATTCGGTATGGGGGCTGAAATGGGAATTTCAACCCAAAAGATTCATGCTCGAGGGCCTGTTGGTTTGGAAGAATTAACCTCTTATAAGTATATTATTTATGGAAATGGACAAGTGAGAAAATGAACTATATTAGCACAAGAGGAAATCAAGAAAAAAAGACTTTTTGGCAGGGAGTCCTTCAAGGACTGGCACCAGATGGGGGCTTATATGTTCCGGAAGAGCTTCCGACCATAGACTTTCATGACTATATAGACCTGGATTATCGGGACCTGGCAGTAGAGGTTTTGAGTCTCTTTGTCGACCCCGAGGACCGAGATAAAATCAAATCATGCGTCCTTCAAGGCTATAAAAACTCTTTTTTTAAGGAAAACCTAATTGGTCTCCACCAGGAAGAAGACTTTAGTGTTTTGGAATTGTACCATGGCCAAACAGCGGCCTTTAAGGACTTTGCCCTGGCCCTTTTACCCCAGTTTATGAAAGAGGCATCCAAGGAGAAACTTTTGATTCTTACAGCTACTTCAGGAGATACTGGCAAGGCTGCCATGGAGGGTTTTAAGAATGTTGAAGGAATTGATATTGTAGTTTTTTATCCCCACCAAGGGGTCAGCGAAATCCAATACCTTCAAATGGCTACCCAAGAAGGGGACAACACCCATAGTCTTGCTATCCAAGGAAATTTTGATGATGCCCAAAGGGGGGTCAAGGAACTTTTTCTAGACCAGGATCTAAAAAGTCATCTAGAAAAAAACCAAGTCCACCTCTCTTCAGCTAATTCCATCAATATTGGTCGGCTCTTGCCCCAATCCATCTACTATATTTATGCTTATTTACAATTGGTTAAAAAAGGCACCTTGACCTATGGAGATAAACTGGATGTCGTCGTTCCCACAGGGAACTTTGGCAATATTTTAGCTGGTTATTTGGCTCAAAAGATGGGCCTACCCTTGGGAGACTTTATTTGTGCCTCCAATAAAAACAATGTCCTATCTGATTTTTTAGAGGCAGGAGTCTATGACATCAATAGGCCTTTTTTCAAAACCAGCTCTCCTTCAATGGACATCCTGGTATCCAGCAATGTTGAACGCTTCCTCTACTTTTTAACTGGGGATGCCAAGAGGGTCAAAGACCTACAAGAAGACCTAGTCCAAAAGGGACGTTATGAATTGGACCAAGATTTGAAAGACAAGATGGCCTCTTGGCATGGATACTTTGCCCAAGAAGAAGAAGTTCAAGAAGAAATCCGTCGCATGTATAGGGAAAAAAATTATCTTATGGATCCCCATACAGCTGTGGCCAGCCTTTGCTATCAAAAATACCAAAGAGATTTTGCCCCTCAAAGACATGCCTTGATCTTATCTACAGCCAGCCCCTATAAGTTTCCCCATACCGTTTTACAGGCCCTGGGAGAAGAAGGGGATTGGACGGACAAGGAAGCCATTGACCATTTGGAAGACCTTACCGGCAAGGAAGTTCCCTCTGTAATTAAGGACCTTTGGGTCAAGGAACAAAAGCCAGAAGAGCTTATTTCTTATCAAGATATGAAAAAAATTGTGGGAAAAATAGGAGATGGAGAATGAAACTAAGGATTCCAGCAACTTCAGCTAACCTGGGGCCTGGATTTGATACAATCGGTTTGGCCCTATCCCTCTACCAATACTTGGAAGTGGAAGAGGATAGGGAAAGTAACTTGAAAAAGGGACACCTGGTTTATGATGCTTATGTCAAAACTTTTGCCTATGTAGGAAAAGATCCTCTAGCAGCAAACTTTAATTTTTATGGAGACATTCCAAGGTCCAGGGGTTTGGGATCTAGCGCAGCATGTATTGTTGCAGGAATTACTGCAGCCAATGAATTGGGCAAATTGGGTCTAGGCCAAGACCAGCTTTTAGAGATTGCAACAGAGATGGAAGGCCATCCAGACAATGTAGCCCCGGCTCTTTTTGGGGGGCTGGTTTATGCTATGCGGGATGGAGGACTTTATTATAAAAAAGTTTCCGTCTCTTCCAACATGGTCTTTACCTTATTAATTCCTCAAGATGAACTCTTAACCGATGTAGCCCGAGACCTACTTCCAAAAAAAGTTCCCATGGAGGATGCCATCTTTAACCTGTCCCACCTACCTTTTTTAATTGAAGCCTTTGAAAAAGGGGACTTTGACCTCTTAAAAGTGGCTTCCCAAGACCGCTTACATGAACAATATCGTGCAAAATATATTCCCTATTTTTTAGACTTGAAAGAATCTTTAAAAGACAAGGCCTGTGTCCATATTTCCGGAGCCGGGTCCACCAGTTTGATGATTTCGAAAGAATCCATCCTCCAAGATTTGAAAGAAATAGCCCAGGAAGGGGTTCAAATCTTAGAAGTATCTGTGGATGGAGAAGGAGTAAAAAAAATAAAGCAGTAGGTTTTCCTACTGCTTTATTTTTGCTTGAAAGCGGATTAAAAACTTCTCCATAAGTTCGGGTAGATATTTTGTTTGAACATTTCCTTGGACTCTTAGATAGTTTCCACCGCCCTCCAGCTTATAGGCATCTTTCAAACGGTCGTAGATTTCCTTTAAGTCTTCGTTGCGGTTTTTAGACAGACAAATTAAAAATTGGGATAGGTCAGAAGAGGGTAGACCATACAATTGCAAATAATCATCCTGGTCCATAATCTGGGCTGAGGCTTCTTTTAAATCGCTAAAAGGGATATCGCTTATGCTTTTATAGATAACCTTAACCCCCTTGAAGTCAGAAGCTTGGGCCATGAGTTTTTGGGCCAGGTCATTTTGCTTGCTTTTTTCAGACTTCTTTACTTCAGATCGGTAGTGGTCTTTTTTTAAAAGAAGTTGTTTGACCTTGCTGGGAACCTTGTCTACAGGACAATTTAAGATTTGAGCCAAATTGTCCATGGTCTTGGCAAGATTCATGTAGTTTTCATGGGCCAATTGGCCACTGACAAAGGAAATTTCGATTCCTTGGTCAACTTTTTTCAAGTTAAAAATTCGATTTTCACCAACCTCACCAGTTCGCACCAGGTGAGGACCCATGGATTTTTGTAGGGGATAGTCTCCAACCCGAACCAAAACTCCGTTGTCTATTTTTGTTTGGTGGACTAGGAGGTTGGCTAAAACTGTATAGTTCACTAGGCTTTCAACTTGGTCCAAGGACCGGAAGGGAATATCCTGGGCATCTAAGACAATTTTTCCATATTGGTTATGGATATGGTAGTCTAAAGTAGAAATATTTAAGAGGTGGTTAAAGGCCAAGCTATAAAGGACCCGGCCCAGGGAGAGCTGCATAAAGCGCAGGCGTTTTTGCCAGTCAATTTTTTGTAGGTTATTTTTTGCTGGTCCAGCTAGGTGAAGGATATAGCCATTAGGGGATTTTTCCAAGTCCAAAACTTGGACGCCGCCAACTTGTCCCAATTGTTGGTCATAGTAGGGGGTGCTTTCTAAAAAGATTGTATCCTCAACGGCATATGTATTTTCTTCCTCCCTTGCTTGAAGGGCCAGGTCAAGGGTTTTACGATAGGGTGTATAGTCTAATTTATCCATTTTTTCATCCATCCTTTACTACTTTTATTTTACCACAGTTTCGGCTACAATGGTATGGTAGGAGGGGCATATGGTCTATTTAATAAGTTCTTTACTGGGGTTATTTACAGGCTTTCAATATGAAAATTTTTTGATTTTATTGCCTGTTTTGGCAATGGCGGCCTACTATTTGCGTCCCTATATAGATGGGCAGACAAGGCAAAAGGCCTTAGGGTGTTTTCTTTTATTTGCCTTATTTTTTGCCAGGGCATCCTTGGTGGATACCACTTGTCTTGAGGCCTACCAGGGAACCTTTCAAGCCAAGGTCCTAGCAAGTGAAAAAAAGGAAAATTCCTACCAACTACTTTTAAGACTAGGGGATAAAAAATCTTCAAAGATTCTTTTTTATAGTAAAAAAAATGTCCTAGCTGGAAGCCAGGCTATTTTTCAAGGTCAGGTCCAGCCCAGGGAAGAAGCCAGTGATTGGTCCACAGAATCCTATCCACTCTATTTGAAGTCAAGGGGAATCCAAGGCCAGGGGCATGGAAGCCTGGTAAGGGTTTTGAAGCCAGGAAACTTTCTTTACCAAGTCCAGGAAAAGATTAGCCAGAAATTAAGGGACAATGAATTAAATCCCCAGGCCAAAGAACTTTTTCAAGAAGTTCTCTTGTCCAAGAAAGAGGGGAATTTTTGGTCGGACCAATTAAAAGACCTGGGCCTAGCCCATATCCTGGCTATATCCGGACTACATATAGGCCTCTTGTACGGGAGTGTTAAGAGGGTCTTAATGAGCTTTCTACCTCGGAGGAGGGCTCTTGACCTGGCCTACCTATCCGCAATCCTCTATCTCTTATTTATCGGGGGATCTATCGGGGGATTTCGGGTCTTATTTTTTCTTCTCTTTAGCCTAATTGGAGAAAGAAGAGCGATTAAGTTTGACTATTTAAAACTTTTTGTCTTTGCGGCCTGCCTCCAGCTTTTGATTTTTCCCCTCCATCTCTACTCTATGGGTTTTTATCTTTCCTATGGGGCCTATTTTAGCCTAATCTTTATCAAGCCCTATCTGGATAGGGCCTTCCACCCCTTTAATGGAGGCTTTTTCCAATTGATTACAGCCTCTATTGCTGTAAATCTAGGAATTTTACCCTTTTTATTGGCCATGCAATTTGAAATCAACCTAGCCCAAATTTTGGCCAATATCCTCTTGCTGCCTTTTTATGGTTTGTTTATCAATGCAAGTTTTCTCTATGGTCTGGGTCAGCTTTTGGGTATCAATCCCTATCTTTTTAGCCTTCTTTTAAATAGCTTGTCAGACCTTCTCTTATTGGGAAACCAAATTTTAATGGTCTTTAGTAAGATCAAACTTAGATTTGGCAAGACCAGCCTGGAAGCCCAAATTCTCTTTTACCTAGTGACTTATCTTGCCTATTTCGGGAGTAAGTTAAGGGGAAGACCTCGCAAACTCTTTAGCTCCTGCTGTCTTATTTTCAGCCTAGGCCTTCTTCTTACAGGATTTTTCCAGGCCGGGGAAGAAGGAGTCTACTTTATCTATGTAGGCCAGGGGGATAGCAGTTTAATTAAAAGTAAAAACAAGATATGCCTGGTGGATACTGGGGGAGCCAAAAAATCCAGGCCTGCTAGAAAATACCTAGTTCCCTTTTTAAAGGCCAGGGGAGTTAAGCAGATAGACCATATTATCATTAGTCACTGGGATGAAGACCACTGTGATGGCCTACGAGACTTAGCCAAGGACTTTAAAATAGGACAAGTCCATTTTTCTCATATCTATCCAGCCTGGGCTGAATTTTTAGAGAGGGAAAATATTCCAACTTCTTACATGGAAGCTGGCTACAAGTATTCTTTAGACCAAGACCTTTCTTTGGATGTTTTAGCAGGAAATAGCCTAGAGGATAAGGAAAATAACCGGTCCTTGGTTTTTTACGCCCAGCTGGAGAATCAAAGAATCCTCTTTACAGGAGATGGAGAAAAAGAGCTGGAGGAAAGATTAAAGCCCTATCCCACAGATGTCTACCAGGTTGGTCACCATGGATCTAAAACATCTAGTGGAGAAAAATTCTTAAGTCAAATCAAGCCTAAGATAGCCGTGGTTTCATCTGGGAAGAACAATCCCTTTGGCCATCCCCACCAAGAAGTTTTGGACCGACTCAAAAGTCATGGCGTGGCAACCTATTCTCTAAAGGATAGGGGGTGTCTTTTCTACAATGTAAGGACCAAAGAAATGACCCAGACAGGACAAGAAAGAGGCCTAAATACCTATGAAGTACTGGCCTATCTTCTTGTTTTAAATGGATATATGTATGGATTAAGAAAGGTTTTTAAAGACCATGAACTATTTACAAATCGAAGAAGAAATTGCTAAAAATCAACTGGTATTATTGTCCGGAGAAGAAAAATTTTTAATGGAAGAAATTGCTAGCACCTTTGCCAAGAGATGGGTTCCTCAAAACTTAGAGGACTTTAATGTAGTCTACATTAAAGGAGAGGCAACAGAGGATAGAGTCATTGACGCCTTGATGACCCTACCCTTGATGAGTCCAAGAAAACTTGTGGTTATCCAAGATATTGAAGAATTTACCAATGGTAAAAACCTGTCCAAGGATTTTTTTAATAATTTAGAAAAGATCCAAGAGGGGACAGTCCTTCTTTGTCTTGAATCAAAAAAAGCCCTGGATAAGAGGACAAAAGTTTACAAAAGTATCCAAAAGCATGGAAAAGTTATTCCCTGCAATCCTTTAAAAATGAGAGAATTGGTACAATTTCTCCAAAAACAAGATTCAGAAAAAAGAGAGATTCCCTATGGGGTCTTCCAATACTTTATTGACCTTATGGGCTATCTTCAAAACAATACGAGCTTATTGGAAGTTAAGTTGGAGTGGGAGAAAATTTTACAGGCCTGTTCCGGACGGTCCATAGAAAAAGCAGATATTGACTACTTTATTTCCTATGAAAAAGAAAAGAGTATATTTGCCCTAACGGATGCCTTTGTCAGCAAGAATATAAAAAAGACCTTTGAAGCGATTCAAAGTCTCAAAGATCAAAATATAGACAGTTATCAAATTGTGGGTCTTTTAAACCGTCAGGTAGAAAACCTCTACCGGGCAAAAATTTTACTGGACCAAGGCTACCAGGAACAGTCCCTAAGGCAAAGGATGGGGGTCCACCCCTTTGTAGCCAAAAAGCTTTGCCAAGAGGTAGGCCGCTTTCGCTTGGAAGAATTAAAAAACATGCTAGATTCCCTCATTGCCTTGGACCAAGACCTTAAGAGCCTGTCTATTCCTGACCAATACCTGGTGGAAGTAAAAATCTTAGAAATGATGAGTTAAAAACAAGTATAAAAAATAGAAGGCCGGGGCCTTCTATTTTTATTTTGCTAAACTTTTAGCCATTTTGCTAAGGGTACGCCCAGCTTTGTTTTTGTGCATAACACCTTTTTTAGTAGCAAGTTTAATTTTTTTATCGGCAACTTTTAATAAGTCTTTTGCTTCATTTTTATTTCCAGCTTGGATTGCTTCGTTAAATTTGCGGATTGCAGTTTTAACCCCAGAATTTAAGGAACGGTTACGAGCTTCATTTTTACGAGCAATATCCACACGTTTAATTGCTGATTTAATATTTGCCATATCTTCACCTCCATGCACTTTTAAACTCTTTGTATTCTACCATGATTTGAGGGCTTTTGCAAGAAGTTTTCACATTCTAATTTGTCCCTATATTGCAAGGACTTGCCAGGATATGATAAAATACCTTATTAGATAATAGGAGGTTTGTATGGATAAAGAATCGATAAAAAGTTGGCTTATAACCATTGCAGGGGCCTTTGTCTTGGCCCTGGTGATTAGAAATTTTATTTTTAATACATCCAATGTAAAGGGACCTAGCATGGAGGCGACCCTCCACCAAAATGACCACGTCATTAGCTTGGTATTTCCCCTGTTTTACAAGGATCCAGAACCTGGACAAATTGTCATTATTCAAAGCCCCTTTGAAAAGAAAAAGTACGTTAAGCGGTTGATTGGCCTACCTGGTGATAGGATTCAAATCCTCAACGGCAGGGTTTATGTTAATGAGAAGGAAATTAATGAACCCTATATCCAAGGGACAGAGACCCTAGTGGACAATGAAAATACCTGGACCCTGGGACCAGATGATTACTTTGTCATGGGAGATAACCGCTTGCCGGGAGAAAGTATGGATTCTAGAGCCTTTGGACCTGTTCATAAAAAGGCCATTAAGGGAATTGTTGTTTTCCGATATTTTCCATTTAATAAATTTGGAAAATTATAAAAAATAGAATAGGAGTAGTATGGCAAGACAAGACTATATACGTAACTTTTCCATTATTGCCCATATAGACCATGGGAAAAGCACCCTGGCTGATCGCTTAATTGAGTCTACAGGAATGCTGACCAAGCGAGAAATGGAGCAACAGGTCCTGGATAGTATGGACTTGGAAAAGGAACGGGGAATTACAATAAAACTAAAAGCTGTTCGTTTGATCTACCAGGCTCAGGATGGACATGAGTACACCTTTAACCTCATTGATACACCAGGCCATGTGGATTTTTCCTATGAGGTTTCTCGGTCCATGGCGGCCTGTGAAGGAGCCTTATTGGTAGTGGATGCTACCCAAGGTGTAGAAGCCCAGACCCTAGCCAATGTCTATTTGGCCTTGGATGAAGACCTAGAAATTCTTCCAATTTTAAATAAAATTGACCTGCCCAGCCAGCGCTGCGAAGAGGTGATTCAAGAGATTGAAGACATTATTGGTCTTCCGGCAGAAGATGCTCCTAGGGTATCTGCCAAGACAGGCTTAAACATTGACCAAGTTCTAGAGGCCATTGTCCGAGATGTTCCAGCTCCTAACGGAGATGAAGATGCTCCTTTAAAGGCTCTAATCTTTGATTCAAATTATGACGCCTACAAGGGGGTCGTTTGTTATGTTCGAATTTTTGATGGCCAGGTTAAAGTAGGGGACACCATTCAAATGATGAATACTAAGAAATCCTTTGAAGTGGTAGAAGTAGGAGTCAATGCCAATGGTCACATTCCTCTAGACCAGTTGAGTGCAGGAGATGTTGGATATATAACCGCCAGTATCAAGGAAGTTCGGGATGCCCAAGTAGGGGATACCATTACCCTGAAAAACCGTCCTACAGACAAGTCCTTAAAGGGATATAAGAAGGTTTCTCCCATGGTCTACTGTGGAATTTATCCAGCCGAGGGAGAAGAATATACTGAAATCCGTGATGCCTTGGAAAAATTAAAGGTCAACGATGCAGCCCTGGACTTTGAGGCAGAGACCTCAGCAGCCTTGGGCTTTGGTTTCCGTTGCGGATTTTTAGGACTTTTACACATGGAAATTATCCAAGAAAGATTGGAAAGGGAGTTTGACCTCAACCTAATTACTACAACTCCCTCTGTAATTTACCATGTCATGACCACAGACCACGAACTCTTAGAAATTCAAAATCCATCCAACCTTCCAGACCCTTCTGAAATTGAATACATGGAAGAGCCCATTGTCCGGGCTGAAATTATGACGCCAACAGACTATGTAGGGGCCATTATGGAGCTTTGTCAAAACCGTCGAGGGGTTTTTATTGACATGCAATACCTGGAAGAAACCAGGGCTCAAATCACCTATGACCTCCCCTTAAATGAAGTCATCTATGACTTTTTTGATGCCTTAAAGTCGAAAACCAGGGGCTACGCTTCCTTTGACTATGACCTAAAGGGCTATCAACAAAGTGACCTGGTAAAGATGGACATCCTTATCAACCAAGAAGTTGTAGATGCCTTTTCCTTAATTGTCCACCAAGACAAGGCCTATGAACGAGGACGTAAAATATGTGAGCGGCTGACAGAAGCCATCCCAAGGCACCAATTTGCCGTTCCCATCCAGGCAGCCATTGGGTCAAAGATTATAGCCAGAGAAACCATCCGAGCTTTGAGAAAAGATGTTTTGTCCAAGTGCTATGGAGGAGATATTTCTCGGAAGAAGAAACTTTTGGAAAAACAAAAAGAAGGAAAGAAACGGATGCGGTCTATTGGGAATGTGGATATTCCCCAAGAAGCCTTCTTGTCTGTTCTTAAATATGACGAAGAATCATGATTTCTCTTTATATCCATCTGCCTTTTTGTCGGAAGAAATGTGTCTATTGTGATTTTGCATCAACTAGTAAAACAGAGGACATGGATGACTATCTAAGAGCCTTAGGCCAGGAAATAGACCTTTATAAGGAAGATTTAAGGGACCAAGAAATCCAAACCATTTATCTAGGAGGAGGGACTCCTAGTGTCTTGGGTCAGGAACGTTTGGTCCCTCTATTTGAAAAAATTCAAGAGTCCTTTAAGTTGTCCAAAGACTTGGAGTGGACCATGGAAGCCAATCCAGAATCAGGAAAAAACTTGGATTTTCAAACCTTAAATCAACTGGGCCTAAATAGGGTGAGTATGGGAATCCAGTCAGGACAAAAGAATTTTTTGGACCTAATGGGACGAATTCATTCCTTGGAAGATGTGGATGCTTGCCTAGAACAATTGGCCAAGTCTTCTATAGAAGAGATTAATGGAGATTTTATTTTTGGTCTTCCTGGCCAGGACTTGAATCATGTAAAAAAGGACCTAGACTATATCCAAAGTTTAGCCTTGACCCATCTTTCCTATTATAGTTTTATTCCGGAAGAGGGAACTCCTTTGGGGGAAGAAGTCCTCTCTGGCCTGAAAAAGTTACCCAAGGACCAAGAGGATCGGTTTATGGACCACTACATTGAAGACCGCCTGGCAGAACTTGGTTACCGGCAATACGAACTTTCTAATTTTACTAAGAAGAATCCCTGTCGTCACAATTTAGCCTATTGGCAGGTCCAGGACTACCTGGGTTTGGGACTAAGTGCCCATTCAAGCTACCAGAGCCAACGTTGGGCCAATACGACTTGTCTTTCTTCCTATATGGAGGACCTAGCCCTGGACAAAAAGCCCATTAGTCAAAGGGAAAAGCTAAGTGATCGAGACCGGCTTATGGAAAAAATTATCTTGTCCCTAAGACTCAATAGGGGAATACCTGTGAAAGACCTTGAAGAAGGATATGGGATTGACTTTAAAAAAGTTTTTTCCAAAGCTATTGAAAAAAATATCCAAGCCCAAAGCCTAGAAGAAGTGGACGGTTTCTACCGTCTTACCAGATATGGTCGGGATGTGGCCAACCAAGTGGAATTAGATTTTTATCGAACTTTTTAAAGAGCTCCTAGGAGCTCTTTTTTTCGTAGGAAAATTATTTTAGAAAAGATTAGCAGTCCTATTGACAAAGTGCCAAAAGCATAGTAATATATAGACAGAAGGTTTGGCACTCCCTTTAATTGAGTGCTAATAAGAAAGGGTGAAGAAGATGGATGAGCGAAAGATTAGAATATTAAATGCCATCATTCACTCCTACTTGGAAATCCCTATTCCTGTAGGATCTAGAAAGATTTCAAAGGAATATGACTTGGGAGTGAGTTCTGCTACGATTCGTAATGAAATGAGTGACTTAGAAGATTTGGGTTACTTAAACAAGCCCCACACCTCTGCAGGGAGGATTCCTTCCGATAAAGCCTACCGCTTTTTTGTGGAGGAGTGGAAGGATCAAAAGCGGGCCATTGCTTCAGATCAAAAGCTCTATATTGTTGACCTACTAAAAAAAGCTATGTATTCAACAGAGGAACTTTTGAGTCAAACGGCCAAACTGCTGAATGAAATAACTAGATTTCCGGCTTTTGTTTTAGCCCCTAGTCGTCAAGACCGAATCTTAAAGCAAATTGAATTGTTGCCAATTCATGATAAATTTTTGTTAGTTATCCTAGTTGGTGACCAGGGAATTGTTGAGAAAAACATTTTGAGGTTGCCTAATAAAATTTCTGAGGAAGATTTAAAGTCTCTAAAGTACAGCTTGAACAAAAACCTATGTGGTGTTGACTTCTCTTCCTTTGATTCTGTTCATATCCAATTAACAGGGGATATGGTGGAATATAAGGGCCTGATTACAGCCATTGTAGATTTAGCCATCCACTTAACGGAAAAAGTTGAAAAAGTTGACGTCTACAGCCAAGGGCTGACAAGTATTTTGGACTTAGAAGAGTTCCAAGACTTCAGCAAGGCCAGAGATGTAATTCGGTTTATGGAAGATCCTAGAAACATTGTGGAAATCTTCCCTAAAGATACAGATTTAGGTGATGTTCATGTCATTATTGGCTCTGAAAACAAAGAAGAAGTTCTACATGAAAATTCTCTAGTAACAGGGACCTATGCTATTGATAGTAACCGCATTGGACAAATTGGCGTTATTGGGCCAGTTCGCATGGATTATCCCTGGATTATAGATATAGTCGGCACTGTTGCAAAGAATCTTTCTAAAAGTATTCAAGTAATGTAGAGAAGGTGATGAAATGGCGAAGGAAAAGAAAAATGAAGATTTAGATTTACAAGAGGAGGACCTTTTAGAGGAGGACCTGGACCAAGAGGATTGCTCAGAAGAAAATCCAGAAGTTCAGGCCCAGGAAGACTCCTATAAGGACCAACTCATTCGATTAACAGCAGATTTTACAAACTATAAAAGAAGGGTTGAAAAAGAAAAAAAAGACTTTTTAGCTCTGGGTGTTAAAAAGGTTGCTCTAGATTTATTGGGAGTCATCGACAATTTTGAGCGAGCTCTAGACCACTCTGATGAAGATTCCTCTTTTAAAGAAGGGGTTGAAATGATCTACCAGCAACTTTTAGACCTGTTAAAGAAAAACAATATATGTCCTATGGAAGCTCTGAACGAAAAGTTTGATCCAAACCGTCACCACGCTGTTTTAGTAGAAGAAAAAGAGGGCGTGGAAGAAGGAGTTGTTATCGATGTCGTTCAAAAGGGCTATATGATAAATGATGAAGTATTAAGACCTGCTATGGTCAAAGTTTCACAATAAGGAGGAAATTTATGAGCAAAATTATTGGTATTGATTTAGGAACAACAAACTCAGCTGTAGCTGTTATGGAAGGTGGAGATTCCATCATTATTCCAAACATTGAAGGAAACCGTACAACACCTTCAGTAGTGGCTTTTACAAAAGATGGGGAAAGACTGGTTGGAGAAACAGCAAAACGTCAAGCAATCACAAATCCTGACCGGACAATTGCTTCTATTAAAAGACACATGGGAAGTGACTACAGTGTAGAAATAGATGGCAAGAAATACTCTCCTCAAGAAATTTCAGCTATGATCTTACAAAAATTAAAAGCAGATGCTGAAAGCTACCTGGGAGAAAAAGTAACTGATGCTGTTATCACTGTTCCAGCTTACTTTACAGATGCCCAAAGACAAGCTACAAAAGACGCAGGAAAAATTGCTGGTCTAGAAGTTAAACGGATAGTCAATGAACCAACAGCCGCTGCCTTGGCCTATGGAGAAGACAAGGATCAAGATTCACAAACTGTTATGGTCTTTGACCTTGGAGGAGGAACTTTTGACGTGTCCATCCTGGAATTATCTGATGGAGTCTTTGAAGTTCATGCAACTCGAGGCAACAACAAACTTGGTGGGGATGACTTTGATAACCGTGTTATTGACTTTATTGCTGAATCCTTTAAAAAGGAACACGATGTTGACTTAAAGGCTGACAAGATGAGCCTTCAACGTCTAAAAGAAGCTGCTGAAAAGGCTAAAAAAGAATTATCTTCAACCATGTCTACAAATATCAACCTTCCCTTTATTACTGCAACAGCAGAAGGTCCACTTCACTTAAATATGGACCTAACTCGGGCTAAGTTTGATGACTTAACCAAAGACCTTGTAAAGGCAACAGAAGGACCAGTTAAAGAAGCCTTAAAGGATGCTGGTTTATCTGCAGGAGATATTGATAAGGTCTTACTTGTTGGTGGATCTACCCGGATTCCTGCTGTTCAAGATTCAGTTAAAAAATTAATCGGCAAAGACCCACAAAAAGATATTAACCCAGATGAATGTGTAGCCCTAGGTGCTGCAATCCAAGGGGGAGTTTTAAGTGGAGATGTAAAAGACTTACTTTTACTTGACGTAACTCCCTTGTCTCTAGGCCTTGAAACCATGGGTGGGGTTACTACACGCTTAATTGAAAGAAATACAACAATTCCTACAAAAAAATCTCAAGTGTTTACAACAGCTGCAGATAACCAAACCAGCGTAGATATTCATGTTCTTCAAGGGGAACGTCAAATGGCAGCAGACAATGTGACCTTGGGCCGCTTCCAACTTGATGGAATTGCGCCAGCTCGCCGAGGAATCCCTCAAATCGAAGTTACCTTTGATATTGATGCCAACGGAATCGTAAATGTTTCTGCCAAGGATTTAGGAACTGGAAAGGAACAACACATTACCATCACTTCCTCTTCCAACCTAACAGACCAAGAAATTGAAGAAAAGGTTAAAGAAGCAGAAATGTATGCAGAAGAAGATAGCAAGAAGAAAGAATCTATTGAAGTGAAAAACAATGCAGATTCTATGATTTACCAAGCAGAAAACACCTTGAAAGAAGTTGAAGGTAAGATTGGTGATGATGATAAGAAAAAGGTTGAAGATGCTGTCGCAGCCTTAAAAGAAGTAAAAGATTCAGACGATATTGATGCAATCAAAGCAAAAACTGAAGAATTAACTCAAGCCTTCTATGCAATTTCTGAAAAGCTCTACCAAGAAAATGCGGCTCAAGGAAATCCTGGAGAAGCTGACGGTTCTGAAGAAAATGTAACCGATGCTGACTATGAAGTTGTAGACGAAGACGAAGATCAAGAATAAGACTAGCAAGCTTTTAATGAGATATATAGGCTGTTGCCAAAGATAAGAGGGGCTCAATTTTGAGCCCTTCTTTTTTATCATGGTTAGGGGATAGGTTTTTTTAAGGGATCGAAAAAAAACAAGTTGCCTTGGAAAGTAAGAAAAAGAGGAAATTCTACCTATTTTATGCTATAATGATAAAAGAAAGAACTTGAAGGCCGGGTGAATCTCGGCCTTTTTTGTTTAAAAAATACAATTAGGAGAATATATTGAGATTTAATAAATTAAACTTATCTAAAGAACTTTTACGGGCCATTGACGATATGGGATTTGAAAGGCCTTCAGAGGTCCAGGAAGCAACAATTCCCTACATTCTTCAGGGGAATGATATTTTAGCCCAAGCCCAAACTGGAACAGGAAAGACAGCCTCTTTTGGGATTCCCATGATTGAAAAGATTCAAGATAAGCAATTAAAATCCCCCCAAGGCCTGGTCCTAGTTCCGACTAGAGAACTGGCGAGACAGGTGACGGAAGAATTAAAAAAACTTGCTAAGTATAAAAGATTTATCAAGCTGGCGGCTATTTATGGTGGCGCTGATATGGGTAAACAATTAAGCCAACTTAGAAATGGGACAAGCATTGTTGTTGGAACTCCCGGCAGAATTATGGACCATATGAAGAGAAAAAGCCTTCAGCTGGATCAGCTGGAATTTTTAGTCTTGGATGAAGCAGACGAAATGTTTGATATGGGTTTTAGGGATGACATGAAGACCATTATTGAAAAGACCAATCCAAACCGTCAAACCCTGTTTTTTTCTGCTACTTTTGACAACAATATTAAGGATTTTTCCAAACTCTACCAAGATAAGCCTAAAAAGGTTATTCTTGAAAAGAAAGAATTAACAGCTGAAAAAATCCACCAATACTATTTGGAATTAAACAGGAATATGAAGACGGAGATATTAAACAGACTCCTGCTAATCCATAGACCCAACAAGTCCATTATCTTTTGCAATACCAAGAAAATGGTTGATAGCTTGGAAGTTGAAATGGCCCAAAAAGGATACCAAGTGGCCTCTCTACATGGAGATATGAGACAATCTTCCAGGGACCAAGTGATGAAAAAGTTTAGAGACGGCAGTATTGACCTATTAATTGCAACGGATGTAGCGGCTCGAGGCTTAGATGTATCCGATATTGATTTGGTCTTTAACTATGACCTACCCCAACAATCTGAATACTATGTCCATAGGATTGGCCGGACAGCCAGGGCGGGGAAAAAAGGTATCTCCTTTACTTTTGTGACAAATAAGGACTATGACAAATTTAGAGAAATTGAAGACTATGCTAATATAAAAATGGACAAAATGAGCCTACCTACAAAAAAAGATGTGGAAAAAGAAGGTATGGAAAGCTTGTATGAAAGAGTTAATAAGAGCATAGTTCCATCAGCAGATCAAGAAGAATACACAGACCTCTTAAATAGGCTCTTAGGTCAAGGACACAGCCTCTATGATATTGGGGCATCTCTGTTAAAGATGGTAAACCAAGAAGCCAATAATGTAACTCTGGTCGAACTTGACAAGGTAGACTTTGGCAAAAAGTTTGAATTGTCTAGGTCAAAAAAATCAGGAAATTTTGGAAAAAAGGGCAAGAAGGACTGGGGAAATAAAAAAATCCAAGGGCCGAAGATCTTCATCAACAAGGGAAAAAGAGACGGTGTCGACTCAAGAGAAGTTATCCGTTTAATTAGAAGATATACTGATGTGGCCACTAAGGATATTGGGCGAATTAATATTATGCCCAATTTTACCTTTGTGGAAATTCCAAAATCCAAGATTAAAAAGGCCATAAAAGATTTAAACGGTAAAAAGATTAAAGGCAAGCCTTTTAAGGCGGAATATTCAGAAAAATAAAGAGGCCCCAGCCAAAAATGACAAGGAGATAGAAAGACGAGGAGGAAAAAAGCCTCGTTTTTTCAAGTGGACTAGGCTATAAAAGCTTGGAAGGGGTCTTATAGGGAAGTCTTCCCTTTTTTATGGATATCAGGTACAATATTATCATTTGAATTGATAGAAAGTGGGATTGGATTGAGAGATTTTTATGAAATTTTAGGAATCAAAAAAGAAGCAACACAAAGAGAAATAAAAAAAGCCTATCGAGTCCAGGCGAAAAAATATCATCCGGATTTAAATCCTGGAGACAAGGAAGCAGAGCAGCAATTTAAGGAGGTTACCCTGGCCTATGAGGTTCTAAGTGATGAAAGTAAGAGACAAAACTATGACCTCTATGGGGAAGACTCTTTAAAAGATGGTTTTTCTGGTCAAGGTGGTTTTGGCGGCTTTGGAGATATTTTTGGCGACCTTTTTGATATCTTTGGTGGCGGATTTTCAGGAAATTATGCTTCAAACAATCAAAAAGTTCCCAAAAGAGGCGGAGATATTCGCGCTGATGTGGAGCTTGACTTTAAAGAAGCTGTTTTTGGCTGTGAAAAAGATGTGACCGTCCGGCGGACAGAAATCTGCAGGAGCTGCGATGGTAGTGGGGCAGAAGAAGGAACAGAGGTCCACAAATGTGAAAGATGTCATGGATCTGGCCAGGTTAGAGAGAGCAGGCAAAGTCCCTTTGGCCGTATGGTACAAGTTGTTCCTTGTCCAGACTGTCAAGGGAAGGGAGAGATTATAGAAACTCCCTGTTCCCACTGTCATGGGAGTGGACGGGAAATCTTCTCTAGAAAGATCCATGTCCATATTCCCAAGGGAGTCAACAATAAAAGTATTCTCTCCATGCCTGGAGAAGGAAACCATGGAGAAAATGGGGGACCAGCAGGAGATCTCTACATCTATATTTCTGTAAAAGAGGATCCAATCTTTAAGAGAAAGGGCCACGATATCTATATTGACCTACCGGTTTCTTATATGGATGCAGTCCTAGGGGCAAGAATTGAAGTGCCCACCCTGGATTCCATAGAAAGCTTCGACCTTCCCCCAGGAACTGTAGGAGGAAAGATCTTCAGTCTGGCAGGAAAGGGAGTACCCAAACTCCAATCTGTAGGCCGGGGAGACTTTTACTTTAGGGTGGAAATTATTGTTCCCCAAAAAATCAGCAAGAGACAAAGAGAACTCTTAGAAGAATTAAGGGGAGAAAGCCCCAGTGAAGCCAAGACGGAACGCAAGGGATTTTTTGACCGGGTCAAAGAGTGGTTTGAAGAATAGGAGAGGCTATGCAATATTATGAGGTAACCCTTTTTGGACAAGAAAAAGATTATAATGAAGTCCTGTCCTGGCTACTGGACCATGGTGTGGATACCTTTAGGGAGGAAACTCCTTCTCTAGTGGATGAATTAAACTCTAGTGAAATTCAATGGGACTATGTTGATGACAATCTTTTAAATACAAAAAAAGGTCAATTATTTATCCAGTTTTATCCATCAGAAGAAGAAAAGGGTCTGATTAAAGAATTTGAAAATTATGTTATAAAAAATGACCTGGGAGAAGTAGGGGTTAGACAACTACAAGAATCTGATTGGGCCAATGACTGGAAAAAATACTTTCAACCCTTTGACCTAGGAGAAAATCTGGCCATTGTTCCCTATTGGAGTTCCTATGAGACAAGCCGGCAGAAAATTTTAATTGATCCCGGTATGGCTTTTGGGTCAGGGAGTCATGAAACAACCTATTTTTGCCTGGAAATGTTGGAGAAATATGTCCAAGAAGGAGACCTGGTTTATGATGTAGGCTGTGGGTCAGGAATCCTGTCCGTGGCCAGCTCCATTCTAGGAGCAAGTCGGGTTCAAGGAGTGGACATTGATCCTCTAGCTATTGAGGCGTCCTACCACAATAGTCAGTTGAACTCCTGTGAAAACTGTGACTTTTCCAAGGGAGATCTATTGGCTAACTTTCAAGAAAAAGCAGACCTGGTGGTGTCCAATATCTTTGCTGAAATTATCATTGACTTTTTGGGAGATTTGGGCCAGTGCTTAAAAAGGGGAGGAATCTTTATTGCTTCTGGAATCCTTACAGAAAAAAAGCCTGCTGTCATGGAGGCTCTAAAAAACCAGGGATTTAGTATTTTAGAGGACCACGATAAAAATGACTGGTCTGTCATTGTGGCTAGGGCGAAAAATGACTAGGGTATTTTTAAATGACGATCAAAAATTGGATCCAGAAGACCTTCACCACCTCTTTCATGTTTTGAGGATGAGGGCTGGGGATTCTCTAGAGGCAGTTTATAAGAGAGACCTCTATAGGGCAAGACTGACAGACCAAAGTGCCCAGGATGGGAACTTGGTCTTGGAAGAAAAGTTGGAAGCCAGAGAAAAAGGCTACCGAGTCTTTCTTCTACAAGGGCTAGCCAAGGGACAAAAGTGGGAAGAAGTTTTAGAGCATGGAACAGAGGTAGGGATTGATACCTTTGTGGCCATCCAAATGAAAAGAAGCCTGAGAAAGGTCAACCATAAATGGGACAAGTTAAAAAATCGTTGGGAAAAAATTGTGGAAAAAGCCGCCAAACAATCTAAACAAATAGACATTCCCCAGGTTTATCCTCCCATGACCTTAAAGGAAGGTCTAGAAATTCTTCCCAAGGATAGCTTGATTTTAGTCTGTTATGAAGAAGAAAAAGACCACTTTATGAAAGATTATATCCAGGGACAAGAAAAAAACATTGCCCTAATCATTGGACCGGAAGGTGGTCTGGATCCTGAAGAAGTTGACCTAATCAAGGCCAGAGGCGGTCATCCAGTAAGTCTGGGAAAAAACATCTTAAGAACGGAAACGGCTCCTTTAATTGCTGGAGACCGAGTATATTGCTTAATGGAAGAGAGGTGATTTTATCTCTACAAATCATAGAAAAAGTGTCCATATCCTGACCCTGGGTTGTAAGGTGAATGCCTATGAATCCGAGGCCATGTTGGAGCTATTTGAGAAGGCTGGCTACCAGGTACACAATAATCCGGAGGAAGTCTCCGATATTTATATCATCAACACTTGTACAGTAACTAACCTGTCGGACCGGAAGAGTCGGCAATTCATTCGTCGGAGTAAGAGGGCCAACCCCCAGGCAGTAGTGGCTGTAGTGGGCTGTTATGCCCAAACTTCTCCGGACCAAGTAGAGGCCATGGAAGATGTAGACTTGGTCTTGGGTACAAAAGACCGAAATAAAATTGTGGATTATATCGAAGAAATTTTGATCAAGAGGCAAAAGATTGTTCGTGTTACTGATTCTTCAATGCATAGAGAATTCGAAAGCTTTTTTATTGAAAACCAAGAAGACCACACCCGGGCTTATGTAAAAATCCAGGATGGCTGCAATCAATTTTGCAGCTATTGTATCATTCCCTATGCTCGAGGTCCCATTCGGTCAAGAGATCCTCAAGAAACCCTGGAAGAAATTCAATCTCTAGTGGACCGGGGCTACCAAGAAGTGATTTTAACAGGGATTCATGTTGCTAGTTATGGTGTAGATTTAGGAGAAATTCGTCTGATTGATTTGATTGAACGGATTGCAAGGATTCCTGGTCTAAAGCGAATTCGCCTGTCCAGTGTAGATCCAAGACTAGTGACAGAGGACTTCATCCAAAGGCTGCAGGCAACAGGAAAGGTTTGTGACCATTTTCACCTATCCATGCAACATGCATCCAACAAGATTTTAAAGGCCATGAACCGAA
Source organism: Urinicoccus timonensis (assembly GCF_900232945.1). Classification (GTDB taxonomy): domain Bacteria; phylum Bacillota; class Clostridia; order Tissierellales; family Peptoniphilaceae; genus Urinicoccus; species Urinicoccus timonensis. The sequence continues at coordinate 67,193 of NZ_OCTU01000006.1, forward strand.
AGTATAGTCAGGAAGATTTTTTCGAAAAGACAGAAATTATCCGGAAATACATGCCCTATGCAGGACTAACAACAGACTGTATTGTAGGTTTTCCAGGTGAAGAAGAAGAGGACTTTGAAATTTTAAAGGACTTTGTAAAAAAAGTTGGTTTTTCCAGAATCCATGTCTTCCCATATTCTCCAAGAGAGGGAACCAAGGCTGCTAGCATGAAACAGCTTGATGGCAAAATAAAACAAGCAAGGTCTAAGGCCTTGTTAGAGGTTGGAGAAGAACTTTCTTTAGATTTTATTGATCAAAATAGGAATCGAGACCTGGAGGTCTTGTTTGAAAAAGAAGAAAGAGGTCTCTATCATGGCTATACCACAAACTATATCCGGGTAGTAGCTTCCAGTCAAGAGAACTTAACAAATAAAATCTGTCATGGTACAATTAAAGATAAGACAGTGGAACCTGTAGAATTTCAAATAAGGAGGTAAAAATGGACTGCCTATTTTGTAAAATTATAGCAGGGGAGATTCCCAGCGAAAAAATTTACGAAGATGAAGAGATGTTTGCCTTCAAGGACATCGACCCCCAAGCCCCTGTACACTTTCTTTTAGTTCCTAAAAAACACATCAAGAGTGCTGACGATTTAAAGCAAGAAGATGCAGAATTAATTGGCCACATTTTCTTAAAGGCTGCAGAAATTGCCAGAAGCCTAGGTTGTGAAAATGGATACCGGATTGTCAACAACTGTAAAGAAGACGGGGGACAAAGTGTAGACCACCTTCATTTCCATGTTTTAGGACAGAGATCTTTGCAATGGCCACCAGGTTGATGGCCTAGAACTTTAGCCTAGGGAAAATCGTTGCTATTTTTAGTGAAATCGTGTATAATAATACAGTATTAGCCGTAGGCTTAACTCTTAGAAATGAGAGGAGGGAAATTATGTCAGAAATCCGTGTTGGAGAAAATGAATCATTGGACAATGCTTTAAAGCGCTTCAAACGTCAATGTGCTACTAGCGGTGTACTCAAGGAGTATCGTAAAAGAGAACATTATGAAAAACCCAGTGTACGTCGTAAAAAGAAGTCTGAAGAAGCACGTCGTAAAAAACGTAAATACTAAGGAATGGTGAATATGTCTTTAAAAGAAGAACTTATGGCCGATTTAAAAAAGGCGATGAAAGAAAAAGACAAAAAACGCAAAGATACCATTACAATGGTGCGTGCAGCCATAAAACAAAAAGAAGTTGATGAACGAGTTGACTTAAAGGATGAAGATGTTTTAGCCATTATATCCAAGCAAGTCAAGGAAAAGAAAAAGTCCATCGACGAATTCAAAAAAGGTAATCGGCAAGATTTAGTAGATGCCACAGAGGCTGAGATTGAAATTTTGTATGATTATTTACCAAAACAATTATCAGAAGATGAACTTAAAGACATTGTGCAAGAGACAATTTCCCGCTTAAGTATCCACAGTAAAAAGGACATGGGACGTTTAATGCAAGACATTATGCCCCGTATTAAAGGACAAGCAGATGGTCAAACCATTAATCGTCTTGCGCAAGAATTCTTCACAGAAGAATAATGACCCGGACTTTCCGGGTCTTTTTTTATAAATACTTTTCCTGGGTATATATAAATAGGTGGTGGTAAAAGTGAAAAAAATGATTTATCTTTTGACCATTTTTATTTTTTGGGGACAAATTACATATGCAAGCGCCTTGGAAAGCCAGACCTGGTCTCAGGGATTTCATTGGAAGACATCCTTGCAAGAAGAGGGGGTAGGGGCTTCTGCCAGTAAGGACCTGACCCTGTTTGTTGAAGGCAAGGACAAGACAGGGGTCCAAGCTCAGACTAAGTTTCAAGAAACCATGCAAGAGCTTATGACCAATCCGTGGATTGTGGACTTTCTCCTTGTCTTAGGGATGGTGAGTTTTGTCTTGGAACTATTCAGACCAAAATTCGCCCTATGGGGGATAGTCAGTGCCTTATCCTTTGGTTTTTTCTTTATAGGAAATATTTTAGCAGGTTATGCCAGTCCAATATCCATTTTTTTCTTTATCCTGGGAGTTTTTCTCTTAATTGTAGAGGCCTTTATTCCTGGTTTTGGCATCCCAGGGGTCCTGGGGATCTTAGCGATTTTTCTAGGTCTTATGACGGCCATGCATTCTGTCAATGCAGCCCTTACCAGTTTAACAATCGCCAGCTTATTTACCCTGGCTACTATTTTAATTTTGATAAAAAAGGGAACTCGATCCCCCTGGCTAGACCGGGTTACCTTGAAGGTTTCCAACAATAAAAAAAGTGGATATAACTCAAGTCCTCAAAGCTCTGTTCAAATTGGAGACTTGGGCATTGCGCTGACAAGTCTTAGGCCATCGGGCTTTATCTCCATTCAAGGAGAAAGGCTGGATGCCATTAGTGAAGATGGTTTTGTTGAAAAATCGAACCCTGTGGAAGTGGTTAAAGTCCAGGGATCGAAAATTATAGTAAGGAGGAAGTAAAATATGGAGTATTTAATTTTAGCCCTAGTCATTCTTGTAGTCCTCGGAGTAATTCTATTTTTAAATTTTGTCCCCCTTGGTCTATGGATCACGGCCTTTTTCTCTGGTGTTTCCATAAAAATTACAACCCTTGTGGGAATGCGCCTAAGAAGGGTTCGGCCTAGAAGGATTGTCAACCCCATGATTAAGGCCACAAAGGCAGGTTTGGATTTGCGAATCGAGAACCTAGAGGCTCACTATTTAGCTGGAGGAAATGTTAACACTCTGGTTGATGCATTAATTGCAGCCCAAAGAGCCAATATTAACTTGGAATTTGAACAAGCTGCAGCCATTGACCTTGCAGGCCGGGATGTTTTAGAAGCTGTCCAAGTGTCTGTCAACCCCAAGGTCATTGAAACGCCTAATATTTCGGCTGTGGCTCAAGATGGAATTGAGGTTATTGTTAAAGCCAAGGTTACTGTACGAGCAAATATTGACCGCCTAGTAGGTGGAGCTGGAGAAGAAACAATCATTGCCCGGGTTGGGGAAGGAATTGTAACAACAGTAGGGTCAGCAGCAAGCTATAAGGCTGTTTTGGAAAATCCGGACTCTATATCAAAAGTCGTTTTGGAAAAGGGCTTAGATTCAGGAACAGCCTACGAGATTTTATCCATCGATATTGCTGATGTGGATGTTGCTAGAAATATTGGGGCCAGACTTCAAACAGACCAAGCAGAAGCTGACAAGAAAATTGCCGAAGCCAAGGCATCAGAACGTCGTGCCATGGCCATGGCCCAAGAACAAGAAATGCGGGCTAAGGTTGTAGAGGCTGAATCTCAAGTTCCTTTAGCCTTGGCAGAAGCTTTAAAAGAGGGCCACCTGGGAGTTATGGACTACTATGAAATGCAAAATGTCCTCAGTGACACCTCTATGAGAGAAGCCATTTCAAAGGCTACAGACCCCAAGGAAAAGATGATTAAAAAAGATTCCTTTAGGGACAAGGATAAGAACTGATGGGAATTTTCTTAAAACACCAATCCATTAAAGATTTGATGGGCCTTTTGGAAGAAAACCTTGAAAAATTAGATCAGGCAGATTTAAAATTAGCCCAAGAGGGTCTGGGCATAGCTAGATCTAGTCAAGCTAGAGATTCAAAAGAAGAAAGACAAAAAAGTCTTAAAGAGAATTTAGGCAAAAAAATAGAAAAGGATCGCCTAAGAGACCAAGCCCATGAAAATACAAAGGAAGAAATCTTTAGGGGCTATACTGGAGAAGACTTCAAGGAGGAAGCTTTAAACTTGGAAGACCTTCCCTATTGGGCCCAGGGAGTGGTCTATCAAACGATTTTTGAAAGACCTAAGTCCAGAAAGAGATACCGAAATCGAAGAAGATAAAAGAAAGGTGGGTATTTTTTTGCAAAGTAAAGTAAGCGTTGAATTTGAATCAAATGACCAAGTCTCCTCCTTATTGGGAAGGCTGGATGAAAATATACAATTAATTGAAGAAAATTTTGGCGTAGAAAGTCAACTGGATGGACTGACCTTAAAGCTTAAGGGACCTGAAGATAAGGTTGGTCAGGTTAAGGAACTTATAGACCAGCTCCTTCAAGTTTTACAAAAACAAAAGAGATTGGACAAGCAAGATATTCTTTACGCTATGAATTTAAAAAAAGATGGGATTGATTCAAATTTAGCCGACTTGTATGCAGAAACATTTGTCTACACGGCAACGGGTAAACCCATCCGGGCCAAGACCCTGGGACAAAAGAGGTATTTGGATGCCATCCAAAAAAATGACGTTGTCTTCGGTGTGGGTCCGGCTGGGACAGGAAAGACCTATCTTGCTATGGCCTGTGCAGTCAAGGCCTTTAAGGAGCAAAAGGTATCCAGAATTATTTTAACTCGTCCAGCCGTTGAAGCAGGGGAGAGCCTTGGCTTTTTACCAGGGGACCTACAAATGAAGGTAGACCCCTATCTAAGGCCCCTCTATGATGCACTTTTTGACCTCATGGGCTATGATACCTATCAAAAATACGTGGAACAAGGCTTAATTGAAGTGGCTCCCTTGGCCTATATGAGGGGGCGGACCCTGGACAATGCCTATATTATTTTGGATGAGGCCCAAAATACAACTCCACAACAAATGAAGATGTTCTTAACCCGCCTGGGCTTTGGATCCAAGGCAATCATAACTGGGGATATTACCCAAATTGACCTACCGTCAGGGAAAAAATCGGGTTTAAAAACAGTCTTAAAAATCTTAAAAGATGTAAGAGGAGTTTCCAGTGTGTATTTAACCCGCTATGATATTGTAAGACACCCCTTGGTACAAAGAATTATTGATGCTTATGACCGGTTTGACTCCAAGGAAAAAGCCAATAAGGATGAAAAAAAGAAGTTAAAGAAAGAGGAAGAGGTTCATGAACAAGCTAAAGAGTGAAAAAATCTTCTTAAATTTAAATGAATGTGATATAAAAGAGGATGACTACCAGGCCATAGTAGAGGCTTGCCAAGTGGCTCTGGGCCAAGAAGGGATTGAGGATGTGGTGGATATCAGCCTCTCTCTTGTATCTCCAGAAGAAATACAAGAGCTTAACAGAACCTACCGCCAAGTGGATGCAGTAACAGATGTCCTGTCCTTCCCTATTAACGAGAGTTTTGATGGCCACTTGGAATTAGGAGATGTGGTCATTAACCTGGATCGGATTGCCAGTCAGGCTCAAGAGTACGGCCATAGCTTTAAGCATGAGCTACAATACCTAACAGTCCATAGTGTTTTGCACTGTCTGGGCTATGACCACATAGATCCTGAGGATAAAAAGGTCATGCGGGCCAGGGAAAAAGAAATTATGGCCTGTCTTGACGGGGACGAGGTAGACCATGAAGAGGGGTAATTTTATTAACTCCTTTAACTATGCAGTTCAGGGGATTATCTCATCTATCCAGACCGAAAGAAATATGAAAATCCACTACCTAGCAGCCATTGCTGTTATTGTGGCTAGCTTGTTTTTCAACCTGACTCGGGTAGAATTTATGCTTCTTTTCTTTGCAGTCACCTTTGTTTTAACCAGTGAACTTATCAATACCGCCATTGAAAGAACGGTGGACTTGGTAACGCAAAGCTATAATCCCGTGGCTAAATTGGCCAAGGACATTGCAGCAGGAGCCGTTTTAATTGCTGCTTTAAATGCTTTGGTAGTGGGCTACTTGATTTTTTTCGATCGGATTAATACGGGAACGGAACTCCTAGTTTTTAAACTTAGGTCCTCCAATCCCCACTTGGCCTTTGTGGCAGTTTTCCTGGTCATTGTCCTAGTGGTGGCGGGAAAGCTCTTGTGGATGCGCCGTAGTGGAGGAACCTTTTTTCAAGGAGGAGCAATAAGTGGGCATACAGCCTTGGCTTTTTGTATGGCCACCATCATCAGCCTGATTGTTGTCAAAGGTTTGGTCATAGGGATGTCCTATTTCATCGCTTTTTTGGTGGCTCAATCCCGGGTGGAAGGAAAGATTCACAAGGTATCGGAAGTTGTTTTAGGGGCCCTGGTGGGGAGCCTAGTGGCCTTTATTATCTATCGATTGGTGGGATATTATGGATAAAAAAGACTTATTTAAAGAAGCCCTTAAGATGAAGGAGCGGGCCTACGTTCCCTATTCTCATTTTCATGTAGGGGCCTGTGTTTTGGGAGATAATGGAAAGATATATGGAGGATGTAATATTGAAACAGCCTCCTATTCACCGACAATTTGTGCAGAAAGAGTGGCTATTTTCAAGGCTATTTCTGACGGAGTTCAATCTATTCAAGCCATTGCTGTTACAGGGGATGCCAAAGATACTATGCCTTGTGGGGTCTGTAGACAGGTCATGGTGGAATTTGCAGACCCAAGCATGAAGGTATATATTGTCAATAAAGAGGATGATTTTAAAGAATACTCTTTAGAGGAACTTTTACCCTTTAGTTTTTCAAAAAAAGATTTAAAAAAGGAGACAAGATGAAGTCAGGATTTGTTACAATTATTGGTCGGCCCAATGTAGGAAAGTCGACCCTAATCAACCGGATTGTAGGTGAAAAATTGTCCATCACCTCCAACAAACCTCAAACCACAAGAAATAAGATTCAATTAATTCATACGACTGAAGAGGCCCAAATTATTTTTATGGATACACCAGGTATCCAAAAACCAAAAAATAAGCTGGGGACCTATATGTTGGGAGTCTCTAGAGAGACCTTGGGAGAAGTAGATGTTATTACCGCCATGGTGGATGCTTCTAAGAAAATAGGAGCCATGGACCAATGGATTTTTAAGGAATTAGAGGGATTTAAAGGTAAGACTCCAATTCTCTTGCTCATCAATAAGATTGATGAAATTCCAAAGCCAGATATCCTACCCTTGATTGACCAATATGCCAAGTTAAATCTTTTTGAAGAAATTATTCCAATCTCAGCTATTAATGGAGATAATATAGAGGAATACTTATCGGCCTTAGAAGGTTTTCTACCTGAAGGACCCCAATATTTTCCCGATGACATGATTACAGACCAGCCAGAAAAATTTATTGTAGCTGAGTTCATTCGAGAAAAGGCCTTGGAAAATCTCCAAGAGGAAGTTCCACATGGGGTCATGGTGGTGGTTGAATCCATGAAGATGCGAGAAAATAAAAACTTAATGGATATTGAAGCCACAATCTTTGTGGAAAGAAAGAGCCATAAGGGGATTATCATTGGAAAGTCAGGAAGTATGTTAAAGAAAATAGGCTCTTCCAGTCGTCTAGATTTAGAGCGCTTATTGGATACAAAAATCAACCTGCAATTGTGGGTCAAGGTGTCCAAGGATTGGCGAGAAAAAGAAAATCAGGTTGAGCGATTTGGCTACCAATAGGTTTAAAAGTCGGGGCATTGTCCTTGACGAACAGGTCTATGGTGAGTCCAGTAAAATATTACGAATCTTTACCAGGGATCGGGGAAAACTTTCAGTCATGGCCAAGGGAGCCCTTAGGGCAAAAAGTTCAATCTTATCCTTAACCCAGCCTATGCTGGAAGGAGACTATCTTTTTTCTATGGGTAAGACCTTTGCCTATATCCACGAGGGTAGGATTATTAAGGACCATTATAAGTTGAAAAATGACTTTCGGGCCATGGTTGCTGGAACATTTATTTTAGAAGTCTTGGACAAAAGTTTGGAGTATGGCCAGGTCAATACAAAAATTTATGACTTGGTGGATAAGACCTTAAGTCAACTGGAAGAGGGGTTTTCCAGAACCCTTGTAAATGCCTTTTTAATTAAGGGCCTAACATTTCTGGGTTACCGGCCAATTATTGGGAAAAGATCAAAATTTATAGGCAATAGTACTAGGTATTTTGACCCAAAAAGTGGTATTATAGAATATGGCTTAAAAGCTGGAAAAGGAAGAACTATCCAAGAAGAGGACTTGGACTATATAGAAAAGATATTATATAGTCCCTTGGATAACCTACCAGGGTCCGATACTTGTGATGAATACTTGGTCTTTGATCTTTTAATGGATCTTCTTTACACACATTTAGACCTTACGAAAATTAACAGCTACGACTTACTAGCCACATTTTGAGGAGGATAAAGAACATATGCATTTTCAAGAACTAATGCAAACTTTAGAAAGTTATTGGAAAGAACAAGGCTGTATTATTATGGAGCCTTACGACATAGAAAAGGGAGCAGGAACCATGAATCCCTTTACCTTCCTAAAGGCTTTAGGGCCTGAACCTTGGAAAACAGTCTATGTTGAACCATCTAGACGGCCTGCAGATGCCCGCTATGGGGAAAATCCAAACCGTCTTTACCAACACCACCAACTACAAGTGATTTTAAAACCATCACCGGAAAACGTCCAAGACCTTTATTTAAAAAGTCTACAAATGATTGGGATTGATGTTAAAAAGCATGATATTCGCTTTGTAGAAGATAACTGGGAATCACCAACTTTAGGTGCCTGGGGACTGGGCTGGGAAGTTTGGTTAGATGGGATGGAAATCACGCAATTTACTTATTTCCAACAAGTAGGATCCATCAACTGTGACCTGGAATCAGCAGAATTGACCTATGGTCTAGAACGGATTGCCATGTATCTTCAAGATGTGGACAATGTCTATGACATTAGCTGGAACGACCAATTAAAGTATGGGGATATCTTCCATAAGGCAGAATACGAACATTCAGTTTATAGTTTTGAATTGGCAGATGTTCAAATGCTCAAAGGCCTCTTTGACACCTATGAAAAGGAATCAGAAAGAGTCATTGAACAAGGCTTGGTTATGTCGGCCTATGACTATGTTTTAAAATGCTCTCACACCTTTAATGTTTTAGACGCTAGAGGAGCCATATCTGTTTCTGAACGGACAGGTTATATTGCAAGGGTAAGAAATTTGGCAAGGAAGGTTGCTTCAGAATATTTAAAACAAAGAGAAGAAATGGACTTTCCACTTTTAAAGGCAGGTGTAGACCATGAATAATCAATATTTACTTGAAGTAGGAGTAGAAGAACTTCCAGCTAGATTTGTTGAAATGGGTCTAGGACAATTAAAGGATCAAATACAAAAACGCCTAGATGAACAAGCTGTAGACTATGATGAAATCAAGAGTCTGGCAACACCTAGACGATTGACCATCATCATCGAAGGCTTAGCTGACAAGCAAAAAAATATGGAAGAAATTGTCAAGGGACCATCTGTAAAGATTTCTTATGATGAAAACCACCAGCCCACCAAACCTCTCTTAGGTTTTATGAAGAGCAAGGGCTTAACAGAAGATTACCTCTACCAAGAAAACCTCAAGGGAACGGACTACATCTATGCAAAAATCCAAACTGGAGGCAAGGATGTTGAAAGTATCTTACAAGAGATTATTCCTGAATCCATTCGAGGAGTTTCTTTTCCTAAAAATATGCGTTGGGGCGGAAAAAATATTCGCTTTGCCAGACCAATTCGATGGATTGTCTCCCTCTTTAATGATCGGGTGATTGACTTTGATTTTGAAGGAATTCCTGTGGGACAAGAAAGTAGAAGCCATCGCTTCTTAGGTAAAAACCCCCTTCTTATCCCAAATGTAGATTCTTATGAAGACCTTCTTTTAGAAAACTATGTCCTGGTAGACCAAAAGAAACGCTATGAAAAAATTAAGTACCAAGCGACTCGAAAGGCCAAGGCCTTGGGTGGGGAAATTAAGGACGATGAAGATCTTTTACAAGAGTTGACCTATATCGTAGAATATCCAACAGCTATTGTGGGCAATGTCAATGAAAAATACATGAATCTTCCCCCTGTAGTCATTACAACACCCATGAGGGAGCACTTAAGATATATTCCAGTCTATGATGCAGAGGGAGCCCTAAAACCTTACTTTATCACCATTCGAAATGGAAATAGTGACTATGAGGAAATTGTAGCCCAAGGAAATGAAAAAGTCTTAGCAGCCAGACTGGAAGATGCCGTCTTTTTCTATGAAGAAGATCAAAAAAGAAGTCTGGAAGAAAGACTGGAAGACTTAAAAGGTGTTATGTTCCACGACAAACTAGGCACCCTTTATGATAAGACCGGTCGTCTCCAAGCCCTGACTGAACAAATTGGTGACTACTTGCAAGTGGCTGAGGAAACGAAAACTGCCCTGGGCCAAGCTTCAAACTTGGCCAAGACAGACTTGGTAACCAATATGGTTCAAGAGTTTACAGAACTTCAAGGTCTCATGGGAGCCATCTATGCCAAGAATGAAGGAAGGCCAGATATTATAGCTACTGCCTTAAATGAGCAATACATGCCTCGTAAGGCCAATGGAGACCTACCTCTTACCACTACAGGATCTATTTTATCCATAGCTGATAAGCTAGATACCATTGTAGGTCTTTTTGCCATCGACCTCATTCCTACAGGGAGCCAAGACCCCTTTGGACTTAGAAGACAGGCTATTGGTTTAATCAATATTATTAAAAATAAAAATTGGCACCTACCCCTGTCTATTGCTGTTGATTATGCCCTATATATCTATGTAGGCCACCAAGAATTGGTTTTTGACTATAACATCGTTAAAGAAGCCATTATGAATTTCTTATTGGGACGTATTCGTCAAATGCTCCTGGATGAAGGCTATCGTTATGACCTTATTGATGCTGTCTTAGCTACAGGTGTGGATGATGTTGTAGATATCTTTAAACGCTGCCAAGACCTAAAGCTTGCTTTGGAAGACTTACCCAAAGACTTCTTTGAAGCCTATATTCGTTTGGGCCACCTAGCTGTAAAACATGAAGATTCCATGGAATTTTCTCAAGATCAGCTCCTAGAGGACCAAGAAAAGAAATTGTATGAAGACTTTACAAGGGTTAAGGCAAAAATCGATGAGGAAATTGAACCTTCAGACTACCTAGCCAAGATGCAAAGCTTGAATGAACTAACAGATAGCATTCATGATTATTTTGACCAAGTTATGGTTCTAACAGAAGACCCAATCTTGTCCTCTAACCGTTTGAGTATGCTCCACAATATTTATGAAGAAGTTAAGGGGATTCTTGATATCAACCAATTAGTTTTAGAATAGGATGATTCCATGAAATTTACAGCGAGGCAGAAAGAAATTATCGATATCGTAAAGGACTACCAACCTATTACGGGAGAGAAAATAGCAAGCAAACTAAATTTGTCTCGTGCAACCCTTAGACCGGACTTTACCCTTTTAACCATGGTGGAAGTTCTAGGAGCAAGGCCCAAAGTAGGCTACTATTATCTAGGGCACCATGAGTCTATAAGTCAACGGAAAGAATCTTTAAGCATGTCCGTAGAAGAAGTGATGAGCCTGCCGACCCTGGTTGATGAACAAACGTCCATTTACGATGCCATAGTATCTTTATTTTTAGAAGATGTTGGAACCTTGTTTGTTACAAACGAAGGCCTATTAACTGGGGTTGTTTCCAGAAAAGACCTCTTGAGGTCTTTTCTGGGAGGGCAAACTCAAACAACTCCCGTAGGGGTTTTGATGACAAGAGAGCCGAAGATTATAAAGGTTGATAAGGATGCCTCGGTACTAGAGGCAACAAAACTTATTGTAGAGCACGACATTGATGCCATTCCCGTTGTGACAAAAAAAGAGGATGGTTATCTTGTCGTGGGACGCTATACTAAAACCAATATTGCAAAACTATTTGTAGAAATGCTAGGAAATGATTAAGGGAGAGAGCATGAAAGACAATCCATTAATGATTTATGTAATTTCAGACTCCATTGGAGAAACTGGAGAATTAATCGCCAAGGCAGCAGCCAAGCAATTTGAAGCTTCGGATTATGAAATTTTAAGATTTCCTTATCATAACTCTATAGAAGCTATTGAGCCTGTTTTTGAAGATATGATTACGAGAGAAAAGAAGGTCCTAATTTATACAAATGTAGAAGAAAACACTAGAAAGTACATTGAAAACAGGACAAAAGAGTTAAATATTCCCACAGTGGATGTCATGGGCCCTCCCATGAAGGCTCTAGAACAAGCCCTAGGCTATGCACCTCTTAGGGAACCTGGCCTAATTCGCCGTCTGGACGAAAACTACTTTAAAAAGGTAGAAGCCATTGAATTTGCTGTAAAATATGACGATGGAAAAGATCCTAGGGGAATTATGGATTCAGACCTCTTGATTCTTGGGATCTCAAGAACATCAAAAACTCCCTTGTCTATGTACCTGGCCCATAAATTAATCAAAGTATGTAATGTTCCCTTGGTTCCAGAAGTACCAGTACCAGCGGAGGTTTATAAAAAAGATCCCAAGCAAATTGTAGGTCTTATTGCTGGGTCAGATAAGATTTTTTCTATTCGGGAGGAGCGCTTGAAGTCTTTAGGCCTTCACTCTTCCACCAAGTATGCCGACCTTAAGAGAATCCAGGAAGAAATAGACTATTCTACCCGGGTTATGAAAGAAATTGGCTGTCCCATTATTGATGTAACCCATAAGGCCATAGAAGAAACTGCTGAGTTAATTTTGGAATATATTAATCATCCTGAAATATGAGGTGAATTATGCTAAGAGATCGTCTTGCCTTAGAGGCATTAGAAGAAGAGATTCTTTGTGACCAAGCAAGTCTTGCAAAAAAAAGTCAAGGTCGTTTAAGGACGGAAGAACCCTGTCATTGGAGGACAGACTTTCAAAGAGATCGAGACAGAATCCTCCACTCCAAAAGTTTTCGACGCTTGAAACACAAGACTCAAGTTTTTATAGCCCCTGAGCAAGACCATTATAGGACTCGACTGACCCATACCCTAGAGGTATCACAAATTGCCAGAACCATTGCTAGAACCCTAGCCTTAAATGAAGATTTAACGGAAGCTATGGCCCTGGGACACGATTTAGGTCACACCCCCTTTGGTCATAGTGGAGAAAAGGTCCTAAATGAAATCCATCCTGGGGGATTTAAGCATAACCAACAAAGCCTAAGAGTTGTAGATTTTCTTGAACATAGTGAGAATCGGCAAGGACTGAACCTAACGTTAGAAGTCAGAGATGGTATTGTCAACCATTCGGGGGACCAAGTGGCTAAGACTCCGGAAGGGAAAATTATCAAGTTTGCCGATCGGATTGCCTATATTAATCACGATATTGAAGATGCTCTTCGGGCAGGAATTATTGACCAAGACGACTTGCCCAAGTCCAGTCGGAAGTATCTAGGTGAAACAAAAAGTCAGCGGATTACAAGTCTTATCCAGGGGATTTTGGATTATTTTGATCAAAATGGTCAAGTGGGCATGATAGAAGACATCTACCAAGAAATGATGGGCCTTCGAAGTTTTATGTTTAAACGAGTTTATTTGAACCCCAAGGCCAAGGGAGACGAAGATAAGATTAAAAAAGTTATTGGAGACCTATATAACTATTATATGGAAGAAGACCTCCCCCAAGAGCATATTGCCTTATACAAGGATAGACAAGACTCTCGTGCGGACCAAGTATGTGATTATATCGCCGGAATGACGGATCGATTTGCCATGCAATGTTGGACGGAATTATTTATGCCAAAACATTGGAAGGGATAAAAATGTCTTATCGAATTGATGATGATGTATTAAATGAAATAAAGGACCGGGCAAATATTGTTGATTTTATCGGACAGTATGTCCAGTTAAAAAAAACAGGCTCAGGCTATGTAGGCCTGTGCCCTTTTCATAATGAAAAAACACCTTCTTTTCACGTTCGCGAAAGAGAAGGTTATTATTATTGTTTTGGCTGCCATGCTACAGGGGACATTTTTAGCTTTATGATGGAACACAACCATATGAGCTTTGTGGATTCAGTAGAGGAGCTGGCCAAGAGGTATGGAGTCCAGTTAAAAGAAGAGAATAAATTGGACCAAGCCAAGAAAAAGTACTTAGAAAAGTTATATCAAATCAATCGAGAAGCTGCCTTCTTTTACATGAAAAACTTATCCAGGGAAAAGGGCCCCTTACTTTACTTGGAAAACCGAGGAGTGGGAAGAGAAATTATCTTAAAGTATGGATTGGGTTACGCTCCCTTGAGAAAAAAAGATTTGTGTGAACATTTACTCTCTTTGGGGTATAAGTTAAATGAGATTGAAGACTGTAACTTAGTTTTTATCAATCAAACCAGCGGGGAGGCATCTGACCGCTTTAAAAATCGGATCATTTTTCCTATTATCAATTCCAGGGGCCGGGTCATCGGCTTTGGAGGGAGACAGTTTAACAGTGATTATGGGCCTAAATATTTAAATTCCAGGGATACCCCAATTTTTCACAAGGGGAAAAACCTTTATGGTCTAAATATTATCCAACAAAAAAAGAACCGTGACCGGATTATTCTTGTTGAGGGCTACATGGATGTTATTGCCTTGGGAAGCCAAGGGATTTATGATGCTGTAGCCAGCCTGGGAACAGCCTTGACCAAAGACCAAGGACAATTGCTAAAAAAATATGGCCAGGAAGTTTTCGTCTGCTATGATGGGGACGAAGCCGGAATTCGGGCGACAAAACGAGCAATCAATATCCTTTTTTCGGTGGGGATTAAGGCAAAGGTTATCTGTCTTAAGGATGGAATGGATCCTGATGATTTTATCAAGACCTATGGGCCAGATGCCTTTGAATTGGAAGTAAAAAGAGCCAAGGATGCCATTGAATACCTTATTGAGGATTTGAAAAAAAACTTTACATTAGACTCAGCAGAAGGTAAAATAGGTTTTTTAAAAGAGGTTTCTAAACTTTTAAGAGGGATTCAAAGCCCTGTAGAAAGAGATATCTATATTGACCAGGTTGCCAGAAACTATCAGATCAGTCGCGAAAGCTTAAAGATGGAAATTGAATCTGGTCAGTCCAGGAAGAGTTTTGTAGAAAAAACACCTACAATTCAAACCAGACCAGAAGCAGATATTGGCAATAACATCAACCAAAGAAACCTGATGCGGATTCTTTTAATGGATAAGAATCTTTTTGATGACTTTCAAAAAAGAAAAATATTTTGGAATAATACAGGTTATGAACGGGCCTTTGAAGACCTAAAAGGCTGGGAAAACTTGGAGTTCCCTCTTGACATAGAAGAGGCTGCGAACCGGTGGGTCGAAAAGAATTATTTATCCAGGGAAGAAGGTTACTTTTTAAAGAATTTGGAAATTAACCCGACCATGAATGACCAAATTGCTGAAGAAGCCCTGCGTAAATTAAAGATAAACTATTTAAAGAAGAGAAGACAAGAACTAATTCAAGATATTGATGATGCCGAGACTGACAGCAGCCGGGATCTTTCAAACTTAATTCAAGAATTTAATGAAATAAATAAGCAGATTTTAGAGGGGGATCGATATGAAAGCAGAACTAACGAATAAACCCGAAAACTCAAGAGGGATCATTATCGACCAGTTAATGAAAAAAGGTAAGAAAGATGGAAAGTTAAGCTATGAAACCATTGCCCAAGCTCTTGACCAATGTGAAGAACTAGATAGCGATGAAATAGATGACCTCTATCAAAACTTTGAAGACCAGGGAATTGACTTAATTGGTGATGAAGACAAGGAAGAAAAAACAGGTGAAGACAAAAAAGATAAGGAAGATGACTTGTCTGTTCCTAAGGGAGTTAGTGTAGACGATCCTGTTCGTATGTATTTAAAGGAGATTGGAAAAATTTCTCTTTTAACCGCTGATGAAGAAGTGGCTATTGCCAAGAGAATGGAAAATGGCGATGAACTGGCCAAGCAAGAATTAGCTGAAGCAAATCTTCGTTTGGTTGTCAGCATTGCCAAGCGTTATGTAGGCCGGGGGATGAGTTTTCTTGATTTGATTCAAGAAGGAAACCTGGGCCTTATGAAGGCTGTTGAAAAATTTGACTATACCAAGGGCTTTAAATTTTCAACCTATGCCACTTGGTGGATTCGTCAAGCCATTACAAGGGCTATTGCGGACCAAGCTAGGACAATCCGGATTCCTGTCC
Organism: Urinicoccus timonensis; assembly: GCF_900232945.1. Classification (GTDB taxonomy): domain Bacteria; phylum Bacillota; class Clostridia; order Tissierellales; family Peptoniphilaceae; genus Urinicoccus; species Urinicoccus timonensis. The sequence continues at coordinate 83,094 of NZ_OCTU01000006.1, forward strand.
ATATGGTAGAAACCATCAACAAGCTTGTTCGTGTCCAAAGACAATTGGTTCAAGACTTGGGGCGAGATCCCTCTCCGGAAGAAATTGCCCAAGAAATGAATTTAGATGTGGAAAAGGTTCGGGAAATCCAAAAAATTGCCCAAGAACCTGTCAGTCTTGAAACTCCAATTGGGGAAGAGGAAGATTCCCACCTAGGAGATTTTATTCCAGATGATGAAGTTCTCTCCCCTGTAGATGCCGCTACGTTTACCCTCTTAAAAGAACAGTTAGATACGGTCTTAACCACCCTAACAGAAAGGGAAAAGAAGGTCTTAACCCTACGCTTTGGTCTGGAAGATGGTCGGGCAAGAACCCTGGAAGAAGTGGGTAAGGAATTTGATGTAACCCGAGAAAGGATTCGACAAATTGAAGCCAAGGCCTTGAGAAAGTTGAGACATCCAAGTCGGAGCAAAAAATTAAAGGACTACTTGGAATAATGGAGAGACTAGAAAAAATCCTATCCTTATCGGATCCAGTTGACACAATGGCAGATATTGGCACGGACCATGGGTTCGTGCCTTATACTTTTCTGAAAGAAAAAAAGGCAAAGTTTGCCATTGCTACAGATATTTCTGCCCCTTCTTTGGAAAAGGCCAAGGCCCTTTGTAGCTCCTGGGGGAGCAAAAAAGTTCAATGTCGTTTGGGTGATGGCCTAGCCCCCTTAAATCCAGGAGAGTGCCAGGCCATTGTCATAGCAGGCATGGGAGGAAACTTGATTTACACCATCCTCCAGGAGGGACTGGAGATTGCAAAATCCTGTCAATACTTAATTCTTCAGCCCATGCAGGCTGTTGACTTTTTAAGAGAAAATTTGCAGGGATTAGGCTTTTATATCGAAAAGGAAGATATGGCCTATGAACGAGGAAAGTATTATCATATTTTTAAAGTCTTTTATAATCCTGATTTATGTGAGGAAAATCAAGATCCCTATAGGGCCTTTTTAGAAGAAAAGAGTCCTATAAAAAAAGCTTGGCTGGCTCATGAAATGAAGCGTCTAGAAAATCTATCGAGCCATATAAAAAAGGCTCAAGATTCCTCGAGGCAAGAGGAAAAGTTAGCAGAAGTGGAAAAGAAAGTATTGAAATTAAGGGAGTGGTTGGATGAGTTTTGTTAAAGAGGTCTACCAAGTTCTATGTGAATTTGCTCCGGAAAATTTGGCAGAGGATTGGGATCCAATAGGACCCCAGATCTATTTTCCTCAAGAAAAAGTTCGGGGAATTTTATTTTGCCTAGATGTAACAGATAAGGTCTTAGAAGAAGCTATAAATCAGAACTGTAATGTGATTGTTTCTCACCATCCTATGTTCTTTAAGGGTCTACAAAGAATTGATATTGAGGACTATAAGTCCAATTTAATTTACCAAGCTCTAAAAGAAAAAATATCGATTTTATCGGCCCATACAAACCTAGATCGAACAGAGAATGGAGTGAATGATGCCCTAGCTGAAAAGTTAGGTCTCAAAGACCTGGAACCTCTTTACCTGGATGACCAAGGAAGAAATTTAGGTTATTTGGCTAAAGGACAATTTAAGACCATGGAGGATCTTTTAGCTAGCTTGGAAGACCTGGTCCAATACCGAGATCCTATTATCTATGGAAGGCTTCCTCAATCCTTGGAAAAAATTGCCATCCTGGGAGGTAGTGGGGCAGAATTTTTAGATACGGCCATCCAAGCAGGCGCCGACCTTTTAATTACCGGAGATGTCAAATACCATGATGGACAAGATGCCTATGAAAAGAATTTTTGCCTAATTGATATTGGACACTATGACAGCGAAAAGTATGTCTTGGAAAAGTTACAGGACCTATTTAAGGAGAAAAGAACAGTCCTTTATGAGTCTTGCGATTTTATTATTCAAAAGTGTTTTCTTGACAGGAAAACTTCCCGTTGTTAGTATAGTAAATAGATAAAAACAAAAAATTGAATCAGGAGGTAAAGAGATGAAAGTAGCAATTATAATGGGTAGTATTTCAGATCGTAAAATTGCTGAAGGGGTGCAAAAGATGCTGGATAAGTTTGGTGTGGACTATGACACTAAAGTTATTTCAGCCCATAGAACTCCTTATGCAGCCAGTGAGTTTGCATCAAAAGCTGAAGAAGGAGGCTATGGTGTTATTATAGGAATTGCCGGAAAAGCTGCTCACTTGTCAGGAGTCTTAGCTGCTTATACAACTTTACCAGTTATTGGGGTACCTGTTTCAAGCTCAGTGGAAGGTCTAGATGCTCTTTTAGCTACAGTACAAATGCCAACAGGGGTTCCCGTAGCAACAGTCGCTATTAATGGTGGCAAGAATGCAGGAATTTTAGCTACAGAGATTTTAGCGGTGGCTGACAAGAGCCTAAGAGAAAAATTAAAGGCCTATAAGGAAGAATTAGCAGCTGAAGTTGACGAAATGAATAAAGAATTATAATTTATTTTCCAAAAAGGGGGGAAGTCATTGAAAACCGACGTTGAAATCGCAAGAGAAGCTCAACTAGAAAATATTGAAGATATTGCTAAGGGACTAGGCTTAACAAGAGATTCTTTAATTGAATACGGCAAGCATATGGCCAAGATATCCAAAGAAACTTTAGACCAATGCCAAGAAAAAGAGGATGGAAAACTGGTCCTTGTAACGGCCATTAACCCAACTCCAGCTGGAGAAGGAAAAACAACTACAAATATTGGTCTTGCCATGGCCCTTTCTCAAAGAGGGAAGAAAGCCATCACAGCCTTAAGAGAACCCAGCTTGGGACCAGTTTTTGGCATCAAGGGAGGAGCCTGTGGTGGGGGCTATGCTCAAGTTTTACCCATGGAAAACATCAACCTCCACTTCACTGGAGACTTCCATGCCATCACCAGTGCCCACAACTTAATTTCCGCAAGTATTGATAACCATATCCACCAAGGCAATGCTCTAAATATTGACTTGAGAAAAATTATTTGGAAAAGAGTCATGGATATGAATGACCGGGCCTTAAGACAAATTGTTGTAGGTCTTGGATCAGAAAAAAATGGCTTCCCAAGAGAAGACGGCTTTGATATTACCGTTGCATCTGAAATTATGGCCATCTTGTGCCTATCCCATGATTTAATGGACTTTAAGGAAAAAGTGGCTAAAATTACAGTGGCCTATACAGTGGATGACCAACCGGTTACTGTTGCGGACTTAAAAGTCCAAGGTGCAGTGGCTATGTTGATGAAGGATGCCCTTTTGCCTAACCTGGTTCAAACTATTGAAAATACACCAGCCATTATTCATGGAGGCCCCTTTGCCAATATAGCCCATGGTTGCAACTCTTTAATTGCAACAAAAACAGCCTTAAAACTGGCAGACATTACTGTTACAGAGGCAGGTTTTGGTGCAGACCTAGGTGCTGAAAAGTTTCTAGATATCAAATGTCCTGTTGGAGGCTTAAAACCTGATTGTGTAGTTCTTGTAGCTACAATTCGAGCTTTAAAATACAATGGAGGTTTAGCAAAATCTGACTTAGGCCAAGAAAACATCCAAGCCTTAAAAGATGGGGTCGTTAATTTAAAACGGCACATAAGCAATTTAAAGAAATATCAACTTCCCTTGGTTGTTTGTATTAATACCTTCCCAACAGATACAGAAAAAGAATTAGAAACTTTGGAAAATATATTGAAAGAAGAAGGCGTTGCCTACGCTAGGTCTACTTGCTTTGCCCAAGGAGGCCAAGGAGCCTTAGACTTGGCAGACAGAGTCTTGGAAGCCCTGGATAAGGAGTCAAACTTTCAACCCCTTTTAAGGGAAGACATGGACCTGGAAGAAAAACTACTTTGCCTAGCAAGAGAAATTTATGGGGCCAAGGATGTAATTTACTCAGACCAGGCTAAAAGACAAATGGAAAGAATCCGCAAGGAAGGTCTGGACCATCTACCAGTTTGTGTGGCAAAGACCCAATATTCTTTCTCTGATGACCCTAACAAATTAGGAGCTCCAACAGATTTTAACCTAACTGTTCGTGAACTCATTGCTGAAACCGGGGCCAACTTTATTGTGGCAAAAACTGGAGATATTATGACCATGCCCGGTTTATCCAAGGATCCAGCAGCCAACCATATGGATATAGATAAAAATGGAACAATTACAGGACTATTTTAAGGAGTGAATATGGCATATCAATCAAAAATAAAATCGGAAAATACAGATGCTCTTTTTGATGCAATTCTAAGTTTAAAAAATAAGGAAGAATGCTATCGGTTTTTTGAAGACATCTGCACAGTAAAGGAACTACAATCCATAGCCCAAAGGTTAGAGGTTGTAAAACTCTTGGTATCTAAAAAAACCTACCATGACATCGAACAGGAAACAGGTGCTAGCACAGCGACCATTAGTCGGATTAACCGTGCCTTAAATTATGGGGCAGATGGATATAAGCTAGTTTTAGAAAGATTGGACTATATAAAATAAAAGAGTAGTTAAAAATATCCCCGAATCCTTAGGATTCGGGGATATTTTTAACTATGGATTAAGATTTGAATAAAAAGCTAGAGTCTTAACTTTGTCGAGTCAAAGACTTAGGAATATTTTGTCCTGAGACGTGGACTGTTTTAAAGTTTGTATAATGGACTAGGCCCAGCTTATTTGAGGGATGTCTTTTGATATATTTCTTTAGGGTATAGTCAACATCTACGTGCTTAGACCCTCTAAGCTTACTAAAATAGGCAGCTAGTCCGGCGGCAGCCAGCATGTCTTCATTTTTAAACTCTTGTCCATTGGACTTTAAAAGAACATGAGAGCCGGGATTATTCCGAATATGGAACCATAAGTCATCCTTGTTGGCAATCTTAAAGGTAATTTCATCATTTTGGCGGTTATTTTTTCCTACATAAATCAGGGCTGTTTTACTTTGAAAAACCATGGGATTAGAGGACTTATTTTTATTCTTTTTATTTTTTCGAGATTTTTGTCCTGAAATTAATCGGTAGGAATCCTTGATTTCGTCCAGGTCTCTAGGATTTTCGGCCCAATCAATTTGTAGGGAAATTTCCTCATAGGCTTGAATTTTTTCTAAAGTTTCCTGGATTTGATCCTTTAAAATACTGGCAGCATGCTTTAATTTTTGGTAGCGTTTATACATTTTGTTGGCATTTTGTGCAGGGGACAATTTAATGTCCAAAGGAATCTTGATGGTTTTAAGGTCTGGGTCATAAAAGTTTTCAGTCAAGAGTTCTTTTTGACCGGCTTCAATGGCATGAAGGTTGGCAGAAATTAAGTCTCCATAGACCTTATATTTTTCTCGATTTTGGGCAGCATCTAACTCATTCCTAAGCTTACCCAATTTTGAATAGTCCCGGTTGAGTTGAATCTTTAAATTTTTTCTTAGATCAGCTGACTTTTGTTGAATCAGGTCTTTTTCAGCTCTTTGGGTATAGACATTTTCCAAAAGTTCTGAAGGCGAGTCATAAACTTGACTTCCAGGACCATACATGGTTAAGGGAAGGTTGGAAAAATCAAGAATTTTTTCGTCTTCCAGGTCTTCATAGATAGCAAAGAGATAGTTTTTCTTCTTTACTTCTTGGAAAAAATCGTAGGCTAGCTTTAGAAGCTTTTCTTGGTCTTCTGAATCTAGGGCTGATTTAGGTAAGGCTTCATCAAGACCTGCTCGGAAGTTAATCTCCCGAGTCAGGGTTTTTGAAATTCCCATATAGTTTGTAATTAAAAATTGTTGAAAAGTCTTATTTTCTGGAGATTCCAAGTAGGCCTTGGCAAAGTCCTGGCAACTTTCGTCCAGGATGGATTTTTTTTGGTTGATGACATCAGACGAATAGATTTTTCCAGGCAAGACTTCTCGGACAGAACTCATGCTGGACCCTACCTTGGTAAGGCAATCAATAATTTGGCGACTGTCTGTGTCAATTAGGATAATATTGGAATATTTTCCCATAATTTCAACGATTAAGGATAGTTTTACGCTATCTCCTAATTCGTTATAGCCTTCAAAGACAAATTCAGCAATCCGGTCTTGGCCAATTTGCTTGACCTGGATGAGTTTGGATCCTTGGAGGTGCTTTCTCAAGACCATACAAAAGAGAGGGGGCTGCATGGGATTTTCCAGTTTATTTTTTGTTAAATACATTCTAGGGTGGTTTGAAGACACACTAATCAAGAGAGTTTCGTTAACTTGAGTCTTACGAAAGCTCATAAAAAGTTCATGGTGGGTTGGTAGGTGAATCTTATCTACTCGGCTAGAAAGTAAGTGTTTATTTAATTCTTCAACGACGCTTTTGAGCATCATTCCATCATATGACATAGTAATTCCTCCTTTGCATATTATAACATAGCTGGCAGGCGAAGAAAATTTTCCTGGAAGAAGACTTAAATTTATAGAAAGGAGACAGGAAAAGAGGCAAGGATTTGAAAGAATTTCGTCTAATTTCCACTATTTATTCGTCTTCCGTGTTATAATGAAAAGAAAGTATTGTGGAGATAGAGGGCGTGTCTTTCAAAGGAAGGCAAAATATGCACTTATTTGGAGGCAGCCTGTCGAAAATACACAGAATTTGATAAGGATGGTGGAGGACAGGAATGTCAAAAGGTTTTTTACTTGTATTATCTGGGCCAAGTGGGTCTGGCAAGGGCACAGTCAGTGCAGCTTTGATGGAGAAAAACAAAGAAATTAAGTATTCGACTTCTGTGACGACCAGGACACCCAGGCCGGGTGAAGTCAATGGTGAGAACTACTTTTTTGCCACAATGGAAGAATTCGAAAAGATGGTTGAAAATGATGAATTACTGGAACATGCCCATGTTCATACAAATTATTATGGCACACCTAAAGAGTTTGTTTTCAATCAAATCAATCAAGGTGAAATTGTACTTTTAGAAATTGATGTACAAGGGGCCCTTCAAGTAAAGGACAAGTATAAGGAAGCAGTCTTCATCTTTTTACTACCACCGTCTATGGATGAGTTGCTTGACCGGATCCGTAAGAGGGGGACCGAGACAGAAGAAGACATTGAAACAAGATTTTCCAATGCTTTTAAAGAATTGGATTTTGTTGGAGAATATGATTATTTTGTTGTCAATGACTCTGTGGACCAAGCCGCTAAAGATATTGAATCGATTATTGCAGCAGAAAAGCTTAGAGTTAAAAGACATTCAAATATTAAAAAGATTATGATGAAGGGAAGGAAGGATTCATTTGAACATTCCAAGTTTTAAAACCATTGATGAAATAACCGATAGTCGCTACGCTCTTGTGATGCTTGTTTCCAAACGCTCTAGAGAACTAGTGGATGGGAAAGATGCCTTAATAGATACAGACTTGAAAAAACCGGTATCTATTGCCATTCAAGAAGCTGTGGAAGGGGCGATTACTTTTGCTACAGAAGAAGAACATCTGGCTCAATTAGAGCTTGAAAGGCAAAAAGAACTGGAAGAACAACTATTACTAGAAGCTGAGATGGAAAAGGAAGCTGAAGAGATTGAAGAATAAGAAAATCTTAATTGGTGTCACAGGTGGGATTGCGGTTTATAAGGTCGTAGACCTCATTAGCCGTTTAAAAAAACAAGGGGCTGAAGTTAAGGTTATTATGACAGAACATGCAACACAATTTGTCACACCATTGACTTTCCAAACTCTTTCAAAAAATGTAGTCTATACCGACATGTTTGCCAGCCTAAGCAACATGGATGTGGAACATATCAGCCTGGCTAAATGGGCAGACTTAATCCTCATTGCACCGGCTACAGCCAACACCATTGCCAAGATTGACTTGGGCCTGGCGGATAATATGCTTACAACCGTACTATTAGCCAAGCGGTCTCCTGTAATGATTGCGCCAGCCATGAATACCTATATGTTGGAACACAAGGCTACTCAAGACCATTTAAAAAATTTAGAAAAAAATGGCTACATTATTTTACCTTGTGACCAAGGAGTTTTGGCTTGTGGAGATGCAGGAAGTGGTAAACTTTTAGCCCCTGAAAAAATATTAGAAGCCATCCAAGACCACTTTACAGTCAAAGACTTGGAAGGAGTGGATATTGTAGTAACAGCAGGAGGCACAAGAGAACCCATCGACCCAGTTCGCTATATTGGGAACCGGTCTTCCGGTAAAATGGGCTATGCCATTGCAGAAGTGGCCAAAAAAAGAGGGGCTCAGGTCCACTTGATTTCGGCAAATGCCTCTCTTCCTGTACCAGAAGGAATAGACTATATTCCTATTGAAACGACCGAAGAACTCTACCAGGAAGCCAGCAGATTATTTGATAACTGCGATGTCTATATTTCCCCAGCAGCACCGGCAGACTATCGACCCAAAGAGCGCTTTGATCAAAAAATCAAGCATAAAGATCAGAAAGAATTAAGTATAGACCTAATCTCTAATCCGGACATTATTAAAAACCTGTCCAAGAGGAAAAAGAAACAAATTATGGTAGCTTTTGCAGCAGAAAGTCAAAACCTAGTAGAGCATGCAAAAGAAAAGCTAGAGTCTAAAAATGTAGATTTTATCGTGGCCAATAATATTAAAAAGAAAGATGCAGGCTTTGCCACAGACACTAATATTGTCACTATTATTGATAAGGAATCTGCTATAGACTATGCCAAACAGACAAAAAAGGATTTGGCAGAAATTATTTTAAACAAAATCGTAAAGTTGTTAGGATGAGCTAGAGGAATCTAGCTCTTTTTATCGGAGGACTTGTGTATATTAATGTTTGTGTTCAACAAAACTTTATAGGATTTGACCAAGTCTACACCTATTCCACTAAGCTGGATAAAAAGGATCTTTTTGTTGGCCAAAGAGTCAAAGTTCCCTTTGGTAAAAAGATTTTAATGGGGATTATTCTAGCCATTGATGTTGAAAACACCTCAGGCTTTGAAGCTAAAGAAATGCTAGGGACTTTGGAAGACCAAGTCTTTCTTCCTCAAGATCTAATGGTCCTGGCTGAAAAAATGTCTGAAAGATATTTTATTGGCCCTTTTACTAGCTTGGCCTATATCCTACCTCCCAGTAATGGACAGGGAATTTTTTTTGACCAGGGGAAATTTAAGGTTGAAAACTTACCTGACCTAAACCGATATGGCTACTTACAGGGCCAGGGGAAAAATCCATCCCAAGAAAAGGTCTTAGACCTTTTAAAGAGTCAGGGTCCCTTGTTGAGGTCAGAAATTTTAGACCGGTTAGATGTCAGCGCCTCTCCCATTCAAACCTTGATTAAAAATGGAGTTATCGGTCCAGTTAAAGAAGAAAAAAATTGTCAGCCCCCGCAAATGTTGACTCCAGACCAAGAAAGAGCCTACCAAGAATTTTACCAAGACCAGAAGCTGGAGACCCTACTTTTTGGAGTCACCGGCAGTGGGAAAACTGAGCTATACCTTCATTGGGCCCAAGATTGCATTGAAAGAGGCCAAAGGGTCTTGATTATCCTTCCTGAAATTGCCCTGACACCTCAAATGGTGGAAAGAGTCCAGGCCAGGTTTGGGTCTAGAACCAGTGTTATGCATTCCAAGTTAACAGATAGTCAAAGGAAGCTGGAATGGACTAGGATGCGAAATGGCCAGGTGGATATTCTTGTTGGGGCCAGGTCGGGAATCTTTGCCCCCATGGAAAATCTAGGATTAATAATCCTGGACGAAGAGCAGGAATCCTCCTACCAATACCATCAATCCCTCCGCTATGATGTGAGAGAGGTGGCTAAAATGCGGTCTGAAATTACAGGTGCCCGATTAGTTTATGGGTCGGCTACTCCTGAAGTTTCCCTATTTTATCAGGCCCAAGAGGGTGATATAAAGCTTATCCAGCTAAAAAATCGAATCATGGACCGGCCTCTGGCTAGGGTTCATCTTGTGGATATGCGAGAAGAGCTTTCTACGGGCAACCTCTCCATTTTAAGTAACGTCTTACATCAAAAAATCCAAAAGACCCTAAGTCAAGGCAAGCAAGTTATTTTATTTTTAAATCGAAGGGGATATTCAAATTTCGTCTCCTGTAGGCATTGTGGAACGGCTATTAGATGTGATTCTTGTGATATTTCCATGAACTACCATAAAACCATCCACAGGTTAAGATGCCACTATTGTGGGTCTACAAAACCCCTGCCAAAGACTTGCCCTGTTTGTGGGTCAAAACTTATTAAGCCTTTTGGTGTTGGGACTCAGCAGGTAGAAGAGTTGGTAAAAAGTTTATTTCCTCAAGCCAGAGTTCACCGGATGGACAGGGATACAACCAACAAGAAAGAAAGCTATTTTTCTCTCTATGAGGATATGAAAAATAGGAAAATTGATATTTTGATTGGGACTCAAATGTTGGCCAAGGGCCTAGATTTTGAACATGTAACCTTGGTGGGGATTTTGGCGGCTGACACATCTTTATTTCTATCAGACTACAAGGCTCAAGAACAATGTTATGCCCTCTTGACCCAAGTTTCTGGGCGTTCAGGAAGGGGGAAAGACCCTGGAGAGGTGGTTCTTCAAACCTATAATCCTGATAACTATGCTATAAAGACTGCCTGTCAGGGCGACTATAAAGATTTTTATAACATGGAAATTAAGCAAAGACAGGCCTATGACTACCCTCCCTTTAAAAAGCTCATTAGTGTCCAGCTAACGGGGCCAGATAAGGAAGAGGTCTATGAGGCAACAAAGAATTTTTACAGGGATTTAACAAGATCCATCCGGACCTTAGATGTTGTAGGAACAAAAATTATTGAAAATCCCAAAATTAAAAACAAATATACTTTTAAGTTTCAGATAAAATCTAACAAAGCTGACCTAGCCTTGTTAAGAAAATCTCTGAAATGGGTATTTAAGAAGTATATGAAAGAAAGTAAGGGTAAAATTTATATAGATATTATTTTTGAGAGGTGATTAAATGGCCATAAGACAAGTAAGGATAGATGGAGACCCCTTATTAAGAAAAAAATCAAGGGAAGTAAAGGAAGTCAATGACCACATCCGTCAATTGATTGATGACTTGTTTGATACCATGTATGAAGAGGAAGGAGTAGGAATTGCAGCTCCTCAAGTCGGTGTCTTACGACGGGTTTTCGTTGTGGATGACAGAGAAGGAAATAAATTGGCCTTGATTAATCCTGTTTTGGAATTAGCTGGGGAAGAAGTCATGGCTTATGAAGCCTGCTTATCCGTTCCGGAAAGACAAGGCACTGTCAGCCGTAAAAAACAAGTTAAGGTTCGTTTTTTAGACCAAGATGGGCAAGAACAAGTTTTAGAAACAGAAGAATTTTTAGGACGGATTATTCAACATGAATATGACCACTTGGATGGAATCTTATATACAGATCGAGCCAGCAGAGTCTATACCATGGAAGAAATTGAAGCCATGCAAAAAGAAGCAGAAGGAGAAGGGCTAGAGGAGGAAGAGCTTTGAAAATTGTTTTTTTCGGGACACCTGACTTTGCCTGTCCAGCCCTAGAAAGTCTTCATGAATCCCATGAAGTTTCTCTGGTTATAACCCAACCTGATGCACCGGCAGGTCGAGGAAAAAAATTAAAACAATCAGCCCTTGGAAACTTGGCAGAACAATTAGGTCTTCCCCTGATTAAACCCCAAAGTTTAAAAGAACAGGAAATCCTGGACCTTTTAAGAGACCAAGAAGCAGACCTATTTGTAGTTGTTGCCTATGGGAAGATTTTATCCCAGGAAGTTTTAGATATTCCCAAGTATGGTTGCTTTAATATCCATGGATCCCTACTCCCAAAATACCGGGGAGCAGCTCCTATTGAAAGAGCCATCCTAGATGGAGAAGAAGAAACTGGGATATCCATTATGAAAATGGGGCCAGGTCTAGACGATGGACCTGTAGCCCTAACAGCCAGTGTAGAAATCGCTGAAAAAACTTCTCTAGAATTAAGAGAGGAGCTAAGTCATCTGGGAGCAAAACTTATTTTAGAGGCAGTAGATTTAATTCAAACAAATCGCTTAGATTTAAAAGACCAAAATGACCAATTGGCCACTTATGCCCATAAGATTAGCAAGGAAGATGGCCAGTTAAATTTAGGGAAAGATAGTGTATTTCAAATGCTTAGAAAAATTCAAGGTATGGATGGTTACAAGGGTGCTTTTTTTACAACAAAAAACGGGAACTACAAGGTTTTTAAGGCCCAAGAATCATCTAGAGAAATCCAGGATCTTCTTCTAGTAGATCAAGACCTCTTTCTCAAGGGGAAAGATGGTTGCATCCAAGTGGAAATAATTCAGGCTCCTGGAAAAAAGAAGATGAATGCCAAGGACTATCTAAGAGGAAATAGCATAAGTTTATAAATTAGAAGGGTTGTGGAAGAAAGATGCCTTATTATTATTTTAATACATCCTATATTCTGTATATTTTACCGGGCTTTTTACTAGCCCTTTATGCCCAGGCCAAGGTCAAATCAGCCTATCAAAAATATGGACAAATTGCCAGTGGATCTAGCTTTAACGGAGCCAGCCTAGCCCGAAAAATTCTAGATGACAATGGCCTTCAAGGAGTGTCTATTCACAGGGTTTCTGGGAATTTGAGTGATTTTTATAACCCTGCAGACAAAACGCTTCATTTGAGTGAGGGGGTTTATAGCCAGTCTTCAGTAGCTGCTTTAGCCGTTGCCGCTCATGAATGTGGCCATGCCATCCAAGACGCAAAGGATTATTTTCCCCTAAAGCTGCGGTCTTACCTAGTACCAGCAGCCCAGTTTGGGTCAAATTTTGCCTTTATCTTATTTTTTGCAGGCTTGGTTTTCAGTCAATTTTTAATGAACTTAGGAATTGCCCTTTATGCCATAGCAGTTTTGTTTACCCTGATAACCCTGCCAGTAGAATACAATGCCAGCCACCGAGCCAAGGACATTTTAGGGGGCCTCTTACCAGGCAATGAAATGCAGGGGGTAAACACGATGCTAGATGCAGCAGCTTTAACCTATGTAGCTAGCTTGGCAACAGCCCTAGGAACCCTTCTTCGGCTCTTGGCCCTAAGTGGAAACAGAAGAGATTGAGATGTTAAGAAATGAAATTTTAAAGGCCCTATTGGCCATTGACTCTGGAGAAGAATCTTTGGAGGATGTCTTAAAGATAGAATTTAAGAATGAAAAGGATGCAGGCCTCTATCGAGAAATCGTAAAGGGGGTTTTTCGTCATAAAATCACCCTGGACTATGCTATTCAATCCTTTATGAACCGGAAGAATCAAAAACTCCACAAGCCTATTGAAATGATTCTTAGAATGGCTTTTTACCAATGGATTTACCTGGACCGGGTTCCGGCTCATGCCATTGTCAATGAGAGTGTAAAGTTAGCTAAAAAAGTTGGTCACAAGGGATCGGTGGGTTTTGTCAATGCTATCTTGAGGAAGGCCACCAAGGAAAAAATCCATCCAGAGGAATGGAAATTTTCTTCTATTGAGGAAGAAATCAGTATTAAATATTCTCTTCCCATGGAATTAACTTCTTATTTAATTAATTCATATGGGGAAGATTGGACCTTGGACTTTGCGCGCCATTCTATAGAAATACCTGCAACAGATTTAAAAGTCAACACATCTAAGATTTCAACAGAAGATTTGATGGAAAGCTTAGCTAAAGAAGGGATTCGGTGCAAAGAAATCCCGGGAGACCTAGATGCCCTAAGGTTAGTAAGGGGAAATATTTTCTCTACCAGGGCCTTTAAGAAGGGGCTTTTTTATGTTCAAGACCTGGCTGCCATGGAAGTGGCCGACTTTGCCTTAAAGGGCCAAGGAAATGGGTTTAAAAAGGCTCTAGATGTCTGTGGTGCCCCAGGAGGTAAGTCTATTGATTTGGCTTTAATAAAACCAGACTTAGAAATTCAATGCTGTGATGTCAGCGTGAAAAAAGTAAAGAGGATCCAAGAGAATATTCAAAGGCTGGACTTAAAAAATATAAGTCCTAAATTAAGAGATGGACAAAGACCCTCAAAAATTGAAAAAGAAGCCTTTGACCTAGTTGTATTGGATGCCCCTTGCTCTGGTTTTGGTCTTTTAAAAAGAAAGCCTGAAATAAAATATAGGAGAACCATAAAAGATATTAATAGCCTTGTGAAATTACAAAAATCCTTATTAGAAGCATCGGCAACCTGCTTAAGGCCTGGAGGAATTTTGGTATATTCCACCTGTACAATAAGTAAGGAAGAAAATGAATACTTAGTGGAAGAATTTTTAAAAAACCGGAAAGATTTTACCCTTGTGGATCAAAAATTTCTTCCCTTAAACCAAGAGACGGATGGATTTAAGATGTTTAAATTGGTGAAAACATGTTAACCTTAAATGAACAAAGACTGGAAGACCTGGAAAAGAGCCTTAAAGATCGAGGTCAGGCAAGTTTTAGAGGACGACAATTGTTTGAATACTTCCATAGACAATTGGGAACAGATATTGCCGATTGTAGCACTCTGCCCAAGAGCCTAAGAGAGGATTTAGGGGATCTACCATTAAGACGTGTGGATATAGCTCATACCTTTGAATCAAAAAAAGACCAAACGAAAAAATTTCTTTTCCGTTTGGAAGACCAAAGGCTTATTGAAGGGGTTTTAATGAAAAACAATTATGGTTATAGCCAATGCATATCAACCCAGGTGGGTTGTCGTATGGGCTGTCATTTTTGTGCTTCGACTAAGAATGGTTTGATAAGAAATTTAAGTCCCTATGAAATGTTGGGGCAAATATATGAAACTACACGAAGATATGGTAAAATTCATAGTATCATCTTGATGGGTAGTGGAGAGCCCCTGGATAATTTAGATAATGTCCTTATTTTTATGGATATTTTAAATAGCCCCTTGGCCTACCCTATGAGTTACCGCAATATGACTCTTTCAACTTGTGGCTTGGTGCCGGGAATTTTAGACTTGGCAAACCAGGACCGAAAGGTCAACCTGGCTCTTTCCTTGCATTCTCCCTTTCAAAAGGTAAGAGAAGGCATGATGCCCATAGCCAAGCACTATGATTTGAAAGAAGTTTTTCAAGCCTTGGACCAATACACAGACCGCTTGGGGCGTAGGGTTTCCTATGAATATACCTTAATTGACGGAGTCAATAATAGGGAAGAGGACTTGAAAGAATTACAAAAATTATTGAAAAACCGTCTCCATCATTTAAACTTGATTCCCTTAAATCCTATAGATGAATATCAGAAAGACCGTCCGGAAAGGGACAAGGTCCTCTATTTCAAAAAAAGGTGTGAGGACATGGGCTTAAATGTAACCATTCGGCGAGAGCAAGGTGGCGATATTAACGCATCTTGCGGGCAGTTGAGACAAAAATTTGAGGAAGAGGAAGGATTATGATAGCATACGGAGCTACGAACGTTGGAAAGGTTCGTAAAAATAATGAAGATGCCTTTAAGATATCGGATAAAGAGAATATCTACTTATTGGCAGACGGCATGGGAGGTCACCTGGGTGGTGAGTTTGCTTCAAGTATGGCCGTACAAGACTTAGAAAAGCTCTTAATTGACGTCAGAAATAAGACGGAAATCAAAGAGGCCATCGAAGAGGTAAACCGAAAAATTTACCAAAAATCCTTAGAGGATGAAAATCTATCCGGTATGGGAACGACTCTATCTATGGTAAAAATCCTTGAAGACCACCTGTATTTTGCCAACATTGGAGATAGTCGGATTTATCGATTGAAAGATGGGAATTTGACCCAGCTTACTATTGATGATTCCTATGTAAACTATCTGTTAGAGGTTGGAGCCATTACTTCGGACCAAGCCAAGGACCATCCAAAAAAAAATGTCCTCTTAAAGGCTTTGGGAACAACTGAGGATATTGAAGTTTTTGTCCAAGAAGTTCAATGGCAAGAAGATGATTTATATTTACTCTGCTCAGATGGCCTGACAAATATGTTGGACGAAGAAGAAATTCAAGAGATACTTTCTTCTCATGAGGCCAAGGAGGCAGTAGATATATTAATTGACAGAGCCCTTGGTCGGGGAGGAAAAGATAACATAACAGTGATTATCTTAACCATAAAAGGAGGTGCCCAATGATCGGTTATACCTTAGCAGACCGCTATGAAATTTTAGAAAAAATTGGTAGTGGAGGTATGGGGGATGTTTATAAGGCCTATGATAAACGTTTAGACCGGATTGTGGCCTTAAAGGTTTTAAAAACTGAATACAACGAGGATGAATCCTTTGTCCGTAAGTTTAGAAGAGAATCTCTAGCAGCAGCTAGTATTTCTCATCCCAATATCGTCAGCATCTATGATGTAGGGTCTGAAATTTTAGAAGGGCAGACCTATTATTATATAGTGATGGAATATATTGACGGTAAGACCTTAAAAGAGGTTATTCAAAAGGAAGGCCCCCTTCCAGTAAAGCAAGCCTTCCACTTTGCTCTACAAATTGCAGAGGCTTTAAAGGTGGCCCACTCCAAACACATTGTCCATCGAGACATTAAGTCCCAAAATATTATGGTGACCAGGGACTATCGGGTCAAGGTGACAGACTTTGGCATTGCCCGGATTGTAGGAAACTCCACTGTAACCATGACAGATTCTGTTATGGGAAGTGTCCACTATTTTTCTCCGGAACAAGCTAGGGGATCTAAAATTGACACCAGGTCAGATATTTATTCTTTGGGAATTGTCCTATTTGAGATGCTGACAGGGGATGTACCCTTTGATGGTGAGAATCCGATTTCTGTAGCCTTAATGCACATTCAAAACCACATGCCTCTTCCTTCAGATATCAATCCCAATGTAGATGTGGCAGTGGATGATATCGTTCGTAGAATGACTATGAAGGATCCCAAAGAAAGAATCCAAAAGGTAGAGGATGTAATTCAAATTTTGAAAGACTACCTCTTAAATCCTAGGGCCCAGCAAAAGAAAGTTAGCCAAATGAAAAGGGGCCAAACCCAACCCTTGAGTCAAACAGAAATACTCCAAGCTCAAAGTCAAGTCGACAATAGACCCCGCCCTGCAAGGAGACCTAATGAATCCAAGAAAGATCCAGAACGTCGGAACAAGAAAAAGTCCAATTTACTGGGGACACTTTTAGGGGTCCTGGTGGCAATCCTGATCTTTGTAGGCATCATCTTTGGAGGCTATAAGTATTTAACCAGGGATAAGTCTACAGACCTTGTCTTGGAAGACTATACCAACCAACCCGTTGCAGAAGTGCAAGAAAAAGTAGAAGCTATGGGACTTCTTTTCGAAATTAGCGAACAAAGAGAAAGCAATGACGTTCCAGCAGGAACTGTTTTGGAACAAAATCCTCCTAAGGGAACCCATATGAACAAGGGAGATACTGTTTATGTAGTGGCTTCTACAGCATCCAGTGAAGTAATTGTTCCTTCAGTTAATGGCCGTAGTTATGATGAAGCTAGGGCCCTGTTGGAAAAATCTGGCTTAACCATTGGCTCTGTGGACTATCAATTTGACAAGGATATTCCTGAAAAGATGGTTATTGGTACAAACCCACAAGCTGGAACTAGTGTCAAAAATGGAAGTTCACTTGTTTTAATCGTCTCCAAGGGAGAGGATGATGAAACAGTTGTCGTTCCAGACCTTAAGGGGAATAGCGTTGAATTAGCCCGGAAGTATTTAGAAGAGGTCGGATTGAAATTAGGTAGTATTGATGAAAAGTCAGATGACAGTGTGGATGTTGGTGAAGTAGTAAAACAAAGCTATGAAGCTGGAACCAAGGTTTCCAAGGGAACGGCTGTCAACCTAATTATCCGCAAGGATAAAGACGATTCCGATAGTCGGGAAAAACCAGAGAACAACAAGCTTAGAAACTTCAAACTCAATGTAAACATTCCAGCTGATGACCAGTCTCACAACTTAACTGTTCAAAGGAAGTCAGAAGATGGTAGCGAAACTGTTGTGGACCGGATGGTGGAAAGTGGACAAGTATCAAATTTAAAATTAAAGGGTAAAAATGGGGATGTTTTTGAAGTTTATGTCGACGGAAATATTGTAAATTCCTATACGGTGGGTCAATGACCAGGGGAAAAATTATCAGGTCTCTAGGGGGCTTTTACACAATAGACTCAGATCTAGGCTGCCTAGAGGCTCGGGCCAAGGGAAATTTTAGGCATTTCGGCTATAAGCCTCTAGTGGGAGATTGGGTTACCATCTCCTTTGATCACAGGGAAGGGGTTGACAACCTAGCCTATATCGAATCTATTGAAGAGAGGAAAAATACCTTGATTCGGCCTCCAGTGGCCAATATTGACCAGGTTCTTTTATGCCTGCCTGTTGAAAATCCCAAGTACAACCTACCCCTTATCGATAACCTGTTAGTTCATTACGCCCTGGAGGGCTTACCTGTTCTTATCTTAATCACTAAGGTGGACTTAAATCCTCAAGAGGCAGAAAAGTTAAAGGAAATTTATACTAAGGCCCACTATCCCTGTTATCTGATGAATTTGACAGAAGAAAGTAGCAAAAAAGACCTAATTCCTCTTCTTAAAGGAAAGACAACAGCCTTGGCAGGGGTTTCAGGGGCTGGAAAATCTACTCTTACCAGCCTCTGTATTAATAAAAAGCTAGAAACTGGAAGAGTCAGTGAAAAAACAAAAAGAGGAAAGCACACTACAAGGCATGTAGAACTCTATCCAGGTCAGGATTTTTATCTTTTAGACACACCAGGTTTTAGTCGCTTGGATATTGAAGCTATCCAGGCAGAGGACTTAGCCCTTTATTTTCCGGAAATGAAAGAAGACTTAGGGCATTGTAAATTTTTGGACTGCAACCATATCAATGAACCAGGTTGTGCCATCAAAGACAAGCTGGCCCAGGGAAAGATTGCCCAATCTCGTTATGAGAATTACTGCAACTTGTTTAAGGAATTAAAAGAAAAGGAGAAGAACAAATGGCGCTAATTGCACCGTCAATCTTATCGGCTAATTTTGCTAATTTAGAAAGGGACTTCGACCTTCTAAACCAAAGTCCTTGTGACTATATTCATATTGATGTCATGGATGGCCACTATGTTAACAATCTGACTTTTGGTCCTCCTGTAATTAGCCATTTAAGACCCTTGACCAAAAAACCCTTTGACGTCCACTTGATGATTGACCGACCAGAAAGAAGCTTAAAGGCCTATAAAGAGGCTGGAGCAGACCTCTTAACCGTTCACACAGATGCTACGATTCACCTTCATAGGACCATTCAAGAGATTAAAGAAATGGGCTTAAAGGCAGGAGTAGCCTTAAACCCGGCCCAAAGTCCAGAAGAAATCAGATACATTTTAAGAGATTTGGACTTGGTTCTTTTAATGAGTGTAAACCCTGGTTTTGGTGGCCAATCCTTTGTACCCCAGGTCTTGGATAAAATCAGAGAGTTAAAGGAAATGAGGACTCAAGGAGGCCACTCCTTTAAAATTGAAGTAGATGGTGGGGTTAAGTTGGACAATGCCAAAGAAGTTCTTGATGCAGGGGCAGATATCTTGGTGGCAGGAAGTGCAGTTTTTAACGCCCAAGATCCTCTTAAACGGATTCAAGAGTTTAAGGACATCCAATGAAGGTCGCTATTGTTTCGGGGGGACAAGCCCCTCCTAAAGACTTTCTTCAAAGATATAAGGATTGGTATATTATTGCGGCAGATTCCGGCGTCCATTGTCTTTTAGAAGCCGGGATAGCTCCCCAGCAAGTTATTGGAGATTTGGATTCTATTGAACTTCAGGATTTAAAAACCCTTGAGGACAAGGGGATTAAGGTTAAGAGTTTCCCTAAGGAAAAAGATGAAACGGATACCCATCTTTGCCTCTTGGAAGCCATCCGCCTACAGGCTGAGTCCATCCATGTCCTTGCTTGCTTTGGTAGACGCTTTGATCAGACCCTGGCCCACTTGGCCTTGCTTGAAATAGCCCATGATTATAAGATAGCTTGTGCCCTAGTAGACCCAGAAAATCAGGTGGAATTTTTAGGTCCAGGTAAATACCAAGTTTCTAAGGGGAATTATAAATACCTAAGTCTAGTTCCTGTAACGGAATCCATTACTGTGAGCTTATACCATATGAAATACCCACTGGAAAGGGGAATTCTCTATCGGAAAAAAAGTCAAGGTATTAGCAATGAGATCTTAGATCAAGAAGGAACCATAAAATTACACAAGGGAAAGGCATACTTAATCCATTCTAATGATAAAAAAAGGTGAGTTCCTGGGAACTCACCTTTTTAATGTTTAATTTTTAAAAATCTTGGGATTAAAGAGCTCTTTTTACTTTACGAGAGCGTAGACAACGCGTGCAAACATAAATTCTCTTTGGACTTCCATCTACGATAGCACGAACGCGGCGTACATTTGGAGACCAAGTTCTGTTTCCTCTACGATGAGAGAAAGAAACAGTGTTTCCAAATATTTTACCTTTACCACAGATTTCACATTTTTTTGCCATAGAGCACACCTCCTATCCCAAATTTACATTTTCGTGTTTTTCAATACTCCTTATTCTACCATACAATGGCCAGACTTGCAATAAAAATAATGAGCTTTTAAAGGGGGAGTCTTATCTTGACAAGTAAATTTACTATCCATATAATAACGTTAGCTTAAATACTTTAGATAGGGGGGAAGTGATGAATTATTTACACATACAAGATATTTCTAAAACTTTCGAGGATAAAAAAGTCTTAGATCATATTGATTTACAAGTTGAAAAAGATGAATTTCTAACCTTATTGGGGCCCAGTGGTTGTGGGAAAACAACCTTATTAAGAATTCTAGGAGGTTTTGAGAGGGCGGACTCCGGTAAAATTTTATTTGAAGGTAGAGATATTAGTCAGCAGGCTCCCTATCAAAGACCCATGAATACAGTCTTTCAGCAATACGCCCTATTTCCTCACTTAAATGTATATCATAATATTGCCTTTGGTTTGAAATTAAAAAAGTTGCCAGCCAAGCTTATTAAAGAAAAGGTATCAAAGATTTTGGAGCTAGTAAATTTAGTTGGCTATGAGAACAGGACCATTCAAAGTCTCAGTGGGGGCCAGCAACAAAGGGTGTCTATAGCTCGGGCTCTAGTGAATGAACCCAAGGTCCTTTTGTTGGATGAGCCTTTGGCAGCCCTAGACCTTAATTTAAGAAAGAAGATGCAGCTGGAATTAAAAACCATGCAACAACAAGTAGGTATTACCTTTATCTATGTAACTCACGACCAAGAAGAGGCCCTAACTATGAGTGACCAAATCGTAGTCTTAAATGAAGGGAAAATCCAACAGGTAGGGTCTCCTGTTGAAATCTATAATGAGCCTAAAAACTCTTTTGTGGCAAAGTTTGTGGGTCAAAGTAACATTCTAAAGGCGACTATGAAAAGAGACTTCTTGGTCACCATCAAGGACATTGACTTGGATTGTGTAGACAAGGGCTTTGCAGAAAATGAAAAGGTCCAAGTGGTCATTCGACCAGAAGATGTGGAAATATCAAAAACCAAGGGGCAATTCCAAGGAAGGGTTCTTTCTACGGTTTTTAAGGGAATCCACTATGAAATGGTCTTGGATATCATGGGTAAACACTGGCTAAGCCAGTCCACTCGACCCTGGCAAGAAGGAGAAGAAATTCGGGTCTATATAGACCCTGATAATATTCATGTCATGAAGGAGGAAGACCATGCGTAAGTTAAGCCTACCTTATTTTTTCTGGCTCTTGGTCTTCGTTGTTTTTCCCCTTATTTTAATTGTCCTCTTAAGTCTACAAGAGGGGAAAAGTTTTGACTTACTCCATATGAAATGGACCTTGGACCACTATGAAAAGTTTTTTTCTCCCATGTATTTAAATATTTTGGCCAGAAGTATTAAATTTGCTGTCTTGTCCACCATAGCCTGTTTAATTGTGGGTTATCCAATCGCCTATTTTATCAGCCAACTGCCAGAGAATAAAAGAGATTTCTATATTGTTTTAATCTTGATTCCCATGTGGATGAATTTTTTACTAAGGACTTATGCCTGGATTACTCTTTTGGGCAACCATGGAATCCTAAACAATCTCTTAGGATTATTGGGCTTGGGACCATTTTCGCTTATGTACAACCAAGGGGCAATCTTTGTGGGAATGATCTATAACTTTTTGCCCTTTATGGTCTTACCCATCTATACGGTTCTTTTAAAAATGGACAAGGACTTGATTGAGGCAGCTAGAGATCTGGGAGCTACCAATGGAATGGTTTTTAGAAAGGTAGTTTTTCCGCTGTCCCTTCCTGGGGTAACCAGTGGAATAGGCTTGGTTTTTATTCCGGCCATTTCCACCTTCGTCATCCCTGGTTTCTTAGGGGGTAACAAGTACCCCTTTATTGGAAATTTTATTGAACAACAATTCCGCTTTACCGGAAATTGGTCCTTTGGATCAGCCTTGTCGGTTAGTTTAATTGTCATTTTAATCTTATTCATCCTTATTGGAGCCTTGGTTAATAAATCTAGATTGAAGGGAAGGGATAAGCAAATTGAAAATCTTTAGACGGTGTTATTTATTTCTTGCCTATTTATTTCTCTATGGCCCCATTTTTGTTATGATTGGCTATAGCTTTAATGACACCAAGCTAAGAGGTGTTTGGGCCGGCTTTACAGGACGATGGTATCTAAACTTATTCCAAAATCAAGAAATCTTAACAAGTTTTTACTATACTTTAATTACAGCCGTGGTGGCGACCTTGATTTCAGTTCTCCTAGGTACCATCACTAGTTTAGGCTATTATTTCTTAAAAAAACCCCACCAGGCCATACTAATGAACTTAAACCAATTACCAGTTTTTAATCCAGATATTGTAACAGCCATTGGTTTAATGAGTATATACCAACTCATGCACCTGAGGTTGGGTCTATTTACCCTAATCTTGTCCCATGTAGTTTTTTGTACTCCCTATGTAATTTTAAGTATCTTGCCTAAATTAAAACAGTTAAATCCTAGAATGATTGAAGCCTCCTTGGACCTAGGGGCTACCCCTCTTCAAACCCTAAGCAAGGTAGTGATTTATCAAATCAAGCCGGGAATCTTATCTGGAGCCTTAATGAGCTTCACACTTTCCTTAGATGATTTCGTCATTAGCTTTTTTACCACAGGGTCTGGAGTTAGTAACTTAAGTGTTTCTCTTTATTCTATGGCAAAAAAGGGGATAGATCCCTCTATGTACGCTCTTTCTACCATTATGTTGGTTTTAGTTTTTAGCTTGTTATTTATCATCAATAAAAAATTTGATGGTTTACATTGGTCTTAAGGAGTAAAATGAAAAAATTAATTGTCCTGTTGACTTGCTTGTGCATTCTAACAGCCTGTAAGGGATCCGAAGAAAATATAGTTCATGTCTATAATTGGGGAGAATACATGAGTGATGAAGCAATAAAGTTATTTGAAAAGGAAACTGGGTATAAAGTAATATATGAAACCTATGCTTCTAATGAAGACCTCTATGTTAAGTTGTCTTCTTCCACCGAGGCTTATGATGTAGTCGTTCCATCGGATTATTTAATTGAACGCTGCATCAAGGAAGACCTGGTACAAAAAATAAACAAGGAAGCCATTCCAAACTTTCAAGGAATTTTTGATTCCTTAAAGAATCCTTCCTATGATCCAGGAAGCCAATATTCGGTCCCTTATTTTTGGGGGACTCTAGGGGTGGTTTACAATGGAAAAAATATCAAGGAAAAGTTAGACAGCTGGGATTGCTTATGGGATGAAAAATATAAGGGAAAAATTCTCATGTATGACTCCCAAAGAGATAGCCTTGCCATTGCCCTGAAGAGGCTAGGTTTTAGTATGAATTCAAAAAAAATCCAGGAGCTAGTTCAAGCCAAAGGTTCTTTAATCCAGCAAAAGCCACTTGTCTATGCCTATTTGGCAGACGAGAGCCGGGATGTTATGGTTCAAGGTGATGCAGACCTGTGTGCTATGTACAGTGGGGATGCCGTCTTGATGATGGAAGAAAATAAAGACTTACGTTATTTTGTTCCAAAAGAAGGATCCAACCTATTTATGGATTCTTTTATGATTCCTAAAAATGCTAGAAATCTAAAAGGAGCAGAGGCCTTTATCAATTTCATGTGCAGACCGGACATTGCCCGGTTAAATGTAGATGAGGTCCAAGGCTATTCAACTCCTATTAAAGCAACCTATGAGGGCTTGCCAAAGGATATTAAGAACAACCCAGTAGCCTACCCGGATTTAAGTAAGTTGCCGCCTCTAGAAGTTTACAAGGATTCTTCAGATATCAATGATCTTTATTATGATTTATGGGCTGAAGTCCAGGCTGCTTCTTAGAAGGATATGAAAGGAAAGGGTGTAGTAAAATGCATTACAAATATTTAATTTTAGGAAATGGAATTGCAGGCCACGCTGCTGCAAAGGAAATTCGGAAAAATGATCCAGAAGGATCCATTGCCCTTATTGGAAATGAAGGCTATCCTACCTATTTTAGGATTAAATTAACAGAACTTATCCGCAGTGATATTGATGATTCTTTGTATCTAGGAAAACAAGAAGAATACGATCGCTTGAAAATCGACCTGTTTTTAAATACAGAAGTAGCTAAAGTGGACTTTGATAAAAAGAGTTTAAAAACATGTGAAGATGAGGAATTTACCTGGGATAAACTCTTAATTACAACAGGAGCCTCCTCCTTTGTACCACCTATTCCAGGAGTAGAAAAGAAAAATATTATGACCATAAGAAGCCTAGATGATCTGAAAGACTTTAAAGACGCCTTGGAAAGAGCTGAAGATGTAACTGTAATCGGTGGTGGACTTTTAGGTCTTGAAGCGGCTTATTCCATCAATCAAACCGGGAAAAAAGTCCATATCATTGAAACCTTTGACCACCTACTAGGTAGACAACTCAATACGGAAGAGGGAAGAAAGGTAGAAGAAGCCTTGAAGAAGATGGACATGGATGTTTATTGTGGAAAGAACACTAGCCAATTCTTAGGTCAAGACCAAGTTAGTGGAATTGAATTGGCAGATGGTAGCCAAATAAAATCCGAATTGGTTTTATTATCTACAGGTGTTCGACCCAACCTTGGCCTTTTTAAAAACAGCGACTTAGGAATTGACCGGGGAATTAAAGTAGACCAAACTATGAAGACAAACTTACCAGATGTTTATGCTGCTGGGGACTGTGCCCAATTTGGCAATGTAGTTTTAGGCCTGTGGACAGCAAGTATGGAAAATGGGAAAATTGCTGGCTATAACCTATCTGCAGATGGTCCAGCAAAAACTTATGAAACACCTAAAAACTTTACTGAACTATCCATTGGAGATATCAAGGTCTTTAGCGTTGGACAAACTGGCGATGAACTCGTGGTTTATGGCGAAGATACCCCTGAATATGAACTTAGGGTCTTTGTCCAAGACGGAAAGCTAGTAGGGGGAATTCTTTCAGGAAATACCAAAGAAAAGACTAAGCTAAAGAATGCTGTCTTTAACCACCTGTCTATTGATGAATTTAAAAAGGAATTTCCAAATTTAAAGGCTTGATGCTTTTTATTTTCCTTCATTCATGGTATGATAAGTTAAAGTAAAACCATTGAAAGAAGATGGAGGATTATGCAATGAATAGAAAACTAAAAAACTTGGTAGTTCTCGCACTATTTCTAGTAATATTATTTGTGAGTACTTTTACCGGCGCCTTTGGTCACCAATATGAATGGCCACAACTTGACAAGGATCAAGGAAATTTTCATGGATTGATTTTCGATACACCGACAAATGTTAGTAATTTAAATGTTGTTCGGTCTATTGATCAAAACGAAAAAGACCCCTTGGTGCGCTATGATATTCAATTTACCTATACTGGGGATAATTCCAATATGCGGATTTTAGGAGTACCCAACCGTCATGTTTATCTACCAGAAGGTGTACAAGCCCACCGGAGTAATGTCACTCTTAAGGGAGAATATGACAAAATAAATCAAAACCTATTTGAAAAACTTTCCACCAGTGGTCTTCTAAAAAAAGAAGGTCTTTCAAGTTTTAGAGCGGTTTCTCAAATGAGAGTACCCCTATCTAGCAAGGTGGCAGACTATTCTTTTACAGTTTATGAAAAACCAATTCCTCTATTTTCTAGGAATTATGATAAACTTGCTGACTTAAGCGTTTTCATTACCAATGCTCGGATGGACCGCTTTACAGATTCTAACATAGCCAAAAAAGGATCTAACTTGAAAGTAAACACCAAGGCAGATTCTCAAGCGGGAACCTATGTGAACCATTTGGAAAGAATTGACGAAGGAAAGCTAAACAACATTTCCTTGAAAAAAAATATTTGCACCATATTATTTATTCTTTCTTTACTTGGAACAGTTCTGTTTATTTGGCTGGATAAGAATAAACTATTCTATGGGGCTATGATTTTTATGATGATCATGATTCCATCATTTTATCCATTAATGGATGTAGGTGTATCTACCCTAGCCATGTTACTGCTTTATCCTCTATTGGCCTTTATTGCAGCCTTGGCATCTAAGTTAATGCACTATGACCAAGTAAAAATAACAACCAACGACTTAAAACAATCTCTGGCTTTTACAATCCTATTCTTTATTTTGAATATGTTGATTTTTATCTTGCCCAGGGCATTTTAAATAAAAGTTAAAGACTTTAAATCTCCTAAGCTGGTTCAGCCTAGGAGATTTTTTTATGAATAGTCTATAAGGAAATCTTTACCAGAAAAATAGAAAACCTTTACATGCTTGTTAATTAATTATGAATGAAGTATAATAAGAATATAAAAAGAAATGGAGGAGAATTATGAAGAAAACATCACTTGTACTTGCTCTTGTTATGCTATTATCTACTCTATTAGTTGCTTGTGGAGGCACAAACAACAATGGAGCTAACAATAATGGCCCAGCAGAAGCAGGCGCTGAAGCAACAGACATATCTGTAGGTTTTGTTACAGATGAAGGCGGAGTCAATGACGAGTCCTTTAACCAAGGGGTTCATGAAGGCTTGATGAAGGCAGAAAAAGACCTAGGAATCAAACAAAGCTATCAAGAATCCAACGTAGCTGCAGACTATGCAAAAAATATTGACACCCTACTTGATGCAGACAATAACCTAATCGTTGCAGCAGGATTTAAACTTGCTGACGATGTGGAAAAGAAAGCTAAAGAAAACCCAGATGTTAACTTTGCCATCATCGACTTTGCTTATGAAAATACTCCTGAAAACTTAGTAGGAATTGTTTTCCAAGCAGAACAACCATCTTTCTTAGTTGGTTACATTGCTGGGCGTACAACTGAAACCAATAAAGTTGGTTTTGTTGGAGGTCAAGAAGGAAATGTAATCTGGGGCTTTGACTATGGTTATGAAGCTGGAGTTAAATATGCAGCCAAAGAACTTGGTAAAGAAATTGAAGTAACCAAACAATATGTTGGAAACTTTAAAGACGTACCAAAGGGAAAATCCATTGCACAAACCATGTTTAATGGCGGATGCGACGTTGTCTTCCATGCAGCAGGAGATGCTGGGGCTGGAGTTATTGAAGCAGCTAAAGAAGCTGGAAAATGGGCAATTGGTGTAGATAAAGACCAATACAGCTTAGCACCTGAAAATGTATTAACTTCCGCTATGAAACGTGCAGACGTAGCTGTTTATAATATTATAAAAGACCTGGCAGATGGCAAACCATTCCCAGGTGGTCAAACTATTACCTACAGCTTAAAAGATGGCGATGCAGTAGATATTGCTCCATCTTCAGATAAAAATGTTAAGCCAGAAATTTTGCAAGAAATTCCTAAACTAAAAGAAAAAATTATTAAAGACGAAATCAAGGTTCCTTACAACGAAGAAACTTATAAAGAATTCGAAAAGACTCTTTAATAAATCATGATTTGAGGCAGGGAAACCTGCCTCTTTTTTTTACATAAAATAAAGAGAAAGAAAGGCCATTAAACATGTGTCCATAAGGCTTATTTTATGGTATAGTATATTTAAATAAGGAGGTATCTTTTGGTTAATTTAGATCATGACTTAGCAGTTGAAATGCGGCAAATAACAAAAAAATTTGGCAACTTTACAGCCAATGACTCCATCGATTTTGACTTAAAAAAGGGAGAAATCCACGCCCTTTTGGGAGAAAATGGTGCCGGTAAATCAACTTTAATGAATATACTTTATGGCCTGTATACACCTACAGAGGGCGAGATTTTCATTAATGGAGAAAAAACAAATATCTCCAATCCAAACGATGCCATTGCCCATGGATTGGGTATGGTTCATCAACATTTTATGCTTATTGAACCCTTTAAGGTTTATGAAAACATTATATTGGGTGTTGAGCCCATGCAGGGTATGTTTATTAATCGGAAGAAAGCAAGAGAAAAAGTGGAGGACCTATCTAAAAAATATGGTCTTTCTATTAATGTGGACAGCTACATTAGAGATATTAGTGTAGGGATGCAGCAAAGGGTAGAAATTTTAAAGGCTCTTTATCGGGGGGCAGAAATCCTAATTTTTGATGAACCTACGGCTGTTCTAACCCCTCAAGAAATTGATGAATTTATCGAAATTGTACGGAACCTTGCTGCCCAAGGAAAAAGCATCATCATCATTACCCACAAACTCAAAGAAATTAAGGCCATGGCTGATCGGTGCACCATTATCCGTCGGGGTAAAAAAATTGATACAGTAGATGTTCCTAGTGTTTCCCCGGAAGAACTAGCCAGTAAGATGGTTGGTCGAAATGTAGATTTTCGCATTGAGAAAAAGCCAAGTCAAGTTGGAGATGTGGTCTTAAAAGTGGACCAACTAAACTATACCGACAAGCGAAAGGTCAAGATTTTAAATGACTTTTCCCTAGACCTCCACTATGGAGAAATTCTAGGAATTGCTGGAGTTGATGGCAATGGACAATCGGAACTTCTAGATATTTTAACAGGTTTAAGAAAGACGGATTCTGGCAAAATTTATTTGAAGGATAAGGACATTACCAATAAATCTCCTAGAGAAATTCAGGAAAGTGGCATGAATTGCATACCGGAAGACCGGCAAAAAAGAGGCTTGGTCCTAGAGTTCACAACGGCGGAAAACCTAGTTTTGGAACAGTACCGTCATGCTCCCTATTGTAAAAAGGGCATCTTGCAAGAAAAGGTCATTCAAGATCATGCAGACCAACTCATGACCAAGTTCGATGTTCGGCCCAACAATGCCAACTACATTGCAGGAGACTTGTCTGGAGGGAACCAACAAAAACTGATTATTGCCCGAGAAATAACCAATGATCCCGATGTTTTAATTGCAGCCCAACCTACTAGGGGACTGGATGTAGGAGCTATCGAATACATCCATCAATTCCTAGTGGAACAAAGAGACAAGGGAAAGGCTGTTTTACTAGTGAGTTTCGAATTAGATGAAATTATGAACCTATCAGATCGGATAGGAGTTATTTACGAAGGAAAAATTAACTTCCTAAGCAAACGAGAAGATACCAATGAGAGAGAACTAGGTCACTATATGGCAGGAGGTGGAACAAATGAAGCTAAATAAACAAAGTCATTTATTTAACACCATCCTGAGTATTTTAATGGGCCTGTTGGTAGGGGGAATCCTCCTACTGGCTATTGGAGTTAACCCTCTTGCCGCCTTAAAAGTCATTATCCTAGGAGCTGTTGGAAAACCAAAGTATATTTCCTGGACCCTGGTTCAAGCAACTCCCTTAATCTTAACAGGTTTGAGTGTGGCCTTTGCCTTTAATACAGGTCTCTTTAATATTGGAGCAGAAGGACAATTTGTCGTAGGTTCTTTAGCTGCAGTTATTGTTGGGGCCCTTGTACCTTTGCCACCAGTTATCCATGCTATAGTAGCTATCTTAGCAGGAATGCTAGCTGGAGTTATTTGGGGTGGACTTGTGGGCTTTTTTAAGGCGAAATTCGGCATCAATGAAGTGGTAAGCTCCATTATGTTAAACTGGGTAGCCCTGTATTTAAGTAATCTTTGTATGGCCTATCCTTTTATCAGAAAACCTGAAAGCGATAACTCCTATGATATTTTAGAATCTGCCAGTATAAAATTCCTAGGCCAATGGAAGCTATCCGAAGCAGGAAGGTCATTTTTAAAGGCCCATAAGGTTTTAAAAGACTTTATGACACCGCCTCTTAACTGGGGGTTAGTCCTGGCCATTGTCTGTGCTATTGCTGCTTGGTACATTTTAAAACGTACAAGCCTGGGCTATGAATTAAAAGCCGTTGGCTTTAATAAAGATGCTGCAGAATATGGTGGGATTAACATTAAAAAAAGTATTATCGTATCCATGGCCATAGCCGGAGCCTTAAGTGGGCTGGCTGGAGCCGTTATGGTCTTAGGGGTTAATGAAAATATCGCCATGCTATCAGGCCAACAAAACTATGGATTTAATGGGATTGCCGTTTCCTTAATTGGAGCCAATGCTCCCTTGGCTTGTATACCGGCAGGAATCCTATTTGCAGCCCTGACCTATGGTGGTGGAAAACTGAATTCCCAACTCAATACACCATCAGAAATCGTCAACATAATCATTGGAATTATTGTATTCTTTATAGCCATGCCAAAACTCTTCCAGCTGATTAAAAATTATCTAAATAAAGGCAAGGGCATGAAAAAAACTGGGGAGGTCAAAGTCAATGAATGATATTGCAGGAATCTTAGGAATTACATTAATGTATTCCACCCCACTAATCTACACAGCCATGGGGGGCTTAATTAGTGAAAACTCAGGTGTTGTAAACATCGGTTTAGAAGGCATGATGACTATAGGAGCTGTTGTTGCCGCCACTGTTGGTTACTATGTCCAAAACCCCTGGATAGCTTTTCTCTGTGCTGGCTTAGCAGGAATGGCCCTGGCCCTCTTGCATGGGATTGCCACCATTCAATTTGGGGCTGACCATGTAGTTTCAGGGACAGCCATTAACTTAATAGGCCCCGGTCTTAGCGTCTTTATTGCACGAATCTTTTTTGACGGAGCCGCTATGACCAAGCCCATACCCTTTGACAAGAAACTACCTCAATTATTTTCAAATACCTTTGAGCCAACAAATCCCTTATCTTTAATCTTCAAACAATACGCTACAGTGTACCTGGCCTTTATCCTAGTAGCCATCGTCTATATCTATTTAAATAAGACCCGGTCAGGCTTGCGCTTAAGATCTGTTGGAGAACACCCCAGAGCCGCAGAAACTGTAGGGATCAATGTCTATAAGATGAAATACATTGGGGTCTTGACATCAGGATTTTTAGCTGGATTGGGAGGAGCCAGTCTTTCCCTAGCCATTGTAGCCAACTTTAAAGAAACCCTAGTATCCGGTCAAGGTTTTATCGCCTTGGCAGCCGTTATTTTCGGTGGTTGGAAACCAATTGGAGCCTTGGTTGCCTGTCTACTCTTTGGAGCGGCAGAAGGCCTTGTAGTTTATTTGGGCTATTCTGGTTACAATATTCCACCAGACTTATTAAATATGCTCCCCTATGTTTTAACAATTATCGTCTTAATCTTATTTGTAGGAGAAGCCAATGGCCCAACAGCCAATGGAAAACCCTATGAATCACAAAAATAAAAATCGACTTGAAGATATTGGGACCCTGAAAAGTCCCAATATTTTTTTAGTTTTGAGCTACTTGAGGATAAAGATATGAAATTCAAAGTGCTAAAAAGAAAGGGAAAGATATGATTCGAATAGCTCTTATAGATGACCAGGAAATTTGGCTTCAAAAATTAGAAAAAGACCTCGAAGAAATCCTTTTAAGCTTGGGAAAAGAAGGAAAAATTCAATCCATGACCAAGGCCACCACGCTATTAGAAGAGTACCAAGACGGCTATTATTTTGACCTATTATTTATAGACATCCAAATGAAAGACTTAGACGGGATTCAGTTAGGAGAAAAAATTCGGAGTTTAGGAGATAATCGGGTAAAGATGGTTTATGTTTCTGCCTTTCCAGATCTGGCCTATAAGGCCATCAACAATGAAGTGATTGGATTTATAGACAAGGCATCCTATTGTAAAAAAGACTTAGAACTTGTTTTAAAAAGGGCACTTAAAAAGTTGGAAAAAACCACAGAATACTATGAATTTTTTCAAAATAGGCAAAAAAGATCCATTGACCAAGAAAAAATTCTCTATTTTTTTAAAGAAGGGAGAAAGGTTGGCATCCAAACCATAAGCTCTGAAGGCTACCAGATCCTATGGATTTCTGGGGATTTAAAAACAGCGACCCAGGACTTGGGAGATAGGTTTTTGCAAATTCGCCAGGATCTTGTCATTCAACGGTTTTATGCTAAAGATTTGGGGAATTATAGGGTGAAAATGCAGGATGGAAAAGTTTTCACAGTAGGCAGGTCTTATCAAAAGGATTATTGGGGTGTAGGCAAATGACTAAAGGGGAACTTATTTTATTTGGAGTAAGTGAGATTATTTACGTATACTGCATATTTGCTTTTTTTGAACTTTTTTTAGAAAAAAGACCAATACATAAGAATATTTTTTATCTTATCACTTTTATAGTATGGGGGCTTGAAATGTTGTTAAGTTTAGAAAATTTTCCATCTATAGTTGTCTTTTTTGCTAATTTATTCATAGAAGTATCTATTGCTTGGTTTTTATTTAAGGGAAATTGGAAAAGAAAATTGGTTTCAGTCCTCTTTCTTGATAGTTTTTTAATAACCATGGATGTTTTTTCTTTTCTAATATTTAACAAGACAAAAATTAGTTTGGAATATATTTTCTTTATTCAGACACTTTGGCTTTTAACATGGACAAATTTAGTGAAAAAATATTTGGATACGAATTGGAAATTTTTGCCATGGAGATATCTTAGTGTATTTGTAACTATTCCTTTTATTTCTGTAATTGGGATAACTTTTGTGTTTATATTTATTAATGAGAAACCTGATTTTTATGAAACATTTCCTTTTCTTTTTATAATAGTCTATATTAATATGACTGTGCTCTTTCTCTATGAAGGTATAGGAAAATACATAGAAGAGACCAGACAAAAAGACCGGATTAAAAATCAAAGAGATGGTCTGGAGAAAGTCTTGGAAGAAAAGAACCGGAGTGAAATGGAGATACGAAAGTTTCGTCATGAGTATATTAACGATTTAACCAAACTCCAGTACCTACTAGAAGAGGGAGACTGTGATTTAGCTTGGGAAGCTATTGGAAGCCATCTTAATAACCTAAAAAGGACTTCTAAAAAAATATGGTTGGGAGACCCTCTTTTAGACTATCTTTTAGAGGAAAAAAGACAGGCTTTTTTGGATCTGGGAACAGAACTTATTTGGGATGTTGAACCCATTGGAAAAAGAGAGTCCATTAACTTTTCCCTCTATACTATTTTAGAAAATCTTTTAAAAAATGCTCTAGAAGCCTTAGAAGGAGCAGAGAATAAGTATTTATCCTTAGAAATTTCAAAGAACCAAGGCTTGGAGATCAAAATTGAAAATTCTTTTAAGGAAAAACCTCTAACTAGAAGAGGACGGTTTTATCGACGGGATAAAAAAGTTGGTAGGGGATTGGGACTGGTAATTACTCAGGAAGAAGTTCAAAAGCTCAAGGGGAAAATGGACATCTCTGTAGACGATAATTTATTTACAGTTTTTATTAAAATCCCTTGTTAAAAAGAGACAAGAATTTTTGCTAAATCTACATGTAAAATGTAAGTTTTACATCTTTTTGCTTTCAAGAGAAAAAAGATGTAAAATAGACTTACAGGAGAAGAGAGAAATTTGGCTAGATTTTTTGCTGGGAGATGGAAAGGAAAAATATTTAGTCAAAGGAGCTCTTGGGACCAAGATTTAGGGTGGCCAAGATTTTCGTATAGGAGGGAAGAAAATGAAAGAATTTTTTAAAAGTCGAAAGTTTCTTTATTTGCTAATTGTCCTACTTTTAATCACAAATATTTACACAGGCAGATCCTATTGGGGAATGAAGCTTGCAGGAATGGGAAAACATGTCTATCAGGTTGAGGCGGAAGACACGGAAACTTTTAAATTCTTTAAACCCATTACTCTTGGAATGGAAGTAAGGAGTGCAGAATTAAGTTACGATAAAGAAGCCTTTAAAAAAGTCTTTCCAGACCCAAAACAAGAGGATGAAATTAACCTAACCATGGCCATGTGGCTTGCTCAAGTGGACAATTACTATAAGTTTGCCAATGGTCATGAGCTAGTAGACAAACTCTTAGAAGAGGAAGGAGACAAGGTCTTCAAGGGACTGAATGTAAAAGAGGATCAGATTCTATGGTTGAGGGAAAACCTAGATGCTCAAATCAGGGATAAAAAAACACAAGAGCTACTTTTAAAGGGAGAGACTTATCCTCAATTTGAAGCAGTTTACCATTAAAATATTCGGGGAGAAAAGTGGAAAAATTAAAAACCCAATAAAAAATCCTAGAAGATGATGTGTACCCATAAAACTGGACACAATATTTAATTAATTCGTTGTAGTGGATGCTAACCTATACTTTGTAGGTGGCATCCATTTTGTTTTTGATTGAATTCTTTCGTTATTGTAATAATCTATAT
>NZ_OCTU01000007.1 GCF_900232945.1 Urinicoccus timonensis
TCATCGCCATAATTTTTGTAATTGCTAATCCATAGCCTGAGAACGGACTTCTCGATTTGGTATTTCATTACTAAGGCTTGATAACTTGTTTTACCACACAAGTACTCCTCGACGATTTTCTTCTTCAATTCGTAACTGTATTTTGCCATTAAAAGACCCCCAAAGGTTGGATTTCTTGGTCCAACTTTTGGGGGTCAGTGCATTGGTAAAGAGGTTTTTAAATACTTTTATTTTAATTCTTGCCGGTTTTCATTAAGTAATTTAATGACATCAGACAATTGTACTTGAGTTTGTTCCAATAATTTATCGGCATAATCCCTAGCCCCTGTTCTGATTTGATTGGATTCCTCGTTAGCTGTATCCATCAACTCTTGTGCCCGAGCATTAGCCTTACGAACTAATTCATCTTCAGCAACTAATTGGTCTGCTTGAGCCTTAGCTCCTTGAATAATCTTTTCAGCTTCCTTGTGGGCATCTTTAATAATCAAATCCTTATCTTTACGAATTTGAGTTGCCTCTGTTAACTCCAAGGGTAGGTCTCTACGTAAGTTTTCCAGTATGTCTAGAATTTCCTCTTTTTCCACCATGATTTTACCTGTTAGGGGAATTGTGCTTGAAGTTTCAACGATATCCTCTAAGTCATCTACATATTTTAATACATCCATGTTAGTGCTCCTTTCTCATTTTATTTATTAGCGCCTCTTGGACGATAGGTGGTACATAATCCGATACATCTCCTCCAAATGCTGCGATTTCTTTGGCTAATGAGGAGCTGACATAGACTAAATGATGGGATGAAGGAATAAATAAAGTTTCCACGTAATTTTCTGCACTACGGTTGGCCATGGCTAAAACCCATTCAGCTTCGTAATCCGTTGCACTTCTTAATCCCCGAACAATGACCTTGCTTCCCTTGCTCTTGGCATAGTCAATTAAAAGCCCTTGAAAGCTATCAATTTCAATATTTTTATCATTTTCAAAGGTTTTTTCCAGTAGGTGCATACGTTCTTCTAGGCTAAACAAACTTTTCTTACTCTTGTTTTCTAAAACTGCAACTATCACTTCACCAAAAATATCTCTACTCCGGTAAATAATATCCATATGTCCATAAGTAACTGGATCAAAACTGCCTGCATATATTACTTTCATCTTTTACTCCATTTTACGATATCAACCCATTTAGAACCATACTTACGAGATTTCAAACAATCAAAGCCCTGGGGCAAGTCAATTTCATGGTTTCTTTCACACATAATCCTTGCTTCAGGATTGAGAAGATCTCGGTCTACTAAGTGATTTAAAACTTTTCCATATGCTTCTAAATCTTGATAGGGTGGATCTAAAAAGACTAGATCGAATTTCTCTTTGGTCTTGTTTAGAGCAGTATATACATCACCACTATACATAGTATAGCTCTTTAGATTAACTTTTTCAATATTATCCTTTAAAGTAGTCAAGGTTTTGTGATTATTTTCGCAAAACAAGACATAGCTGGCACCCCGACTTAAGGCTTCCAAGCCCAAAGCTCCTGTCCCGGCAAAGGCATCCAGGACCTTTAAGTCTCGAAGGTTCCCTAGTAGGTTAAACATATTTTCTTTAACCCGGTCTTCAGTAGGACGGGTGTCTAGTGATTTGGGTGCATTTAGTTTTAAGCCCCGTTTACTTCCTGAAATAATCCGCATGTATCCTCCCTCTTAGCTTAGGTTCTGGAAATTAGAGCTTCTTTTCTTTGAATCTCTCTTTCCAAGGCAGTATCTTTTACTTGGTCCCACTTGTAGCGGTGGAAAAATCTTCGTGCCTCTACTTGGGCTTCTTTAAAAATGGGATAGTCCCTCAAGATATCCCCTATGAAGAAACTGGAGGCTCCACTTTGCTTTGTGCCAAAGAAATCTCCTGCACCTCGCAAGCTCAAATCTTTTTCAGCAATAAGAAGTCCATTGGTGGTTTCTTGCATGATTCCCATTCGCTCCCAGGATTTTTCACTGTCACTGGAATTATAAAGGATACAATAAGACTGGTAACTTCCTCGGCCTACCCGCCCCCTTAGTTGATGGAGCTGAGCCAAACCAAATTGCTGGGCATCATAAATCAGCATGACATTGGCATTGGGTACATTAACCCCTACCTCAATGACGGTGGTACTCACTAAAAGGTCAATTTTATGTTGGTAAAAATCTTCCATAATGCTTTCTTTTTCGCTGGAAGAAAGCTGCCCATGCATAAGAGAAACTCGAAAAGGTTTAAATTCTTCTTTCAGTTCCTGGTAGGTCTTAATGGCTGACTCTAAGTCCAACTGGTGGTTTTCTTCAATCAAAGGAGTCACCACATAGGCTTGTCTCCCCTCTCTCAATTGGGCCCTTGTAAAATCCAGGGCCTTTTGTAAGTCGCTTTTAGACACGGATGTTGTTTGGACAGGCTTTCTTCCTGGGGGCATGGTGTCAATAAAAGAGACATCTAAGTCCCCATAACTGGCCATAGCATAAGTCCTAGGTATGGGTGTAGCTGTCATAACTAGAGAGTGCACAGCTTTTGCTTTTTCTAAGAGCTTTTCTCTTTGGCTGACTCCAAAACGGTGCTGTTCATCGGTTATAACCAGCCCCAGTTTCTTAAATATGACATCGTCTTGAATTAAAGCGTGTGTCCCTAAAAGGATGTCAATTTTTCCAGCCTTTAAATCCTCCAGTATTTCTTCTCGGTCCTTGGCTTTTGTCTTTCCTGTTAATAGGGCTACCCGATAAGAAAAGGGCTTAAAAAAATCCAAGGCTGACTGGTAGTGCTGGCTAGCTAAAATTTCTGTTGGCGCCATCATGGCGCATTGGTAACCATTTTCAATGCAAAAAGCCATGGCTACCATGGCCACCATAGTTTTTCCGCTTCCTACATCTCCTTGAAGGAGGCGTCTCATTGCCCTGCCGTCAGTCAGACTTCCTATAATTTCACTTAAGCTTCTATCCTGGCCTGGAGTCAAGGGAAAGGGAATTTCTTTTAAAATTTTCTCCATATCTATTTTTTTCATGGGCAGGCCCTCTTGGGATGTGTCATATCCCTGCCGGTAAAAAACCGAAAGTTGTAAGATAAAAAATTCTTCAAAGACCATCCTCTTCTTGGCCTCTAAAAGTCTTTCGTAGCTTGTGGGTTGGTGAATTTCTTTTAAGCTGGAAGCCCTAGATAAAAGGGAGTATTTAAGGCGTACTGGTTTTGGAATTACCTCCTCTAAGTCATGAAGTTCAGGTAAAACCCTTTGGATTAGTTGTTCAAATTCAAATTGTTTGAGACCTTTTTGCTGGGGATAGATGGGGCGGATTCCCTGAACTTTTTTAAATTCCCAGAGGCTGTAAACTCTGGGGTTGGCCATTTGATAGCGACCTCGAAAAACCTTTAGGTCCCCATATAGATAGTAGTTGGTCCCCTCTTTAATTTTTCCCATTAAATAGCCTTGGGAAAAAAAGGCTATCTCTGCCTGGGTTTGCTCTTGGTCCACAACCATTAATTTCCACATCTGCCGATTCACAGAATACTTGGACCGGGCCTCTACCCTTACCAGGATTCTCTCTCCCAGTTGGCCATCTTGAAAGAGTTGGGGCCTGGATAAGTCTTCATAGTCTCTTGGAAAATAATACAAAAGATCAAGAATTGATTCAATGCGTATTTTTTTAAATTTTTCTTTTCGCTTTTCTCCAACTCCCTTGATTTGCGAGATTGGTCCCTCTAAGTTCATTTTCCCTCCATAATAACAAACCTAGGACACAAGATCCTAGGTTTCATTTCTCTATTCGATGGATACCAAATAATAGTACAGGGGTTGCCCTCCAGGAATAATATCTACATCCAAATCTTCAAACTCTTCTTCAAGTTTGGCTTTTAAGTCTTCAGCATCCTGGATATCTACATCTTCTCCATAATAGATGGTAACCATATAGGCATCATCAAAGGCCATGTCCCGAATCAATTGGATAGTTGTCTCTTCTAGGTCGTCTCCAAAACTTGTAATTTCTTTTTCATAAAGACCGATAAAATTACCTTTTTTAATTTCTTGATTCTTTATGGTGGTGTCTCGAACCGCATAGGTTACAGATCCAGACCGAATTTCTTGGATGGCCTGAGTCATAGCTTCTTCCACTTCATGGGGATCGGATTCTTCATTAAAGGCCAGCATAGCGGCAATTCCTTGGGGCACAGTTTTGCTGGGAATAACACGAACATCTTTTTCGCTAATTTCAGCAGCTTGTTCCGCAGCCATTATAATATTTGAATTATTGGGCAAAAGATAAATGGTCTTTGCTGGTATAGCTTGGATTGACTTGACAAAATCTTGGGTACTGGGGTTCATAGTTTGACCACCAAAGATAACTTGGTCTACTTGAATTTCCTTGAATATTTCAGATAGGCCCTCTCCCATGGATACAGCCACAAAACCATAGTCCTTATCCTTTTGTTGGGGACTTTCTACTTGCTGGCTACGCATTTCCTCCAGCTCATCTTTTAAGAGAACTTCTTCATGTTGGAAACGCATGTTGTCTATTTTTATATCCTTTAATTGGCCCAACTCTACAGCATATTCCAAGGCCTTTCCAGGATGGTTGGTGTGGATATGAGTTTTAATTATCCCTTCTCCCCCTACCACTAATAGACAGTCTCCTAGAGGTTTCAATTTATTTCGAAAACCATCCACGTCATTGGATTCTGTTTGAATCATAAATTCTGTACAATAACCAAATTGAATATCATCAGTGGAGATTTTTTCCCGACTGGATACCTTTTGACTTGGAAGATCTTTAGCTTCTTCTCCAGTCAAGGATTGGACTCCCTGGCCTTTTAAGGCTAAATAAGCCCCTTCTAAAATATAAATAAGTCCTTGGCCTCCGGCGTCTACAACCTTGGCTTCTTTTAAAACTGGAAGAAGATTTGGTGTATTTGCCAAAGATTTTTTACCTGCTTCTAAAACTTCGCCTAAAAAAAGCAAGATATCTGTTGATTCCTTCTTGCTAAATCGATTTGCAAATTCAGCTGTTTCTCTTCCTACGGTGAGGATGGTCCCTTCTGTGGGTTTCATCACTGCATTATAGGTGGTTTTAGATGCCTGGGTCAGGACATGAGCAACTTCTGCTGGTGTAAAGTCTTTAAGATCAGCTAAGCCCTCTGCTAAGCCCCTAAAATATTGAGATAGGATAACACCTGAATTCCCCCGGGCTCCCATTAAGGATCCTCTGGCAGTATCTTTTGCAAGTTTGCCTAGGTCATTTTCGACTGAACGTTTAACCTCTTCCAAGGCACTTTTGATGGTCAAGGACATATTGGTTCCTGTGTCTCCATCCGGTACGGGAAAAACATTTAATGCATTTACTTCTTCTTTGTGGTTTAGAAGGTTATTTACACTGGACTGTAAAACTTCTATAAATTTATTTTTCTCAATCCTCATTCTTTGTGCTACCTCCTAGTCCATCCGAATTCCTTCGACAAGGATCTCTACATTATCTACAGTAAGACCTGTCATTTGTTCTACATTAAAACGTACCCGATCAATAATATTTTCACCTACAGTTGAGATTCGGACGCCATATTCTAAGATAACATGTAACTTTATATTAATTGATGTTTCATCTACATCAACTTCAATTCCCTTAGAGAGGTTTTCAAAACGAAGTAGTTGGAAAATTCCATCTGCAGCATTTTTGGAAGCCATTCCTACAATACCATAACTTTCCATGGCTGAAACTCCAGCGATTTGCGCCAATACGGCAGGTTCTATTTGTATGGTACCCAGGTTTGTATTTATGGTTGTTGGCATATCTATCCTCCTTGATTTAATACCTCTATTTTACATGAGCTTGAGGTTTTTGACAAGTTTTCCATAAAAAAGGGGTTGGTCAGCCAACCCTCTTTTTAATATTTCAATTCTTTTGCATTATAAATTAAATATCCAAAAACTAAGCCCAGGACAAAGACAAGTCCACCGGCAACTAGAGAAATAAGACTAAAACTTCCTTGAACCACAGAAATTCCCTTAAAACCTTCTAGAATAAAATAGCCAGCTGCTTCTAATCCAACAAACATCTTTAACAGAATAATAATCAGAGCCGACAAAAGGACAATTAAAACACAAGCTCCCTCATCTGCTTGTTGGCTATTAAAGAGAGAGGAAAGAAACATCCCTAAGCCTAGATAAACCAAACCGATAACAAAGACACTTAAGAAGGTCTTTAGAACTCCAAGTAAAAGGTCTGCCTTTCTAAGAGTGGTTGGTTGTAAAATAAGACTTAAGCCAAAGGTAATGGCTGCAAAACATAGGCAGAATAAGAAAAATAAAATGAAGTTTGCTAAAAACTTTTGCCAATAAATTTCATCCCGGCTTACAGGGTTTGCATAGATGTATTCAATATCCCCTGTTCCTTGTTCCTTGGCTAAACTTCTGGCTCCTAGCTGCATTGCAAAAATAGCCACTAGACCTGCAATAAATTGGAAAATAAATCCAATGTATTGGGTTAAGTCGGTATAGTCAATCTCAGGATCTAGATTAAAGACACTTTGCATGGTGGGGCTCAAACTTCCAATAAAGCTATCAAAAATCCCCTTGGTGCTTGGATCCAACATAAATTGATAAAAAGCCATGCTCAAACCGGTTAAAATTGACAAGACAATGAGCCAGGCAAAAAATTTACCGATATTTGATTTAAATTCCATTCCAAATATACTCATTGATTAAACCCTCCCTTATCATTTCCATTTTCCAGTTGATTCAATAGGTCATTTTTATCAATGACTTTCGTATCCTCTACCTGGTTTTCTTCTCTATCTTGGTCTACAAGGTTGATCTTTTCTATCTCCTTGCTTTCTGTAAAATCGCCATTATCTTCCCCGAAGAAAATCTCATCTGGACTCTTTTCTTCTGACAAGTCTGCTTCTAAATTCTCTTCTTCTACTTTTTCTTGAACTTCTTGATCTTGTTTAGATGGGGAAACTTCTTGCCTATAGTCCATATTCCCTTGGGGACCATAATAGGCGTCAATCTTATCTTGCAAAAGAGCATCCTCTAAATTAAAGTCTTCAATACCTTGTTGGTATAAAAGATTTGTCAAATCCGGCAAATAGCCATCATAATAAAAAGTCGCCTCTGTGTAGTTCCGGTCCACAGGTCTTGCACCGATTCTGAAGAATTCTTCCTTCCTAAGTTTTGCAGAATAAACCCTAAGAAGCTTATCCTTACTTTCTTTGTCTTTTAAATACTCAATGTCTCGAATTCGCCCTTCGTGCAAATAAGCTACCCGATCACTATATCTTTGGGCAATAGATAGGTCGTCACTCAAGAATAAGATGGTTAAATTTTCACTTTTTTGCAATTCTTTTAACTTATTTAAAAAGTTTTGACAATCCACTGGATTCATTCCTCGGGTTGCATCTTGGACAATCAAAACTCTAGGATGGACGAGTAAAGCATTGACAATTGATGTCATCCTTCTTTCTCTTGCATCCATATTAGCAACCTTTGGGTTGTCTTGACAATCAAAAGAATCCATTAACTCATCATAGTCCTCTGGCATTTCTAGTTCATGAAAATTTAAAGTCTTTTTAAAAATTGTCTTTCTTTTTAAGTTTTCCGGGAACAAGGCTTCTTTAGAAATAAAGGATGTATAGCTCTTGACATCCTTGCTTTGCTTGTTGACATCAAAATTATAGATTGATGCATGACCACTAGATGGCTTTTTAAAATTAAAAAGGATTTTAGCAAGAGCATCTTTTGCTTCTTCTTCCATGCTTAAGATAGAAAAAAATTCCCCTTCCAATACTTCTAAATTTACCTGGTCTAATATTCTCTTTCGCCCACTTCGTTTCGTTATATCGTTGATAACAATGGCGCCCATATTTTCACCTCATTTATTAATTTCTTCCTTAAGTTTATCACAAATACAAACCTTTGGATAGTAATAGCTATCTAATATTATACCCCATTTTCATTTATTTTTTCATATTTTATTCTTTTGCTAATATATAGTATAATACATAGAGTTAGAGGAGGAGACTATGAAATTAGGAATTGTGGGGTTACCCAACGTAGGAAAATCAACATTATTTAATGCTATTACCAAGGCTGGAGCCGAAGCTGCTAACTATCCCTTTGCAACCATTGAGCCCAATGTAGGTGTTGTCAATGTGCCAGATGAGCGGTTAAAAATCTTATCCAAAATCAGCCAGTCTGAGAGGGAAGTTCCTGTATCCATCAAATTTTTTGATATTGCAGGCCTAGTTCGAGGAGCAAGCCATGGGGAAGGTCTTGGAAACCAATTTTTAAACCATATTCGAGAAGTCGAAGCCATCGTCCATGTAGTTCGTTGCTTTGACAATGATCAAATTATTCACGTGGATGGATCTATTGATCCTATCCGAGATATTGAAACCATTAACTTAGAATTGATGCTTTCAGACCTAGACCAATTAGAAAAAAGACAAGGCAAACTAGTTAAACAAGTCAAGGGAGACAAGGCTTTAAAACCCGAGCTAGATCTAGTTGAACGGCTCATTGGGGCCCTAGAAAAATCAGAGCCCTTACGAACCATGGAATTATCTGAAGAAGAAGAAAAAATGATTTCTTCTTTTAACCTACTGACCTTTAAGCCAGTTATTTATGTAGCCAATGTTTCAGAAGATGAATTAAGCCAAGACAGCCATCCCTATATCGACCAGGTTAAAGAATACGCCGAAAAGTTACATGATGAAGTAGTTCCCATTAGTGCTGAAATCGAAGCAGAAATTGCCACTTTAGATGACGATGAAAAACAACTCTTTTTAGAGGAGTTGGGAATTGAACAATCCGGTCTAGACCGCTTAATCAAGGCCTCTTATAAGCTTCTAGGCCTAATTAGCTTTTTAACTACCGGCCCCATGGAATCTAGGGCCTGGACCATTACAGACGGAACCAAGGCCCCTCAAGCTGGTGGCAAAATCCACTCAGACATCGAGCGAGGCTTTATCAAGGCCGATGTCATTTCTTTTGATAATCTTGTTAAGGCAGGCTCCATGGCCAAGGCCCGGGAAGAAGGTTTAATCCGCCAAGAAGGAAAAGACTATGTAATGGAAGATGGCGATGTCGTCCTGTTTAAGTTCAATGTGTAAATAAATCTTTATCAAAAAAGGAGTGAGAATTTCATCTCACTCCTTTTTTCTTCCAAAATTTATTCTCCCTTGTCAATAATCTCACTTTATCGGTGATTTTCATCTTAAAAAGGATTTTATTACTCGTCCAAATCTATTTTAAATCATCTCTTCCCATTATTTTATCTTTGGGCAAATTATTTATTATAGATATTTACAAAAGAAATTTATTTTTTGTTTTGCATATTTCTCTCTATTATAAAAATCAATCGCTCTGGGGTTGGTTTCTTCTGCTAAGAGTTGAAAACGCCGATAACCTTCTGCCTTCATTTTTTCTTCCAAGTCATAAAGAGCTTTTTTACCATAACCTTTTTCTCTAAATTCTTCAAGAATGAAAAAATCGTCAATAAATAACACCTTCCCATGAGCCCATATACTTGTAAAATAAGCTGCATTGATGAATCCAATAGCTTTTTCTCCCTCTTCTATAAGAAATAAACGATTTGGAGAAGCT
Source organism: Urinicoccus timonensis (assembly GCF_900232945.1). Classification (GTDB taxonomy): domain Bacteria; phylum Bacillota; class Clostridia; order Tissierellales; family Peptoniphilaceae; genus Urinicoccus; species Urinicoccus timonensis. The sequence goes on from NZ_OCTU01000007.1 coordinate 9,602, forward strand.
GGGTCTTGGATAATTTCTTCAAAAATTTTCCTAGGATCTCCTTTTTCTAAAGGATTTTCCCAAACATTTTCATCTTTGTATTCGTACTCCATGAACTTTAAATTTAATTCATACCATTTTTCCTTGTCTGATAAAAGGCATCTTCTGATCATTTTTCATCCTCCTAAAAAACGCAATCCTTATAATACTTGTATCCCTCTCATCCTGGCTTCTTCTAAAAATTCATCCGTCCAGACAGAAGCTTGAACTTCAGCAATATGTTTTCTTTCCAAGAAGAACATACATAGTCTAGATTGACCAATACCTCCTCCTACAGTGTAGGGAAGTTCATAGTTTAATAGGGCCTTATGGTAGGCTTGTCCCAAACGATCACAAGTCCCCGAAAGTTCAGATTGAATCTTAAGCCGATTCTCATCCACCCGGATTCCCATGGAAGAAAGCTCCAAGACATTTTGAGTCGTAGGGTTCCAGACCAGGATATCTCCATTTAAGGTCCAGTCATCATAGTCCGGGCTTCGAGAGTCATGGGGTTGTCCACTTTTCAGGTTTCCTCCAATTCCTTGAAGGAAGACGGCTTTCTTTTCTTTACAGATGGTATATTCTCTCTCTTTTGGACTCTTATCTGGATAGCGTTCCAAGAGTTCTTCTGCCGTGATAAAATAGATACTCTTAGGTAATTTAGGGCTGAGGCAATAGGGATAGATGGTGTTGATAAAGCTTTCTGTCCTTAAAAATACAGAATAAATTTCTTTGACAATATAATGGAGGTAGGATTCTGTCCTATCTTCCTTTTTTATGATTTTTTCCCAATCCCATTGGTCCACATAGACAGAATGGATTTCATCAAACTCTTCATCAGGGCGGATGGCATTCATGTCGGTATAGATTCCTTCATAATCCTTAAAACCATATTTTTTTAAGGCATGTCTTTTCCACTTAGCCAAAGATTGAACAATTTCAACATTCATGTCATATTTGCGGATTTTAAAATCCACCGCCTTTTCCTTGCCCGATAAGTTATCATTTAAGCCTGTTTCTGGTCGAACAAATAAGGGAGCACTAACCCTAGTTAAATTTAGAGTGTTGGCCAAGTCTCTTTGAAAAAAGTCTTTTAAGGACTTAATGGCTATTTGTGTCTCTCGTATATCTAAAAATTTACAATCTGAATTGTTTCGCATCTTTTCTCCTTTATAATTAGAAAAAGCTCCCATCATAAGCTTATGATGGAGCTCTTCTTTTGTTGAAATATTGCTTCATAAACTGGATCTTCACAGGTTAAAATTCCATCCAGAACTCTTTGGTTTAAGGCTAGGGCAAAATCCAAGTCTGTTCCATAATCTTCAGGTTGTCTCTCATAGGCTTTAACAGCCTCCAAGATATATTCCTTAACCTGTTGAACCATCTTACTATATCTTTGTGTTTCCAAGTCCATAGACTCCAATCGAACTTGTTTAAATTCATGACTTTCTAGGTAGCTATTTAAATTTTTTTCATAGCTTAAATGAATTTGTCCATTTTTTCGGCTGGAGCAGCGAATTCTTTTAGCATGTGGATAGCAGGTATAGTCTGCTAGATAATGGGTTACAACTCCCAGTTTCTTACTAAAATATTTATTTAAAAAATTATCTTGAGATGATAAGTTACTCTTTTGAGATAAAAAGATTAAATCAACAATTTCCTTAGCGATATAATCAACGGATTCTTCCTTATAGTGAGGAATAAATTTATAAAACGGTATAATGTCCGGTGCGATACTATTCCATAGAAGCTTGTCTTGAGACAAGTCAATTTCATAGTGGGTCACAGCATGGTCATAAACCCGTTTTGCAATTGCCTTATGGCAGTCAAAGTAGATAAAACCATCCCCCTTTTACTTTTTCAATACACTCTTCTATTATACCACTTTTTCTGTATAGGTCAATCTTTCTTGCCTGGTCCTTTTCTCAAGATCGCTTTATTTATCCAAATGAATAGCTTGGTCCAAGACAGTCCATACGTCTGGAGTCTCTAGCCCCTTACGCCAGGAGGCCAATCCTCTTAGGCCATACTTGGGTACTAAGCCTGCCTTGTATTTTAAAGAATCACTATTTTCCAACCATATTTTTTCTGTATCTGTGTCTAAGACATATTGTTTAATGACATCATCCCACTTGGCCTTTTGCCCTTGGTTAGCCAAGTAGCTTCCAGCTTGACCCATGGTAATATTTTTACTAGTCCATTTCCCATTGTTTTGGGTCCAGAGCCTGGTGTAAAGGGGGACTCCTAAAATAATTTTTTCCTTGGGTACAGACCGAAAGAGGGTGTTTAGATGAGATTCTACCCACTTGTATTCTGCCACACTTCCAGGTTTCTCACTGGATGACCAGTATTGGTCATAGGCCATTAAAACAATATAGTCTGCCGCTTTGGCTAATTTTTCCCGATTATATACTTCTTTATTTGGGTCCCGAGACAATTGGGGGGTGACATCCACACTGACCTTGATGTCTTCTTGATAACATAGAGCCTTGAGCTCTTGAACAAATTGGGTAATGTAAGGCCCATCTTCCAAATTGACATGTTCAAAGTCTACATTAACCCCCTTCATGTGATAGATCCTAAGGAGGCTCATGAGTTGGTCTAAAACCTTATCTCTCTTGGCTGTAGAGGAGAGGCTTGCATGGGTAATTTCAGGATCGAAGCTATTGTCGATATAGCCCCAAACATCTATGCCCAGACCTCTATACTTGTTGACATAGGCAACATTTCCCCGGTCATAGACTGTCCCTTCCTTGTCCTGGATAGAAAACCAAGTTGGGACAATAATATCCACTCCAGGAATTTTTTGGATGGCATTGATGCGCTCTTGGTTTTCTTTCCCATAAATATAGTCCCATGTTAAATGAAGAGGCTCTTGAACTTGAGCCTCTTCATTTTTTGCAAATGGTCCTTTAAATTTATTTTCTCTAAAATCAACCTTACAATTTGACTTTAAGAGGTAACCTCCATAGCCATTTTCAAGGCGAACACGGTAAAAATCTCCTTCTTCACCATAAAAGATGATTTTTTCATCCCCTTGAATTCTTGTAATATAGGGGGATGAAGAACTTGCTTTTTCTCTCAACAAGGTCCCCTTAAGGGCGCTACCTACTGCATGGTCCACATTGGTAAAGTCTAAGTTTAACTTGTTGGATTCTTTATGGTAGCGAAACTCTACAGGATAATCATGGATAAAGGCTTCTGTAGGAATTAAGATTGTGTCATCCTTTTGAATAACAGGGTCTCTCAATTCCATCGTCTTACCATTTAAAGTAAAGGTGTCTTCATCTATCTTCAGGCGTTTTAACCCCTGTTTATTTGTAAAACTAACGATACCTTCATTTTTATCATAGTAGACTGTTTCATCTAAATTCTTTTGAATATAGTCAAGGCTCAAGTAATATTGACCATCAATTAAGGCAAAATCTTTGCTGTCTTGACTTGTCCCATCACTGATAAAGGCCAGACCATCTGCTTGACTGGACACTTCTCCAGAACCCCGGTTTAAAAAACGGAAGGCTAGGTATCCTCCTGCCCCAAATAATATAATAAGTATTAATAATATGCTAAGTACTTTTTTCATAGGTATCCTTTCCGCATGCCCATTAACGGCATGAACAGGTCTATTATAATATAGAAAGTGGGATTTTGTCCAGTTTCCTATTAAAAAACCTATTTTATCCATATTAAATCAAAAAGATGGAATCCATTGATTCCACCCTTTTGATTTATTTATATATATTTACTTGGATCTTCTGATTTTTCAAACATACAGCGTATGGCATTTAAAACAGCTAAGACAGTAACTCCCACATCGGCAAAAATAGCTGCCCACATGGAGGCATAACCTAAGGCTCCCAAAATTAAAACAAAGACCTTTATGCCTATAGAAGCATAGGTGTTTTGTTTGACAATCCTCAAGCACTTTTTGGAGATTTTAATGGCTAGGGCAATTTTAAAGGGATCATCATCCATTAAAATGACATCTGCCGCTTCAATGGCTGCATCAGACCCCATGGCACCCATGGCAATCCCCACATCTGCCCTTGTGAGAACAGGAGCATCATTGATGCCATCTCCTACAAAAGCCAAGCGTTCCTTAGTTCCCTTTAAGGCCTGCAATTCTTCTTCCAGTTTAGCTACCTTGTCTTGAGGAAGCAGCTGGCTATAATAACCATCAACAGATAGTTTTTCTGCCACATCTTTGGCCACTTCTTCATTGTCTCCTGTTAAAATCAGGGTCTTCTTAATTCCTTCTGCCTTTAAGGCCTTAATGGCTGCTTTAGCATTTTTCTTAATGGTATCTGCAATGACAATATGCCCTTGGTAGTGGCCATCTCTAGCAATATGGAGAATAGTTCCTACGTGGTCACAAGCCTTCCAAGGAATGGAAAAGTGGTCCATGAGTTTTGTATTTCCTACATAGGCCAAATGGCCGTTGACCTTGGCTGTAATACCATGACCTGCCATTTCATTAATGTCCTCTACCTGGCAGTCGTCATCTTCATTAGGATAGGCCTTTCTTACAGAATCTGCAATTGGATGAGTGGAATAACGCTCTACATGAGCTGCTAGGTGGAGGAGGTCTTCTTCCTTAAGCTCTTGGGGATGGATAGCTGTAACAGTAAAGCTTCCCTTGGTCAAGGTTCCTGTCTTGTCAAAGACAATCTCAGAAACTTCAGACAATGTTTCTAAATAATTCGACCCCTTAATCAAAATCCCCTTCTTACTAGCCCCGCCAATCCCCGCAAAGAAAGAAAGGGGGATGGAAATAACCAAGGCACAAGGGCAAGAGATGATTAAAAAGGTCAAGGCTCGATAAATCCAATCATCCCAATGAGAAGGATTCCCGCTGACTTTTAAAATAATTGGTGGAATAATGGCTAGAATTAAAGCCGCCACCACCACTACTGGTGTATAAATTCGGGCAAACTTACTAATGAAGTTTTCCGACTTGGACTTTCGTGAACTGGCATCCTCTATTAGCTCCATCACTTTAGAGGCTGTTGACTCACCAAATTCTTTTGTCGTCTTGACCCTCAAAAGTCCGTTTAAATTAATGGCTCCAGAAAACACCTGACTTCCCACTCCTACATCTTGGGGTAGGGATTCTCCTGTTAAGGCTGCCGTATCCAAGCTAGACTTTCCCTCCAGGACCTGACCATCAATGGGAATCTTTTCTCCCGGCTTAATGTAAATTTCAGTCCCTACTTGGACTTCTTCTGGGTCTACTTGAATTAAGTCTCCTTGGTCATTTTTTATATTGGCATAGTCCGGAGCAATATCCATCAGCTGGCTAATGGACTTTCGACTCCTTCCCACAGCATAGGATTGAAAAAATTCTCCCAGCTGGTACAGTAGCATAACTGCGATAGCCTCTACATAATCTCCACTTTTGGAATATAAGGCCAAGGCAATGGCTCCTAGGGTAGCTATAGACATTAGGAGGGATTCGTCAAAAGGTTGTTTGTTTTTAAGACCATAAAAGGCCTTAATTAAAATATCATAACCCACAATTAAATAAGGAATTAAGTAGAGGGCAAACCTCAACCATCCTTGGACAGGTAGAAAATGTAAAAAAATAATTAAAATTAGGGATATGAGAATTCTTGCCAGGTTCTTTTTTTGTTTTTTATTCATTTCTTCTCCTCACTCCTATGGATCAATCCATAAAATAGTCTGAGACTAAAAATAAATTTCGCAGTCTCTCTCTATTTTTTTACAGCTTTTTAAGACTTCTTCCATGACTTGGTCTGGATCAGCCCCTTCTTCAAAGTCCACCTTTAGCTTTAAGGCCATGAAATTAATGCTGGCATCTTTCACTCCTGGAACTTTCTTACTTGCTTCTTCCATCTTGTCTGCACAAGCTGCGCAATCTACTTCAATTTTATAAGTTTTTTTCATAATTAGCTCCTTCAATAGATAATTTACAATTAAACATATGCTTAACTGTTCTTATTTATAGGATATCTTAAAAGAAGACCTTCGTCAAGGCCCCAATTTAATTTTTTACAATTTTTTTCCTTTTCTGGTATACTTAAACTAAATTAAGTCAAAGCCAAAAGGAGAAAAAAATGAATGTTAAAAAGCCTCACTGTCATCCCAATAGTCCCTGCCTTGAAAGTCTTCCCTTTGATGAAGAAACCGCTGACCAATTAGCCGGTATTTTCAAACAAGTCGGAGACCCTACACGGTTGAAAATCTTTTGGCTCCTTTGTCATCAAGAGGAGTGTGTAACGAATATTGCCTACCTACTGGACATGTCTTCTCCAGCCATCAGCCACCATCTTAGGAGTTTAAAGTTAGCCGACCTGATTGAATCTGAGCGCAAGGGAAAAGAAATGTTTTACCGGGCTAGGTCTAACAAACCTGCAAAATTGTTAAAAAAAATATTGTCCCAAGTCTTTAACTAATTAAAATTTCCTTCTTTATTATTATAAAAATAGCCTCCAAAAGCAGAATCTAGCTCTCGGAGGCTATTTTTATAGGTTTATTTTATTTATTCTTCATCTAAGGATGAGTCACAACAATCGTCGCAGTCACACTCTTCGTCACAAGCTTCGAACTCATCATAATCGTCTAGATCGTCGTAAAGATCCATGTCGTAATCATCTAGGTCAAAGTCTTCGAAATCTTCGAAATCATCGAAGTCGTCATCATCATAGGCATATTCTTCTAAATCTGACAAGTCTTCTTCTAAGATGTCTACATATTCTTCAAGATCGTCAATTTGATTTTGTAAGTCTTCAACTACATCAGACATTAAATGAATCACTTCAATTAACAATTGTCCTTCTTTAGTTTCTCCAATTCCTTGGCCATCTGCTAACCCTTGTAAATAAGCAATTTTTTTTGTAATTGAATTCATTACAAACCTCCTTATACACGGGACATATACTCGCCATCACGAGTATCAATCCGAATAACATCTCCTATATTGACGAATAAAGGTACATTTAGTTTGAAGCCAGTTTCTACTGTTGCTGGTTTGGTTCCTCCTGAAGAGGTATCCCCTTTGACTCCTGGTTCTGTAAATGTAACTTCTAACTCAACGAAATTTGCAGCTGATACATTAAAGGGTTTCCCTTGGTAAAAATTAATGGTTGCATTGTCATTTTCCCGAATAAAATTCATGGCTTCCTTGACAATATCCCCTTCCAATGGAATTTGTTCATAGGTTTCATTGTCCATAAAGTAGTAAAGTGCCCCATCGTTATACAAGTATTGCATTTCTTTTGTTTGGATGGTCGCTTTTTCAAATTTTTCTGATGGGTTAAAGGTTGTATCCTTAATCCCTCCAGACAAAACAGAACGAATCTTTGCCCGAACAAAAGCTGCTCCTTTACCTGGTTTAACGTGTTGGAAGTCTACAACTTCATAAACATCTCCATCTTTTTCAAATGTTAAACCCTTTCGAAAATCACCTGCAGAAATCATTTGTCATCCTCCTCAATATATTCTTCCCTTATTATAACAGGTAGCTCTATAGGGTTTCAAGACCCTAGTTAAAATAATCGTGGGGTCTTGATTGGATATTCTTTAGGGTCAAGTGATAAAAAATGGGTGTTTTCATCCCCAGATTAAAGACTAAAATCTTGTCATACTTGGCTTCTTTGACCAAGCCATTTCCCAAAACTGCCCCTTGAACAGTCAAATTAGCATCCCTATCAGATAGGTAAAGGCCATCTAAACTTCCCTCTCCTAGAATGCTTCCTTGGTTAATAAGGATTCCTTTTAATCTGACAAGACCCTCCAGTCTAAGCTGACCTTCATTTACAAGACAAATTTGGTCCCCATAGTTCCATTGACCACAGATAACTTCATCTTGAAGTAAAAAATACTTTCCCCCTTGATAGACTAAAAGAGCACTGGTTCCCTCTTGGATATGGACCTTTGGCAAGTCTACAGCCTGCCAACCTTGGGACACAAAATCCTCCATGCCTCTTGAGAAATCCTGTGACCAGCTTGCCTTGGAAAGATAGGGTTTTTCCTCCATCCATTCCTGGTAAAAAAGATAGATGTCGGCCTTCTTCTTTAGATCATCTTTTTTTAACTCCAAAGTACCTTGGTTGTTCCTCCAGTTTAAGGTTTGAAAGCTTATCTCTAGGCCATCTGTAACTTGCCTTTGTTCAAAGGCCAGTCTGTGGCTTTCCCTATAGGCCTTCTCTAAATCCTTTAAGTGATTCTTCCCTGTCCACAGGTAGGCCATACTCTCAAGTTTTAAGTCCTCTTGAAAAAAGTCCCACTTGTCCTGGTAAGAGTTCTGATATTGACCAGTAATTTCTAGCAAAAAACCAGCTATAGCCAAGACCATAAAGCATATAAAAATCGTCAAGAGGTAGATAAAGCCTTTTTTAGCTTCCTTTAACTGGGCATCTTTTAGCCAAAACTTTTTCCACATGTTTTCCCTCATCTGTCCCAACCTTTATCCTAAACTGACTGGCATCCTCTGTAATTTCAAAAGACTTAATCCCCTTACACAAGACATTTTTTCCCAATTTATCTACAGGCCTAAAGTCCTTATAGTCCATGTAATTGGCCTTCCAGGCAACCCTCACCAACTGACCCTTCCTATCTAAATAATAAAATAGGTAGTGGCCCTTGTATCTGCTTCCTTGGCCTTGAAATTGACAAATTAAATACTGGGTCTTGCCTTCAAGGCCTATCTTCCAAATTTCTTGAGCCGATAAAAACTCATCCTCTATAAAATTCATGGCATAATAGACATTTTCATTGCTTTCTATGTGGTTTACAAGCTTTTTACTTTGATTTAAGCTTGACCAAATGAAATTATAAATCATCCCGGCAATTAGAGAAAGAATGGCCAGGACTAAGACCATTTCAAGGAGTGTGAATCCCTTCTTCCGGTATGTAACATTGCCACTGTCTTTCATCTTTTTCTCCCTTTAAGGTCCATTGGTAGAGAATTAGGTTGTCTCTTTTTTCTAGGACTTCTTCTTTTAATTGATAGTTTTTTCCTCTGACCTGGTAGCTATCCTTGGGACTTTGACCACTGAGTCTAGTTTCTACAACGTTTCGAGCACACTGAATGATGGCTTCTTGCCTATAGTGGTCATCCACCTGCCTATAAATTATGCTAAATAGGGGTAGGAGGGCATAAACCATCAAGGCAAAAACTCCTAGACTCAGAACCACTTCTATTAAGGTAAATCCCGATTTTTTCATTCTTTTACCTCCCAGCGAACCTGGCCCGTTACCGGAGCAACCACCAAGGCATACTTGTTGTATTTTCCCTTAAAGACAATAGTCTGGGCCGACTGGTTGTCTGGTCGTCCATTTCTAGTAAAAACCAGCCGTATCTCCTTGGCTTGGTCCAGAGAAATATCTTCACCATAACTAGTTTGGTAAATTTCTTCCTCCTTCTTTAGCAGACGATAATTATTTTCTTGAAAGACTATAGTCATAGCCCTTGAAGAATCCAAAGCCAACCGTCTAGCCTTTATCGTATTGATGCAAATTTCTTCAATTTTTCTTTTTTCTTTGTATTTTTGAATGTAGGAAAATCGTGGTAGGGTGACCGTCAACAAAAGAGAGAGGATGGACACCACCACAAGGACTTCCAATAAGCTGCTTCCCTTTTTCATTGATAGGCCTTAATTTCAATGACATCTACAAAGTCTTGCTTTTGGATTTGAAAGTTCAAGCCATAAACCCATTGTCCTGACCAAGCTTCCTTATCCCATAGAAAAGCAGAATTTTCCCTACCATCCTTTATATAAAGGACCCAAGTATCTGGAAGACCAGCAACTTGACAGGTTAAAAGTAAATTTTCAATTCTTACGGGCTCAAAGGTCAACTTAAGGATCCCCTCTTCTCCTCTTTCATTTAAATAGGAAAATGCAAGGTCCTCTTCTATTCTTAAGATGGGATTTAAAAATTTTGGTCCTTCTAAGTCTAGACTTTTAAAGTCAATATTTGTCTCTGTATTTAAGAGTTCTTGGCTCCATAGACTCATAGCTTCTAATTTTTGCTCTTGGTCCATGACTTGATAAATTTCTTGGGTCTTAAGCGGAGCCTCTTTTACCTTGGCTTTAGCTTTCGCTGCCTTCTTTTCCAGACTTTTATGGCTTGTTGCCTGAGCCTTTGTCTTTGAGATTTCCCCTTGTCCTAGGGACTTAACCTGGGTTTGGACCGGACTGGGATTTTGTCCTGTAGGCGGACTTGAGCTTTTGGTTTCCATAATGGCCAGACCCTTAGCTTCTCCTTGAGTCTGCTCTTGCCGGCTTACCTGGACTTGACTTGGAATAGGATCTTCTTGACTGATTTGTTTAAACTTCAGGGGGAAGTGAAGTTTGACTTCCATATTGGCCAAGTCTCCCTTGACTTCAATTTTTTTCTCTTGTACTTCATAGTTTTTTTCTAAAAATCGAATAAAGGAGGCTAACTGGTCTTTTTTCATACTTAAAGAAAAATTAACTTCCATAGTCAAGTGGTCTTCTTCCACAAAAGACCGCTCCAGTTCCTGGTAGTTTTGAACTTGAGGATTGGCTTGAATTTTATGTAAAATAGATGAAATATCTTCTTCTGTATATTTTTTATTTGGCCCTTTTACCTGGCTGGTCTCTTGCCTTTCTTGGGCATAAATAGCATCCTCCAAGGGCCTAGCAAGAAATTGTAGATAGAGAAAAACTAAAATTACACAAAAAAAGACGATAAGAAGAGTTTTCTCTCTTCTCGTCGTCGTTTTTAAAAAATCTAATAACTTTTCCATTTCATCCCCCTAAAAACTCCATTCTTTCAAAAACACTTCTGCCATTTTTCGAGAGCCCTTTTTGTTTGGATGAATTTCATCAAAAAATAAATTCGAATCATACGGAGTAAAGGCATGAAAGAAATCAATTAACTGATTTCTTGGAAAGGTTAATAAAAGCTCGTCATGAAAGAAGCTCAATTTGTTTGAAAGATTTTTATACTCAGCTATTTTCGGATTCGTTGGTGTTGGAATCCCATAGATAGGCTGGACCCCCTGGCTTGTCAGGTAGGAGTCTATCTCTAAATAGGCCTTGACCAGGGACTCCACGGAGCCCCCAGAATCAAAGTCATTGGTACCTCCCATAACAAAAACATAGTCAGGCAAGGGATTTTCTTGAATACGGGCCATAATATCCCTAATTCTAGCTCCATTCACACCATAATTATTTATATCATAGCCCCTATTTCTGACAATGTCAATCCATCTGTCCCCTGGTCTTAAGCCAAAACCATAGGTCAGACTATCTCCAAAACAGGCAATCATTCATAGACCTTGTCACGGATTTCTTTTTCCAGGTCTTGGATAAAGTCCTCAAGTTTAACATCTTGTTTTTCAAGGCCGTCTCGACCCCGAACAGAAATCGTCTTGGCTTCTACTTCTTTTTCTCCTAAAACAAGCATGTAGTTGACCTTGTTTAATTGGGCTTGGCGAATCTTATAACCTACTTTTTCAGAGCGTTGGTCTAGGTGGACTCGAAGGCCAGCTTTTTTCAATTGGTCTTCAACTTTTCTCGCATAGTCTGCAAACTTTTCAGAAACTGGAATGATCTCAACTTGAACTGGAGATAACCAAAGAGGGAATTTTCCTGCATAGTGTTCAATAAGGATCCCCATGAAACGTTCAATAGATCCCAATAGGGCCCTGTGAAGCATAACCGGTTGAGACTTGCCTCCATTTTCATCGACGTAAGTTAGGTCAAAGCGTTCTGGTAGTTGAAAGTCTAATTGGATGGTCCCACATTGCCAGGTCCGACCAATGGCATCTTCTAGGTGGTAGTCAATCTTTGGTCCGTAGAAGGCTCCATCGCCCTCATTGATTTCATAGTCCATGTGGTTGGCTTCCAGAGCACCCTTTAAAGCTTCAATAGCTAGGTTCCATTGTTGGTCTGTTCCCATAGAATTTTCAGGCCGAGTAGATAATTCCACATGGTACTTAAAACCAAAAGTGTTGTAGAGAATATTGGCCAATTCAATAACATCTGTTACTTCTTGTTGAATTTGTTCCGGCAAACAGAAAATATGGGCATCGTCTTGGGTGAAAGTCCGAACCCGGAACAAGCCGTGAAGGGCCCCAGATAATTCATGGCGATGGACTTGGCCGAATTCAGAAAGCTTTAAGGGAAAGTCCCGGTAACTATGGGGAGAATTTTTATAAACCAAAATAGAGCCTGGACAGTTCATCGGCTTAATGGCATAATCTTCCCCATCAATTTTTGTAAAATACATATTGTCCTTGTAGTGGTCCCAATGACCAGACCGGTGCCACAAGTCTTCATTTAAAATCATTGGAGTCCGAATTTCTCCATAGCCCTTTTCAATTTGAATATTTCTCCAGAAATTTTCCAACTCATTGCGGATAATCATTCCCTTGGGATGGAAGAAGGGAAAACCAGGTCCTTCTTCATGCATAGAGAATAGGTCTAGTTCTTTTCCTAACTTCCGATGGTCTCTTTTTTCTGCTTCTTCCAGTCTTTCTAAATAGGCATCCAAGTCTTTTTTCTTTTCGAAAGAAATTCCATAGATTCTTTGAAGCATCTTCTTATTCTCATCTCCTCGCCAGTAAGCCCCAGCAATGGATAAGAGTTTGATGGCCTTAATTCCCTTAATGGTCTTTAAGTGAGGTCCTCGGCAAAGATCTACAAAATCACCAATCCTATAAAGACTGATTTCTTCATCTTGGTCCAGGTCTTCAATAAGCTCTATCTTGTAGGATTGTCCCTTTTCTTTGAAAAGATCCAAGGCTTCTTGTCTGGAGACAACTTCTTTTTCTACAGGATAGTTTTCTTTGATGATTTTTTTCATTTCAGCTTCAATTTTTTCTAAATCATCGGGAGTGAAGCGATGGTCTAGGTCAATATCGTAGTAAAAGCCTGTATCAATAGCTGGGCCAATAGCAAATTCTGCTTCTGGGAAAAGTCTTGAAATAGCATAGGCCATAACATGGGCACTGGTATGCCAAAAGATTTTTTTCCCTTCTTTATCTTCAAATTTTACTACTTTGAAATCACTGTCTTCTTGAATGATTTCTTGTTTCCCCATAATTTTTCCATTGACAACAGCCCCTAGAGAGGCCCGGTTAAGGCCTTCAGAAATGGCAATTGTTCCTTCTTCTACAGATGGATTGTGGTCAAAGTCCTTGACACTTCCATCGGGTAATCTTAATTGAACCATAATAACCTCCATTTTCTTAAAATAAAAAGGTACCCTCGTCCAAAGGACGATGGGTACCGTGGTTCCACCTTTATTTATACTCAATGACGGTAACGTCGTCAGCGCCTTCCATTAAAAGGTGCTCAGGGGTGGTCTTCGCATAAATTCCTTCTATTCTTCCACCAAACGAATAGTCTCTATCAAAAGAATTTAGGTTACTCTTCCCTTCTTCGCAATATACAAAAATTATACTAGACAATCCCCTTTTTTGCAAGGGCTAAATCCTATTTCAAAAATTCAACTAACCCCTCTTGGGAAAGGAGGTCTTGCTTTCCACTTTCCATATTTCTCAGGGTATATTCTTTTTTCTTGGCTTCTTCTTCTCCCAAGATAACAACATAAGGGACCTTGATGGAATCCGCATACTTAAACATCTTTTTCATCTTTGGTTTTTCACTGTAGACAAAGGAAGAAATCCCTGCTTGTCTTAAAATTTTAACCAGTTCAATCCCATCTTGTAGGTAGCCTTCCATGGGTAAAACAAGAACCTTAGCTGCTGAAGCAGAATCTAAGTTTAGTAAGTTTTCCGCCTTAAGTTGGTAAAAAAGCCTAGATAGGCCGATAGACATACCAACCCCTGGTAGATTCTTATTGCTATAATGTTGGGCCAGGTGGTCATAGCGTCCCCCTGAACACACAGATCCAATTTGTTCGTGTCCATTTAAGGTCGTTTCAAAAACTAGGCCTGTATAATAGTCCAAGCCCCTGGAAATCTTAGTATCAATTTGGATGGCTTTTTCATCCACTCCATAGCTTTTTAGGAGGTCTACAATTTCTTTAAATTCCTCAACTGCCCCTTGATAGTTTGAGCTTTCTTGGGCCAGGCTGGATAAATAAGCTAAAATTTCATGGTTAGATCCTTGAATGTTGACAAACTTTTTCAGTTCTTCAATTTGCTTTTGGTCCAGGTCCAAGTCTTCTAGTAATTTTTCAACCTCTTCCCAGCCAATCTTATCCATCTTGTCCAGACTTCGTAAAACTTCTGTATGATTTTGGATTCCTAAAAAGTCGAAAAATCCACTGAGAATTTTCCGGTGGTTTAGGTGGATGGTAATCTCTTTCAAGCCCAAATCTTGGAAAACCTGGTAGATAATAGACACAATTTCTGCATCGTTACTATAGTGGAGGGTCTCATCTCCCACAATATCAATATCACATTGGTAGAATTCCCGATAGCGCCCCTTTTGGTTTCTTTCTCCTCGATAGACCTTGGCAATATGGTAGCGCCTAAAGGGAAAACTCAACTCACTATAGTGTTGGGCCACATACCTGGCCAAGGGAACTGTCAAGTCAAAGCGCATGGCCATGTCTGTCTTTCCCTTGCTAAGCTCATAGACTTGTTTTTCAGTTTCTCCGCCACCCTTGGCCAATAAAACTTCTTTTTTCTCTAATACCGGTGTGTCAATAGGTGTAAAACCGGCATTCCTATAATTTTCTTCAATGATTTCTTTTAATTTTTCAAAGATTAGCTGGTCTTCTGGTAATAATTCAATAAAACCTGGTAAAATCGATGGCTTAATCATTCCTCTTCCTGCCTCCTCTTTTGATATAACAATCATACATGCAGATAGACCCTGCAACATTTACGTTTAAAGACTCCATGGATCTTTCCATGGGGATGGTTAATTTCTTGGCATGATTCTTCAAATCCTGACTGACTCCATGGGCCTCATTCCCCAAAATTAAAATAGAATTTTCCTCCCAGACATAGTCATCCAGGTCTTGACCTGACAAGTCTGCTGCCAACAGTTGGTGGGAAGTAAAAGTTAATAAGTCCTCGTGACTAAGCTGGTAAAAGGGCAGCTTAAAAAAGGCACTCATGGTTGACCGAACTACCTTGGGATTGTAAATATCTACACAATCTTCTGATAACAAAATTGCTGAAACATTAAAACTGGCCGCACTTCGGATCAAGCCTCCTAGGTTTCCTGGGTCTGAAATCCCATCTAAATACAAAATTAAACCCTGGGGAAGTTTTTCTAGCTTCCGGGTCTCTATTTCATAAAGGGCAAGGACCCCCTGAGACTGGACCGTTGGAGTTATTTGATTAAAGAGGTCATCCTGAACCCTAGTGACTTTTAAGGCTGGATCTAAGGGGCCTTGGTAGCTTTCTTTAACGTAGACTTCTATGGGCTCCTTAATGTTTCGAATTTCTTCCAAAACCTGGGGCCCTTCCACTAGAAATTGGCCATATTTTTTCCGTCCCTTATTTTTGGACAAGGCCTTTAATTTTTTTAAGTTTGGGTTATCCTTAGATGAAATCTTATGCATGGCCTTTTTCAATCTTATTGATTTGCTCATTCGACCCGATAATAACCAAGATGTCTCCCTCCATTAATTGTAAATCGCTACTGGGAGAAACAATGATGTCTCCTCCACGTTCAACTGCAACTACAGTAACTCCATAGCGTTTCCGAATCTTTAATTCTTCCAAATCAAGATTAACCCAGTCATCATGAATCTTTTGCTCAACCATAGAATATTTAGGAGATATTTGGAAAAAGTCCAAAATATTTTTTGAAGTCAAGTTATGGGCTACCCGCTTGGCCATGTCTCTTTCTGGGTAGATAATTTTATCCGCCCCTACCTTTTTCAAGATGCCCCCCTCTCTCAAGGAAGGAGCCTTGGCCAGGATATACTTAACCCCCGCTTCCTTGGCTAACATGGTCCCCATAATAGCCGCTGTTAAACTAGACCCTATGGATATAATCGCTACATCAAAATTAGAAAGTCCAATTTCTTTCATAGCCATTTCATCCATAATATCGCACTGGATGGCCGTTGTGACATCATTGCTTATATTCTTTATTTTATCATAATCTTCATCGATTACCAAAACTTCATTATCTAACTCCACCAATGTTTTAGCACAACTTTCGCCAAAACGTCCACATCCCATAACAATAAATGATTTCATAGTCTACTCCTAACCAATATAAATATTTCCTTCTGCATAATGAATTCTTTGCTTTTTAGATCTTCTTCCCAGGCCCAGGGCAACAGTTGTAGGTCCAACTCGTCCTAGAAACATGGTTAAGCTAATGACCAGTTTACTAGCTGTAGATAGGCCAGAAGTGATATTTCTCGTAAGTCCTACTGTTGCAAAGGCTGAAACTGCTTCATAAAATAAGTCGAAGCTGTTCTTTCCATCTTCAAAAACTACCAATAAGAAGGTTGTCATTAAAACTAAAAATACACAGATGAAAAACATGACAAAGGCCATACGAATGGTTCCTTGCCCAATCTTTCTCTTATGCCATACAACATCTTCCTGTCCCCGAATACTGGCTAAAACTGTAAGAATAATTACCATAAAAGTTGAAGTTTTTAATCCCCCAGCAGTGGACCCTGAAGATCCACCAATAAACATTAAAACAACCATAACCATACTAGCCCTGGGAGTCATATCTTCAATGGCGATGGAGTTATAGCCTGCCGTTCTAGCTGTTACTGATTGGAAAAAAGACATCAATAGTTTGTCCAAAAAGGATTTATTTCCTAGAGTGGCTGGGTTGGATCCCTCTAAGAGTAAAATAGCAAGACCACCCAAAAAAATCAAGGCCAAACTTGTTTCAATAACCGTTCTGCTGTGTAAAGATAATTTCTTAAAGGACCTTTTCTCATAAATATCAATGTAAACTTGAAATCCAAGACCTCCTACCACAATTAAAGCCATAATAATCAAATTCACATAAAGGTCCGATTGAAAGGGGACCAAAGAGCTTCCAAATAAATCAAAGCCTGCATTACAAAAGGCACTAATAGAGTGAAAAACACCATAGCCTATCCCCAACTTAAAACCATAAATTGGAATCAAGCGAATGCTTAAAAGTATGGCTCCCATTCCCTCAATGACCAAGGTAAAGAGGCAAAGAGCTCTAATCAAACGAACAATCCCCGTTAGGGTGTGGGTGTTTAATTGCTCCTTTAAAATTATCCTCTCCGATAGACCAATTCTTCTTTTTAAAAACAAGTAAATCAAGCAAAGGAGGGTCATGGTCCCTAAGCCCCCAACTTGTATGCAAAATAGGATGACGAGTTTCCCAAAAAATGACCAAGTCTCCTTGGTATTTGCCACTACCAATCCCGTAACGCAAGAAGCTGAACTTGAAGTAAATAGGGCATTGACAAAGCCTACCGACTTACCATTGGCACTGGCAAAGGGCAAAGTTAATAGCAAAGCCCCTACTAGTATAAGGCAAGCAAAGCTAACCCCTAAGATTAATGGAGGGTTCTTTTTTAATTTTTCAAATACATTTAGTTCCACTCTTTTCCCCTTTAATTAAAAATGAGCTCCCTAAACCTAGGGAGCTTGACTGGTCATTAGATATTTTCTTTGGCAACTTCTACTAGTTTAGTAAATGCATCTGCATCATGAATTGCTAATTCAGAAAGCATCTTACGGTTAATTTCAATATTTGCTTTTTTCAAGCCAGAAATAAATTTGCTATAGCTTAATCCATTTAAGCGTGCTGCTGCATTGATACGAGCAATCCACAATTTACGGAATTCTCTTTTTCTTTGCTTTCTACCAATGTATGCATAGGTTAAAGAACGCATAACTGCTTGGTTGGCAGGACGGTATAATTTAGATTTTGCTCCAAAATATCCCTTTGCTTGTTTTAAGACACTTTTATGTTTTTTCTTTGCATTAACTGCTCTTTTTACTCTAGCCATTCAACTACCTCCTTATGGAATCATGTGATCAATACGTCTTTGATCACTCTTGCTCACAAGAGATCCCTTACGAAGATTACGAATTCGCTTAGGTGATTTTTTACCAGTGATATGACTCTTGTATGCCTTATATCTTCTTAATTTTCCTGTACCTGTGCGACGGAATCTCTTAGCAGACGCACGGTGTGTTTTCATTTTTGCCATACATTCCTCCTATTTCTTATCCTTTTCTGACTTGGGAGATAAAAACATAACCATGCTTCGACCCTCCATCTTGGGTGCCTTATCGACAACCCCTTCGTCAGCTATAAGTTCTACAAATCGGTCAAGGACCTTTCTACCAATGTCAGTATGACCTAACTCACGGCCACGAAAGCGTACAGATACTTTTACTCTGTCTCCAGCGCTTAGAAAAGACTTTCCTTGATTGGCCTTGGTTTGTAAATCATGTTCTTCAATATTTGGTGAGAAACGTAATTCTTTTACGTTAATTACTTTTTGCTTTTTCTTGGATTCTTTTTCTTTTTTCATTAGGTCGTATTTGTATTTTCCATAATCCATAATACGACAAACAGGTGGTTTTGCACCTGGTGCTACCTTTACCAAGTCAAGTTTAGCCTCATCTGCCAAATTTTGAGCATGTGCAATATCTACAACTCCAATTTGTTCCCCATCGGAACCAACCAATCTTACTTCTTTGTCACGAATTGCTTCATTGATTTGAAGATCTTTAATCTCTAAGCACCTCCATAAAATAAAAGCGGGCACACAAAGTACCCGCTAAGTTCATTTCTAAACATGTAACCTTAAAACTTTCATCGTAAGGTGAGAAGCGGTCCTTCTACTTGCTTGACTAGTATAACAAATTCTTTCAATCCTGTCAAGAATTTATTCCTCTTCATTTAAAACATTTTTTATTTTTGTCACCAATAAATCAATGGCCACCTTGTTATATCCTCCCTCAGGAATGATGATGTCTGCATAACGTTTAGACGGTTCCACAAACTGTAGGTGGGCCGGCCGGACTGTTGACATATATTGCAAAATAATGGATTCAAGACTTCTGGACCTTTCCTTTATATCCCTTAAGATACGACGAATAATTCGCACATCTGCATCAGTATCTACGAAAACCTTAATATCTAAGAGGTCCCGGATGGACTCTTCAGCCAAGATTAAGATGCCTTCTAGGATAATCACCTTGTCGGCCTTTAATTCTACAAAGTCTTTTTTCCGATTGTGGACAGTATAATCATACTGGGGCATTTGGATGGTTTTCCCCATCTTTAAATCCTTTAAGTGGTCCACTAAAAGAGCCTCATCAAAAGATAAAGGGTTGTCATAATTAGTCTTCATACGTTCTTCCAGTGGAAGGTGGGATTGATCCTTATAGTAGCTGTCTTGTTGGATTAAGGTGACCTTTTCTTCTCCAATTAAATCTATAAGCTCTTGAGTCACAGTGGACTTTCCACTTCCACTACCTCCAGCAATACCGATAATCAATGGCTTATTCATTTGCTTCCACCCTTCTCCTAATATAATAGCCCTTTTCTACTGGTTGGGAGACTTTCATTTTAAAAATCATTTGAGCCCGGTTGGCTACTTCAATAACCTGGTCTTCTTCGTCCAACATTTGTCCCACAACTTGCTGGAAGTCATGGCCATAGGGGCCAAAAATTTCCACCCTATCTTCTGGGAAAAGTCGGTTTCTCTGTTCTACTGTGGCTATTTGATGGACTGGATCATAGTCTAAAATAAGTCCCACAAAATCATAGCCTCGGATATAGGAATTATCTGTATAGACCTGGGCATCTTTTTTGGCTTCTTCATAGTAAAAACCCGTCGTAAAGTCTCGATGACTTACTTTTTTTACCTCTTCAAGCCAATAGGGGTCAAATTGGAAGTGGTCCGGATCTTTTAAAAAAGCATCTATGACATTGCGATAGGCCCGGACAATAGTAGCTAAATAATAAGAAGACTTAACCCGACCTTCAATTTTTAAACTCTTTATCCCGGCCCTTAAAACATCATCCATATGGTCTATCATACATAGGTCCTTGGAATTCATAATAAAACTTCCTTGGTCATCCTCTTCAATGGGAAAATACTCCCCAGGTCTAGTTTCCTCCACCAAATGATACTTATATCGGCAAGGTTGGGCACAATCTCCCATATTTGCATCCCTGCCTGTCATATAGTTACTGAGTAGGCACCTTCCGGAATAACTCATGCACATCGCTCCATGGACAAAGGCTTCTAACTCAATAGTATCTCCTAGCTTTTCATGGATTTCTTGGATTTCTTTTAGGGAGACCTCCCGAGCCAAGACTACCCTAGTAACCCCTTGGTCTCTCCAAAACTTAATGGTGGAGCTATTGGTGATAGAAGCCTGGGTAGACATGTGAATTTCAATCTCCTTGGCCTTCTTCCGAATGCTTGTAAACATTCCAGGGTCTGAAACAATTAGAGCATCTACTCCCAGGTCTTGGAGATCTTTTGCATAATCTCCCACCCCTTCCATGTCTTTTTCATGGGGAATGATATTCATAGTGACATAAATTTTTTTCTCCCGCTCCTTTACAAAGTCGACAGCCTCTTTGATTTGGTCCAGGGTGAAATTTTTTGAAGCCTTTCTTAAGCCAAAGGATTCCCCCCCCAAATAGACAGCATCTGCTCCATAAAGAATCGCCGTCTTTAATTTTTCCAAGTCTCCTGCAGGTGCAAGTAATTCCGGTTTATACATGATTTCTCCTTACTAATAAAAGGCCATCCCCCAAGGGGATTAAGGTTTTCTCATAATCTTGATCTAATTTCAATTCAGCCAAAAGCTTTCTTAAGCGTTTGACAATGGTAATCTTCCGTCTTTTCACCAGGGCTTGGTTGCTAATCATACCCCGGAATAAAATATTGTCAAAAGCAATAACGCCATTTTTTTCCAGACATTGGAGGGCCTTTTTAAAGTAAAAAGGATATTGACCCTTGGCGGCATCAATAAAAATAAAATCATACATTTCTTGGGTTTGGTCCAAGTAATCAGCAGCATCTCCTTGAAATTGACGAATATTTTTACAATTTGCCCGTTCAATGTTTCCCTTGGCCAAAGAGAACATTTCCGGGCGAATTTCCACAGTATGGAGTTCTCGGACTCCTTTTATTTGACTCATCCAAATTGAAGAATACCCAATGGCCGTTCCCAGTTCTAAAATCTTATGAGGCTTTAAAGTGTTTAAATAGAAGGATAAAAACTGCTTGACTTCTTCGTCAATAATAGGTACATGATTCTCCTTGGCATATTCTCTCAACTCCTGATTTAAATCTGAAGTGTCCGGACTAAAGTCATCCAAGAAGAATTCAATGTGGTCTTGTAAAATCTCTGACATGGTAAAAAAGAGAATTCATTATGAATTCTCTTTAACCTCCATGATAATTGGTAAAACCATAGGATTTCTTTTTGTCTTAGAGAATAAATAGCCTCTTAATTCATCTCTAATATCTGATTTTAATTGGTTGAATTGGACATTTCGTCCATTTAAGCTGGCTTCTACTTTTTTCAGAACAACCTTCTTGGCTCCCGTCATTAAATTACCGGATTCTTTAACATAGACAAAGCCCCGAGATATAATATCTGGACCTGAAACGATCTTCTTCTTTTCCTTGTCAATAGCAACTACAACAGAAACAAGGCCATCTTCAGACAGGTGTTTCCGATCTCTTAGAACAATGCTACCTACATCTCCTACACCGAGACCATCTACCAGAACTTGACCAGATGGAACCTTCTTGCCCATCCGTGCATCTGATTGGCTGATTTCTAAGCAGTCTCCATTGTTTAAGATAAAGACATTGTCCTTCTTGATGCCCATTTTTTTCGCAATTTCAGCATGTTTTCTCAAGTGTCTAATTTCTCCGTGACAAGGGATAAAATACTTGGGTTGTAAAATGGAAAGCATCATCTTTAGTTCTTCTTGACAAGCATGGCCAGATACGTGGATTTCAGATAAAGATTCATAAATAACATTGACATTACGCTCGATTAAGTTGTTAATTACTGAAGATACAGCATTTTCATTACCTGGAATTGGATGTGCAGATAAAATAACAACGTCATCTTGTCTTAGTTTAATTTGTCTATGTTCATCATTGGAAATCCGAGTCAAGGCACTCATGGGTTCTCCTTGAGACCCTGTTGTAATTAAAACTAATTGGTGGGGATTGTACTTATTCATATCCCGAATATCAATCATCGTATTCGGTTTTACCCGCAAATAACCAAGTTTTTGTGCCGTACTCATAACATTGAGCATAGACCGACCAGATAGGACAACCTTTCGGTTAAACTTTTCTGCTGCATTGATGATTTGTTGAATCCTATGGACATTGGAAGCGAAGGTCGCAATAATAATCCTAGACCGTCTAGTTTGGGAAAAAATTCGATCAAAGGTTTCTCCCACCCTGGATTCACTAATAGTGTAGCCTGGTCTTAGTACATTTGTGGATTCACCCATATAGCACAAGACTCCTCGGCTTCCAATTTCTCCCAGGCGATTTAAGTCAATGGGTTTACCGCTAATAGGAGTAAAGTCCACCTTAAAGTCCCCAGAATGGACAATCATGCCCAGAGGAGTTTTGATGGCCAAACAGGAGGCATCAGGTATGGAGTGGTTTACCCGAATCCATTCTACTTCCAGCTTGCCCAGTCTTACCTTTTGTCCCTGGCTTACGGTTTTAAGTTTGGCCGTTCCCAGCAAACGATGTTCCTTTAACTTATTTTGAATCAAGCCTAAGGTTAATTTTGTCCCATAAACTGGGATATTTATCTTTTTCAAGACATAGGGAATGGCACCAATATGGTCTTCATGACCGTGGGTGATAACCATCCCCCTAATCTTATGTTTATTCTTAACTAAATATGAAATATCTGGAATAACAATATCAATTCCCGGCATTTCATCCCCTGGGAAAGTCATTCCACAGTCTACTAAAATAATGTCATCTCTATACTCAATAACAGTTAAGTTTTTTCCGATTTCACGCATTCCTCCCAAGGGAACAATACGTATCTTGTTACTGTTTTTCATTCTTAACTCCTTTTTTTTGACAATCTGCACAGTAACCATAAAATTTCAAGTTGTGATCCACTATTTTAAAGTTTTCTTTTTTCTCAATTGTATCTTCTAGTGCATCTAAAAAATCATATTCCACTTCAATCACCTTGCCACAGCTTAGGCAAATCACATGGTGGTGGTAGTGTTTATCTGTTTCATCCTTTAACTCATACCGAGTCGTCTGATCATCAAAACTGATGGAATACAAGACTCCTAATTCATCAAAGAGTTGCACCGTCCGGTAGACAGTCGCAATACCAATTTCTGAATCCTTTTTGGATACAATTTCATAGACATCCTCACAAGATAAGTGCTTACCCTTGTTTTCCAAAAAAACTCGGTAAATCTCTACCCTTTGATTCGTAAACTTGTAGCCCTTACTTTTTAATAACTCCTTGACAAACTCTTCAGCACGATCCATGGCTTACTCCTTTTGATTTATTAATTCTTCATAAGCTTCTTGCGCTATGGCCAGCTCATCATCATCGATGCCCACCAGGTATTCTTGACCATCTTGATCCAGGTCAATCCGTAAAATGTACACCAAGGGCTCCAAGTCAATTACTGGTTCCATTGCTACATAATCCATGTCATCAACCGAAAACTTTCCTAGTATCCGAAACTCCATCGGGTGACCATTTTCATCTAAAAATGTTTCTATTTGGTTCATTCCCGCTCCCTTCAGTCTTCATTTTTCTGCATATCTAAATATTGTTGTAAGATATATGTTGCGGCAACTTGATCCACAACTTTTTTTCGATTCTTTCTAGATACATCCGCTTCAATTAAAATCCGCTCAGCACTCACTGTTGTCAATCTCTCATCAATATAGACCAAGTCTAAAGGATAATTGTGTTTCAATGCATTGACAAACTTTTGGACTTTCTTGCCTTGAGGCCCAAGAGTATTGTTCATATTCTTCGGAAGACCCACAACAACCCGGTCAACCTTTAAGTCTTCAATGATAGAGCGAATCTCCTCAACATCCTTCCATTTGGATGTTCGGACCAGGGTTTTATAGGCTGAAGCCACTAAAGCTGTAGGATCTGATACTGCAATACCAATGCGTACATCCCCTACGTCCAATCCTAAAACGCGCATCATATCACCTTAATACAGAATTCCGGACAGACCGTTGCACAATAACCACATAAGATACAGGCATCATTGGGAACAGCCTTTCCATTAACTACATGGATTGCATCCTGCTTACAACGTTTAACGCAATTTCCACAGCCAATACAATAGTCCGCTACAATTAAACGCCGCTTTTTCTTATGAATTTTTTCATAAGCATCCATATTTTCCTTACGATTTAAAATCAGGTCGATGTTATAATCAACCTCTTCAATTGATTGCATTCCAACAGCAATAGAATCAATAAAATCTTTTTCCATAACCCATTTTATGGACTCTAAAGCATCCTGTTGCAAATGTCCTCCACCCAAGGCCTTCATCGAATAAATGCCAATACCATTACTGTGCAGATTCTTTAAAGTATCAGTCATTTCTTCGACATTGCCATCTTGAATACCAATTCCTTTTTGGTTATAAATTGGATGGATTACTTGAATTTCGGGATATTTTGTAATTGCTTGGGCACAAGCAATAAAATGAGTTGATACACCAATGCTTCGAATATAACCAGCTTTCTTAAACTTACAAAAAGTTTCTAAGGCTTCATGGTGGCCTTTTAAGGTATATTTACTCTCTTGTTCATGCAACATGAATACGTCAATATAATCCGTACCTAAGCCCTCTAAAGCCTTCTCTAAGCTCTCAGTAGCCGTTTTTTTATCATAAGCATAGCATTTACTTGCTATGACCACCTGACTCCGATCAACCACCTTTAAAAGCTCTCGTAAATAAGCATAATTATCATAAATTTCAGCTGTATCAAAAAAATTTACACCGCGTTCAGCAGCATGAATTAAAAGCCTAGCACCTTCATTAATAGATAGATTGGCCTGAAAAGGCGTCATAGTCAAAGTACCAAAACACAGTTCCGATACATAGAGGTCAGTATTTCCTAAATAATGCATTTGTCACCTCAACAGAAAAAAGATGGACAATGAGTCCACCTTTACTCACAATCTAAATAGAAAGACAAAAGCTCTCCTAATAATTCATCACGTTCAACTTCTTGGATAAGGGATCTAGCGTTATTATAACTTGTAATATAAGTTGGATCACCGGATAAAACATACCCAACAATTTGATCAATTGGATGATAGCCTTTTTCTTCAAGAGCCTCATAGACCTTTTTCAAAATTGATTTCATTCGCTCATGATCAAGCATCTTTTTTTCAAACACTTGTGTTTCAAAATTATCCATAATATCCCTCCATATTTAATATTATACCATATCCATTCTATAAATGTATAGTCATCTTTAAGCCAGGAAGTAAAGTTCCCCAAAACAAAAAAAGCTCCTCAAAGGAACTTTTAAGTCAAATAATTTATTTGGTGCCCAGAGCCGGAATCGAACCAGCGACACGTGGATTTTCAGTCCACTGCTCTACCGACTGAGCTATCTGGGCCTATATGTAAAAAAATGGTGGGCCTTCAGGGACTTGAACCCCGGACCTGCCGGTTATGAGCCGGATGCTCTGACCAACTGAGCTAAAGGCCCACTATGGCGGAGAAGGAGGGATTTGAACCCTCGCGCCCCGTGAAGGACCTACTCCCTTAGCAGGGGAGCCTCTTCAGCCACTTGAGTACTTCTCCATTTTGGCGGAGAGGGTGGGATTCGAACCCACGCGGGCGTGAACCCAAACGGTTTTCAAGACCGCCTCGTTATGACCACTTCGATACCTCTCCATATCTGCGTAAATAAAAAAATGGTGATCCATCCGCGACTCGAACGCGGGACACCCTGATTAAAAGTCAGGTGCTCTACCGACTGAGCTAATGGATCAAAATGGCTGGGGCGACAGGACTCGAACCTGTGGAATGCCAGAGTCAAAGTCTGGTGCCTTACCGACTTGGCTACGCCCCAAAGAAATTAATGGTGCACCTAGGAGGATTCGAACCCCCGGCACACGGATTAGAAGTCCGTTGCTCTATCCTACTGAGCTATAGGTGCCTATAAGATAGACATTAATGGAGCGGGTGAAGAGAATCGAACTCTCGCAACCAGCTTGGAAGGCTGGGGCTCTACCACTGAGCTACACCCGCAAATTGTGTAGTACTTCTAAGTTATGAAATTGAATATGGTGGAGGAGAGTGGATTCGAACCACTGAAAGCTGAGCTAACGGATTTACAGTCCGTCCCCTTTGGCCAACTCGGGAACTCCTCCAAGTTTGGAGCTGGTGGGAGGACTTGAACCCCTAACCTA
>NZ_OCTU01000008.1 GCF_900232945.1 Urinicoccus timonensis
CAGGCTAAAGAGGCAAAAACAATAAGGTTTGAACAAAGTGAAAACCAGCGCCTTGAGACGCTGGTTGGTAATACTTGGGCTTATAGCCCGTGATCAAACCACCCGTTTTACGGGTGGTTATGATTTTTCAGCTTCTTTTTCTAAAGTTCCTGTAGCTGCTTTTGCTTGAGCTGCTGCCATTTCTTCTTTTTTCTTGGCTGCTGCAGCTGCTGCTTTTTTCTTAGCAGCTTCTTTAATTTTTTCAACTCTTTCTGGATACTCTACAAAGATAGCACCTGTTGGGCATTTTGCTGCGCAAATACCGCAGTTAATGCACTTGTCATAGTCAATCTTTGCTAAATTATCTTCTACATGGATTGCATCTTTAGGACAGTTCTTTTCGCATAGTTTACATGCAATACATCCAATAGAGCAATTGGTCCGGACAATTTTTCCAGGATCCTTGGTTGAACATTTCACTTCTGTTTTTTGTTTGTAGGGCATCAAACCAATGATGTTTTTAGGACAAATGTCAATACACTTTCTACAAGCAACACATTTTTCCTTGTCCACTTGTGCAATCCCATCTACAATGTGGATTGCATCAAATTCACAAACAGCAACACAAGTTCCACCGCCTAGACAGCCTGACCCACAAGACTTGGATCCACCGACATAGTCGTTAATCAAGCGACAGTCTACAAGACCTTCATAATTGTACTTATTCTTAGCCTTACTGCAATCACCTTGGCAACGAACAACGGCTACTTCTCTTTCCATATTTCCAGCATTGACGCCCATAACGTCTGCTACCTTATCTGCAACTTCTTGGCCACCAATGGCACAAGCATTTACCGCGGCTTCACCAGCTACAATGGCATTGGCAAGACCTTCACAACCTGGGAACCCACAAGCCCCACAGTTTGCTCCTGGTAGTGCATCTAATACATTTACAACGCGTTCGTCCATCTTCACATAGAATACGCGGGAAGCAATGCTTAATAAAACACCGAAGACTCCCCCCATAATTGCCAGGACGATGGCTGCACGAATTACTTCTCCTAACATAGATTGCCCCCCTTATATTAACCCAGCGAAACCGCCAAAGGCCATAGCCATGAGTCCCGCACTAATTAAAGCAATCGGCACACCTTGAAGTGGTTTAGGCAAATCGACAATTTCTAAGCGTTCACGTAAAGCTGCAATTAAAACCAGTGCAAGACCAAATCCAATGGATGCACCTAATCCACTAAATAAAGTTTCGATAAAACCATAGTCATTTTGAATGTTTAGAACTGTAACCCCTAATACAACACAGTTGGTTGTAATCAAGGGAAGATAAACACCCATGGCAGTATATAGGGCCGGACTCATCTTTTTAATGACCATTTCTACAAATTGTACCAAAGAAGCAATGACCAAAATAAAGACGATAGTTTGTAAGTATTCTAAGCTCAAGACATCCAGAATAAATCTTTGCAGAACCCAAGTAATTGCAGAAGCAAAAACTACAACAAAGGTTACAGCAATACTCATTCCCACAGATGTTTCAACCTTGGAAGAAACTCCCAAGAAGGGACAGATCCCTAAGAATTGAGCGAAGACATAGTTGTTAACTAAAATTGTTCCAATTAATATTACAAATATTGAATTTAACATTTCTTCCTCCTAGGCTTCTTTTTTCTTATCCATTAAATAACGAAAAGCTGCAATTAAGAATCCAAGAAGAACAAAAGCACCTGCTGGAGCGACTAAAAAGCCGATGCCAGGATAAGCTTCTGGAAAAATACGTGTGCCAAAAAGTTCTCCTGAACCGAAGAGTTCACGAACAAAACCCATGGCCAATACAGCAATCGTATATCCTAACCCAGTTCCAAGTCCATCAATAAATGAAGGAATGATCTTGTTTTGATAGGCAAATCCTTCTGCTTCCCCAAGAATACAGCAGTTTACAACGATTAATGGTAAGAAGATACCTAGAGCTTCGTAAATTGGTGGTACATAGGCATGTAAGACCATTTCCACTAGGGTTACGAAAGTTGCAATAACTACGATAAAGGCAGGGATCCGGACCTTGCTTGGTATAATTTTACGAAGGGCACTGACAACTGTATTACTCATAATCAATACAAAAGTAACAGCAATCCCCATGGCTAATGAGTTCAATAAGGTGTTGGTAACAGCTAGAGTTGAACACAAGCCAATTAATTGAATGAAGATTGGGTTGTTTTTAAACATCCCATCCTTTAATACTTTTTTTAAGTCCATGAAATCCTCCTACTTTACTAACTCTTTGTGGTAGAAATCAATAACTTTGTTAACTCCTTCAAGGGCTCCCTTAGATGTAATAGTTGCCCCTGTCATCATCATGATTTCATCATCGGCTTGTGGGTCCTTATTTCCTTTAAGGGGTCCTTCTATGGATTTTCCTACATAGCTTTCAGCATATTCAGGTTCTGAAATGTGACTTCCGAAACCTGGAGTTTCACTGTTGCTAATGTTTCTAAATCCAGCCATGGTCCCATCATTTAAAACACCAATGGCATTTTTAAATGCTCCACCATAGCCATAAGCTAGATAGTTGATTCCGTATCCAACAACATCTTCTCCCTTTTTGGCTAAGAAGATATCTGTAATTGTTGGATATTTTTCTTTTAATTTAGCAAGTTCTGTCGCATCATAGGGTTCAAAATCGTCTGCTTGATCTCCAAAGATATCCCTATAAGATGCCAGGGTTGTTTCTAATTCTTGCTTAGCAATAATATCTGATGTATAAAAATTCACAGTTGCTAAAATGAGACCTGAAATTGTCGCAATAATTAGCAATACAGCTCCTAATCGAAGAGTTTCTTTCATTGCTTCACCTCTATGCTTTCTTAGGTCCGTAAGCTTCACCAACGGTAAACTTATCAATTAAAGGCGTACATACATTCATTAATAAGATTGAGTAGGAAACGCCTTCTGGCATACCGCCCTTGGCACGAATAACCGCTGTAATCAAACCTGCTCCTAGAGCAAAAATGATTTTTCCTTTGGCGTTCATTGGGCTAGATGAATAGTCTGTTGCCATAAAGATGGCACCAAGTAATAAACCTCCACCTAAAACTTCATAGGCAAGTAAGTCGACCTTAACTCCAAATAAGAGTAAAAAGATTGCTGTTGATACAATATAAATCACTGGAGTCTTCCAATCAATGACCTTACGAACAAGCAAGTAAATTCCACCAAGAATTAAAGCAATCGCACAGGTTTCACCAATAACACCACCGATGTTTCCTGTAAGCATATCCATTAATGATGGTAGGTTGCCGCCACCCTCTTTTAAGATTTGTAGAGGTGTTGCTCCAGTCATCCCATCAGGTTGAACATAGGCAGTCATTTGTTGGGGCCAAGAAGCCATTAACATAACCCGAGCAGCTAGGGCTGGGTTCATGAAGTTGCCTCCAATACCACCAAAACATTCTTTTACAATAATAATGGCAAAGACGCCACCGAAAGCTACCATCCACAAGGGTGCACCTGCAGGTACGTTAAAGGCCAATAAGATTCCTGTAACTACTGCGGATAAATCCTTAACTTGGATGGGTTTTTTCATTAACTTTTGGAAAACATATTCTGATAAAACACATGCTCCAACAGATACAGCCATAATAGCTAGACTGTAGAGGCCAAAGAAGTAAACAGATGCAATAGCAGCCGGTACTAGGGCAATTAATACATCTAACATGATTCTTTGAACCGTATCATTTGAACGAATATGTGGTGCTAGAGATACAAAATAGTCTCCACTGTTTCTAAGATTTTTATCCATCTCTACCTCCTACTTCTTTGAGCCCATGCGGATTTCTCTTTTAGCCAACTTAACAGATTCAGTTAAGTGACGTTTTGCTGGACATACAAAAGAGCAAATTCCACATTCCATACATTGGTCTGCATGGTAAAGTTCTGCTAAATCAACACGATTACGCAAAATAGCCGCGTTAATATCTGTAGGATTGATATTTGCAGGACAATGATCCACACAACGAGAACACTTGATGCAAGGACTTTCTGTTTCTTCTGGCTTTTCCACTTCTGTAAAGATCAAAAGTCCAGATGTAGTCTTGGTAATGGGGCTGTCTAAGTCAAAGACAGATTTTCCTGTCATAGGACCACCACAGACAATTTCAACAAAGTTTTCCTTAACACCACCACAGAATTCTAAGATTTCCCCTACAGTTGTTCCAATGGGGACCATAATATTCTTTGGTTTTTCAATTCCTGTACCACTGACTGTGATGACACGTTCAATGGATGGAAGTCCCTTTTCAATGGCCTCATAGAAAGCCAGGGTTGTTCCAACATTTGTCAGGAAGACCCCCACATCATTGGTAACACCATTTTGGGGGACAATTCTATTAATAACTGCTTCAGATAAACGCTTGGAATCCCCTTGAGGATATTTTGTTTGACAAGATGCTACCTTTAGGTCCTTCCATTCAGGATTATCTTGAATAAGCTTTTCCATCTTTTCAATGGCATCTGGCTTATTTTCTTCAATAGCCACATAGGCTTCCTTGGTGTGATAAAGATCTGCGAAGAGTTTTAACCCCTTTAAAATCTCTTCTGCTCGTTCCAACATAATTCGATGGTCACAAGTTAAGTAAGGTTCACACTCAGCACCATTTAAGATAACAACATCCAAAAGTGGATCTTCACTTTTTAGTTTTGCATGGAGAGGAAAACCTGCCCCACCCATACCAACGATACCTGATTTTTTTACATAAGTCATAATATCGTCAATATTGGCTGTTTCGTAATTTTTGAAGGCCTCTAGCCCCTCAACATAAGTATTGGCTCCATCATTCTTAATGGACACACATACACAATACCGGCCATCAGCAGTATAGCGTTTGTCTACAGCAACGACTTCACCAGAAACACTGGCGTGTACATCTGCAGATACAAAAGCATCTGATGTTCCCACGACTTGGCCTACCTTTACTTGGTCTCCAACCTTCACTGTTGGATTACAAGGTGCCCCAATATGTTGGCTCATTGGAATGTGCACAATGCTCGGCTGGTCTAACCGCTCAATAGGACAACTTTCTGTGAGGGTTTTATGTTCGTCCATGTGAACTCCTCCCACGGAAAACGTGAGATTTTTTAAATTCATACCTTTCACCTCTTCATATTCAGTTCAAGCTTCTCTGCGTAAAAAATATTTTGAAACATTTCACACTAGTTTTATTATAACACTCTTCCCGGGCCTTGTATATTGACATTTAAAAAAAGCTCTTTGATTTTATGTAAGTTTCAGGGTCTGGTAACCTTTACCTTATCCCGTTTACAAGAAAACAACTTAAGATTTTGTCAATTGAGAAAGGTCCGTCTAATTATGAGAGTGGATTTCAATATTTTTTTAACAATTTCGATTCGACCTTGGCCTCAGCCTTTATCAAAAAGACTTTGTTAAAAAAATAATTGTCCCACTTAATAAAAAAGCTTATAACCCTAATGATTATAAGCTATTTTTGGTGCGAGGAAAGGGACTTGAACCCTCACGTGATTACTCACACATGCCCCTCAAACATGCCTGTCTGCCTATTCCAGCACCCTCGCTAATCCTGGTATTCTTTAGGGATGTATGTTTTCGACAAGCGGTGATAGAGGTCATATACTGATGGCTCCAAGCTCCTGCGAATTCTTTTGTCCTTTAAAATCGCTCCTTGTTTAAAGTAGAGGGGGATATAAGGACAGTCCCTATAAAATAACTCAGTTATTTCATTATAAAGATTTTTTTCATCTTCGTCAACACTTCGCAAGGATAATTTTTTTAAATACTGGTCCATTTCCTGGCTGGAGTAGGAACTCAAGTTGCCTTGTCCAATCATTCCTGAATACAAAAGACTGGATAGGTCTGGCAAGGGAGTCATCTGCATTCCCACTAGGGCCAGGTCAAAATTCCCATCTTGGATTTGCTTTTGAAATTCCTGCCACTCTTCTTTTTGTTTGCCAGGATCTTTTTCTTTTTGATTATCTACAGGAAGATAGTTGCTATAAGCCTCTAGGCCCATTCTTCTCAAATCATCAATAATCAAATCCACAGTGGCTTTTCTGTTGTAGTTAAAGGAATTGGTTGTAATGGCAATTCGCAATTCTCGTCCATCAGGGAAGGTGAAAAAGCCTCGCTCATTTTCTTTGAAGCCGGCTTTTTTTAAGATATCCCGAGCAGTATCCACATTATAGTAAACAGATTGGTTGATATAGTCTGCATACTTGGACTTGGGATGGATCAAGGAGCTAGTTTGGATGGCCTTGCCCAGACAAAGAGAGTCAATAATCCGAGCCTTGTTGATACTTCTAGCCATGGCCTGTCTCAAGGCCCTCCCCTGGCTTCCTTGAAACTTTTCTTGCTTCATATTAATAGCTAAAAATTCCAATTCATTGGTGGGAAATTCTTCCACCTGGATCCGGTTAGAATTTGTTTCCCGGTCCCAGTCGTAACCATCATTCATAGATAGGTCCACCTGGCCCGTTTCCAAGGCATTGGTCCCCTGCCCCTTATTTTCTAAAATCTTCCCTTGAACCTTGTCAATATAGGGAGGTTGCCCCCAATAGTTGGGATTTTTTTCCAAGGTCCAGGGCTTTAAGGTATCTCCAGACATATAGCGGAAGGGCCCCGACCCCACCATGGGAAAGTCCTCTTCTTTCAGCCGGTCTTCCTGACTTAAGAGGTGGCTGGGAAGAACAGGAAAGGTCAGCATTTGTAGGGCATTCCTATAGGGCCTATCAAATTGAAAATCTACATTTCTTTCGTCAAAGGCCACAGCCCGACTAGATCCACTTCCTAAAAAACTGTTACAAGACCCCATACTGTGACGAATAAGGCCCAGGTAGGGGTTGTCTGAAGGAAGATCTAGGATGGCATTAAAGGTGTCTGCTACATCCTGAGCTGTTAGGGGGTGACCATCATGCCAACGTAGGCCCTTTTTTAGGGTTACCGACAAGGTCAACCCGTCTTCAGAAAATTCATAATGCTCTGCCAGGTTGCTTTTAAAATTTCCAAGAGCATCGGAAATATAAAGGGATTCAAAAATCAGTTTGGAAAAATAAAAATAGTCTGTATTCTTACTTAAAAGAGGGTTGACAGTGTCCATATGAGTCAAGGGAAGTTCCAGGGTTCCTCCTGAAACCGGACTGGTTTCAACCAACTCGTCTTCTGAAATCTCTTTGATTTTTATATCGTTACTTCCTTGACATGCCGTTAGGCACAAAATAGATAATAGGCAAATTAAAAAGCCCCGTCGCATAAACGCTTCAACTCCCTGTCTACTTGTTTTAAGGTGGTTTGTGGATCTTGGCTATTGTCAATGAGAACATCCGCATGAACTTTTTTGGCTTCTAGGGCCATTTGGGCATCAATCTTTTGTCGGGCATAGGCCTGGTTGATGGAATCCCTCTTCATTAAGCGTTGGATTTGCTTGTCTTTCGGAAGCCAGACCAGCCATATTTCATCATAGGAAATATTTTTTTGCCGGTCCAGGGTTTCTAGTAAAAGAGGCATATCCACGAAAACTAAGCCCTGTCGGTCCTGAATCTCCTTTTCAATAACAGAAAAAACCAAGGGATGCATCAGGTCATCCAACTTTTTTCTTTCTTTTTCATCGGAAAAAACCAGCCGTCCTAGTTTTTCTCTTTGTAGGACTCCTTGATCCACCAGGCCAGGAAACAAGTCCCCTATCTTCTTTAATAGCTGGGGACTTTCCTGGAGGTCTCGAACAATTTTATCGCTGTCAATGACAGGATAGCCCTTTTCTTCTAAATAGGCCGTAACCAAAGATTTCCCCGAAGAAATTCCTCCAGTTAAGCCAATCACTTTATTTCGCTTCATACCAACTCTTCCCACTTGAAACATCTACAGATAATGGAATGTCCAGCTTGGCTGCCCCTTCCATTAGGTCCACTAATTCTTTCTTCACCTTGTCCTGGTCTTCTTCTCTAACTTCCAATAAAAGCTCATCATGGATTTGTAGGATTAACTTGGCCTGGCTCTTAGAGTCTTTCAAGGCCCGGTAGACCTTAATCATGGCAATCTTAATAATATCTGCGGCTGACCCTTGGATGGGGGTGTTTAAGGCAATTCTTTCCCCAAAAGACCGAATATTGAAATTCTTGGCCTTTAATTCCGGTACATAGCGTCTTCGGTGGAAAATTGTTTCTACATATCCTTGCTTCTTGCCCAGGGCCACAATATCCTTCATAAATTTTTGGACCCCACTAAAGTTATCCAGATAGCGGTCAATATAGTCCTTGGCTTCCTTTCTAGGAATGTTTAAGTCCCTGGATAGACCGTAGTCGCTAATTCCATAGACAATACCAAAGTTTACTGCCTTGGCCCGTCTTCTTTCCAAATCCGTAATTTCTTCTTGGTCCTTGTGGAAGACCTGAGCCGCTGTCCTCCGGTGGATATCTTGCCCCTGCCG
Organism: Urinicoccus timonensis; assembly: GCF_900232945.1. GTDB lineage: Bacteria > Bacillota > Clostridia > Tissierellales > Peptoniphilaceae > Urinicoccus > Urinicoccus timonensis. Next base: position 8,445 of record NZ_OCTU01000008.1, read on the forward strand.
GAAGGCATCCAGCATATGGTCGTCCTTGGAAATATGGGCCAGGATTCTCAACTCAATTTGAGAGTAATCGGCATCCACAAAACAAGACCCTTCTGGAGCCACAAATGCCTTGCGAATTAATCGCCCTTCCTTGGTCCGAACGGGAATATTTTGTAGGTTCGGGTCATTACTAGATATCCGGCCCGTAGCCGTATTGGTTTGCTTGAAAGTGGAATGGATTCGACCATCTTCTCCAATTAAATCCGCCAGACTTTCCAAGTAGGTGGATTTCAACTTAGTTAGGGACCGGTAACGCAGGATATCGTCAATGATGGGTCCTTGGTCTTTTAGCTTTTCCAAGACCTCTACTGATGTGGAATAACCTGTTTTAGTCTTCTTAATTACAGGCATACCCATTTTTTCAAACAATACTTGGCCCAATTGCTTAGGGGAATTCAAATTGAAGTCCACCCCGGCTTCCTTCTTAATGGAAGCTTCTAAGGAATCAATTTCTGTAGAAATTTCTTCATTAATTTCCTTTAAAACTTGACCATCTACCTGGACTCCTGTTAACTCCATAGAGGCTAAAACTTCACATAAAGGCAACTCGATTTCTTCAAACAGCCCCAACATATTGCTTTCTTCAAGCTTTTGCCTTTGAGCTTCCATAAGACGCAAGACTCCCTGACAGGTTAGGGAAACATATTGGTAGAGGTCTTCTTGGTCCAGGTCTTGGAAGCTTTTTTTCTTTTTGCCCTTTCCTTGTAGGTCTTCCAAAGAATCCATTTGCTCATTAAAATAGTCCTGGTAGAGTCTTTGCATGGAATAATCACTTTGCCCTGGATTTATTAGGTACTGGGCAATTTCTGGGTCAAAGACAAGATTCTCTGCCTCTACTTCTTGATCTAAAAGATAGGTCCAGGCCTCTTTTAAGCCATAGGTATATTTTTTATTTTCTCCTGAAAAGAGGACCCCAAGCTGGTCTTGATCTAAGTCTTCTTTAAGGATGTAGGTCTTGTCATCAGCCAGTTTAAAGGCAAAAAGATAGGGCTTATAGCCATGGTAAACTGGCCCTTCTTGCAGGATATAAAAGGCAAAGTCCTTGCCCTTGCACTTATCCAAAACTTCTTCTCCACTTAGGACTAGGTAGCCCGTATCCTTGGCCTGGTCTTCTGCTTCGAAGTCTTGGTAGTCTTGGGGAAGCCTCTTTAAAAGGCTGGAAAATTCATATTTTTTATAGAGGTCTCTTAGGGCATGGTAGTCGTAGTCCTTGACAGCAAGGTCTTCTAAACCCAGGTCCAAGGGAACTTGCCGGTAGATTGTTCCTAATTTCTTGGACATATAGGCCTGGGCCTTGTGGTCCCTGATTTTTTCTCCGGTCTTGCCCTTAAGCTCGTCCTCATGTGCATAAAGACCATCCATGGTCCCATATTGGTGGAGCAATTTCAGGCCAGTTTTTTCCCCAATACCTGGAATCCCCGGAATATTGTCGGAACTGTCCCCCATAAGCCCCTTTAGATCAATCATTTGGTCCGGGGTCAATTGGTATTCTTCCTCCAGACGGGCCAAGTCATATTTTTCTGTTTCGCTAATCCCCCGTTTGGTCAAATGGACAAAAGAATTTTCATCTACCAGTTGGAGGTAGTCCCGGTCTCCTGTTAAATAGACTACTTGATAATTTTGGTCACTGGCCATCTTCCCCAGGGTTCCGGCAATATCATCTGCCTCATAAATAGGACTATCCAGAGTCACAATGTGCATGTGGTCCAGAATTTCTCGCATCATGGGCCATTGTTGGTCCAATTCACTGGGAGTCTTTTGCCGGGTTCCCTTGTAGTCCTCATATTCCTTGTGCCGAAAGGTCTTCCCCTTTTGGTCAAAGCAAACAGCCAGGTAGTCAGGCTGATAGCTATCTTTAAAGTTTTCCATCATGGATATAAAACCATAGACGGCGTTGGTATATAGACCATTTTTAGTTGTCAAAAGTGGCAAGGCGTAAAAAGCCCTAAAAAATAAACTGCTGCCATCAATTAATAGTAGTTTTTTCATCTTTTCTTCCCATCTTTTTGTATTTTTAAAGCCATTTCCTCCAGGTCCTCTGTAAATAGAACCAGGTAGATGTCCTGAAAGTCTTTTGACCCTTCTTGTAAACTTTCTATAGCTATCGTCATGCATTCTTCAAGAGGATAGCCATAAACCCCTCCAGAAATTAAGGGAAAAGCCAGGGTTTTTAGGCCATTTTCCTTAGCCAAGTCCAAGGAGGATTGGTAGGCAGACCTTAAAAGATAGGATTCTCGGTGAAGACCATCCTGGTAAATAGGTCCCACTGTATGGATTACCTTTTTTGCCTTTAACTGGTAGCCATCCGTGATCCTGGCCTGGCCTGTTGGACAGCTCTTTAACTTTTTACACTCTTCCAAGAGGCCTGGTCCTGCTGCCTTGTGGATGGCCCCATCCACTCCGCCCCCTCCCAGGAGAGATGGATTCGCAGCATTCACTATCCCATCTACAGGGCACTGGGTAATGTCTCCCTTTACAATATGAAACATAGGATCCTCCTTTTATTCTCAATCATCTTCTTTTAATTATTATAGCAGAAAACAAGGACAAGTTATATCTTCCCTTAAAGAGAAAGGGCCCGGAAAATTTCCGAACCCTAGTCGTCTGCTTGTCGCCATCTTTCTCGTCTTTTTACTTTTAAAAAAATCTACAATGAACAAACCTTTCTGCTGGATAAAGAATCTTTAAAATAGTCCAGGGCCTCTTGTAATTCTTCTTCTTTGGCTGGCCTACTGGTCTTTAAGCCTTCTAGGAGCTGGTCTTTAAAGCTCTTATCCCGAAATTGCAGTTCTCTTGTCCGAGACCTCTTCCTTTGCAAAAGGAAATTGGGGGTCATCTTGGCCTTTTCATAGCTAGCCTGGCTGGTCCTACCAGGACAAACCCAGACTCCCAAGCTAGGTCTTCCCACTAGAAATCCTTCTAAATAACAGGCAAACTCTTGTCTTTGATTGGTCATGTGGGCTAAGGGGTCGTTGGCAAAAATCCCCACGAGAGGACCCTTTATTTTCTTTAGGGCCTTTTGACTTTCCTTATTTAAAAAGCCCCGGTCTCTATAGCAACCCAAAAGAATGAAATCGTACTGGTTAAGGTCAGCAACCTCCTGGATTTCTTTTAAGTCTAGATTATAATCTTCTTTCAAATACTGGTAAAGATAGTTGGCAAAGGCCTTGGTATTATCCCTTCTAGATGAATATACAATTAAGCCCCTCATGACACCTCCCCTTTCATTATCTTAAAAAATTGATCTTTCAGTGAAGAAGGGTCCATAAAAAGTAGCTTAACTTTTTATGGACCCTTGACTTTTCTAAGTCTTAATGGGACAAGATTTGAAGCCAATCTTCAATTTCTTGTCTTTCTAAGTTCCGATTGAAGCGATGTCCCTTTAAAAGGGTTAGGCCTTGTCCATATTTTTCTTCCAACCGGTCTTGGGCCTTGTCAATTGTGCTACCACCAGATGTGGCAAAGGGAATGACCTCTTTTCCCTTTAGGTCTTCTTGTTCTATAAAGTGGTCAATAATCCTAGGTTCAATCCCCCACCAAATGGGAAAACCTAGAAAAATTTGCTCATAGTCCTTCAAATCTACTGGCAATTTTTTGTAGGATGGCCTTGCCTTTTCATCCTGCATTTCCACACTTGACCGAGATTGAGGATTCTTCCAATCCAAGTCTTCTCTTGTATAGGTTTCTTGGGCCTCAAGGGGATGGAAGTCACATTTTAGAGCCCCAGCTAGTTCCTTGCCAGCCAACTCAGTTGTCCCTCCACATGAAAAATAAACCACTAGACTCTTTTTTCCCATCTCTACCTTCTTTCTATTCACTAGATATGAAAGGAGACAAAGGGAAGTCCCTTTGTCTCTAACCTATTCTTATCTTCTTCCCAATCCACTGTCTATTTTTAATAGGGATGCCTTGTCGTCTCCAACAAATTTAACAAGATCAATTAAATCTCTGAAGCTTTCTTCTTCTTCAACTTGTTCATCGACGAATTTTCTCAAGAAGTTTTCTGTTGCGTATTCTTTTTCTTCAATGGCCAAGTCAAGAATTTCTGAAATGCTCTTTGTAATCATTTGTTCATGTTCATAGGCAGTTTCAAGAACTTCTAATAGGTCGGCATAGTCTGTTTTTTGTGCTTCTACCTTTCCTAGTTCAACCTTGCCATCCAAGGACTTCACGTGTTGGATAAAGGCTTCAGCATGTTCTAATTCTTCTTGTGTTTGTTTGGTCATCCAAGAAGAAGCTCCCTTTAATCCTGCGTCATCTAAATAAATCCGCATGCCATTGTAAACATAGGCTGCTTCATATTCCTTTTTAATTTGATCATTTAAAGCTTTTGCTAATTTTTTGCTTAATTCCATAATTACATCCTCCTATTTTTCAGTGTTTTCTTCTAAGGTCCTAGACAGGTTTTATTCTTGTCCTCTTTGGCCTAGACGACTATCTACTTGGAACATAGCTGCCTTGTCGTCTCCAGCTAATTGAATGAGTTCTAAAACATCTCTAAAGTTGTCTTCTTCTTCAACTTGTTCATCTACATAGGTTCTTAAGAAATTTTCTGCAGCATAGTTTTTTTCTTCAATAGCTAGGGCTAAAATTTCTTCAATGCTCTTGGTAATTCCTTTTTCATGTTTCAAACCAGCTTCCCAAATAGAAGCTAAGCCATCATATTCTGTGGTTTCTGCTTTGATTTCAGCCAATTCAACTTGTCCATCTACAGACTTGATAAATTGAATAAAGTCTTCAGCATGTTCGATTTCTTCTTTTGTTTGCAGGGTCATCCAGTGGGTAGCTCCAGGAACGCCGAAGTCATCTAAATAAATCCGCATGCCATTATAAACATAGGCTGCTTCATATTCTTTGGCCACTTGTTTGTTTAATGCTTTTTCAAGTTTCTTACTTAATTTCATTCTATACCTCCCAATTATTCTGTAACTTTCCTAGTTTTATCTTTACCCAAAAGGGAGTTCATTTAACCAAAAATTTGGTCCAGATAATTTTATAAGATCTTTTTAATCCATTCCCCTTCTTTAATAATCATATCCATATTTTCCGTATCGATGTTACGGATATTTTCTAGAGGATTTTTACTTAAAACAAGAATATCAGCAGATTTCCCACTTTCAATGGTCCCTGTAATGTGGTCTACCTTAAGCATCTGGGCCCCAGTCTTAGTTGCAGCTACAATGGTGTCCATAATGGGAATTTTTGCTTTTTCTACAAAGGATACCATCTCGCCAATGGCAGTAATTCCATAGGGTGTCAAGCTTGAACAGAAGGAGTCTGACCCAATGGTTAGGCCAATCTTTTTCTTGGCGGCTTTTCTTAGGTTGCCATAAACTCGGTTTAATTCTTTTTCCGCCACTGTATCCCCTTCGTAAAAGTCATGGACTGCCGGATCATAGGGAGGAGCATAGGACTTAAACCATTCATTTAAAAATTGGATGGTAGGGCAAAAATAAATGCCCTTGTCAGCCATAATATCCAAGCATTCATCATTTAAGGTTTGTCCATGGATGATTAAGTGGACTCCTGCCTTGGCAGAATCCAAGGCGCCACCATAACCCTCTGCATGGCTCCAAACCGGGATATCCACCATCTTACATTCATCCACTACTGCCTTGATTTCCTCAAAGGTATAGTGTTGATCCAGTTTTTGGTCCCAGCGCCAAATTCCCCCTCCTGTGGACCAAATTTTAATGGCATCGGGATTATCTCTTAGGCGTCTTCGAACGGCTTTTCTCAATTCCCAGGGGCCGTCCACCCTTTCTGCCCAGGGGTGGGAATTTTCATTGTAGGCCAGGGGAAGCTCGTGGCTATCGCCATGGCCAGCTGTCCGGCAAAATCCCCGACCCGTAGCAACAATTCTAGGGCCCTGCATGACTCCAGCTTCCACCATGTTGCGAATATGGATCCCACTATAGGAAATTTCTCCAACAGTGGTAAGCCCGCTTTCCAAGCACTCATGAGCTTGTTGGACTGCGACAACTGTTTTTTGTACTGGGTGCTCAAAAACCCAGTCCCGGCTATTTTCTGTCAAGTTTCCTGAAAAATGTAGGTGGGTATCAATCAAGCCTGGCAGGATGGTCTTTCCCTTTAGGTCGATTTCCATATACTTATCCCGGTCAAAATCCCTGCTGGGGCCAGCATAAGTAATGGTTTTTCCTTCAACAATTACCATGCCGTCCTGGATGGGGTCTTGGCCATTTCCGTCAATTAATAATCCGTGGTTTAATACATAAAAATTCATTCCAGCCTCCTTTGTTTGCTCTTCTTATTATAACACAGTCCCCTCCAATAAGAATCCACCGGCGTAGCCGGTGGTTTTTCTCTTGCGGCCCAAAGGGCCTTTTTTACTAGCTACGTCTCAAGGGCGCCTGTGGTTTACCACACGCAATTTTTACTTGCTACCCCTTAAAGGGGTCTAAGTTGTCCATTGTTACTT
>NZ_OCTU01000009.1 GCF_900232945.1 Urinicoccus timonensis
TTTGTTTAATACAAATGTGATTGCTGCTGTTAGGGTTGTTTTACCGTGGTCAACGTGACCAATGGTTCCGATATTTACGTGGGGTTTCGTTCTTTCAAATTTTTCTTTTGCCATGGTTCTCCTCCTAATTAATCATTCTTTTTCTTATCGCCAAGTACTTCATCTGCGATATTTTTAGGCACTTGTTCGTAATGGTCAAATTGCATAGAGTAAGTTGCACGACCTTGTGTGTTTGATCTCAAGCTTGTTGCATAACCAAACATTTCTGCCAAAGGAACGTAGGATGTTACAATTTGTGCACCTGCAACTAACTCCATACCTTCCATACGGCCTCTTCGTGAGTTAATATCTCCAATAACATCTCCCATGTATTCTTCAGGAGTTGTAATTTCAACTTTCATAACTGGTTCTAATAAGACTGGGTTCCCTTTAGATAAAGCATCTCGTAAAGCCATGGATCCTGCAATCTTAAAGGCCATTTCTGATGAGTCGACATCATGGAAGGACCCATCATAAAGAGTAACAGCCACATCTAGAACTTCGTATCCACCTAAGATACCAGATTGCATTGCTTCTTCGATACCGGATTGGGTCGGTCCAATAAATTCTTTTGGAATGGCCCCTCCGACAATCTTGTTTTCAAAGACAAATCCAGATCCTGGTTCTCCTGGAGTAACGTGAATCTTAGCGTGTCCGTATTGTCCACGACCACCAGATTGACGTACGTATTTACCTTCACCATCAGCTTCGTTTAAGATGGATTCACGGTAGGATACTTGTGGATTACCAATGTTAGCTTCTACTTTAAATTCTCTTAACATCCGGTCAACGATAATGTCTAAGTGAAGTTCACCCATTCCCGCAATAATGGTTTGGCCTGTTTCTTCATCTGTATAAGTTTTAAAGGTTGGATCTTCTTCTGCTAATTTTTGAAGGGCAATAGCCATTTTATCTTGAGATGCCTTGGTTTTTGGTTCAATAGCAACAGAGATAACTGGTTCTGGGAATTCCATTTGTTCCAAGATAACTTCACTAGCTTGATCGCAAAGAGTATCCCCTGTAGAGGTATCTTTTAAACCAACTGCTGCAGCGATGTCCCCAGCATATACTTTATCTACTTCAACTCGCTTGTTGGCATGCATTAATAGGATACGACCAATCCGTTCCTTTTTCCCCTTAGAAGAGTTGTATACATAAGAACCAGCTTCTAATGTTCCTGAATAAACACGGAAGTAAGCTAGTTTTCCTACATAGGGGTCAGTAACAATCTTAAAGGCCAAAGCAGAGAAGGGTTCTTCATCACTGGCATGACGTTCTGTTTCTTCCCCTGTCGCTGGGTCCACCCCTTTAATAGCTGGAATGTCCAAAGGAGAGGGAAGGTAGTCAACAATGGCATCCAACAATAATTGAACACCCTTGTTTTTATAACTAGACCCACAAGTAACTGGAGTGATTTCAACAGCTAGGGTTCCTTTGCGGATGGCTGATTTGATTTCATCTTCAGTAATTTCTTCTCCCTCTAAATACTTCATCATAAGCTCTTCATCGAATTCAACAACGCGTTCGATTAAGGCATCACGGTATTTAGCAACGACTTCTTCATATTCTGCTGGAACATCTGTTATTTCAATTTCAGTTCCTAGTTCATCTTTGTAGACTTCAGCTTTTTGAGTAACTAAGTCAATCATTCCAATGAAGCTTTCTTCTGCTCCCATTGGAATTTGGATTGGCACTGGGTTCCCATGTAATTTCTTATCAATGGTTTCAACACTTCTAAAGAAATCTGCACCTGTAACGTCCATCTTATTGATGTGGGCAATTCTTGGAACATGGTATTTGTCTGCTTGACGCCAAACTGTTTCAGATTGTGGTTCTACACCGCTTTTTGCATCGAATAGAGCAACGGTACCATCAAGTACCCGTAAAGAACGTTCAACTTCTACTGTAAAGTCAACGTGTCCTGGGGTGTCAATGATGTTTAAACGGTAATCCTTCCAATGGGCAGTTGTTGCCGCACTGGTAATTGTAATCCCACGTTCTTGTTCTTGTTCCATCCAGTCCATTTGTGCTGCACCCTCATGGGTTTCACCAATTTTGTGGATTTTACCTGTGTAGTAAAGGATCCTTTCAGTTGTGGTTGTTTTACCAGCATCAATATGGGCCATAATCCCAATATTTCTGGTTTTTTCCAAAGGTATTTCTCTAGGCACGAGTCTTCCTCCCTTACTTTATTACCATCTGTAGTGAGCAAAAGCCTTATTCGCTTCAGCTGTACGATGCATTTCTTCTTTTCTCTTAACGCTGGCTCCCAGACCGTTGGATGCATCTAAAATTTCTTTTGCAAGACGTTCTGCCATGGTTTTTTCTCCACGTTTTCTTGCAAACAGAACTAGCCATCTCAATCCTAGAGTTTGGCGTCTTTCTGGACGAACTTCCATTGGAACTTGATAGGTAGCCCCACCAATCCGGCGTCCTTTAACTTCTAAAACAGGCATAATGTTATTTAAAGCCTTGTAAAAAACTTCTAGAGCTTCTTCGCCTGTTGCTTCTTCAACATTTTCTAATGCTTTATAAACAATTCTTTGCGCTGTACCTTTTTTTCCATCTAACATGACGTTGTTGATTAACTTTGTAATGACCACATCATCAAATTTTGGATCGCGCATTACTTCTCTTTTTGGAATATGACCTTTTCTTGGCATAATTCTTCCCTCCTTAACAATTTAGATAATTCACAGGTACTCGACAATCACTTGCCGCACTGCCAAAATGCATGAGATTTAAACAATCCTGCACTTTGCTTGTACATGTATTATGCTTTTGGTTTCTTAGTACCGTATTTAGAGCGGCTTTGACGACGTTCTTCTACACCTGCGGTATCTAATGTACCACGGACGATGTGGTAACGAACCCCTGGAAGGTCCTTAACACGTCCACCACGAATTAAAACAACACTATGTTCTTGTAGGTTGTGTCCAATTCCTGGAATGTAAGCCATGACTTCATATCCGTTAGATAGACGTACACGGGCTACTTTTCTAAGTGCTGAGTTTGGTTTCTTAGGTGTAACTGTACGAACAGCAACACAGACTCCTCTTTTTTGAGGAGAGTTAACTTCGGTTTCCACTTTTCTCAAGCTATCAAAGTTGTAATCGAGAGCTGGAGATTTAGATTTTGTTTCAACCTTTTTACGACCTTTGCGTACTAATTGATTTATAGTAGGCATAAAGGCACCTCCTTATCATTTAAATTTCATGCATCCCTAAGGGATATTCCTAAAGTGTTTCCATTAGATAATGACTGTTCATATGAACAGCCATTATCTAAATATCATACCCAACTAGTATAACAGTTTTAAATTGTCTTGTCAACGACTTCTGTGTCTTCCTCATCCTCTAAGAGAGAGATGTTTTCTTGACTTCTTTGATCTTGTTCTTTTAGGTAAACATGTTCGTTACTTCTAACTCCTGTACCTGCAGGAATCAACTGGCCTATAATGATATTTTCTTTTAGACCTCGTAGATAGTCTTGTTTACCCTTGATGGCTGCATCGGTTAGGACTCTTGTGGTTTCTTGGAAAGATGCTGCAGACAAGAAACTTTCTGTAGCTAGAGAAGCCTTGGTGATTCCCAGTAGGGTTACATCTCCTGTAGCTTCTTCCAAGCCTTCTTTTCTAGCCTCTTCATTCTTTTCATAAAAATCTACAGTGCTAACTAGAGATCCAGGTAATAAGTCTGTATCCCCAGAATCTACAATTTTAATTTTTCCAAGCATTTGGCGGACAATAACTTCAATATGCTTGTCGTTAATGTCTACCCCTTGTAGACGGTAAACCCTTTGAACTTCCTTAACCAGATATTCTTGAACTCCCTTGGGTCCCTTAACTCTTAAGAGGTCTTGAGGATAAACAGAACCTTGGGTTAATTCATCCCCTGCTTCAACATAGTCTCCTTCTTTAACCTTGATTCGAGCCCCATAAACAATGTTATAGGATTGGCTTTCACCATTTTCAGAGGTAACAATAACCTCTCTTTTGCGGTCATTTTTACTTAAGGATACCGTTCCGTCTATCTCTGTAATAACAGCCAAGCCCTTGGGTTTACGAGCTTCAAACAATTCTTCGACCCGAGGCAAACCTTGGGTGATATCAGCTGCAGCTGCTACCCCACCAGTATGGAAGGTACGCATGGTTAACTGGGTTCCTGGTTCCCCAATGGATTGGGCAGCAATAACACCTACGGCTTCTCCAATACCTACTTCATCATTGGTGGCTAGGTTTCGGCCATAGCAGTGGGCACAAATTCCATGTTTGGACTTACAGCCTAAGACTGTACGAATTTTTACTTTTTCAATGCCACAAGCAATAATCCGGTCAGCTTCTTCGTCGTGGATCATTTCGTTGGCTCCAACAATAAGGTCCTTGGTCTTTGGATCATAGATGTCTTCAAAGCTATAGCGGCCTTCAATTCGGTCTTTCAGCTCTTCAATAACTTCATTTCCATCCGTGAACACTTTGGCTTCTACATATTCATCTGTTCCACAATCTTCTTCTGTGATGATGACTTGTTGAGCAACATCTACCAGACGACGAGTTAAATAACCAGAGTCGGCAGTTCTTAAGGCTGTATCTGCCAGCCCCTTACGAGAACCGTGAGTAGACATGTAAAATTCAAGTACAGAAAGTCCTTCCCGGAAGTTAGATGTAATGGGAACTTCGATGGTTCGGCCAGATGGTGATGCCATAAGGCCCCGCATCCCAGCCAACTGTCTAATTTGGTTTTTAGAACCCCGGGCTCCTGAATCTGCCATGATATAGATGTTATTCATGGGGTCAAAGGTGTCCATAACTGCATCAGTTAGCTCTTCCGTTGCATCGTTCCAAATTTTAATAACATGTTCATAACGCTCTTCATCTGAAATTAAACCGCGTCGGAAAGCTTTTTCGTACTTGTCTACTTCCTTATCCGCTTTTTCTAAGATTTCAGGCTTAGAATCTGGAACCACAACATCTCCCATGGAGATAGAAATAGCTCCAATAGTTGAATAGTGGTAGCCCGCATTTTTAATATCATCTAAAAATTGTGCCGTTTCTAGGTTGCCATGCAATTTATAGGTTTTTTCAATAATCTTCCCTAAGAGTTTTTTGTCAATGGTCTTGTCAATTTCTAGACCATAAGGATCTTCATTTCTGTCAACAAAGCCCAAATCTTGGTGGATAAATTGGTTTAAGATAAAACGTCCTACAGTGGATTCAACTAACTTTCCTGGGTCTTGTTCATTTAACTTTCTTCGAACAGATACCTTGGAATGAAGGTGTAAAAAGCCCGACTCTAAAGCATGCATCATTTCATCATAGCTTGCAAAGCGCATGCCGTCACCCTTTTGTTTTTCATCAACCCAAACAGATAGGTAGTAAGCTCCTAAAACCATATCTTGAGATGGAGTAGTAATAGGCTTTCCATCTTTTAAGGCCAAGATATTGTTGGTTGAAAGCATGAGAAGTCTTGCTTCTGCTTGAGCTTCTGTTGACAGGGGCAAGTGGACAGCCATTTGGTCTCCATCAAAGTCGGCATTGTAGGCTGTACATACCAAGGGGTGAAGCTTGATGGCCTTTCCTTCAACCAGGACGGGTTCAAAGGCTTGAATTCCCAGCCTATGCAGGGTAGGCGCCCGGTTTAGTAGGACAGGGTGGTCTTGAATAACATCTTCAAGGACATCCCATACCTCCGGACGAATCCTTTCCACCATCCGTTTAGCAGACTTAATATTGTGGGCATATTCCCTCTTTACCAATTCCCTCATGACAAAAGGTTTAAAGAGCTCTAAAGCCATGTTTTTTGGCAAGCCACATTGGTAGAATTTAAGCTCTGGCCCAACAACAATTACAGACCGACCTGAATAGTCAACCCGTTTCCCCAATAAGTTTTGACGGAAACGACCTTGTTTCCCTTTTAGCATTTCTGAAAGGGACTTCAAGGGACGGTTTCCCGGTCCTGTTACAGGTCGTCCTCTCCGACCATTATCAATTAAAGCATCTACAGACTCTTGTAGCATTCTCTTTTCATTTCTTACAATGATGTCTGGTGCTCCAATATCCAAAAGCTTTCTCAAGCGATTGTTCCGGTTAATTACCCGACGGTAAAGGTCATTTAAGTCTGAGGTCGCAAAACGTCCTCCATCTAATTGAACCATAGGGCGAATGTCCGGTGGAATTACTGGGATTACATCTAAAACCATCCATTCCGGTTTGTTTTTAGACTGGATAAAAGCTTCGACAACTTCCAATCGACGGGTAATACGGATTCTCTTTTGTCCAGTAGAGCCTTCCAAGTCTTCTTTCAATTCTTGGGATTCTCTTTCCAGGTCAATTTGTTCCAAGAGTTCTTTTACTGCTTGAGCTCCCATTCCAGCCTTGAATTTATCCCCATACTCACGTTTTAATTCTCGGTATTCCATTTCCGTTAGCAGTTGCTTGGGATAAATTGCATTGACATCTGGATCTACCCAGGTGACAACATAGGCGGCAAAGTAAAGAATCTTTTCAAGGGCCCGGGGGCTCATATCTAAAACCAAGCCCATCCTTGATGGAATTCCCTTGAAATACCAAATATGACTGACTGGAGCAGCCAATTCAATATGTCCCATTCTTTCCCGACGAACCTTGGCTTTGGTTACTTCAACTCCACACTTTTCACAGACGACACCCTTATAACGGACACGTTTGTACTTACCACAGTTACATTCCCAGTCCTTGGTGGGTCCAAAGATTTTTTCACAGAAAAGGCCTTCTTTTTCAGGCTTTAGAGTCCGATAGTTGATTGTTTCAGGCTTTTTGACTTCTCCATAAGACCATTCTCGAATTTTTTCCGGTGAAGCTAAACCAATTTTTATAGAATTAAACAATTTATGATCGCTCAAAGGATACTCCTTTCATTTGTACCATTCAATCTATCTTTTAATTTAAAAGTCCGATTCTGCATCTTCTGCTTCGTCTTCGTATTCTTCGTATTCCTCGTCTTCGTCCTCTTCATCAACATAACCATCAGGAGTTTCATCTCCTAATATTCGACGAATACTTCCAGGTACATCTGATGTTACTTCCGTAATTAAGTCTGTAACATCTTCCTCTTCTTCATCTATTTTTCCATCAAGACGATCCAAGCGAACCAGTTCTTCATCATCTGTTTGTAGGTCCACTTCATTTCCATCTTCATCTAATACGTCTATTTGTAAAGCTAAGGATTCTAGCTCTTTAATTAAAACCTTAAAGGATTCAGGAATTCCTGGTTGTGGGATGTTGTCCCCTTTGACAACAGCTTCATAAGTTCGTACCCGACCAACTACGTCATCAGACTTAACTGTTAACATTTCTTGAAGGGTATGGCTTGCACCATAGGCTTCCAAAGCCCAAACTTCCATTTCCCCAAATCTTTGTCCCCCGAATTGTGCCTTACCACCAAGAGGTTGTTGGGTTACTAAGGAATAAGGTCCTGTAGACCGAGCATGGATTTTTTCATCAACTAAGTGGTGAAGTTTCAACATGTACATGTAACCTACTGTTACAGGGTTGTTGAATTCTTCCCCTGTCCGTCCATCTCTCAATTGGATTTTCCCATTGTCTGGATAGCCGGCTTCTCTTAAGGAATCAATAATATCTTGCTCGTTGGCTCCATCGAAAACAGGTGTAGCTACATGCCAGCCTAGTTTTTTGGCAGCCAGTCCCAAGTGAACTTCCAAAACTTGTCCCAAGTTCATCCGAGAGGGAACCCCTAGAGGGTTCAGGACGATTTGTACTGGCGTCCCATCAGGCATATAGGGCATATCTTCCTTGGGTAGGATTCGTGAAATAACCCCCTTGTTTCCATGGCGACCGCACATCTTGTCTCCTACGTTGATTTTTCGTTTAGTGGCTACAATAACCCGAACCATTTCATTAACGCCAGGTTGGAGTTCGTCTCCATTTTCCCGAGTGAAGGTTTTAACATCTACAACAATTCCACTTTCTCCATGGGGGAGACGTAGGGAATTGTCTCGAACTTCTCTAGCTTTTTCGCCAAAGATAGCCCGTAAAAGACGTTCTTCAGCAGAAAGCTCCGTTTCTCCCTTGGGAGTAACTTTTCCTACTAAGATGTCATTAGGATGAACTTCAGCTCCAATCCGAATAATTCCCCTTTCATCCAAGTCCTTGAGCATTTCTTCGCTCATGTTTGGAATGTCTCGGGTGATTTCTTCAGGTCCCAGTTTAGTGTCTCGAGCTTCAGATTCATATTCTTCAATATGCAAGCTGGTTAAAACGTCATCAATGACTAGCTCTTCGTTGACCAGCATAGCATCTTCGTAGTTGTACCCTTCCCAGTTCATAAAGGCAATCAGGATGTTTTTCCCTAATGCCATTTCTCCTTGGTCAGTACTTGGGCCATCAGCAATGACTTGGCCCTTTTTAACCTTGTCTCCCTTACGAACAATAGGGCGTTGGTTAATGGTTGTTGATTGGTTGCCCCCGATAAACTTGTGCAATTTAAAGGAGACAGTTTGTCCGTCTGAATCTCTCTTATATTCAATGTTTGTTGCAGAAACTTTTGTGATAACAGCATCGTCTTCAGCTAAAATAACTACACCTGAATCCACAGCTGCCTTATATTCAATTCCCGTTCCGATAATAGGAGCTTGGGTCGTCAAAAGAGGCACGGCTTGCCGTTGCATGTTTGACCCCATCAAGGCCCTGTTGGCATCATCATTTTCCAAGAAGGGGATCATGGCTGTCCCTACAGATACAATTTGTTTAGGCGATACGTCCATGTAGGTTACAATTTTTGAATCATAAACATCTACCACGCCATCAATCCCCCGGGCTACAACCCGATCATTGACAAAATAACCATCTTCGTCAATTAATTCATTGGATTGGGCAATAGTGTTTTTGTATTCTACATCCGCAGTTAAATATTCAATTTCATTGGTTACACGTCCTTCTCCCTTGATGACCTTCCGGTAGGGAGCTTCTAAGAATCCATACTCGTTGATCCGAGCATAGGTTGTTAAAGAAGTAATCAAACCAATGTTTGGACCTTCAGGTGTTTCAATAGGGCACATCCGACCATAGTGGGAGTTGTGCACATCTCGAACCTCAAAACCTGCCCGGTCCCTACTTAACCCACCAGGTCCTAAAGCAGATAGTCTTCTTTTATGGGTTAGCTCAGATAGGGGGTTGTTTTGGTCCATGAATTGGGACAATTGACTTGACCCGAAGAATTCCTTGATAGAAGCTGTTACTGGCCGAATATTAATTAAAGATTGAGGTGTCGTTGCTTCAGAGTCTTGAACGGTCATTCTTTCCCGGATAACTCTTTCCATTCTGGAAAAACCAATCCGGAATTGGTTTTGTAGTAATTCCCCTACAGACCGGATGCGACGGTTGCCTAAGTGGTCAATATCGTCTACATAGCCGATGCCATAGAAAAGGTTGAATTCATAGTTTACAGCCGCCAACATATCATCTACAATGATGTGCTTGGGTAATAATTCCTTGTGTCTTTTCTTGATTTCAGAGCAAATGTCTTCTGTAGATTCTGCTTGGTCAATGATTTCGCGCATTAAGGGGTAGTATATTTTTTCTTTAATACCAAATTCTGCAAAATCAATACCCAAATCACCAAAGGCCTCTACATCCACAAAATTGTTGCCTAGGATGGTTAAAACTCGAGCTTCTTCGCCTTCTCTTTGAGGGTCCTTAATGATGTTTACACAGTTTAAGCCAGCCATTTCAACATCTTTAGCGATTTCTTCTGTAATTAACTCTCCTTCAGAAACGATGATTTCTCCTGTTTCAGGGTTGGCTAAAGTATCCTTGGACCGATAACCGATAATCCGGTCAGCCAAGGCTAGTTTTTTATTAAATTTATAACGTCCGACCTTAGCAAGATCATAGCGTCTTTGGTCGAAAAACATGTTTTCAAACAAACTTTGGGCACTATCCAAGGTTGGGGGTTCCCCAGGTCTTAACTTCTTATAGATTTCTAAAAGTGCTTCCGTTTTATTTGAAGTTGGATCTTTTTCAAATGTTTTTAAAAGCTCTTCAGATTCCCCTAAAATTTCTGTAATTTGTAGGTTTGATTCCACCCCAATAGCCCTTAATAAGATAGTAATGGGGATTTTACGAGTTCGGTCGATTCGAACATTGATGACCCCTTGGGCATCTGTTTCAAATTCTAGCCAAGCTCCTCGGTTTGGAATTAGGGTTGCTGAATAAAGTTTTTTCCCGGTCTTGTCAGTTTCTTCTTTAAAATAAGCTCCTGGAGACCGAACCAATTGACTGACAACTACCCTTTCTGCCCCATTGATTACAAAGGTTCCTGTAGGTGTCATAATGGGTAAGTCTCCCATAAAAACTTCTTGTTCTTTTACTTCTTGTGTTTCTGTGTTGATTAATCGAACCCGTACTTTTAATGGAGCGGAGTAGTTTGTATCCCTTTCCTTCGCTTCATCTACATCATACTTTCGATCATCAGATAAGTAGTAGTCAACAAACTCTAAGACTAAATTACCTGAATAGTCTTCGATTGGCGAGATATCATCAAATACCTCTTTTAAACCCTCATCGATTAGCCATTGAAAAGAAGATGTTTGGACCTCAATTAAGTTTGGTAGGTCTAATACTTCTTCAATTCGAGAAAAACTCATTCTTTCCCTTGTCCCATATTGAACAGGATGTACCATTTAGCTATTCACCCCTTTAAGATCTAACGGCCACTAGCCTTTTCTGTGGGTCATTATTTTTGGAAACAATAATCCACATTAATCGTTATTATGCAATGTATCATATTATCATGAAGGTCAAGTTTATGCAAGTGGTTGAGAAAAATTATCTAAAAAAATTTAAACTTGGAAATTATGAATCAATCCAAGTCTTTTAAAGACCCATTTTATTTCTTAAAACAAAAATATAAGGCCTTAAATTATCTTTATTAAGCCAGGCTCCTATTGGGTATATTTGTTTTTAGGAGGTTGTTATGAAAAAAGATTATAAAAATTATACATTTATAGAAGGAAAATACTCTGAAGATACCAATAGCTATGTATCTTACTACAAACACACAGCCACAGGAGCTCAAGTTCTTTTATTGGACAACGACGATGAAAACAACGTCTTCGCCATTGGTTTTAAAACACCCCCAAAAGACGATAGCGGAGTTGCCCATATCGTGGAACACTCTACCCTGTCAGGATCCAGAAAATACCACACCAAGGAACCCTTTATGGATTTAATCCAGTCTTCTCTACAGACTTTTTTAAATGCCATGACTTTTTCTGATAAGACCATCTACCCCATTAGTAGTCGTAACCAGAAAGACTTTATGAACCTATGTGACGTCTACCTGGATGCGGTTTTTTTCCCCAAGATGTATGAAGAAAAGAAGATCTTCCAACAAGAAGGTTGGCACTATGAATTTAAGGACAACAAAGACCTGATTTACAACGGTGTTGTCTACAATGAAATGAAGGGGGTTTATTCTGACCCTGACGCCTTGGTGGCTTTCCAAGCTTCTCGAGGTCTCCACGGAGAAACGACCTACGGCTTTGAAAGCGGTGGTCATCCTAAAAAAATCCCCAGTCTAAGCTATGAAGATTTTTTAAACTTTCATAGAGACCACTACCACCCCTCTAATAGCTATATCTACCTTTATGGAAACCTGGACAAGACAGAAATTTTAGACCACATCGACCAAGACTACCTATCCCAATTTTCTAAAAAGGACTTGCCTCATGAAATTAACTTGTCTCCAGACTTAGAGGAGGACCTCTGGCTTTGTCAAGACTACCCTACCGATGATTTAGAAGATGGATCCTACTACACCTATGCCTTTAATATGGGACAGGCAACCAATGGTCGGGACCTTCTCCTAAGGGCCTTGTTTGCTGATCTACTAGTAAACTCCACTGAAGGAGACTTAAAAGAAGCCCTGCTGGACCAAAACTTCTGCAAGGATGTCTACATTGACCTGTCCACAAGTCTTCCCCTGGATGTCTATATCACAGCCAAAGGAGCCAAGCCTGGCCGGTCTAAGGACTTTTACAAAATCATCCAAGACTGCCTCAAAGACCTGGTGGCCAAAGGCTTTGATAAAAAACGACTCCTGGCCACCTTTAATAAATTTGAAATCTCCATCCGAGAAGGCGGCGGCAACCACAAGGGAATTATTTATTATATCAATGCCCTGAATACCTGGCTGTATGGAGCCAGCCCCTTTATTGGTTTAAACTTTTCGGATGCCCTGGCTGACTTGAGAAAGACCATTGAAAATGGAGAGTTCGAAAAGTTGTTGGAAGAAAAAGTTCTGAACACTAAAAAACTGATTTTAGAATCTAGGGCCAATACAGACCTCTTAAAAGAAGACCAACTAGCCCTAGCCCAGGAATTAAAAGAAAAAAAAGATAACCTAACCACCGACGAAAAGGCAAGAATCTTACAAGAAGCACGGGCTTTGTTGGATTACCAGTCCACACCCGATAGTCCCCAAGCCAAGGCCTCCATTCCCAAATTGACCCTAGATGATATCAAACCAGGAATCCGCCACATCTCCAGAAAATTAACAGAAGAAGATGGTGTCCACTACCTCTTCCATCCGGAGTTTACCAATGGCCTTTCCTATTTAACCCTGTCTTTTGAAGCTCACCATCTAAACTTGGATGAACTAGCTTGTTTGGCTCTTTTACCCAACCTCTTGGGAAAAATTTCCACTCAAAACCAATCCTATAAGGACCTATCAACAGCCATTTATTTAAATTCATCCGGAATCCTTTTTGACCCTACTGTTTATCAAAGCAAGGATAAGTATTCTATCCGCTTCAATGTCCATACAGCATCTCTGGACCAAGAAGTGGAAAAAATCTTACCCATAATGGAGGATATCTTCTCCCATACAATATTTAAGGAAGAAAAGAGAATCTACGACCTTTTGATGTTAGAAAAAACATCCAACGAAGCCGGTTTTTTACAAAATGGCCATGTCATTGCCTCCAGTCGGGTGGACAGCCACTATTCCAAGGCTGCTAAGATTCGTGAACTCCTAGGAGGCCTGGACTACCACTTCTATTTAAAAGACCTTTTGGACCATTGGGAAGAGAGAAAAGACTCCTTCCTTCAATCCTTGGAAGCAGTCTACAAAAAATCCTTTAACCATCAAGGTCTTGTTATTGAATTTACGGGAGAAGAAAAAATCTATCAAGACCTAGCCCCTTCTCTCAAAACTCTAACAAAAAAATTCACTCCTTATCCTCTAGTTGACTTGAGCCCAAGTCTATCTCCAGCCAAAGAAGCTTTTAGCCTACCAGCTTCTGTCCTCTATATTTCCAAGGGTTATGACCTAAATAAACTGGGTGCTCCCTACTCCGGATCCATGACGGTTTTGGCCAACCTCTTAAGCACTGGATACCTCCACGAAAACATCCGGGCCAAGGGAGGTGCCTATGGAGCTGGAATTCGCATAAAATCTTCTGGTCTCCTTGCAACCTATAGCTACCGGGACCCCCAACTTCAAGAAACTATTGCCTGCTACGACGCCATGGGGACCTACCTGGACCAATTAGACCTAGACCCCGAAGAAATTAGTCAAATCGTCATTGGGTCCATGAATGCCTTTGACCCCTTGAGAACTCCCTATGAAGCAGGACAAATCGACCTAGCTCGTTTTATTCTAGGCCAAGAGGAAGAAGACCTGTCCATCCAAAAGCAAGAAGCCTTGGCCACCAGCCTTCAAAGTTTAAAATCTTACCAAGCTGTTTTGAACCAAGCCATGGACCAAGACCAGCTGGTTGTTCTAGGATCTCAAGATATGATTGAAGAAAATAAAGACCTCTTTGACCAAATTTACTCCATTTAAAAAAAGAAAATAACCCTCAAGAGCTATTTTCTTTCTATGATAAAACCACCCCTACTGGGTGGTTTTATCATTTATTGATGACTTTAGTCAGTTGAGCACGCAAGGCGTGCGAAACAGAAAACTACCCGCTATGCGGGTAGGCAATAAAGGTTATACCAAAAAATCACCTCAGTATTATAATAGAGTTGTTCAGACCTAAAATAATAAGAGGTGATTCATATGGCTCAAAAGGCAAATTCATTATCACACACAAAATGGATGTGTAAATATCATATTGTCTTTACACCAAAGTATAGACGAAAAATAGTATTT